>NZ_JAIQZN010000036.1:0-61571 GCF_023333585.1 Argonema antarcticum A004/B2
ATTGCCGCAAGGATAGTGGGTTTTAAAGTCGTTCGTAGAGCCAAGAATCCTCGTGCGTTCACGCCGAGGAGTGTCAAATAATTTATGGTTGATAAGAATCTGGCTCTTCCGTACTTAGTGCGCTAAGTATGGAAGAGCCGAAATCGCTTCTAAGATGGGCGTCTCGCCCATCCCACAAGAAGTCGTTAGATATTTTGTTGTTTGGAAGTCCCTATATGCGATCGCATACCGACGCTATTCCAGCATACCTCCTACCTAGTCGGTGGAGTTTGAGGAGAAGGCATTGGGCCTCTATTACCTGGGCGGTTCCTCATACCTCTCCGCTGGTTTTGCATACGTTGGGCAAACTGACGGCGTTGTTCTGGAGTCAGTACTTCTCGCATAGCAAGCATACTTTCAAACCTTAGCTCCCTAACCTGCTGATCTATTGCTTCAACTTGGCGATGTTTGTCGCGCAGTTGGTCTTGGGAAGCCGTACTCGCCATCATAGTTTGCAACTCTTGCTGTGCTTGGCGTAGGGATTGTACGCTTTGGGACATTCGGTCTTTGTATTGGTTGTGAATTTGCTGTATACGCTGGATTTGGGCTTGGCTGAGATTGAGTTCCTGAATCCATCGGGGCATTTGTCGATCGGGCCGATTGGTAGGATTTACATCTTGGGCAATGCTTTGTTGTGATAGCCAAGGATTGGGATTGATAAAAACAGCAGCGCTTCCAATCGATAGAGTTAAAGCGGCTATAGTAGAAGCGCGGTTCAAAAACATGGGAATTTATCTCCTTGTTGTTTCTCTTAAAGTTGATTTAGTTGAATTTTGCGCGGTTGTATTGGCGAGTTGCATCCAATCGGCTGAAGTATTTTCGAGTTCTTCTTCCGTTTGGCTACTGGCTACGACGCTATTCCAGTTATTCTCTAAAAAGGATTCGAGCTTAACGAGTTCGGCGTCGTTTGGCATTGTGGTTGTTGAGGTTCGGCTTACTTGCAAAGGAAGCTGGAAGGGTAATGTATTGAGGCCCGATCGCAGCATATTGTTTCCCCAAACCAACATCAAACCGGCAGCAATGGCGGGTGGAAACAGCCACAGTCGCTTAGAGAATCGGCGCACATTTAGCGAAGGTTCTGACTTCACAGCTTGGAAAATTCGTGCTTCTAAATCCGGTGCTGCTGAGGGAACATCTGGACGGTTAGCCTTGAGGAATTCCACTAAGCGTTCATCATCATCTGTTGGCAGCTGTTTCATAGGTGGACTCCTTGTGACTGGAGAAATTGCCGCATAGCCGCACGGGCATGAAAAAGGCGAGATTTGACGGTTCCCACCGGAATACCCAAAATTTCAGCCATTTCTTTTTGAGGGATTTCTTCGAGATCGTGCAGTACTATTACAGCGCGATGGTCTAAACTGAGTTGAGCCAGTCCGCGCTGCACTAGATCTTTATAATGCAGCTGCATGAGATCCGGGGCTGAGGATTGTTCTGAGTTTTCAGTTTTTAGTTTGGTGTCAAAGGTGCGCTGCTGAGCAAATTTCCGCCGTTGGTCGCAGGCTACGTTCCAACTGATACGATAAAGCCAGGTGGAAAATTGCGATGTTTGCCGCAGTTGGGGCAATCCCTTCCATACTCGCATAAAGACTTCTTGCACTAAGTCGTCGAGGGAGGATGGGCCACACAGCTGGTACATGGTTGACCTAACTCGCTGATGGTAGCGCTGATAGAGTTGTCGAAAGCGTTCCTGGTTTCCCTGGATACTCTGCTGGGCTAGATAGGAGTCGGACCGATCGCTTTCTGGCACATTTACCCCTGCATCAAGATACACCTCTGGTTTCTCCCTCAACGGCTAGTTTCGCATGGTTTAGACTGGGTAGGTTGGGCAAAGGTTCAAATCGATCGCCAATAACTTGTCGGTTTTGCTGTTTAGGATAATGATAAGTGCGATCGCACCCATAGGATAAGAAACAGCAATGCAGAATAACACCAGCAAGGCTACAAAACAGGAAGCTTTAAAGGCGATTATCATCGGCGGAGGAATTGGGGGATTAACTTGTGCTATAGCTTGTCTCGATATGGGAATGCAGGTAGAACTCTACGAAAAGCGCGACCTTGATTCCATGTTATCTGGGCCTGGGGGCATTTTCATCCAACGCAATGCCATGCGCGTTTACGAACTGCTGTGGGAAGGAAGGATACGATCGCAGTTGTACCAACAAGGAGCTAAGATTCTCAAAGGCGGTTTTTTCAGCAAACAAGCAAAGCCTTTGTATATTAACGCGCCGGAATTTGTCAAAGCAGAAGATTTGGGTATTTGTATTCTACGCCCGGAACTGCAAAGTATCCTTTACAATGCGCTTCCAGAAGGAACTGTCAGGAATAAGGCAGCTTTTACAGATTTTGTGGAAACAGCAGATGGGATTCGCGTTTCCTTTGCGGATGGAAGAGAAGCTTGGGGCGATGTTCTGATTGGCGCGGATGGACTTTACTCGCAGGTAAGGGCGCGTTTAAATGGAAAGGAACAAATGGAACCACCCATTTATAGTGGAATGTCTTGCTGGCGAGGATGGTTTTACAAAGATAATTTACCTCTAGATCCGCGTTACAGTTGGGGAGAATTTTGGGGACGAGGTAATCGGTTTGGATATTTTGATGTTGGTGGTGATCGATTTAGTTTCTATGCTTTTAGTCAGGCGGAAGCTGGTGGGAATGATGAAGCAATGGGTGGTTCTAAAAAAGCATTGCAAGCTCTTTTTTCATCTTATGCCCAGCCAATTCCAGCTATTATTGAAGCATTGTCGGAAGGAAGTATTTATCGGGATGATATTTTCGATCGCGAACCGCCTGGTATGCAATGGGGTCGCGGTCGAGTAACGTTAATTGGAGATGCGGCCCATCCAGTGCAACCAAATCTGGGGCAAGGGGGGTGCATGGCGATCGAAGATGCTTTTGAGTTAGTTAAAATGTTAATTATTGGAGAAGAAAAAGGAGAAGATATTCCTGCTAGTTTGCGAGAATTTGAAGTAAGTAGAAGTAAGAGAGTTGAAAAGGTTTTTACTACTTCTAGACAGGTAGGAAATTTAGGTCAGACAGATTCAGATTTTGGTTGTTTTTTGCGAAATTTGATATATTGGTTGATTCCGACTTGGTTAGGTGATTTACAGTTTAAATGGCTGTTTAATTATGACCCTAAAAAGCACCTCAAATCTAAGCTTAGTTAAATCTTGTTCTCCCCAAAATTGGGTTTTATATAGATGATCGCAAAGTATTTCTGGCGATTCGCATTTCCTAATCCTCCATCATTTTCTCCTCGATCCAGGCCACAATATCGGCAATCAAATTTGACCGATCGGGTGAAAAAGATTGCAAAGGAATATTAGCCTGTTCGCTCACAACACAAATTGCACCATCAAATCTGCTTAAATCGTTGAGGAAAATATCGCTAAATCCCTGGGGTGCAGGTGGCTTTGGATTTTCGTAAAATACCAAAACTAAATTCCGTTGCCATTTGCGTCGCAGCCAGTGAAAATAAAACTTAAGTTCCTGCATCGTTTCCGGTTCGCGATGTTCTCGTTCTAGACAACCAGCATCCAGCATTTGATCGTAAATCTCCAAAGCCGGATTATCCGGCTCAACAAATTTGCTGCCGTCTATACAAATTAGATGTATGGATTGACTAAAATTAGGATGATTGGAAATAGCATCAGCCAGAATTTCGGGTAATTCTGAAAGATTAAAGTTGGGAGCGATCGGCAGATTTTTTTGACTGTGCCAAGCTTCATAAAAATCTGGATAACTCATATTTTGAACCCAGTGCCAAATCAATTCGTAGCAACGCCAGTAGAGATCGAAATCGTTTTCGTAAAAGTGATTTGAGAGAAAAAATTTTAAAGCAGAAACTCCGGCTTTACACAGATTATCCTGAATAATTACTTTTAAACTATGAACAACTCGTCCGCGAGTTTCTTCATCGCCAGAACTGTGCAACAACTCAATTAAAGCGGTGTGAGCCCGATCGTTTCCCGGATCGACTTGCCCCAAACTGGTGGCGGCTTGCCAACAAGTAAATTCATCCTGACTGGTTTGCAACAGGTGTATGAGCGCATCGCGAGCTTGTTCGTTACCAGGTGCGATATGCCCTAAAATCCTGGCGCAGCGTCTGCGTTTATCTTGATTGTGACTATTTTGAACTAGCTCGACTAGAGCAGATATCGCTTCCTCATTTCCAGGATCGATTTGCCCTAAGTTATGTGCGGCGAGGCGGCGAGTATCTTCATCTCTGGAAGTGCGGATCAACTCAAGCAAAGCCGAGTGAGCTTTGTGGTTTCCCGGAGCGATTTCTCCTAAATTGTAGGCGGCGAGGCGGCGGGTGTTTTCATCTCCAGATGTGCGAATCAGATCGATCAATGCGTCGCGAGCTTCTGGGTTTCCAGGATCGATTTGCCCTAAATTGTAGGCGGCTTGTCTGCGAGTGTCTTCATCTCCAGAGGTGTGGATAAGGTGTATCAAAGCTGCGATCGCTTCTGGGTTCCCAGGTTCGATTTGCCACAAGTTTTGGGCGGCTAACTTGCGCGTGTCTTCATCGCCAGAAGTGTGAATTAAATTAATTAAGGCGTTACGAGCTTCTGGGTTTGTTGAATCGATTTGTCCCAAATTTTGCGCGGCTACTCGGCGCGTGTCTTCATCCCCAGAAGTATGGATTAAATGGAGTAAGGCGTTGGTAGTTTCGAGGTTTCCCGGTTCGATTTGCCACAAGTTGACAGAGGCTAATCGGCGGGTATCTTCATCGCCAGAAGTATTTATTAAAAGGGTAAGAGCGGCGATCGCTTCCAAATTACCAGGATCGATTTGCCCCAAGTTGTAGGCGGCTAACCGGCGCGTATCCTCATCCTCGCTATTTTGCAGCAGTTCGCTCAAAGCAGCGCAAACTTCTGGATTGCCAACACCAATCTGCCCCAAGCTTTTGATAGCTCGCCTGCGAGTTTCTTCATCTCTAGAAGTTTGGAGCAGTTCGATTAGAGCTGCGATCGCTTCTGAGTTGGCAGAGCCGATTTGTCCCAACATTTGGGCGGCTCGTCTAATAGTTTTATGTTGCTGACAGTGGTGTAATAAGTCGATTAAGGCTGCGATCGCTCTAGAACGCTCAGTCTTTTGGAGAACAGTTTTTGCTTCCTTTTCTATTGCTAACAGACAAGTGCGATCGATTAAGGTGGGCAGTACTTTTTTTCCTGAAAATTTGCGCCAAAGAGAGATATCTTTCCTTTCCATTCCCAACAAAGATTTGCACCATTTCTGCTTTTCAACTTCATAAGCAAAACCCCAATGGACGATCTGCGCCAAAATCCCATCAGCAAAGCTACAATCTTTAAACTCCGCTATACCTGCGGCGGCCAGAAAGTAAGCGCGATACTCATAAAAATGGTGACAGTCATCTTCAAATTCTAATAATGCCTTGATAAACTCTTCTTTCTGTGTTCTTGGCACATCTTCCCTTCCCAGCCACAGCAAAATCGTTTCCTGCCACTGGGGTTCAAAAATACGATAATGACCTATGTCAGGGTTGTGGGGAATGTGGTTGAGGAAGTAGCGCCAATTGTGAACTGCCTGCGCTGCAAAATATTCTTGAAATGTGGGATGAAAGAAAGCGTAAACTTCTTCGTGGGGTTGTTCTGCTGTCACCCCTACATTATTCAGCCAACCTAAATTTAAAGCTAATTGAAACTGTTCGTACTGGTTTCCCAAGACATTAAATACAAAACTATGGCGCAGCCGAAACCGCGATTCTTTGGCATTAATTGCTTCTAGGGCTAATTGGCCAAGACATTCATTAAGAGTCTGACGCTGTTGCAATGTGGTGGGAAATCGCTCTTGTTTCCACTCGTAAAGCCCTTCGACAAACTGCTGGTAAAGTCCCGTTTTGGTATTGGGCAATTCTCCTGCGCCAAATTGCCAAGTGCGGCACAAAAGCGCCAAGCGCAGCGGATTTTTGACTGCATCCCCGATCCGTTCTCGTTCGGGTTTATTTAGTTCTCGGATTAAGCAGTTGCCCCACTGCGGGTTATGGTTAAACCAATGGCGGATGAATTGATTCATCTGCGAGGGGGGAAAATCCAAATTGCGATAAGTGGCAAAGGATTCTAAGGCGTTTTTACCAGCGTCCCAAACATTTAGCCGACAAGTTAATACTATCTGCGCGCGATCGAGCCAACCTCCCAGCTGGTTAACTATTAATGTCAAGGGAGAAATACCTTCTGCTCCTTCATCCATTTCATCTGCTCCATCGAGGAGCAACCACACTCGACCCTGGTTAAACTGCTCGACAAAATCATCCTCAACTTCTGGTGCTACTCGCAGTTTGCAGATGGCGTCTTTGAGCCAATCTTGTAGTAAATACCGATCGAGTTTGAGGTCTTTGTCTTTATCTTGCCAATCGGCTAGCGAAATCCAAATTGGTAAACCTTCGGTGTGATCTAATACCCAAAAAGCAATCTTTTGTAAAAGGGTGGTTTTCCCGGAACCAGGTTCTCCAATAATGGCGATTTTTTTGTTTTGTCCAGGTTTGAGAACTTGCTCAAAAAATTGATCGTTCTCAAATGTCCGCCCCATTTCGCGTTGTGGGGAAACAAGCTCTATTCCTACAGGTTCGTATAACTGGGAACCTCTTTCTGGACGAACATTAGCGCTGAGCCTGTCTCTCTGTTTTCGCTCTACCAATCCCAAGGGGGTGTAAATTTCATCTAGATCGAATTTTATTCCTTCTCCAGCTGTAAGCGGATTGGTGGTGAGCCGTTTCTGGGACTCAAGTCTGTCTCTGCTTATCTTTCGCCAAAAGTCAATTCCTGCTTTGATACCATCCTTGAGGGGTTTGGGTTCTTTATTGTCGCTGTAGAGAACTTCTAAGATGGGGACGCGCCCGATGCCTTTTAAGTCGCGATCGCCGTGGGGATGCAGCCCCAACTCAGCGATTTGGGCATCGCACAATAATGCGGCTGTCACTTCCGAGAGCAGGATTTGCTCGGCGCTCGCAAGTGCGGCGACGCGGGCGGCATAGTCTACTTCTTGCCCGATGAAGCGATCGCCATCTGGAAGCGGACTACCTGTGTGCATCCCGATTGTGACTTGCAGTAGCCCAAATGGTGTGAGAATTGGGTCGGTGATGTGGCTATTTTGGATCGCGATCGCACACTCTACTGCTTGAATTGGGTTGGGGAAGACGAGAAAGAAAGCGTCGCCTATGGTTTCGACTTTGCGCCCACCGTATTTCTTTACCGTGACTTCAACTCGGTGGCGATGGGGCATCAAAATACTGTCGCGGTATATGCGGTTGCGTGCGCTGATATCGCTGCCTTCTAATTTAGATTTGATGGCAGTGGAATTTACTAGATCGGTGAACACCAAAGTTAGCGGGTTTTCAAACATGGCAATACTTGGTGGCTTCAAAACGATAAATCTTTCCTTAGAGGGAGGGCGATAAAGTAACTATATGTACTTGCACGCGCATTTGCGTCGCCCATCTGACTATCTATCAATATTGCGATCGCACCTCGCCCAACAATGATATCGACAAGAGCTTGGGGCTAACCCACACAAAGGGGTCAACTCGGTAAGATAGCTCTTAGTTTAGCCACACAATTCAACCTATAACAAACTCTTCTGTTGTCTAAGCATTAATCTCAACTGTAGCGATCGCACTTTGTTTATGTTTGTAATCCAAACAGCAGCCACCTCAAAGAACGTAAAGTTTGGTTTCATTCTCTTGCCTCTCTAAAAAAGAGTGCTAAATTAAAAACATGAAGCAAACAAGCTTCTCCGACAGATACCACAGCGAAGTTCACGTTTGTAGCAAAGAGGTAAAAGACGCTGTTAAATCTAGCATCTGTCTCATCCAACAACAACACCCAACCAAAAGTCTGATATTTCCTCATTTATCGCCAAGGGAGATAGGGAACTGGATTTTATATATCAGTGCAACTCCAGGCTGAAAAAAAATGAGAGGAGATTCCTCAGAGAATATGGCTTGGGTGTTGTTGTTTGCAATATTTATAAAAATAAAGCTGTAAAGCATTATCACTGAATTTTCCGACATACACCTTTTATTCGTCTTCGCTAAGTCCGAATTCTTTACGCAATTCCTCTATAGTTCGAGGCTTATTAGTTCGTGCTTTGGCACGTTGTAAAGCATCCAGTAGGCGCATGGCATTTTCATGTGACTGGAACAGATATACTGTTTCCATGATGCTGTTAAGTTCAGCAGTAGGAATGACAGACACGCTTTCAGAACCTTCGCGAATAATAACTACAGGTTCGCGGGTAGAAATTACCTCATCGTAAATTTTGTCAAAATTATTTTCAGATGTGGTATATGTTGTTTGATTGGCGAGCATTGCTACCTCCAGTAATGTATTCAATTATAGAATACCGCCGCAATTAAAATCAACGCATTTACTCACCTATGGCTAAAGCCGCAGATATTAGCAGCAAGCGTTTAATCAGCCTAGCACCAAACACTTGGATAAAATGGGCAACCCAAATCCCCGACATTGTAGCAGGAGAGATTATCAGTTCCGAATTCCAGTGGATAAGTCGCGAAAATGACGTGCTAATTCGAGCCAATAGTCCCCAGTATGGCGATTTTTTGGTACTCAACGAAATCCAACTACGCTATAAGCCTAATATGCCCAAGCGAATGCGGGCTTATGCAGCGCTGGCGGAAGAAAAATATAACCTGCTAACTTATCCAGTACTGATTAACGTCTTACAAGAGGGTAATGTCGAAATTCCCACTCGCTATGAATCCGAATTGGCAGGATTGCAGGCGCGACAAGACTACCGCGTGATTAATCTTTGGGAAGTCGATTGTGAAATCGCTTTTCAACAACCAGCTTCACCTCTTATCCCATTTGTACCAGTGCTGAAGGGTGGCGCATCAGAATCTACAGTACGGCGAGGATTGCAAGTTCTACGCGCCGATGAGCAATTGAGCCAGTTTGAAACAGTCATGGCCTTTTTTGCTACTTTTGTATTGGAAAGTCGTTTAGTTCAGCAAATCATGAGGTGGGATATGGCAATATTAAGCGAGTCTCCTTGGTATCAAGAAATTTTGCAACAAGGAATACGTCAAGAACGACTCTCGTCAATTGAACTGATTTTAGAAATGAAATTCGGCAGCGAAGGACTGGAGTTGATGCCGCAAATATCTCAAATGTTAGATTTGGAGCAATTGAAGGCAATTCAGATGGGACTCAAGAGGGTGAATAGTTTGGAGGAATTACGGCAAATCATCTCAAATATTGATTAGATTGAAAACCGGGTTTCTGACAAAGAAGCCCGGTTTATGGCATATCTATCGCAAAGTAACAAACTCCTCAGCTGTAGAAGGGTGAATCCCGACTGTGGCGTCGAAGTCTTTTTTGGTAGCACCCATTTTGACGGCTATTGCTATGCCTTGAATAATCTCCGCCGCACTTTCGCCTACCATGTGAGCGCCCAATACTCGATCGGTATTACCGTCAATAACTAATTTGATGGTAACTTTTTCATCAGCGCCAGTCAAACTGTGGAACATGGGACGAAAACGAGCGCGATATGTCTTCACCGCGTCGCCCAATTTTTGTCTGGCTTCCGCTTCGCTAATACCAACGCTAGCGGCTTCCGGTTGGGAAAATACCGCAGATGCTACATCTTGGTGACTGAAGATGCGGGAATTATTGCCAAATTCAGTATCGGCAAAAGCGCGACCTTCGCCAATAGCAACTGGCGTTAAATTGATGCGGTTGGTGCAATCGCCGACAGCAAAAATATTGGGCTGACTGGTGCGGCTGTATTCATCGACTGTGATGGCACAGTTGACGCTGTAGCCGTGCAACCTGGGCATCTCTTCATCTTCGCAGAAGATAGTTTCAACACCGGCTTTTTCTAAACCGAGTCCGGCTAAATTAGGTGCGCGACCGATTGCCGTTAAAACCGCATCTGCGGTGATTGTCGATTCGGTATCTTTGCCTTGTTCGGAAAAGGTAATTTTAATACCTTCCGACACTTTCTCAAATTTCTTTGCTTGGCTATTGCAGATAATGTTGATACCGTGTTGCGTCATCGCATCTTGAATGCCGCTACGAACATCTTCATCGAAGCCTTTTAAAATGCGATCGGTCCGAATCATCAGACTTACTTGAGAACCAAGTCCCTGCATAATACAGGCGAATTCTACGGCAATGTAGCCAGCGCCAATAACTACCAAATGTTTGGGTTGTTCTTGGAGGTGAAACATTCCGCGAGAAGTGAGGGTATATTCTGCGCCTGGTATATTCGGTTTGACGGCTTCTCCTCCCACAGCAATCAAAATTTTGTCGGCGGTGACTTTGCGCCCATCTACTTCTACCGTATGAGGATCTAATAAAGTGGCACGACTTTTAATTAATTCGACGCCTGCTTTTTCCAAGAAGTTAATATGCAGCTGATTCAGACGCATCACTTCATTATCGACAGCGGTAACGAGTTTTTGCCAATCAAAACTGCTTTCGACTTTACTCCAACCGTAGCTAACTGCGTCTTCGTATAGATGCGAAAACTTAGAGGCGTATACCATTAATTTTTTGGGAACGCAGCCGCGAATTACACAGGTGCCGCCGACGAGATCGCCTTCTGCGATCGCAACCTTAGCACCGTAGGAAGCCGCCCGTTTGGAAGCCGCCAGCCCCCCGGAACCTGCACCTATCACAAAGAGGTCGTAATCGTATGCCATGACTTGCTATGCTCCCGTAGTGGACGTTTGTACAATTCTTATCCTAATGAGTTGCATAAAAACTAAATCTCTTCGGATAGTTGCCCTCAGCTTTATTCTGGGTTATATCCTTAGCCTGACGCCAGTGTGGGCGCAAGAAAATCCTACTGCGCCGATTACCCTAGATGGACGCCAGTTATTTAAAGTCAGCCAATTGGAGGGATTTGAAGCTCAGCCACGAGCCGATTATGCCAATCAAATGCTGAATCGGGTAGTACAGTCGGGCGATCCCGTACAGGTGAAGGTGGTGGAGATCAAAGATCTGCCAGTGATCCGGGTGAATGGGCTTAATTTGCTGACTGTGACTGAGAAAGACGCCCCAGAAGGGATGTTGAAGGAAGAACAGGCTGAACTCTGGCGCGATCGCATTGATGTAGCGATTAAGCTAGCACAGGAACAGAGGCGTCCTGGGTATATCCGCCAAGCTTTGTTAATTTCGGTTGGGTGTGTGCTGGTGGCGATCGCCCTTACCTCCCTTTTAGGTTCAATTTGGCATCGTTTGCTACAACGATTGAGTCGCCAGCAGGAGACGCTTCCAGAGGCTGTTGCGCCAACGCGCAGTCTTGAGTTGTTCCTCAAGTTTACACTTGCCCTCCTGCGTACCGGGTTGTGGTTGTTGGTTGCACTTTACACCACCAACCAGTTTCCCCAAACGCGGGTATGGAGCCAAGAAA
The DNA here is from genome assembly GCF_023333585.1 of Argonema antarcticum A004/B2. Taxonomy (GTDB): domain Bacteria; phylum Cyanobacteriota; class Cyanobacteriia; order Cyanobacteriales; family Aerosakkonemataceae; genus Argonema; species Argonema antarcticum. The sequence goes on from NZ_JAIQZN010000036.1 coordinate 11,437, forward strand.
TAGCTGACCTTGTTGTTTACAGTCTGGCTTCACCAATCATTCCTCTGGGAGATAAATCTTACTCTGTTATCCAGGTAATTATCCTGATTGGGCTGTTTTACGGTCTTTTAATTGTAACCAAAACCGTTAAGAATGTGTTGCGATCGCGTGTGTTGCGGTTGACAGGCATGAATCGAGGCGCTCAAGAAACGATCGCCATAATTGCCAACTACACGCTAATTTTGCTCGGTAGTGTATTGTTGCTACAACTGTGGGGATTAGACCTCAGTTCTATTACTATTTTTGCTGGAGTTTTGGGTGTAGGAATTGGTTTGGGATTGCAGGGAATTGCCAAGGAATTTGTGAGCGGTTTGGTAATTATCTTTGAGCGTCCGATTCAAGTGGGAGACTTTGTAAATGTGGGCGATTTCATGGGAACTGTAGAGCGCATCAGCGTCCGCAGCACCGAAATTCGCACCCTCGATCAAGTTTCAATTATTGTGCCCAATTCCCGCTTTTTAGAAAACGAGGTTATGAACTGGAATCACAGCGGTTTTGTAACCAGAATCAAATTACCTATAGCTGTAGCCTATAGTTCTGATTTGACTAAAGTGAGGTCAGCGCTGATTGATGCCACAAAAGATTATGAGGAGGTCGTGTCCGAACCACCTCCTCTTGTGATTTTCAAGGGATATGGCGACAATGGCTTGAATTTAGAGTTACTTGTTTGGATTAGAGAACCGCGCAAACAGTTTCTAATCAAGAGCGATTTATATTTTATAATTGATGCTATTTTGCGCGATCGCAATATTGAAATTCCTTTTCCTCAACGAGATTTGTACGTCCGTTCTGGCAGTTTACCGATCGAACTCTCGCCCCAGTTGGAAGCTTCCTTAGCTAAATTGCTCAAAAAATACGACAATGGAGCCAATCAAAGAGACTAGAAACTGGGAGAATTGGCAATTTTGAGTTTTGAGGATAACTTGCAAGCAGGTTCGTTAACTATTGTCGGTACAGGTATTCAACTGGTGGGTCACCTCACTTTAGGGGCGCAAGCTCATATTGTGCAAGCGGATAAGCTATTGTTCGCCGTAGCCGACCCACTGACTGCCAAATGGCTGCGATCGCTCAACGCCACTGCCGAAGCCATACCTTATAATACCGATCGCACTCGGCGAAAGGAAACCTATCGCGAGATGGTGGAGCGAATCCTCACCGAAGTGCGTCAAGGTTTGAATGTATGTGCTGTTTTTTACGGTCATCCCGGTGTATTTGCCGATCCAGCACATGGAGCGCTGAAACAGGCGCGTCGCGAAGGTTTCAAAGCCCAAATGCTGCCAGGAATCTCCGCCGAAGATTGCTTATTTGCCGACGTCGGACTTGACCCAGGTGTCAACGGATGCCAAAGTTTTGAAGCCACGGACTTCCTGATCCGACGGCGCAAATTTGACCCAACCTGTGCCTTAATTTTGTGGCAAATTGCGATGATCGGCAATCTTGGTTTCTATAAAGAAGGAAGTCATTTGCACGGATTAACTGTGTTAGCAGAGGTTTTGCAAGAGTATTATAGTTTCGACCACGAAGTAATTGTCTACGAAGCCGCCGTTTATTACCCAGTTTGCGAACCTGTAATCAAACGCATTCCTCTCTCTAAACTGCCAGAAGCCAACGTGACGCCAGTTTCCACTCTTTATGTACCCCCATTAGGCCCAGCACCGCTCGATCGCGAAATGATGGCGCGTTTGGGAATGGAAAATAGGGGCTAGAAAAAGTCAAAAGTCACTCATTCAAAAGTCAAAATTTCCCCCTTTCCCAAAATGTTTGATAATCCTGAATTTACGATCTTTGAATCGCAGGCGGGCTGTGTTGCTTACGACAATAAAAAATTGTAGATAACATTTACGATCGCATTATGAACCACGCCGATGAAATACCCATCGCCCAAAACCCCACCAATGCCAAAGGTTTTGCCCAACGGGGCGAAACCTACCGTCAGATGAAACGCTATACGGAAGCCTTGGCAGATTTTAACCGATCGATCGGACTTTCCCCCAATTACGCTTGGGCTTACGCGCACCGTGGCGTGGTTTATCGGCGGTTATTGCGCTATGAGGAAGCTGTGGCCGATTTTAACAGAGCGATCGAACTCAAACCCGATTATGCTTGGGCTTATGCTTACCGGGGCGTTATGTGCAGTATTGCCAATCGCTATGCTGAAGCGGTGGTGGAATTCGATCGCGCGATCGCTCTTGATGAGACGATCGTTAGCTATTGGGGTAACGAACGCGGCTTTCCCCTCACGCGCCTGGGACGGTACGCCGAAGCAATGAAATGTTACAAACAAACCTTGACAGCAAGACCAAATGACCCTCTCGCTGTATATTGCATTGCCGTCAATCAGACTCTTTGGCAAGGATTGGAGAAAGCTCAAGCCGAAATCCACCAAGCGCGGACTGTATTGCAGTCAATGGTGGATGCCGAAGAAACCGGGTTTCTGTCTAACTCCGATAACCCCCAAGAAACCGGGTTTCTGTCTAACTCCGACGAAACTGCCAATCCAAAATCCCAAATCCCAAATCCCAAATGGTATGGTGGAAGCGATATCGCCCTTTACGGATTGGGTGGTTTGGCTGCATTGTCGGGCGACTTTGACAAAGCATTGAACTATTTGCAAGCAGCCATATCCTTTGAATACGACCTCAACGTCGAGATGGTGCGTAATGACCCAGCTTGGTTTAACCTACACAGCGATTCGCGCTTTAAAGTGTTAATTAATTGCAAAAATTGTTGAAATTGAAGATTAATGGTGGTATAACTCCAGCAATACATTGAAAAATTTGCAGCAACCTAAAGAGGGACTAATTTTGAGCAAGCTATACGAGTTATTGACCGATTTAGCCACAAATCCCCACAAACAGGCAGCATTTGCCCAGTCACCCACAGCAGTGATGGATGCAGCCGGGTTAACAGAAGTTGAGCGGGCCATAGTCAAGAGCGGCGAAAGAGCTAAAATTATTGCTGCTTTTGCAGACGAACTGCCTGTGTTATCGATCGCTTTTCGGGAACCCGATCCAGATCCTTCACCCGATCCAGATCCTACACCTGATTCAGGCCCAGATTCAGAACCTTCAGAGGGAAATTAGCCGTGCCTTTGATTTTTTAGCAATAGTTCGCACGACTATTAGCGAAAGTTTCTCATTCTTGGCAATAGCCAAGCGCTGCTGTTAAGCAGCAAGTTCGTTGAAGAAATCAGAGATTAGCAAGGGTAGAGATACTTATGACAGAAGAAGAAAATTTGAAAATAGTGCAGACAATAGTCGAAAACTATGAAAAGGGTACTGCCCTAACACCATCAAAAGAATACTTGGCAGAAGATATAGAGTGGATTGTATCTGGATCGATCGACGATCCCTTAACTGGTCGATATCTTGGCTGCGAACAAGTAGATGAGCTTTTTGCAATATTCAATCAGATAGTAGATGGAGGAAGTCACGAGGCAAAAGAGTACATCGTTCAAGGCGACAAGGTTGTAGTATGCGGGGAGGAAAGAATCCAGTTCAAGAACAACGGTCGTAATGTGCAAAGCAGTTTTGTCTATGTGATTACTCTGCGTGAAGGCAAAATCGTCCAGTGGCGAGTAATTTATGGGTATCCCTAATGGGAGACACTTTCTGATTTAGTTCGTTAAAGTAACGTTTAATCAAGGTTGGCTTTATTGATCAAACCAACCTTATTTTTTCATTATTAATTTTTCTACTTGTACTTTAAGTTAATTAGGAAGAAACGGTGATGAACATAACATTTTCAGGCTACCAAATAGCCAAAAAACTTCACGAAAGCGATCACTCGTTGGTCTATCGCGGACTTAGGCAAGTAGATAAGCAACCAGTTATCCTCAAGATACTCAAGGAACTTTACCCACCGCCGGAAAAAATTGCGTGGTTCAAGCGAGAGTATGAAGTCATTTGTAACTTGAATCTAACTGGGGTAGTAAATGCCTACAGTTTGGAAAGGGATGGCGACCGCTGGGTGATGGTATTAGAAGACTTTGGGGGTAAATCCTTAGCACAGTTGATGCAAGCAGAAGAAACCTCTCCCCCAACCCCTCTCCTACAAGGAGAGGGGAGAAATCTTCCTCTTCCCCCCTTACCTCGTAGGGAAGGGGGGTTAGAGGGGTTAGGTTCTTTGGCAGATTTTTTAACAGTAACTATTCAAGTTAGCGAGATTTTGGGTCAAATTCACCAGCAAAATATTATTCACAAAGATATTAACCCAGCAAACATTATTCTGAATCATACAACCGGGCAAGTAAAACTCATTGACTTTGGAATTTCTACAGTTATTTCGCGAGAAAATGCAACTTTTCGCAATCCAAATGTCTTAGAAGGAACGCTGGCCTATATCTCGCCAGAGCAAACCGGACGCATGAACCGTCCCATCGATTATCGCACAGATCTTTACTCGTTGGGAGTCACATTCTACCAGTTACTAACAGGTCAATTACCCTTCCCCACCGACGATGCGATGGAATTGGTGCATTGCCATATTGCCAAAGTTCCTTTACAGCCGCACCAACTCAAACCAGATATTCCCCAGGCAATTTCAGAAATTGTGCTGAAATTAATGGCAAAAAATGCCGAAGACCGCTACCAATCAGCATCCGGTCTGAAAGCAGATTTAGAACAATGTCTGCATCAATGGCAGCGGAAAAAGCAGATCGATCCCTTCCCTCTGGGGCGTGCCGATGCTTCCGATCGCTTTCAAATTCCGCAAAAGTTGTATGGGCGAGAAAAAGAAATTGAAATCCTATTGGCATCCTTCGAGCGAGTTAGCTTAGGAGCCTGCGAATTAATGTTGGTGGCAGGGTATTCCGGTATTGGCAAATCAGCTTTAGTACAGGAAGTCTACAAACCGATTACCGAATCGCGAGGCTATTTTATTGCTGGTAAATTTGACCAATTTCAGCGCAATATACCCTACGCCTCCCTGATCCAAGCATTTCGCTCCTTAATTCTACAGCTAATCACAGAAAGTAAAGCCCAAATAGCCGCTTGGCAAGACAAGTTGCTGGTTGCCTTGGGTTCAAACGGTCAGGTGATGATAGAAGTCATCCCCGAATTAGAACTAATTATTGGACAGCAACCGGAAGTACCTGCTTTAGCAGCTGCGGAAGCAGAAAATCGCTTCAATTTGGTTTTTGGTAAATTCATTAAAGTATTTACCCAGCCCGAACATCCGCTCTGCATTTTCTTAGACGATTTGCAGTGGAGCGATGGTGCTTCGCTGAAATTAATTGAACGTTTGATGACAGCGGCGGATACTAAATATCTATTTTTAATAGGAGCTTATCGGGACAACGAAGTCAGCGAAGCCCATCCCCTCATGCTGACCTTGGCAGAGATCGAGAAGGCTCATGCAATCATAGCTCGGATATTTCTTTCACCATTGGAATTGTCCGATGTTAATCAGTTGATAGTCGATACCCTTAATTGCGACTCAGAGACAGCTTTACCGCTAGCAAAATTGGCAGTTGCTAAAACAGGCGGTAATCCTTTCTTTCTGAATGAATTCTTAAAAGCTCTCTATGCAGAAGGATTAATTACTTTTGAGTATCAGCAAGGCAGTTGGCAGTGGAATTTAACACAAATTGAGAAGCGAGGCTTTACTGATAATGTAGTTGAACTGATGGCAGGCAAGATACAGAAATTGCCAGAGCAAACACAGGCAGTATTGAAACTCGCCGCTTGTATTGGCAATCAGTTCGACCTGCAAACTCTAGCAGTAGTCTATGAAAAACCTCTCAGAGAAACAGCAGGCGATCTATGGGAAGCGATCGCAGAAAACTTAATCTTACCCTTAAACGATGCGTACAAACTACTCGACCTCGACGTACAAGATTTTTTAGGTCAAGTAAATGTTGAATATAAGTTTGCCCACGATCGCATTCAACAAGCAGTTTACTCCTTGATTCCTGCGGAAGACAAGCAAGCAGTCCATTGGCAAATCGGACAATTGTTACTGCAAAATACCCCAGCAGACAAGCGAAACCAAGAAATATTTGAAATTGTCAATCAACTGAACCAGGGTAGAGAGTTAATTCAGCAACAAGCTGAGGGCTATGAACTGGCAAAATTAAACTTGCTAGCGGGACAGAAAGCCAAAGCCTCGGCAGCTTATCAATCGGCATTTAATTATTTGAAACTTGGCATCGAATTTTCGCCAAAAAATGCTTGGAAAACTGAGTATAACCTGACCTTAGATTTATATCTGGAAGCGGCAGAGTCAGCATATCTAATCGGCAAATTTGAAGAGATGGATCGGTTAGCTGAAATAGTCCGCCAAGAAGCTATCTCCTTGCTGGATAAAGTAAAAGTTTATGAGGTTGAGATTCAAGCCTACATTGCCCAGAACAAGCAAATAGAAGCAATGCAAGCTGCTCTCCAAATTCTTAAAATGTTGGGCATCACGTTTCCAGAGCAAATAACGGATTCCGATATAATGCTTGAACTAGAGCAGATACAGTTTACTTTGGGAGAAAAACGAATTGAAGATTTAGTATATCTAGCCGAAATGACAGATAGGAACAAACTTGCAGCAATGCGTATCCTCAACAATTTATTTGCTATTGCTTTTAAAGTTGCTCCTCATTTGCTAGCAATATCTGTATTTAAACAGGTCTATTTCTCACTCAAATACGGAAATGCTAATGAATCTGCTTTCACCTATGCCTGTTATGGGCTAATTATTGGCGGCATAATGGGAAATATTGATTCCAGTTATGCCTTTGGGCAACTAGCGTTAAATTTATTGTCAAGGAGCAATGCCAAAAAATTTAAAGCAGGAACAATAAACATCGTTTGCGGCGCGACAACCCATTGGAACGAGCATATAAGTAAAACATTAAAACTTTTGCTAGAGGGCTATTATAGCGGACTGGAAAGCGGAGCTTTGGAATACGCAGGCTATTGTTTATTAGTTTTTTGCGTGCATTCCTATTTTATTGGTAAGGAACTAGCTGGACTGGAACGAGAAATGGCTTTATACAGTGAAGCCATACGTCAAAACAAACAGCAAACTATCGTTAATTATTCTGAACTGTGGCGACAGGTAGTCTTGAATTTGCTGAGCAGAAATCAAAACCCTTGTCAGTTAATAGGTGAAGCTTACAATGAAGAGAAAATGCTACCACTTCAATTGACGGCAAACGATAGATCGGGAACTTACTACTTATTTTTTAACAAAATGGTTATCAGTTATCTCTTTCAGGATTACTTGCAAGCCGTTGTAGTTGCAGCTAGAGCAGAAGAGTATTTAGACGGAACCATAGGAATGACTCCTTTCTACCAATTCCATTCTTGGGATTCCCTAGCTCATCTCGCCGTATTTCCCGATGCCGACGAAGTAGAAAAAGAGCGCATCCTCTCAAAAGTCGCCGCCAACCAACAAAAATTAGAAACATGGGCAAATCATGCCCCCATGAACTACCTGCACAAATTCTATCTAGTCGAAGCCGAACGCGCCCGCGTCTTGGGCAAATACGGCGATGCCAGAGAATATTACGACACAGCCATCGCATTAGCCCACGAAAACGAATACCTCAACGAAGAAGCCCTCGCCAACGAACTTGCAGGCAAATTCTATCTATCCAAAAACCAAAATCATTTCGCCCGTCACTACCTGCAAAACGCACGCTACCTCTATCAGCAATGGGGCGCTGTCGCCAAAGTCAAACATTTGGAAACCAAATATCCAGAATTCTTAACCGCCGCCTCAGCAACTTCTTGGCCAACCAAAACCACCATTTCCACTATCATCACCACAGGTGGAACAACCTCCAGTCAATTAGATTTAGCCAGCGTCCTCAAAGCCTCCCAAGCCATATCCGGCGAAATCCGCCTGGACAAACTCCTCTCAAAATCGATCAAAATTTCGATCGAAAATGCTGGCGCACAAAAAGGCTTTCTCATTCTCCCCACCCAAAAACAAAGAGAAAACGAAACAAGTAACTGGGTAATCGAAGCATCCGCAACAGTAGATTCCGACGAAGTAATCACCCTCCAATCCATTCCCATAGACTTTGTAGACCCCACCACCCAAATACCCCTTCTGAGTACCGCCATAGTCAACTACGTCGCCCGTTGCCAAGAAACAGTAGTTCTCGACAACGCCGTCAGCGAAAGCCAAAATCCATTAGCAAAAGTCCAATATCGCAACGACTCCTACATTCTCGCCGCCCAACCAAAATCCATCCTCTGTCTTCCCCTCCTCAATCAAGGCAAACTCAACGGCATTTTATATCTAGAAAACAACCTCACCACCGGAGCCTTCACCACCGACAGATTGGAAATCTTAAACCTATTATCTTCCCAAGCAGCCATCTCCATTCAAAACGCCCAACTCTACGAAGAAACCACCGCCCTCAATGAAGAATTGAAGAAACTCGACAAACTCAAAGACGACTTTTTAGCCAACACCTCCCACGAACTCCGCACCCCCCTCAACGGCATCATCGGCATCGCCGAATCCCTCATCGACGGCGCAGCTGGAACCATGTCCCAACCGCAGATTGCCAACCTTTCGATGGTGGTTTCCAGCGGCAGAAGACTGGAGCGTTTAGTCAACTACATCCTCGACTTCGCCCAACTCAAAGGCCAAGAAATCGAAATCCAAACAAAGCCCGTAGACTTCGGCCAAATCACCGAAATCGTCCTCGCACTTTCCCAACCCCTTCTAGCTGGCAAATCCCTTCAACTCAAAAACGAAATCAAAGCAGATTTACCCCCGGTACAAGGCGACGAGAACCGCTTGCAACAAATCATACACAACTTGGTCGGCAACGCCATCAAGTTTACCAAATCCGGCTCCGTCACTATATCGGCAAATGCGGTCAACAACATGATGGAAGTAACAGTTACCGACACGGGAATTGGCATTCCATCTGAAAAATTCGACAAGATCTTTAAATCCTTCGAGCAAGTCGATGCCTCCATCTCCCGCGAATACGGCGGCACAGGTTTGGGCTTAAGCATCACCAAACAATTAGTAGAATTGCACGGCGGTACTATCCGCGTCGAATCCGAATTGGGCAAAGGTTCCCAATTCATCTTTACCCTCCCCATCAGCACACAAACAATAGATTTGAAACCGGATACAATCCAAACCCTCAGTAAAGTTCGCGAAGAAGCAGCATCCCCTCTACTTGTACCTTTAGAAACATTTCCTTCTCAAAGCGAATTCAATATTTTAGTTGTGGACGACGAACCCGTTAACTTGCAAGTAGTCGCCAACTACTTATCCCTGCATAAATACGGCATCATGCAAGCCAGTAGCGGGTCAGAAGCATTAGCCTTAATCGAGAATTGCCGCCCGGATTTGATTATTCTGGATATCATGATGCCCAAAATATCCGGTTACGAAGTCTGCCAAATAGTTCGCCAGAAATACAGCCCCAACGAATTACCCATTGTCATGTTGAGCGCCAAGAATCAAGTTTCTGACCTCGTACAAGGTTTGACCGTTGGCGCTAACGATTATATCACCAAACCCATCTCCAAAAACGAACTCATAGCTCGCATTCAAACGCAAATCAAATTGTGCAATTTGGAAGCATTGCGACAAAGCGAAGCGCGAGAAAGAGAGAAAGCTCGGCAGTTGGCAGAAGCGATGCAAACACTGCAACGCACTCAAGCCCAAATGATTCAAACCGAAAAAATGTCCAGTTTAGGTCAGTTAGTTGCTGGCGTCGCCCACGAAATCAATAATCCCACCAATTTTATCTACGGCAATATTACTTATGTCAAGCAATACAGTCAACAATTGCTCCATGTTTTGACTATTTATCAGCAACACTATCCCAATCCACCGGCAGAAATTGTAGAAGCGCTTTTAGATAACGAAATCGAATTTTTAAGCGAGGACTTGGATCGAATTTTGTCATCAATGGAAAACGGCGCACAACGCATTCGCACAATTGTCTTGGCACTGCGAAACTTCTCCCGTCTGGATGAATCCGACATCAAACCTGTGGATATTCACGAAGGTCTGGAAAGTACGTTGATGCTCTTACAAGCGCGTCTCAAACCAGAGGGAGGACGTTGGGAAATCCACGTGATTAAAGAATATGGCAAACTACCCAAAGTGACTTGTCGCGCTTCTCAAATCAACCAGGTGTTTATGAATATTTTCGGCAATTGTATTGATGCTTTGGAAGGGTATAGTAAATATCAAGTAGCTAATCCAAAAGAATCCCAGCCACTACCCACCATTCGCATTCGCACGGAAGTTACTACGTCCAACTCTATAATTATCCGAATTGCCGATAATGGCCCCGGCATGATACCGGAGGTACTTGACAAAATATTCGATCCTTTCTTCACGACAAAGCCGGTGGGGTCTGGGAGTGGCTTGGGATTGTATATTTCTCATTCTATTGTGGTGGAGTCTCACGGCGGGCAGTTAAATTGTATTTCGACACCGGGAGGGGGAACGGAGTTTGCGATCGAAATTCCCCTCCAAGCCCTTCAAACAATCAAGTTTTATTAACCAAATTTTCTACAGGTTTTACATTCGCATAGCGGCTTTTCATATTACGCTCGTACCAGTTCATTAATGGGGTGGCACTAATGCCATGCAAAATTACGGAAATGACGATAGTAATGTACGTAATCCAAGCGATTTGTTCACCCAATTCGTCTTTTAAGCCATTTCCAAAAGCATAGCAGAGATAATAGATGCTCCCCACACCGCGAATGCCAAACCAGCCAAACAACCAGCGGGTTGCGGTAGGATAGCGGCCTATTGTGCTAATCCAAGTACCCAAAGGACGGATGACAAAAATTAACAATCCTGCCACCAACAATGCTTCACCAGCATGAGCCTGGATTGCTTCCCATCGCAGAAGCGAACCAAGTAGTAAAATTGTCCCGACTTCCATCAGTTTTTCAATTCTTTCTATAAATTCTAGCTGAGAATTTCGCTTGTCTGGATCGCGATAACTGCGCTGTGCTACAATTCCGGCTACAAAAACAGCCAAAAATCCATAGCCGTTGACAAATTCTGTTAGGGAATAGGTGAGCAAAATGATGCCCAGAGCTACGAAATCCTCCATTAATTCATCGACTGGGCGGTGTTTTTGCAGTCGTTTGTCAATCCAGACAATAGCCTTTGCTACCACTATTCCCATGACAATGCCAGCTGCAATAGCCCAAATTAAATCAACGGCAACCCATTGTTTAAACCAGTTTGACCAATTATTATCTTTTAACGAGTAAATCCCGAAATAGACAAAGGGAAAAGCCAGGGCATCGTTTAAACCGCCTTCCGAGGTTAACCCAAAGCGCAATTCATCTTTATCTTCGACATCAGATAGCTGAACTTCTGAAGCCAATACTGGATCGGTTGGTGCGAGAATTGCTCCGAGTAAAATTGCTGGCCCCCATTCCATTTTTAATAGCCAATGACCTACGGCGGCGATGGCAAAAATTGAAATCGGCATCAAAAACCCAATTAGCCGCACTGTTGAACGCCAAGACCACAAATTGAGACGGCGATTCATTTTTAGTCCGCAGCTGAATAAGGAGACAATGACAACAAATTCTGTCAGTCGCTCTAGAAACTTGGCATCGGGTCGCAATTGAATTAAATGTACTCCATAGGGGCCAAGGAAGATACCGACGAGCAGGTATATGAGGGCGAAGGAGAGGGGTAATCGGGCAATCCAGCCCGATCCTAATGTAACAATGAGCAGGAGCAAGCCAATAACAAACAGGTCAATTATATAAATATCCATATATAGCTAGGGACTAGGGACTAGGGGCTAGGGACTAGGGGAAGAAGGGACTAGAATCAAGGCTTCGGCGTGAGCGCTCAGTCGAACGCTCAGCCGAACGGTTTGGTGGAATTAAGAACCTCGTAACGGCCTTGGCGGTTGCTATATATTAATTGGATAAAATTCAAAGCTGTCCTTTGAACTTTACTGAGCTTCCTCTTAGTTACTAATAACCTTTGGGTAGATTATTGTACATTTCCTTATCTGTCTGTTGGTTGAGGTTTTTGGAGGGGAAAGGGGCAGTGGGAGAGTATAACTGATGGATTATTTCTGCTTTCCCTGCACTAGCCCCTAGAGCGCCAGTCCAGTAAAAGAGGTTGACAAAAGCAACATGGTGCGATCGCTTATACAGACAACGGCGCAGGCGTTGCATTCGGGCAGAAAAATTGTTGCAGATTGCGTTCGCTTACTCCCCGAATGCTAATGCCTCCGGCACGCTTTGCGCGTTCGCCCCTACCCACACATCAGATTGTTTTTTTGTCAATTTATTCTACTGGACTGGCGCTCTAGCTCCTCTTAAATTACTTTGTGGGATTCCAAACAAACTTGCCGGTTTTGTCGATATAGCCCCATTTGTCGCCAATTTTTACCCCGGCAAGCCCTTCGGAGAAGTTCTCAGTCTCATTAAACTGCGGCGAGATGACTGTTTCCCCTGCCTTGTCGATGTAGCCCCACTTGTCGCCAATCATTACTTCTGCTAGTCCTTCGGAGAATTCGTCGGCATCATCAAATTGGGGTGCGATCGCCATTTTACCCGATGAGTCGATATAGCCCAACTTTTCGTCAATCTCTACCGCTGCAAGCCCTTCGGAAAAGTCATCAGCATCATCAAACTGGGGCTCGATCGCGATTTGGCCACTCCGATCGATATAGCCGTATCGATCGCCAATTTTTACCCGTGCCAGCCCTTCAGAAAAGTCGCTAACTTCATCAAATTTTGGCGAAATGACTACTTTTCCCGTCTTGTCGATATAGCCCAGCTTGCCATTCTGTCTAACGGCAAACAGTTGGGTTAAATCTTGCTTTGGCGGCGGTGAGCCAGTTGACGCCTGCGTCTGCTCTACCGGGCGACAGGATACCAAACCTGAAAGGGTAAGGCAGAGAAAAAGAGAAATGGATGTGTTGACTTTTAGTTTCATCTGTGATTTGTAAGCTCGCTCCCACAGTTTACCGAATATAATGTAGCCCAGTTTTGAGATGCGATCGCTTTATCTGTTGCTCAGCAATAGTATAGCTAGCCCCTAGTCCCTAGCTATATATGCTAAAAAAGATATGGTTTGGGGTGGCAGAAGTGAGCAGAGAAGCACTTTCTTACGAAGTTGTCAGACAATTTGCATTATCTGCTGAGGCGGTTGAATGCCTCTGGAGGACGAGCGATCGCTCTTTTTCGGGTTGCGTTGCGGAAGTTTGGTTTAGCGACTTGAGAACTGCGGGAGAATTTGCGGGGGTGTGTAGCGATCGTCTGGGGGTAAATTGCAAGGTTCGGGCTACTTCAGATGGGCCAGCACAGTTTTATGTATCGGTTCCCTGCGTGTGAAGATGCGATCGGGTGCGATATGCCTTATGCTGGCTAGGCCAACGCATTTTTTTGTCAGAGAGAAGGAGTGCGATCGCCTCCCAGTTTTAACCAACCAAACAAATCTCCTACCGTTAACCGTAATTCTGCTAAAAAATCTGGCATGGGTAGCACCTCTTCAGCTTTCTCCAAAAATTCCGGTTGCTTTCCGGCTGGATAAGCTAACACCGATTTTTGTTCTGGATCGAGTAACCAGCCTAATTTGCTACCGTATTTGAGGCAGTGCAAAATATTTCCGGTTACTTTAGTTTGGTTTTGGTCAGGAGATAAAATTTCGATCGTCCAATCTGGATAACTCTCGAAAACATTCGCCACATCGCCATTATGATCGACAGGTATTCTTTCCCAAGCAAACACCGCCACATCTGGCACGATCGAACGTCCGCCAAAAGTACAGCGCAATTCTGGAAAAGCCATAGCAATTCGCCGCTCCTCCACCACTTCGTTAATAACAGTGACTAGCTTTCCCTGTAATTTGCTGTGCTTTCCCTGTGGCATAGGTTTTTGGATAATTTGATTGTTGATGTATTCGCTAGCTGGTTTTGTTTCTGGCAGTTTCAGAAACTCTTCTAGAGTGAGTGTTTTTGTCGGTGTTTGTACCATAAATAATTGCTATTGGATATTGTTCCATTATATGGTATAAGGGCGGTTTTTTGGGAAAATTTTATGATTATAACCCGTATGTTGGATAAACCCGCCCCTACCAGATTATCTGCTAAACCCGCCCGTAAAGTTGGCCTGTACCCAAACCCGCCCCTACTCTACAATCTGTAGCAAACATTTAGGTATTCGATATTAGTAGGGTGGGCATTGCCCACCTTCTTTTACTCGTAGAGTTTCACACCTCGAATCGAATAATCCAACAACTCCATCGGGTGCATAATCGGAACTTCCTTACCTTGCAACTGCAAATGCTTGCTAATTTGCAAAGTACAACCAGGATTGGCAGAAGCAATTAACTCAGCACCAGTATTCAGCAAATTGTCAACCTTTTGCTGACCCAATTCATCAGCTACTTCCGGTTGCAGCATATTGTAAACACCAGCACTACCACAACACAAAGCCGCATCAATTGGTTCTCGCAACTTCACCCCCGGAATTTGCCGCAATAGCTGACGCGGTTGCACGCTAATCTTTTGTCCGTGCAACAAATGACAGGCATCTTGATAAACTAAAGTCAGTTCCCCATCAGTCAGCGGTGATAATTTTGTCGTCAATCCAACCAAAGCCAAAAACTCTTGAGCATCTTTTACCTTTCCGGCAAATTCTTTTGCTTTTTCCCGATAATTCGGGTCATCTTCTAAGATGTGAGCATATTCTTTCAAAGTATGACCGCAACCAGCAGCATTGATAATTACAAAATCCACTCCTGTGCCTTCAAAACTATCAATCATCTGCCTAGCAAGCGCTTGTGCTTGTTCTTTTTGTCCTTGATGTTCTGGCAATGCGGCACAACAACCTTGAGATTTAGGAATCACAACTTCGCAACCATTGGCTGTTAAAACGCGCACAGTTGCATCATTAACTTTGGAGAAAAATAGACGTTGTACGCAACCTAAAATTACCCCAACCCGATAGCGTTTCTTACCTTCAGCCGGAATAACTTCTGGCAGAGTATCTCGAAACGCTTTTAGAGTTACATTTGGCAGAATAGATTCCATTGCCCCCAATCGGGGAGATATCTGTTTAAGTAATCCAGTAGCGCGAAAAAATTTGGGAAATCCCAACTTTTGATATATCAACAAAGGCGCTAGCAAAACCCGCAACCGATTGGGATAGGGAAATAAGTTAAAGATGAGTTGCCTAACCAGTTTATCTGGCAAACTGCGCGAATAATTTCTCTCTATCTGCGGACGAGTCGCGGCAATCAACTTGTCATATTGTACACCCGACGGACAGGTAGTTACACAAGCGAGACATCCCAAACAACTATCAAAATGCTGCACCGTTCCCTCACCAAGAGGTGCTTCACCTTCATTGATAGCATCCATCAGATAAATCCGCCCTCTTGGCGAATCCATCTCTTTACCAATTACGCGATAACTGGGACAAGTGGAAAGACAAAATCCGCAGTGAACGCAAGTATCAATGAGTTTCGGGTCGGGCGGATGATTAGCATCAAACCCACCTAAATTATCTGAATTTATGCCCGGTTTTTCGGAAATTTGCATCTTCTCTCTTTCTTCCTTTGCGCCCTTTGCGTATTCGTGTTTCGTTTAAACTAAATTCCTGCCACAAAACGATGTGGGCTTAAAATATTTTCTGGGTCAAATTGCTGTTTGATTTGCCGCATTAAATCGAGGGCGTTGCCGGAATAGCCCCAGACATCCAGCTGTTGTTTGAAGGAAATTGGTGCTTCAAGAACAGTGAGGAAACCGCTGTGAGATTGACAGTGCGATCGCATTTTTGTAACGCAATTCAGCGCATTTTCTGGATTAAACCGCAATAACCCTAACCCACTACCGGCGTGAATCAATCCAATTCCCTGCTGATGGGAAATGTTATCCAACAGAGTGAGAGTGGCGACGGCAGCAGTGGGTAGCATTCCTATTTTGCAAATAATTTCGGGTTCTTGACCAGATGCCCAGATTTGTTCTGCTAACTTCTGCCATAATTCAGCCTCATCATTTCCGGTATAGCTGCTGCATTGCAAACCCAGTGTTTGCCCTACTTCTAGAAGTCTAGTTGATTGTTGTTTGATACTTTCTGTGATGTTTTGGAAGCGAGTAATTAATCCCATGCCTTTACCAAGTCCCAGGTTAGTTACCACAGCCGTCGATCGCAAATCGACTGCTGTGGGGGTTAAGGCGGAGGCGAGAAGGGTTTTGGTGGCAAGTGCGATGGCATCCCCGATACCAATCAGCACGACTGTCTGTGACGCTTCTGGCAGGGGATAAACGCGAAACGTGGCTTGCGAGATCATGCCCAGGGTGCCAAACGAACCAGTGAATAGTTTCATCAAGTCGTATCCGGCAACATTTTTTACCACGCGCCCACCGGCTTTGGCGATTTGACCATCGGCACGGACAAAGGAAATTCCCAGCAACATATCCCGCACGCCGCCATATCGTTGCCGCAGAGAACCGGCGTCAGCAGTAGCTACGATGCCGCCGATGGTTGCTGTTTGGGGATAACTTGGATCGAGAGCGATAAATTGTCCAGATGCAGCCAAAATTGCCTGTATATCGGATAATTTCGCGCCTGCTTCGACGGTGATGGTTAAATCGCCGACTGCGTGTTCGATGACGCGGTTGAGGCGTGAGGTGCTAATTACTACATCGACTCCTTTAGCTACACCACCCCAACTCAGTTTGCTGCTGCTGCCGCAAGGTAAGACGCGCCAACGCTGCTGGTAGGCGCAGGCGATGACTTGGGCGAGTTCTGACTGGGTGTTGGGATAGACGATGCAGGTAGAAGTGGTGCCGGATGATACTGTCTCAGATATGTGTTTTTGCTGAGAAACTTCGATGTTTTCCCAGTCGCGGACTGCTGCTGGGCCAAGGATGTCGGTGAGAGTTTGTGCGATCGCTTTCGTTTCTTGAATCACTATTATATTTTATTACTGTTTCCTGACGATAAATATTTTATTTCTTCTTGAATATTCTGTCTAGCCTTCTCTTCTAATGCGGTAAACATTTGCTCTGTGAAATATATTCTTTCTCGTTTCAAAAAATTCTGCAAGACTTGTTTACGGCCCGATCGATATTCTCCCTCTGAAAGCCAGGAATATTCTTGACGTATTGCTACTGCATAATTTCGATATTCTGTCTCAAACGCACCTAATATGGATAAGTCTGCATCCAAAAATATTTGGCTATCAATACTGTTTTCAATGGCTTGATGGGTTTTCGTTGTTAATATTAAGTTTACAGCATTATCTATCGTTTCTGCTGAAATTCCTATATTTGTCAAAACATCTGCTGCATAAGCAGCGCTTTTTTCTTCATTATCTTTAGCTTTGGGATCGTAAATGACATCGTGAAACCAAGCAGCAAATTCAAGTGCGGCGAAATTTTGGGATTGCGATCGCATCAAGTCTATTGTATCTAAAACTTGCTGTATGTGCGCCAGATTATGATAAAATCTATCCGTGCTAGCATAGGCTGCTGTCAAGTCAAAGAATAACTTATATGCAGCGATTGGTGCAACTCGAAACGGTTGCAGTAAAGACTGCCATCTTGAGAATGCGATCTGCGACTGCTTTACCAATTTTATATCACCTCGCTCAGAATGCTCAGCCTATCTCTAAATTAAAAACGTTCTACCGATTCAAACTGTTTTGCACTTTGAGCATTGGCAGCTTCCCCACAAGTGCGAGGAGTAGGGAAAATTTTCCCAGGATTTGCTAAACCTTTAGGATTAAAAACTTGCCGCACCCATTGCATTGTTTCTAAATCTATCTCGGTAAACATTTCTGGCATATAGCATTTTTTATCTGCACCGATGCCATGTTCTCCAGAAAGACTGCCGCCGACTTTTACGCAGAGTTTGAGAATGTCTCCGCCTAATTCTTCTACTTTTTCTAATGCCCCTGGAACAGAGTTATCGTAAAGAATTAGTGGGTGCAAGTTACCATCGCCTGCATGAAATACATTGGCGATGCGATATCCGTATTTCTGACTTAAATTTTCAATCTCTTGCAGCACAAAAGACAACTGCGTGCGCGGAATTACGCCATCTTGTACGTAATAATCGGGACTCATGTGACCGGCGGCGGCGAATGCTGCTTTACGTCCTTTCCATAATTTTAACCGTGTTTCTAAGTCGTTAGCTGTGGTGATACTGCGTGCGCCGTTTTTGGTGCAAATTTCGGCAATGCGCTTTTTATTAGCGGCGACTTCTACTTCTAAACCATCTACTTCTACTAGCAAGATGGCAGCAGCATCGCGGGGATAACACCCGGTTGCAACGACATCTTCGACAGCGTTAATGCTGAGGTTATCCATTATTTCCATACCAGCTGGAATAATGCCGGAACCGATAATATCTGAGACGGATGCACCAGCAGCTTCTATGTTAGTAAAGTCTGCCAAAAGAACGCAAATTGATTCTGCGGTTTTGAGAATTCTGAGGGTGATTTCTGTGGCGATGCCAAGGGTTCCCTCAGAACCGACAAACAAACCTGTGATATCGTAACCTGGCATTTCTGGAACTGAGCTACCGACATCAACAATTGAGCCGTCGGGAAGGACTAATTTTAATCCTAGTACGTGGTTTGTGGTGACTCCATATTTGAGGCAATGGACGCCGCCGGAATTTTCGGCAACGTTACCACCTATTGAGCAAACAATTTGGCTAGAGGGGTCGGGTGCGTAGTAGAATCCTGCACCGCTGACGGCTTGGGTTACCCAGTTATTAATCACTCCTGGTTGCACTACGACTCGCTGATTTTCTAAGTCTATTTCCAGTATTTTTTTCATTAATGCGGTGACGATGAGGACGCAATTTTCTACTGGCAATGCACCGCCAGAAAGTCCTGTTCCGGCACCGCGTGCGACCCAGGGGATTTGATTGCGATCGCATATTTTGACCGCTTCTGCCACTTGTTCCGTCGTTCGCGGCAGCACCACCACCGCCGGTCGCTGTCGGTAGCTGGTCAGTCCATCGCATTCATAGGTCAGCAATTCTTCGCGGCGCTGAACTACACCATTTTTACCAACTACATCTTCAAATTGTTTGATGATTGGTTGCCAATTTATTTGTTGTTTTTCTTGGATAATCATGGGTGGTTTCCTAAAATAGTGGTGGATATTTAAGCTGTGATGAAATGGGGAATTTACAAGGTGCGTAACTCGGATATTACTTCCTCTGATAGCGTTATAGCTGTGATTGTAATCCCAGCTAATCCTGGGAAAAAATCGACATAATCTGCTTGTCTGCGAAATCTTCGCAACCGAGTTAGCTTTTCTGCGACTGATTTACGCACTGGGTCAGGACTAAAGTCATGCGGGTATTCCAAAGTGATAAACATTTTGCTCCGCACCTCGTATGGCATATCTGGAATCTGGAAAGTAATGCTTAACCTTGTCGGGTGCTTCCAGCAGTACTGGGACGAGAAAGGGATACTTGGCAATAAACTGTAATATTTCCTCTCGCCCTCTGAAGGTGTATGCTCCCTCCAAGGCTTCAATGTCAGCTTTAGGGATAATTACTGCTGTTTCTGTCATGGCGTAGTCAGTCTCCTGCGATCGCTCTGAATAATATTGTTGCAAAAAATCAGGTCAAAATGGGATATACAGCAGTTTTGATTTGAGTTAACTACAGTGGTGCGTTAGCCACAAGGGTAATGCGCCTTACCCTTGTGGCTATCGTCCCAATTTAGTAAGCAGTTGCTTTCTATTTTCTATTGCTTCTTTATTTGCAGGCCAGATTTCAATAGCTTTGTTGTAAGCTGCGATCGCATCGTCGTTCTTTTGCATTTTCTCTAAAACTATACCTCGCTGATACCAAGCTTCTGTGTAATCTGGCTTAATTTGAGCGGCTTTATCATAGGAAGCGATCGCCACATCGTATTTTTTCAATTTATCTAGAACAACGCCTCGGTTATACCAAGCTTCGGCGTAATCTTGTTTTATTTTAACTGCTTTTTCCAAACAGGCGATCGCTTCTTCGTACCGGCTTAATTTTATCAGCACGTAACCTCTTCCAGACCAAGCTTCCGCAGAATCAGGCTCGATCGCCAAAGCTTTGTCAAAAGATGCGATCGCATCATTATATTTTTGCAATTGCCCCAACGTCGAGCCGCGTTCTACCCAAGCTTCCGCATAAGCTGGCTGAAGTTTTACAGCTTTTTCCAAAGATGAAAGTGCTTCTTTATAGCTTTGTAATTTATTTAGCACAATTCCTTTATTATACCATGCTTCCGAATAATCAGGCTGAATTTCCACAGCTTTATCTAGGGAACTTAAAGCTTCTTGGTAGCGCTGTAATTGATTTAACACTACCCCCCGATCGTGCCAAGCTTTCGGATAGTTTGGCTGGATTTCCACAGTTTTATCTAAGGATGTTAGCGCTTCTTCGTAGCGTTTCAATTTTTCCAGAACGACACTCCTATCGTGCCAAGCTTGTGAATAATCTGACTTAATTTTGAGCGATTCATCATAGGCTCGCAGTGCTTCTTCATACTTCTGTAATTTTGACAATGCTTCGCCGCGTTTCACCCAAGCTTCCGAGTGGTTTTTGTCGATTTGAATTGCTTTTTCTAAAATTCCCACTGCTTCTTCGTAACGGTGCAATTCTATCAATATTTTGCCTTGATTTAACAATTCAACGGCTTCCGGTATTTGGGGTAAAGGCGTTGAGGTAACTGATGCTATAGAGTTTTGACTATCCGTTGGTGTAAATTGAAATAACTTTGAGATACCCACACTAACAACTGCTGTTAACACTACGAGCAAAAGTTGGGAATACTTTACAAGCGAGCGCTCATGGGAGCTTGGAAGAAAAAAGCGTTGAGTATAACCAGCAATAGTAATTTGTAATTTTTGCAGATCGTTGAGTACTTCCGGTGCTGATTGGTAGCGATCTCTGAAGTGCGATCGCACCATTTTGTCTAAAATTGCGGCCAACTGCTTGCTAACCTGTGCGGATTCGCGCCAGCTAATTTCGCCCGTTTCTGGATCTTCCTTCAATTCGTCTGGGGATACACCAGTTAATGCTTGAATTGCTGTCATCCCCAAAGCATAGATATCGCTGTTAAAACGCGGCTTTCCTCCCAGTTGTTCGTTTGGCATATAGCCGCTCGAACCAATGAGAATAGTGCCACTCGTTTGTCCCTTTGCGTTAGTTATTAAAGTACTGATTTCTTTGACCGCTCCAAAGTCAATTAAAACGAATTTGCCATCCGATCGCCGTCTGATTAAATTTGAGGGTTTAATATCGCGGTGAATAACATTTTGTTGGTGGACAAACGTCAATACTTCCAAAATATCTTGTAAAAAAACAATAATCTCAGCTTCGCTGAGTTGTTTATCTGGGGTGAGTTCTTGGCTGAGATCTTCTCCTTCAATAAATTCCTGAACCAAATAGAATTCTTGGTTTTCCTCAAAGTGTGCAAGCAACTGGGGGATGCGATCGTGCTTCCCCAAGCGATACAGAACTTGTGCTTCTGTGTCGAACAACCGTCTCGCCGTCTGCAAAAGCGGTGGGTCTATATCTTTCGACTTAAGTTGCTTAACGACGCACTGGGGTTTACCAGGGAGGTCTCGATCTTCAGCGACGAAGGTAGCACCGAAACCCCCGCTTCCCAGCAGACGAATGATTTGGTAGCGCTCACGCAGTGTTTGTCCAAGCATCAGGTTCGTGCCCTGTAGCAGTGCTGGTACAGATTGTTACATGGATTTTGCCACAGAACTACACATTTGTAAAAAACAACTTTCTATGAGGCGATTTTTCTGCTTCCCGTAAAATCGAAATGAAAAGAGCAGGGGAGGGATAAAACCCGGTTTCCTGCTCAATTAACCTGTTTTTATTTTGCGCCTTTGGTTGCGTTGTCTGCTCTGAAATACCGACTCAGCCTGCTAAAAGTTTTAAATTGGCAATGAAACTGTTCCCTTCTCCTTCAGATCGGGCGATGGCTCAGCTTTCTGTTTCGGCACTTCGTAAATTTGACTAGCCTCGTGTTCGGCTTGGATACTGCATCGCTCCGCGCTGTAAACAAAAACTTCTCCAGTGTCAATTATATAAACCCAGGCGTGGAGGTTAATCTGGCCTTTGTGGAGTTTGGATCGAATCACTGGGTAGGTTCGCAAATTTTCCACTTGAGTGAGAACGTTTTCTTCAATTGTGGCATTTAAAAGTGCCTCCCCTTCAAGATATTTGTAGTTTTCTTTGATGATACGACGAGTTGCTTCCGCGTACTTTAACCAATCATAAAGCAAAGGCATTTCTTCAGAAATAATGTTCAGTTTCAGCAGTCCTTTCATCGCTCCACAATCTGAATGACCGCAGATAATAATATCCTTGATGCCAAAAGCCTGGATAGCATACTCTATGGTTGCACCTTCACCGCCATTTGTTGCACCATAAGGCGGAATGATGTTCCCAGCATTGCGAATAATGAAGAGTTCACCAGGCTCAGTTTGTGTAAGCAGATTGGGGTTAATCCGGGAGTCGGAGCAAGTGATGAAGAGGATGCGGGGCTGCTGATCGCGAGACAGTGCTTGAAACATCTCGCGGTGGCTTTTGAAGTAGTTTCGTTGAAACTCATGGACACCTTTAGTTATTTTTCGCATTGTTAGAGTCCCTGGCCTTTAAAAAACAAGAATATAGTTTCTTACTCTAGTTGATTCGGCGGGAAATAGTCAAATTCAGATCTGGCACTTTTCTCTATAATACTTAATAAACCTGGTTTCTGAATGAAAAATTAAGTATTTTCCCTTGACTTATTGACAATAAACAAAGGTGATGACAGTGGTGCAAGATGTGAGCAAAGCGTAATCTTTGGCGATCGCAGTATCGCTAAAATGCTATATATACATAAGCCAGACAAAACATAGCCCACCTACTGCTGAACAACCTGTCGATAAAATTCTTCCAGTGCTTTGACACAAGCTTTGTCGTCATAAACATAATCCTGACGAGCTTTGATTCGTTCTGCTATCTGGCGTCGCCAAACCGGATCTAAACCCAATTTGATGGCAATCTCAATATATTCAGCTTCGGTTTGAGCGATCGTATCCGTTACTCCTAGCATTCTGAGAAAGCTATCAGCGTGACGACCTCGCATAAATTTGCCCGGACAGGTAACAATGGGTAAATTGCAAGCGATCGCCTCTAGCGCTGTATTCCCACCCGACCAACTTAAAGTATCCAAAAATACATCTGAAAGTAAATTAATCATCAGATAATCCGGTCGAGTCGGAATAGTGAGAAATACACAGTAATCTTCGCTGTTCAAACCCACCGCAGCAAAGGCACGAAATAGCCGTTTTTTCAATAACTCACCCCGCAGAAAAATAAACTTGGCTTGAGGCACACGACGCGCAATCTCAGGCAAAATATAATCATATTGCGGCAAATATTTAAAAGGAGCTTGGCAACATAAATATAGAACAGAATCATCCCGCAATCCAAAATCTGCACGATTCTTTGTCAGCACCGGAATATCTTCTGGTTTCGGGTAAGCAACGCCAATATTAGGTAAACGAATCAGCGTCTCAGAATAATGCGATTCTGCATTTTCCGGTTCCATCAACTCGCTGGATAAAAAGTAGTCGATCGTTGGTATTCCCGAAGTAACCGGATGTCCCCACGCAGTGCATTGAACTGGCGCAAGACGTAACCCAGCCATTTTAACTGTTTGCGAATCCATGCCTATTTCTGGAAATACAATAATATCTAGTTTATCGGTAAGTATCTGTTCGCAGACTGCTTCCATATTTCCAGGAATATGATGAAAGAAATCACTGTAATCTTGAAACTGTTTCGTGATATAATCTGGCTCGTTACCTGTGTAGTAACAGTGAATTTCAAAGTTTTGTTTATCGCAGTTACGCAACCACCCAACTAGCCATAAAGTGCCGCTATAAGAGTGCAGATAATTTGAGACGTACCCGACGCGAATTCGATCCCCCGATCCCCCCTTGTTAAGGGGGAATCTTCCCATTGACAAAGGCTGAACCCAATTCGGGTAGTTAGCCGCCATAATTTGATGCACTAAATTTCCCCAACTTCGCTGCAACTCTAAAACGTTTAGTCCTTGATGTCCTAAATAAAAGGTTGTGACGCATACTAAACCCGCCAGAGTATTTTTTTTATCTTCTGGGGTTTCGAGAGATGTCTGCTCAATTAAATCTTGCAGTCCTTGTTCGTATCGCTGACGATAAAACCTGATTTCATCTTCAGTATCGTAGACAAGAGGCAGCATTAATTTATCGAGAATTTGGAAAGTATAATCGTTTGGCAAGAGGCGCGATGCAGTTGCAGCGCTTGCGATCGCTTCTTCCTTCTTTCCCCTTGTCTGAAAGAAGGTTATCAGTGCAAAATGCAGTTGACCTGCTGTAGGATAAAGGCGGATACCTTCTTGCAGCGTGCGGATAGCTTCTTCCGCTCGATTGAGATTTCTAAAACATTCGCTGAGGTAAAAATAAACTTCTGGATTTTTAGTACAATTTTCTAGGAAATGCTGATATTTGTCTATGGCAATTTCATATCTTCTCTGTTGATATAATTTATTGGCAGAGTCTAGGATATAAGCTGGACTTTTTTGGAGATTTAAGGCAACTTCCAGGTTATTCAATACATTGATATTGCCAGGATTGAACTTAAGCGCTGTCTGATATAGTTCGATCGCTTGCTCAATCTGGTTTTGTCCCATTAAAAGATTTCCCAAATTGATGTAACTACCGAAGTGTTCGGGATTGGCAGAAATTGCCTGTCGGTAAACT
Source organism: Argonema antarcticum A004/B2 (assembly GCF_023333585.1). Classification (GTDB taxonomy): domain Bacteria; phylum Cyanobacteriota; class Cyanobacteriia; order Cyanobacteriales; family Aerosakkonemataceae; genus Argonema; species Argonema antarcticum. The sequence goes on from NZ_JAIQZN010000036.1 coordinate 36,206, forward strand.
GTTTCAGCTTTGGTTATTTGGCCTATCTGTGCTATAATATTGCCTAAGTTATTATAGGCGTCGAGTAAGTTGGGGTCAAGTGCGATCGCGTCTTGGTAAGCTGATATAGCTTGGGGAATCTGATTGGATTTTTCTAAACTACAACCGAGTACATAATACGCCTGTGCGTTTACAGTATCAATCTTTAAAGATTTAGAAATAGCTGTTTGTGCAGCTTGATAATTTTCGGTTTGATAATAAAGTATGCCCAAGTTTAGCCAAGCTTCTGCATTATCGCCGTTAGCGTTTAAATACTCTCGGTATTTTGACTCGGCGGCTGCGAATTTTTCTTGATGGTGTAAGTTTAAGGCTTGTTGATATAGGGTGTTCACGGTTTTCTCTGTTTATGGTAATGTCGGGATTTTGCATTAGATCATTTTACCAGTATCCAGCAGATGCGATCGCGTTAGGCAATTATTCCTCTTTGAGCAAGCTTAACTTTATTGTTTGTTAGTCTTCGTTTTTATGACATTATCCTATAAACTCTTGAACTCGTAGCCAGACTTTTTCTACCAAATCAGGCTGTTCTACATCAAACCATTCAATTTCAGGATATGCCTTAAACCAAGTGCGTTGTCGTTTGGCAAATTGCCGCGTGTGTAAAACAGTTAAATCTTTGGCTTCGGCAAGCGAAATTTCTCCAGCTAAATATTGTTTCATTTCTCCATAACCCAGTGTATCCAACAAAGGTAAATCGGAACCATATTTTTGGCAGAGAGTTTCTACCTCTTTCACCAAACCATCTGCTATCATTTTTTCGGTACGCTGTTCGATGCGCTGGTTTAGATGCGAGGAATCGCAATCTAAGCCAATTTGTAAAATAGGATAATCCGGGGGATTTTCTCCCTGTTGCTGAGAAATCGGTTTGCCAGTGACGTAAAATACTTCTAAGGCTCGTAACGTCCGCACTGGGTCATTGGGGTGAATCTTTTGGGCAGCAGCAGGATCGACTTGTTGGAGGAAGGCGTAAAGTTGAGTTTGACCGAGGGATTCGAGTTGCGATCGCAATTCCTTCTGCGGTGCCACCCTGGGAATTTTCATACCCCGCACGATCGATCGAACGTATAAACCCGTACCGCCAACTAACAAGAGTGGGGTCGGGGGAGAGGGGGACAGGGGGGGAGAAGCGATCGATGTTTGAGCCTGCTGCTGGTAGTCAGCAACAGTCAAAGTCTCCGTAGGATCGCAGAGATCAATTAAATAGTGTGGCACTAACTGTTGCTCGGCAGATGAAGGCTTAGCAGTGCCAATATCAAACTCGCGGTACACCTGACGGGAATCAGCACTTAGAATTATAGAACCCAGCCGTTGCGCTAATTCCAAAGCCAGCCCCGACTTACCCGTCGCCGTAGCTCCACAAATTGCAATCAGTTTTGTAGTATTCAATGCGATCGTCCTAAATCGAAAATCTGTAATGGGTTAATCACCCAGATAAACTTCCCTTAAAATTGCCCTACAGTCGCCTCCAACCCTTTTGTGTTATAATTCTGGAGTGTTTTTTCCTTTTCGGGCCATTTCACGGCTCAACGCCTTTATCGGAGAACTCCTTTTATGACGAGCAGTTACAGCGCCGATCAGATTCAAGTTCTGGAAGGTCTGGAGCCGGTACGCAAACGACCGGGTATGTACATCGGTTCAACGGGTCCGAAGGGACTCCATCATTTAGTTTACGAGGTGGTGGACAATTCCATCGATGAGGCGCTGGCTGGCTACTGCACCCACATCGAAGTTGACCTCAACGCCGATGCTTCCGTCACGGTGACAGACGACGGGCGGGGCATCCCCACAGATATCCATCCTCGCACCGGCAAATCCGCATTAGAAACGGTGATGACGGTTCTCCACGCCGGAGGTAAGTTTGGCGGCGGCGGTTACAAGGTTTCTGGTGGATTGCACGGCGTCGGTATCTCAGTAGTTAACGCCTTGTCCGAGTGGGTAGAAGTGACGGTATGGCGGGACAAAAAGGTTCACAAGCAGCGCTTTGAACGCGGTATCCCCGTCACGGAACTGGAGGCCCAACCCAACAAAGAATCTCTTACTGGCACTTCAGTTACTTTTATCCCTGATACGCAAATCTTCACCAGTGGCGTCGAGTTTGATTATACGACTCTGGCGGCACGCCTGCGGGAATTGGCTTATCTGAATGCTGGGGTAAAAATTACCTTTACCGATCACCGCCTGGAATATCTGAAAAACAGTACCCCCAGGATAGAAACCTACGAGTACAAAGGTGGCATTCGCGAATATATCGCTTACATGAACCGCGATAAGCAACCTCTGCATGAGGAAATTATCTACGTGCAGGGAGAGCGAAACAACGTTCAGATAGAAGTAGCGTTGCAGTGGTGTATTGACGCTTACACAGATAATCTGTTGGGCTTTGCGAATAACATCCGCACGGTTGATGGCGGTACTCACCTGGAGGGGCTAAAGGCGGTGCTGACGCGGACGATGAATGCGATCGCCCGCAAGCGCAATAAACTCAAAGAAGCCGATGCCAACCTCGCCGGAGAAAACATCCGCGAAGGATTGACAGCCGTGATTTCGGTCAAAGTACCAGATCCAGAATTTGAAGGTCAAACTAAAACCAAATTGGGTAACCCCGAAGTGAGGGGAATAGTTGATTCCTTGGTAGGGGAAACATTGACGGAGTATCTAGATTTTCGCCTCGCTATTGCCGACGCTATTTTAGAAAAAGCAATTCAGGCATTTAAAGCCGCAGAAGCAGCTCGTCGCGCCCGCGATTTAGTGCGACGAAAATCGGTTTTGGAATCTTCACCTTTACCAGGAAAATTAGCAGATTGTAGCTCCAGAGACCCCTCAGAATCAGAGATTTACCTCGTGGAAGGCGATTCGGCCGGGGGCTGTTGGGTTGGAAATACGCTTGTTTTATTAGCAGATGGACGTTCTCTTAGCTTCACAGAAATCGTATCTGAACAAGCGTCAGGAAAAGAGCATTTTTGCTACACAATTCGGGATGACGGAAACATCGGGATAGAGCGCATTATTAATGCCAGAATGACTAAGGCAAATGCTGAAGTTATCAAACTGACATTAGATAACGGTGAAACTCTTATCTGCACGCCAGATCACCCTTTCATGTTGCGAGATGGGACTTACAAACCAGCAGCATTGCTAACAGATGAAGACTCCTTAATGCCATTGCATCGTAAGCTTTCTCAAAAGAACGAACGAGGGACGGGACTTAACGGTTACGAAATGGTTTGGAATACCAAACATGAGAACTGGTTTTATACCCATCTTTTGGCGGATTTCTACAATCTCCGAAATGGCGTTTACCTGGCATCAGATGGCAACCATCGTCATCATGTTGATTTCAACAAACTCAACAATAATCCGACAAATATCAAGCGGCTTCCCGCTGAAGAACACCTAGCATTACACCGCGCAAATCTTCAATATGGTTTGCATCGACCGGATGTGATTGAAAAGAGCCGTCAAGTTCATACGAGCGAAGAGTTTCGTATTATGATGAGCCAACGGATGCAGCAACCGGAAACACGGCAAATTCTCTCAGAACAGGCTAAGGTTCAGTGGGAAGATGAAGAGTACAAAGCCTACATGGTGCAAAAATGGCGCGAGTTTTATGAGAACAATGAAAACTACCGCGATCAAAATCACGAACAGTTGAACAAGGCACAGCAAGAGTATTGGAGTGATGAAGAAAATCGGTTAGCTCAATCTGAAAGGGTTCGAGATTATTTTGAAAATAATCCTGAAATGCGTGAAGTTTATTCACAAGTTGCCAAACAACAATGGGAAGATGAAGCTTTGTTGCAGTGGCGGCGTGAAAAAACAAAGGAACAGTGGACAACCGACTTTCGGGCTAAACGTAAGGCTACGCTGCACCAAACCTACTACCGCAAAACTATTGAGACTTTGAAGAAAGTCGAAATTCTACTAGGCTGTTTGGATTTAGAAGCTTACGATCTTTACCGTCGCCAAACACGAGATAAGTCTATTTTGAAATTTCAGACTTTCTGCGATCGCTATTTTAGCGGTAGTCGGGTACAAGCGCGTCAAGCGATCGCCAACTACAACCACCGCGTTGTTTCCATCGAACGCTTAGAGGAACGATTCGACGTTTACGACATCGAAGTTCCCAATACTCATAACTTTGCTTTGGCAAGTGGGATATTTGTCCACAACAGCGCCAAACAAGGACGAGACAGGCGCTTTCAAGCTATCCTGCCTCTACGCGGTAAAATCCTCAATATTGAGAAAACCGACGACGCCAAAATCTACAAAAATAATGAAATTCAAGCTTTGATTACAGCTTTGGGTTTAGGCGTCAAAGGCGAGGAATTCGACGTTTCTCAACTCCGTTACCACCGCATCTGTTTAATGACCGATGCTGATGTGGATGGGGCGCACATCCGCACGCTGTTACTAACCTTTTTCTATCGCTATCAACGAGCGCTAATCGAGCAAGGTCACATCTACATTGCCTGTCCGCCACTGTATAAAGTAGAGCGAGGAAAAAATCACGATTATTGCTACAGCGATCGCGAATTGCAAGAGTTAATCCGCCAATTCCCCGCCAACGCAAAATACACTATCCAGCGCTTCAAAGGTTTGGGTGAAATGATGCCAACGCAACTCTGGAATACCACTATGAACCCAGAAACCCGCACCCTCAAACAAGTGGAAATTGAAGACGCTGCTGAAGCCGATCGCATCTTTACCATCCTGATGGGCGATCGCGTCGCACCCCGCCGCGAATTCATCGAAACTTACGGCCCCAAACTCAATCTCACCGATCTGGATATCTAAAATGTAGCTTCACAGCAAAGCTGTCCATTTTTGGCCAATAGTGAACAATTTCACATAATAATGCGGCTATCTTAATTAAGATAGCTGCATTATCTTTTTGTCCCTGTCCTGTCATTTTCTAGTTATCTCATTCGTAATTATATTTTTTTTACCCAGAAGTACGCAAAGGATAGCGCAGAGGTAGGCGGACTTTTTTCGAGCCAATAGAATTTGCAGGCAGAAACTAATACCTATAAAGATTTCGTAAAACTAGGTGATTCGATCCGGAAAATGTGGCATATTACCAGAATAGGCTAAATTAGGTGTAAACAAAAAAAGGTTGTTATACGTCCCGATCTGTGTGTGCAGAGAAATACATTTTTGGTCTTCTTATTCATGAGAGGCCCATAAAAATTTACGAACTTGAATTATTGCGAACCAATCAGGGATATGCGTTACAAGCAACTAAGGACTCAAATGCAACTATTAACAGTGCCAGAATAATCTCTATTGTGGCACTGTTAATAGGGCTATTAGCTGCTATTTTTTGGCGATATTCTTTATTAAAATTGTCGCCGACCCGCTTGATAAATTGCTTTCAAGAGTGCAGCAATCTGGCCTTCAAATCACCAGTTCCACTACCCAAATCGCCGCTTCTGGTAAAGAATTAGAAATTACCATTGGCAAACAATTGGTTAATACCATGAGTAATATAACCTCAATGGTAAATAACACTGCTCACGAAAGTCAAAAAGGGTATGAAAGCTTGGAGCGCATGGAGAATACCATGAACCAAATGACATCATCCACCAGTTCCGTTTCTGGTCGATTGGGTGGTATTAGCGAAAAAGCTAATAATATTAACAACATTATCACCACGATTACTAAAGTGGCCGATCAGACGAATTTGCTGTCGCTCAATGCCGCGATCGAAGCCGAAAAAGCTGGAGAATACGGACAGGGTTTTGCGGTAGTTGCCAGAGAAATTCGCCGCTTAGCAGATCAAACTGCGATCGCCACTCTCGATATCGAACAAACAGTCAAAGAAATGCAAACTGCGGTCGCTACTGGCGTCATGGAAATGGACAAATTTACGAAAGAAGTTAGCCTAGCGGTGCAAGACGTTCGTATTATTAGCTCTCAGTTTAAGCGAATTATTGAAGAAGTGCAAAACCTCACCCCTCGCTTTGAAGTAGTAAGTCAAAGTACATCACAAACTGCCGAAACTTTAGGACAGATTAACGAAGCAATTCGCCACCTCAATGATGTTGCACAGCTACTCAGAAAGGAGATGCAGAGTTTTAAATTAAGGAATTCGGAGGTGATTCGCACTTAGTTTGCTAAAGTTCGTAAAAACCGGGGAGTGGGCAATCCCCACTTCCCTTACTGCTGAGCTTTTAGAGTTTTGTAAAAAATCTTAATAAAATTTCTCATCAAATCAGTCTACTGTTACCTTTTAGGCGGGTTTTAACCGTTAGCAAACTTAACGCGCTCCTCAGTAGATTTAAGGGACAGAAATTTAGCATGAGTACTAATTTAGCGACCAAATTGCGTGAAGGCACCAAAAAAGCTCACTCAATGGCAGAAAACGTCGGTTTTGTCAAGTGCTTTTTAAAAGGCGTGGTGGAAAAGACCTCCTACCGCAAACTGGTAACCAATCTCTACTTCGTCTACACAGCCCTAGAAGAAGAGATGGAAAAGCACCGCGAACACCCCATCCTCTCCAAAATTTATTTCAAAGAGCTGAACCGTAAAAAGAGCCTAGAGCAAGACCTTTCCTTCTACTACGGCCCCAACTGGCGCGAACAAGTAGCCCCCTCGCCAGCAGGTCAAGCCTACGTGCAGCGGATTAGAGAAGTATCTGACAAAGAACCAGAACTTTTGATTGCCCAATCTTACACCCGCTACCTGGGCGACTTATCTGGCGGTCAAATCCTCAAAGGCATTGCAGTACGGGCCATGAACCTCGCAGAAGGAGAAGGCACCGCTTTCTACGAATTCAAAGATATTCCCGACGAAAAAGCTTTTAAAGCGACTTATCGCCAAGCTTTAAACGACCTACCGATCGATGAAGCTACAGCCGATCGCATTGTGGACGAAGCCAACGCCGCCTTTGGCATGAACATGAATTTGTTCAAGGAACTGGAAGGCAATCTGATCAAAGCGATCGGTGTGATGCTCTTCAACACCTTAACCCGCAAACGCACTCGCGGCAGCACCGAAACCGAGTTGGCAACTGCTGAATAGATAAGAGGCGTTTCCCCTTCAATTCCGATTCGTTAGACAAGAATACATTTCTTTTCACAATCCTGGAGGCTGGATGGCTGTTAAATTAGCTGTCATCAAGCCCCCAGGATTGTACGCTTTTAGGGGGGAATTGTCAGAAAAATTGCCGATTTTCTCGACTTTGCTCAGGAGTACGACATAATATCGATACCACACTCATCGACTAAATAACAAAGGGCGCGAAAACGCAAGCCAACTAATTGGTCGTAAAGCGGGTTAAGCTTGCACAACGGTGGAATATGGGCTATTTTGCGCTCGAACAGCTTGATATCGCGCTCAAACGGACACTGAGCCGGAATAGCCTTGTAGAGTAACTTAGCAAATTTGGCATTACGAATCTGGATTTGGTCAAGCCATTGACGCACTGGGTGCAGTATATCGAGTTGGGGCGTGGAATTGGCGGCTTGACCAAGTAGAGTAGCATCCCGATCGTTTGTCAATATCTTAGTCATAAGTTTAGCTTTTGGCCTTGCTAAGTGTCTAACAACTTTACTTATCCATATTTCCACTATACAAAGGCTAAAGACTTATTAGGTAAAGGAATCAATAAAAAGGTTTAATGTTTTGATGAAGCCCTGGTTATGAGCGATCCGAACAGTATTGAGTCATATCGTGTCCGTTTGCATCGTTAGTGTAAGAGTGATACAGGAAATTGTCTGTTGGAATTGAGGGTTGAATTTTTACCACAGATGAAGACAGATGAACACAGATGAACACAGATAAGAGAACGATTTTTTTAGGCAAAATAAACGCTGGATGAATGAAGATTCAGTTGAGGGTTGGATCGATGAGAGTTCAGTTTCAGCGACAAAAATAAGTTCATTCTACGTTCGATTTTGTTTCTTACTCTACTATCAATGTTTGGAGTTGGCTCGTGTTATAGTTTTGAGGGGTTGATTAGCTAATAATTTAGACCAGTGCAGGTTCTGGCAATGCGCCTTGCATTTTACTTAGATAATTAATTAAATTATCTAACTGTTGATCGGCACTCATAACCCCCAATCCCCGAATGGTCACTTTGCTGCGAGAGTAGACAAAACGCGACTGAAGATGATCTGGCAAATTAGTGGCGAGTAAGTTCCAAGCTGGTTCCTCCATTGGCGTTTCCAGAATAACGTGCTGTTTGCCTTCTGGTTTGATGCGGGAGAAACCGAGTTTCTTCGCCAGATGCTTGAGTTCCATCACTTTTAATAACTGTTGAGCGGGTTTGGGGATCGGGCCATAGCGATCGCACCAATCTGCCGCAATCTGATTCAACTCCTGCTTAGAACTAGACACCGCCACAGACCGATAAGCACTCATCTTCTGATCCAAATCAGTAATATAATCAGCTGGGATAAAAGCGGTCAGACTGAGGTCGATCTGCGTATCGTCAACCTTGGGAATTTCTTGACCGCGAATTTCGCGAATTGCCTCTTGCAGCATTTCCGTGTAGAGGTCAAAACCGATCGCATCCATTTGACCCGACTGTTCCGCACCCAACAAATTGCCCACACCGCGAATCTCCATATCCCGCGTCGCCAGCTGATACCCAGATCCCAACTGGGTAAACTCCTGAATTGCCCGCAAACGCTGTCGTGCCGTATCAGTTAGCTGACTTTGTTTGGGATAAAATAACCATGCGTGAGCTTGAATCCCCGCCCGACCAACCCTACCGCGCAGCTGATATAGTTGACCCAGACCGAATTTCTGGGCATCTTCAATCAAAATTGTATTGACTCGCGGAATATCTAAACCAGACTCAATGATAGTAGTGCAGAGGAGGATATCCGCCTCACCATTACTGAAAGACAGCATTGTGGTTTCTAACTCAGATTCGTCCAGTTGACCGTGTGCGATCGCCAACCTTGCCCCCGGCACCATCTCCCGCAGTTTAGCACCAGTCTCCTCAATACCCTCAATCCGTGGCAGCACATAAAACACCTGTCCGCCGCGATCGAGTTCTTGACGAATCGCAGTACGTACCGCCTCTGGATCGTAGGGAGAAAGATGAGTTTTAATCGGACGCCGCGATGGTGGTGGCGTCGTAATCAAACTCATTTCCCTAATTCCCGACAGCGACATATAAAGAGTACGAGGAATAGGAGTAGCTGTCAGCGTCAGCACATCCACCTGCGTTTTCAGCGTTTTAATTTTCTCCTTCTGATTAACTCCAAAACGCTGTTCCTCATCTATCACCAGCAACCCTAAATCGCGGAAATTCACGCCTTTTCCTAATAACTGCTGCGTTCCCACCACCACATCCAATTCACCAGTTGCCAATCGCCGTAAAATGTCGCGCCTTTCCTCTTCACTGCGAAAACGATTCAGCAATCCCACATTAACTGGATAAGGAGAAAAGCGTTCTTTGAGCGTATGATAATGTTGCTGCGTCAAAACCGTTGTCGGCGCAAGTACAGCGACCTGTTTCCCAGCAGTAACCGCTTTAAATATCGCTCGAATGGCTACTTCTGTTTTCCCAAAACCAACATCCCCACATACCAATCGATCCATCGGTCTGGACGATTCCATATCCCGCTTGATATCTTGAGTTGCCTTCAACTGATCGGGAGTTGGTTGGTAAGGGAAAGAATCTTCCAATTCTTCCTGCCAGGGGCTATCCGACGGATAAATAAAACCTTGTTGTTGTGCGCGTTTTGCATATAGTTTCAGCAAATCGACTGCCAATTTTTTGATCGATTTTCGGACTTTATTTTTGGTATTTTCCCAGGCTTTGCCAGACATTTTATTAAGTTCTGGAGCCTGATCGCCCGTACTGCGAAACCGCGACAATGCGTTCAACTGATCTGCCGCCACGCGCAGCAAACCATCTGCATATTGTACTACCAAATATTCGCGAGTTTCATTATTAATCGTCAGCTTTTCCAACTTAATAAACTTACCGAGGCCGTGGTTTCTGTGAATTACATAATCACCTGGTTGGAGTTTGTTGGGGTCAACTTGTTTCGAGGCGGCGCGACGACGTTTGCGGACATAACTGGAGGTGGCGAGGCTATGCTGTCCGTAGAATTCTCGATCGGTTACTACCACTAGCCGGAAAGTGGGCAGAATAAAGCCTTCTAGTTCTGCCAATCCCGAATATTTCAATGCGATCGGCGTATGTTGGATTTGCAGCTTGTCAATAGCTGGGTAGTCGCGGGGATTGGGGATAAACTGGGCTGGGCAATCGTGTTCTTGCAGTAAGGAAACAGAACGGGAAGGCTGAGCGGATACAATCCAGATAGAGTAGTTTTTGGCTAGTTCGCCCCGCAGAATTTCGGCAATTTTGGCAAACTGATGGGGCGTTGTCGGCACTGGGCGACTGGCGAGATTAAGGCCGTTATTTTCTTCTGCCAATTCGGATAAATAGACGCAGTTAAAACTTTCTGTCCCAGCTAACGAATCTTCAAAAGAACGATGAACTTTAGGTAATTGGGTATTCTCTTCCCTATGCCCAATGCCCAATGCCCCATTCTCAATTCGCCATTGTTCTTCTGCGTGTCCGATCCAGACGCTACTATGGGCGCGACATTGTTCTGGTTCATCGATCGCAACTAAGGTATTTGGCGGTAAGTAATCAAGTAGGGAGGCGGGTTTGTCAAAGGCGATACCCAAGAAGCGGCGATTGCCCTCCGGCGGATTGTTAGCGTCGAATTTCTCTTGTTCTTCTGGAGATAGATAATTTTTAATCCGATTGCTTTTTTCTGCCGTCAGCGATGCCATCACGATCGGGCCAAAATCCGTGGGCGTCAAAACCAGCTGGTTAATGCGATCGAGCGATCGCTGCGAGTCAGGTGCAAACTCCCGCATCTTCTCCAGTTCATCGCCAAACCATTCCAACCGCACCGGCAACTCAGCCGAAACCGGAAACACATCAATAATATCGCCGCGCCGACTCCATTGGCCCTCCATTTCCACCAACGGAACCCGTTCGTAGCCCAACTTAGCTAACTTTTGGCTAAATTCGTCTAAATTCCAAGTTTGACCGCCCTCCAGAGTCAAGCAATACGGTTTGAAAGCATCTACTGGCGGCAGGTGCGGTTGCAGGGCGCGTTCTGTCGCTACGATCGCCCAATTCGATTTGGGATTTTGCGCGAAGTGGGCGTCTTGGCGGTTCCCGTCACGATGCCCACCTTCGCAAGAGAGGATTTTAGATTTTAGATTACCAGACTGTTCCTCCGATCGGGCTATCTCTGAATTCTCACCAGCAGACCCCAATCCAAAATCTAAAATCGAAAATCTAAAATTAATTAAATCTGCCAACACCTGCATCTGTCCCCAGGTCATTTCTGATTCCGGGTCGAACGGTTCGTAGGGCGATGCTTCTGAAGTAGGGTAAAAATGTATTGTCTGCCAACCCATTGCCTCCAGCTGGGCAGCCCAGCGTCCGGCTTCTGACAAAGTTGCCGTTACCACAAACAAATTCCGCCCCTCTGTTTGCGCTAAAGCAGACGACACCAACCCTTTCGGGATGCGGGGGATGCCATTCAGTCGCACGCATTGCGTGCGATTTAGCTTAGTGAGGAGTTCTGTAGTGAGGGCCGATCGCCCTAATGCCCTAATGATGGAAGAAAAGGCCATGAGTTCTAGAACTGCTTAACTCGTTGGGAAACTTAGTGAAGACGCATAGCTGCCTACCTTTACCATTTTAGATGACTTCCCCTTAACTTTGACCAAATCCATAAAACGTACTTCGGAGTCCTGTGAATTCATCAACAACACAGCTAATTACCTGTTTGCTCAAAGCTTAGTTAAACTCGATTTAATAGTGTCCACTAATTCTGCTTCAGACCAAGGTTTAAATAAGCAGGTATGGAGATTCGCCTCCGCTTTCGCCCGATTAATTGCTGATTCATCGGCTTGACCCGTCAGCATCACTTTAATAATATTGGGAAATTGTTGATGAACGCGAATGAGAAACTCATCCCCCTTCATCCCAGGCATTAACCAATCCGAGACAATTAAAGTAATGGTGACGCCCTCTTGGGCGAGTTCGTTAATCACCTCTAAAGCCTCATCGGGATCTTCAGCCACTTCATAACTATAGGCATCCCCAAATGCTGCTCTTAGTTGCGTCTTCAAACTGTGTAATATGACTCTCTCATCATCAACGCACAAAATTACTGGTTTAGACATCTAAATCTTTCCTAACTAAGCTTAATTGGAATAAAAACACTGAATGTAGTCTGCCCTGGTTTGCTTTCTACCTCTATTTTACCAGAATGCTTTTCCACAATCTTTTTAACAATATCCAGACCCAATCCGCTACCTTCTCCCGCATTCTTTGTGGTAAAAAATGGCTCAAATATTCTGGATATAATCTCTTCTGGTATTCCCTTTCCGCTATCGGTAATGCTAATTTTAACCATTGGGTCAATCCGAGTTAAATCAATTCTTAAAATGCCTCGATAATCCATCGCTTGTAAGGCATTGTGAATGAGATTTGTCCAAACCTGATTGAGTTCGTCTGGATAACATAATATAGGTGCTAATTCAGCATAGTTCCTAATTACCTCTACACCCTGTTTGAGTTGATTATGATAGAGTGTTAAAATAGTTTCAATCCCTTCAATCAGGTCGGCTGCAATCATTTTACCCTCATGGTCATAACGGGCATAAGTTTTGAGGGCAAACACCACTTTCGAGGCTCGTTCTGTGGCTATTTCGATGGTATTTGTGCTTCTTTTTAATTCAGAAAGTTTATAAGCAATTTCTAATATTTCAAAACTGTCATGTCTTTTTAACAGCGGTAAAAATGTGTTGATTTCATCATAAATTCCCATAATTACCAGGAGATCGGCAATAGGATCGGCGTTATCAATCTCTAATTCTTCCAATTGGCGTGTTAAGGCTCTCCTTAATTGACGCTCTTCTTTGGTAGATAAGGTGATTTCTTGTTGGAGCGATCGCTGCAATAAAGCCAAAAAATCCTGTCCTTCCTCTGGAGAAAGAGATTGAAAAAGTGCCGGTAAATGTTCTATAATTTGACTCAAGAACTTGGAAATATTTCCAGCAGAGGAACGAATTGCTCCCAAAGGAGTATTGACTTCGTGGGCAATCCCTGCAATCAGTTGTCCCAATGCGGCCATTTTTTCGGCTAGAATCAGTTCTTCTTGGGTCGCTTTCAATTCTTGCAAGGTTTTTGCCAATTCCTCATTAGTTTTGGCTAAGTCATCATTTTTCTGAACAAGACTCTTTTGCAGAGAACGTAAAGCCAAATGCGTTTCTACGCGAGCTAAAACCTCTTCTACCTGAAAGGGTTTAGTGATGTAGTCTACTCCGCCAACTGCAAAAGCTTTCACCTTATCTAGCACATCATTGATAGCGCTGATAAAAATCACCGGAATTTCGCGAGTTAGTTCATCTGATTTTAGATGATTGCAGACTTCGTAGCCATCCATCTCCGGCATCATTATATCCAGCAAAATCAAATCGGGAAGCGATTGGCGAATACCCGTCAGTGCCAGTTTTCCACTAGGTACGGCTCGAATTTTGTAACCTTGTTCGGTCAATATGCCGACTAACAGGCGCAAGTTCGCCGGTGTATCATCGATCGCTAAAATATTGCCTTTAAAATTGGTCATAGTCAGAAGGGGCTAGGGGCTAGGGGCTAGGGAAGAGGGCAGAGTAGCACTGGATATAATAATTATTTTCCGACTTTCCCCTAGTCCAAGTGCCCCTTTTTTATTTTGACTTTTGAATGAGTGACTTTTGTCATCAGCCATTGCCATCAGCAATTAACCTCAAAATTTTGTCGTACTCAAAATTGTCAATACAACTTTTAATGGCATTGGCAAGTGGGGCATTTTGGGTACGGATTTGTTCTGTTATTGTGGCAATTAAATCTAAATCGCCTTGAGGAATCGCCTCTTGCAGGTTAGCCACCCATTCCACAGGTAACGCTGCTATAGCCGCAGCGGTGAGTGCATTTTGCTGTTCCTGCTTTGCGATCGATGAATCGTGAGTTGAGTCTTCATAAACATAACGCACGCCGATATGTTTGTACATAGCATGAAATATATCGGCCTCGCGAAATGGCTTACGCATAAAGTCATCGCAACCGGCTGATAGCACAACGGCGCGTTCTTCTTCCAAAACGCTAGCAGTTAAAGCAATAACGGCTGTGGCTTGACCTTTGGTGCTGGCTTTGATATGTTTAGTGGCTTCATAGCCATCCATTACTGGCATTCTCATGTCCATCCAAATTAAGTGTGGTTCCCAAGAGTCCCATATTTCAATTGCTTCTTTGCCGTTGCTAGCTTCTTTGAGTTCAAAACCAAGAGGGTTGAGCAGCTTAATTAACAGTTGACGATTGTTCCATTTGTCATCGACAATTAAAATCCGATAGCGGGGTTGGTTGGGTTCTAGGGCAATCACTCTGCGCTTCGTTTGCTTGCTTTCTATTTCACTTTTTTCAACGACGCTGACTGGAATCTCAAATCTGAAAGTAGTGCCTTGTCCTACCTGGGAACTGACGGTCATTTTACCGCCCATCAATTGTACGAATTGGCGACTGATGGGCAATCCTAAACCCGTTCCCTCTTGTGCTTCTCTGCCTGTTTTGCTTTGTACGAAAGCTTCAAAGATGCTATTTATTTCTTCTGGGGCAATGCCTGCGCCTGTGTCTTGGACTTCAAATGCGATCGCTAATTTTTCGTTACTAATTTTTGGGCTTTTGCCATTAGCTATTAAGGATTGACTGTCAGCAATTCCCACTCGGACTGATGCCCCTCCCTCTTGGGTGAATTTGAGGGCATTGTTAAGCAGGTTAATTAACACTTGGCGCATTTTTACTTCATCGGTTCGCACATATTGAGGAACATCGGGAGTGCGCTCGCAGATTAACTGCAAACGCTTATCGTCAGCTTTCAGTTGGAACATATCTTCTATGTCATCCAACATTCGATAGAGGTCAAAGTTTTTTTCGTTGAGGGTAGTGCTACCTGCTTCAATTTTGGATAAATCTAGGACGTTGTTGATCAGGGTAAGGAGGTGTTCGCCGCTGCGGTTAATAATGCCGAGATTTTCTATCTGTTCTGGTGCTAAGGTTTGAGAGCGAATCATCAGTTGAGAAAACCCAAGAATGGCGTTGAGGGGCGATCGCAATTCGTGGCTCATATTGGCGAGAAAGATACTTTTCGCTTGGTTGGCTACTTCGGCTTTCTCTTTGGCTTGGGCCAGTTCGGCGTTTAACCCATCCACTTTCCGAGCCGCAAGACGCAGCTCGATCTCATCCATGACGATCCCCGCTAAGTCGCTCAAGATTGCCATCTCCTGTGGGGAAATGGGGCGTGCTTGTTTGTCGATCGCGCATAAAGTCCCCAAACTATAGCCGTCGTGGGTTTGCAGTGGCGCTCCTACATAGAAGCGCAATCCGAACTCGCCAGCTACAAGAGGGTTTGCCAAAGAACGTATATCTTTGGTAGCGTCTGTAACGACGTAGATATCGGGAGAAAGAATTGCCGAAGCGCACAACCCTGGGGAACGGTCAATTTGGTGAACATCTAAACCGTGACGTGACTTAAACCAAATGCGATCGTTATCTACTAAACTAACGACCGCAATGGGGACTTGCAGAAGTCGAGCCACAATTCCAGTAATTCGGTCAAAAGTACCATCGGGAGGCGTATCCAGAATTTCATAACGGTGAAGCGCTTTGACACGCTCAGTTTCATTGTCAGGAATAAATTGCCGTGAGGACATATTCTTACCAAACCGTTTCAGAGATTTATTTATGGTTTCTTGTGATTCATTGTTCAATAGCTATTCAAATGCACCTGATGGCTCTGGAGTTTTGTTACCAATACTGTCTTCAGGAAGTGTTTCCACTATATTAGACTAAGGAGCGAGTCCTAGAACACCGATTCAGTATTCGCGATAGGCGATGAGAAACCGGGTTTATTAGCACAGTTCGCCTTTATCCGCACCCACTTTTAGGAATGTCTTTTAACTTAGAAATTCTGATTGTTCTCTTACTGATTATCCTCAACGCCCTGTTTGTGATGTCAGAGCTAGCCATCATCTCCGCCAAGAAGGTGCGCCTGCAACAAATGGCCGAGCAGGGGGATACCAAGGCACGCATTGCTTTGGCACTGGCAAATCACCCAAATCAGTTCTTGTCCAGCGTTCAGGTAGGCATGACACTTCTGGCCATCTTGTCGGGTGCCTTCGGCGAATCGGTGATATCTAAGAGAGTTGCGCCTATTGTGGGTCTGATTCCCTGGATAGCACCATATAGAGAAGCGATCGCATCAACAATCGCGATTTTGATCGTCACCTATCTGACGCTGATTATTGGCGAACTGGTGCCCAAGCGGCTGGCCCTCAACAACCCAGAACCGATCGCAGCTGCCGTCGCCATCCCGATGCGGACTTTGGCTAAAATTACCTCTCCCATCGTTTATCTTTTGGCCGCTTCTACAGATATGGTAGTGCGGCTCTTGGGCGTCAGACCGTCCGGTGAGCCACTGGTCACAGAAAGAGACATCACAATTTTGATCGCGCAAGGCACCGAGGCGGGAACGTTTGAGGAAGCCGAACAAGACATGGTGGAGAGGGTGTTTCGCTTAGGCGATCGGCCCGTCAGCGCCTTAATGACCCCACGACCCGATATTGTCTGGCTCGACCTTGACGACTCCCTTGACGCCAATCGGCAAAAAATCATGGTGTGCAGCCATTCTCGCCTCTTAGTCTGCCAAGGGCAGCTGGATAACGTCTTGGGCGTAGTGCAAATGACAGACTTATTATCCCGTTCTCTACTAGGTCAGCCAATTGACTTAACCGCAACTTTGCGACGACCGTTATTTGTGCCAGAAAGCACGCGGGGATTAAAAGTATTAGAGATGTTCAAACAATCCGGCACCCACATTGTGCTGGTGGTTGATGAATATGGCGTCATTCAAGGATTAGTCACACTCAACGACATTTTAGTCGAAATCGTCGGCGATATACCCTCTATGTATCCGCAGGACGAACCGCAAGCCGTACAACGCGAAGATGGTTCCTGGTTATTGGATGGAATGTTGCCCGTGGAAGATTTGTTTGAACTTTTTGCAATCAAAGAATTACCAGAAGATCGGAGAGGCAATTATCACACTATGGGCGGTTTTGTGATTACCCATCTGGGACGTATCCCCACTGCTGCCGACAATTTTGAGTGGGGAGGCTACCGTTTTGAAGTGATGGATATGGATGGCAACCGCGTCGATAAAGTTTTGGTGATGCCAATACCGAAAGCATCATCACACGATGCGACTGATTCTGCGTGAACTAACGCCATTGCTCCACTAAGTACGGAAGAGCCGTAATCCGCAGTCGGCTTTATGACAACTGTTGACAACTTACTTTTCGTATTGAAGCTTTTCTCGGCACTAAACTATCACCCATCTAAATCGAATAGAAAGACGGGCTTTCCTGCCCATCCCACAAGAAGCAAGAGAAAAACTGACTGTCAAATAGGATTCTAGAACTTGGAGTTTTGTGATGTAAAGTAATAGATTTCTATGCCTTTTCAAGTGCGATCGCAGGTGTTTCCTAGCAAATCAGATTTTTCCCTTCGGCTCATTCTCAATTAATCCTGGCAAATAGTTAACTCCACAGGATTAGACAGCTTAATCTGAGCATAAATTTCTTCTGCACCCTCCTGTTTTAAGTCTTCAATATAGCCACCTTGTTCGAGTTGAGCTTCTTTTAAGCTATCGAAAGGCCCAAAGTAGTATATACAGTAAGGTTCTTTGGTAATAATCTCTAACCACCAAAACATCTACTACCTTCCCTTTTTTCAACTGATTTTTGACAAAAACTAATGATTATTAAGAGAATGATTAAACAGATGTGATATTATCCCAACAATTATGCCTCAGCCAGAAAGGAAAAACTGATAACAAGAATACATTTGAGAAAATATGGGACAGATTCGGGCGGTTTTGTGCGGCTACTACGGTAAGGGCAATGGGGGGGATGAAGCGTTGTTAGCCTCGCTACTGCAAATGTTACCGGCTGACGTGACGCCCTTGGTTCTTTCTGGCAAGCCAAGAGAAACACGCGATCGCTACAATGTGGAAAGCTGCGATCGCATGGCACCCGTCCAAGTTCTCCAAGCGCTACGCCAATCGGACGTTCTGATTTGGGGCGGTGGTAGTCTGATGCAAGATGCTACCAGCGCCGCCAACCCCTTTTACTACGGCGGATTGATGGGATTAGCTCAGCAGATGGGCTTAAAAACGATCGCTTGGGCTCAGGGAATTGGCCCTTTGAAACGTCGCCTGACTCGTTCTGTGGCACGACGAGTATTCGCAGGTTGCTCGGCGGTGAGCGTGCGCGATCGGGCCAGTGCTGCCCTATTATTAGATTGGGAAATTCCATGTTGGCTGGCTCCCGATCCGGTATGGGCGTTAGACTCCTTACCAGTCAAGGGGCTGTGGGATTTACCGGCACCCAGAGTGGCAGTGACATTGCGATCGCATCCCGAACTCACGTCCGCTCGACTTGACAACTTAACTCGTGCCTTAATTCACTTTCAAAAAGCAACTCAAACCTGTATTTTATTAGTTCCGTTTCAGAAATCTCAAGATTTAGCGATTGCCCAGTCAATTCACTCGCACTTGCCAGATTCTAGCCATATTATCGCGCCAGAAGACCCCAGACAGCTGAAAGGCTTGTTTCGAGGCGTGGAAATGGCGATCGGTATGCGTTTGCATAGTTTAATTATGGCCGCAGCAGCCGAATGTCGCTGTTTCGCCCTTAGCTACGACCCCAAAGTTAGTCACTTGATGGAGGAATTGGCAATCCCCGGATGGGATTTATCTCAAATGCCAGATGACCCCAACTCGATCTGTCAAACTTGGTTAGAATGTTATGCTAATGGCGATGGGTTAGCGCCTGCTCAAATTCAATCTTTAGTAGACCGGGCTTTGATTCATCGCGATTTGTTAAATCAAGTTCTAGTCGCCAATTGATTTGGTAAGTTGTTGAGCGATCGCATATCCGAAACAAAGTGCGATCTGCCGACCGCAGGCTACGCGATCGCATTTTACCTAAAGTACCAAAAAGCGATTGCCTACGGCACGCTGCGCGAACGCTGTGGGATTTGGAACAATTCAAACCCAAGACTCTAAAGCGAAAGGTCGCACCTGCTGGATACGTTGGAAATCATTGTCTGTTGATACTACTGTGAGGTTGTAGTGAATTGCAGTAGCCGCGATCCAAAGATCGTTATCTCCAAAGCCGAGAGTTTGGATGTTGAATTTTCGCCGCTCGGCTTTTTCTTTAGGCCCAAATACATTGAGGAGTTTGCCTTTGAGATCGCCGTAAATGTCTGAGATTGGTAAATTAATTGGGTAAAGGTCGATCGTGTTTAGAAAAACTTTAATTTGTTGGAGGTTGGCTGCTGTTTGTTCGGATTTGGCAGCCATATAAAGTAGTTCCCCACGCACAATAACGCTGGTAGCAACACCCGCTTCGCTGTGGGCTTGTAGCTGTTGGATGAGATTGAGTTCGCCGAAGATGATGCGGCTACAGTGGTTTGTGTCGAGCAGATACATCAGAATTCAGCCTGGGAACGGGTGTCGTACACAAGTTGAAGACATTTCTCAAAGTCATCACCTTGCCAAGTGCCGGCAAATTTTAGCAAATCTTTGGCTTTAGAGCCGCGTAAGATCGGTTCACCATCTTGGATAGGGAGATCTGCTGGTTTAATAGCGGAGGCATTTTTTCTGGTTTGGAGGTATTCGAGCGTTTCCTCTAGAATCGATTCGGTCGCGGTTTCGATCGCGGCGAGGAGTTGTTCTTTGATGGTGGTCATGGTAACAAGGTTGGATTGATTGTGGCTATCTTGATTCTGCATCATTCAGCGATGTTAATTTCGTCCTGCATCTGTTTTGATATTCTAATGGAAACGTCCACTTCTCAATTTGTCTTGGCCAAAATAATTAAAAATTATTCTCAATTACTTCACGTAATTTCGCCATTTGACAGATTTTATAGATTTTGCTAAATTTATAAACAATGATATGCTGGCCTTTTTTATAACTATAAATGTAAAAAAGCCCAGCGATCGGCCCAGAAGTTATAGCTCGAAAAGCCTGTGATACTGGGATAAGTGGGGGAAATGAGTGGAGGGAGTATAGAATAACGGGCAGTAAAAGACGAGAAATTAAGACCAACTGAAATCACGAGTTTTTTGCAAGTTAGATAAGCCGCCCAGCCGGGGGGATTTACAAAAAACCAAAAGCATGATATAGAAGATTGGTCGCCGTGAAGAAGGATCGAGACAAACACAAAAACGGCGGATATGAGGTAGGCTATTGACAAGCAGGCGACCAGTACGCGAACCAGCATTCCCAACTCTCAGAAGCAAGAGCGATGAGTGAAGCCCAAAACCCTAACGACAGAGCCCTAAGAGATGAAACCGATCCGCTTGACGGCATCGAATCAGCTTTAGTGGAGCCTGAAGCTGATTTGACCGATGGTAGAGCAATATCAGTTAACCAGGCAGAAGAATATCGAGAAACAGATCTACTGCTAGTTTCTGAATCTTCAGAAGATCCAATAGACGAGGCCATTACAAGCAACCCGATCGCAGAGGCGCTGGCTTGGCAATCAGACGCCGACGTAGTAGAACTGGTCAGCCTAAGCGAAGCCCTGCGGCAACAAAATACCCAGCTAATCGAGCATACAGAGCAGATGGAAAAACTGCTCGATGAATGCCACAGTGCCTTGCAATTGCAGATCGAGCGATCGCAAAGCGCAGAAACCAGGTTAGCCGAACAGACGATCGAGCTGCAAACAACCCAAGGGCAATTGACACGCCTGTTCCGCGAGATGGAAACTTCCCATCAAGTCGCCCAGCGCCAGCAAATTTTAATAGAAACTTTAAACGAGCAGTTGCAAAGCAGCCAAGAGCGACTAGCGCAATTGGAACGCCAATGTGCCCTCACTCAACAACGCTACCAGGAACAATCTCAGCTGCTCTTACAAAGCGAGACTGCTTGTGGGGAATTGCAAGATCGTCTTGGGCGCCAACAACGTTACACCCTGCAATTCAAAGCGGCATTAGACAAGTGTCTGGATATGCCTACCATCAAAGAATCTGTCAGCAGCAACATTGCTACGACGGCCCGATCGGAAAACCAGCCCCAAAATATATCAGAATTGCCAAGAACTCCGTTTAAACCGCAACCCATTCAACCGTGGTCAGCAGCACCGGAATCGTCAGACCAAGATATAGATTCTGACCGCCTGAGTTTAGATGTGGGATTGCCGATTTTGGATGAAGAGCAATATTCAGTACAAGCGCCTGCTTTCAACTATGGAACAAATCCAAAATCCAAAGACGATCGCGATCTGCGTGACGCCACCCCCCGATTATCTAAAATAGATGCAGATATGGACGTTTTTGTCAATCCATTTTTAAATGCAGCAGATTCTAACCTGGAGCTAGAATCTGATTTGTCCCCACCACCTACAACTGACTCAACTCCAAATATTAGTTTAGCTGAAGAAGACCTCTGGCAAGAGTTGGAAAGGTTGACTCAAGACAGGGTGTTGTCACAGAAAGCTACTTCACCAGAAAATCCCGTACCGGAGTTAGCCAGTAACTCTGCGGTACAGTGGCAAGATGCAATTGATGTGGCAGCATACAAGAGTGACGCCGAAGAAAGCGAATTGCTTGAGCCAGCAGCCTTCTGTGAGTCCGGTATTGTCCTAGCCCTGGCAAATGACGAGTCCGGTTCCTCTAGCCAAACTCCCAACTGGCCATCACCTGTAGTTTATCCACAGCGTACCCCCAAGAAAATTAAATCATTAGCAGCGATCGACCTGCCAACCTTTCCTCGCGTTAACAAAGGCTGAGTAGCAGAGGAGGATTTTGGATGAAAAGATTGACCCGAACGATGAATCCGACTGGTTTCCAAACCAATAATTTCAAAGGTCAAAATCAACATTTGCATCAGTACGTCAACTATGATTGCACCCAAGGGAAAGAAAAATTATTTTATTTTTGCAGAGGAAAATAAAAATGTACCATATCTTAGATAAACGACTTACTCAAATGGTTTTCGGCTTATTAGCCGGAACTGCTTTAGTTCCTTTTGTGCTTCCTCAAATAATCTTGGCACAATCCCTCGACCTCGATCCTTCCCAAGATTTTCAGAGACAAGATAATAACGACGCCGTGTATGGCTCAGGCACAGGTCAAGGTTTCAGCGTGTTTGACATGATCCATAGAGCCAACTTGGGTAATAACCGCAGTATAGAAGATTTTTCCGTCGAACAACGGGAAAACCTCGATTCTGCCGCTGCTGAGTTCAAGGCTCAACAGCGAGAACGTCTTCAGATTCAACAAAATCAAGCTAATCCAGGTAATCCCGCGAGTACTGTTACCCCACCTGTACAAGGCAACTAAATCGATCTTAGGGTGGCATTGCCACCCTATTTACTCTCAAAACGCTAGAAGAATATCTATGTTGGGAAGGGCGAAACATTCCGGTAATAATCTGTCGCCTCAGACATCAGTTTTCGCTGGGAATGCTTCGCCTCTACATAATGTTGTCGGGAGAAGTCCCTAAACGAAAAGATTAGGCTCCAATTACTGCCATAATATCACTGGCGTGGGTAGAAGTGTTGACGCTACTGTCAACGTGAACGATTTTGCCTGTGCCATCAATTACATAGGTGACGCGCTTAGCATAGCCGCCGCCATCAACATCGTAAGCTTTGATTATGGCACCGTCGGTGTCAGCTAAAAGCGGAAAAGGCAAATTGTACTTCTGGGTGAACTCTTGGTGAGAAGATTCATCGTCTTTGCTGACGCCTAGAACTATGACATCTTTGCCTTGATAGTCTGCATAGGCATCGCGAAAGCTACAAGCTTGTTTGGTGCAGCCCGGGGTGTCGTCTTTCGGGTAAAAGTACAAAACAACGGTTTTACCAGCAAAGTCAGACAGGGAAACAGTATTACCATTGGTGTCTTTAGCTGTAAATGCTGGGGCATCTGTACCAACCGATAAAGCCATAAATGCAGTTTCCTTTTAATTTTAGATTGTCTAGACCTTTGGATTGTACCCTATTTTACAGTCAGTGCTGGGCACCGATGAGTAAGCAGTTTGCTCTTGGAGAGATAAAAGCGCTTTATGATAGAAACGAATTAGAAAACTAATTTTTCCCATCTGATATCATTTCTGACGATAATCGATGACTTCTACGAATGATTTAGGCGCTAGAGCGCTTTCTTATCCAAGAAAAACCGTAGAACGGGCAGAGCGATCGCTAAGAGTATCCCCCTTCTTGATGCCATTGTTTGTCGCAATGCGCTCTAGAAGTGTAGATATTCAAGAAATCGCTGGTATTATAGCGCAAAAACAACAATACACGCAACGTCCTCTGTCGGATCTGGCAGCTGAAAATGCCTTGAACTGGCTGATCCAAGTGGGTGTGCTGCGGCGGGAGGTAGACGGTCAAGGGATTACGAATAGTTTTCGCCTTACACCCCTGGGACACCACATTATCGAACAATGGCAAAATCAAGGTCACGTTTTGCCACCAGCAACCTGGCCCGATCGCTTTGATAATGCGTTAAATCGTTGGTTCCGACTTCTCTTTTAGGGACTGGGAAAATATTTTTTCATCCTTCATCTTTTCCCTAGCCCCTAGCCCCTAGCCCCTAATCCCTAATTACCTTATGAAAGCCATTATGGTTGTGGGCACTACATCCCACGCTGGAAAATCGCTCTTAACAGCCGCCATCTGTCGCATTTTAGTTCGGCGTGGCTGGCGAGTAACGCCTTTTAAAGGGCAAAACATGGCTCTAAATGCTTATGTTACTGCCACAGGCGGGGAAATCGGTCACGCCCAGGCAGTACAAGCTTGGGCTGCGGGTATCATTCCTACCGTGGAGATGAACCCCATTTTACTCAAACCCCAAAGCGATATGACTTCCCAGATAATTATTAAAGGTAAAGCAGTAGGTAGAGCCAGCGCTTTGGAGTACTACGAGCAATATTTTGAAGTAGGCTGGGAAGCTATTACAGAATCGCTACAAATTTTAGGTACAGAATTCGATTTAATTGTTTGTGAGGGAGCTGGGAGTCCGGCGGAGATTAATCTCAAGCACCGCGACTTGACTAATATGCGGGTAGCTCGCCATCTTAATGCGCCCACTTTACTGGTTGTAGATATCGATCGCGGTGGTGCTTTTGCCCACGTTGTAGGTACTTTAGAATTATTAGAACCGGCGGAACGGAAATTGGTCAAGGGCGTCATCATCAATAAGTTTCGCGGACAGCGAAGTTTGCTGCAACCCGGTATCACCTGGTTAGAAGAACGCACAGGCATCCCAGTCGTCGGCGTCATTCCCTGGATAGACAATGACTTCCCCGCCGAAGACTCCCTTGATTTATTTGAACGTCGTTTTAGCGGTGCCAACAAAGACCTGACGATCGCAGTCATCCGCCTGCCCAGGATTTCTAATTTTACCGATTTTGACCCCCTGGAAGCAGAATCTACCGTTAATCTGAAATACATCCACCCCAAACAAGATCTAGGACATCCAGATGCAGTCATAATTCCCGGTTCCAAAACTACGATCGCTGACTTGATGATTCTCAAACAAACAGGTATGGCAGAAGCCATTCAAGACTATGTGGCGGCAGGCGGCACCGTCATGGGAATTTGCGGCGGTTACCAAATGCTGGGTAAAATGGTGGCAGATCCAGAAGGGATCGAAGGTTCGGAAGGTCGCTGCGACGGACTGGGACTTTTACCTGTAAAAACTGTAATTACGCCACAAAAAATCGTTCGTCAGCGGCAGGTGACATCTAACTATCCCCAAGTCGGTTTGCCAGTGCTAGGCTATGAAATTCATCAAGGACGCACCCGCACGGTGGAGGGGGCGCAAACTAAAGCTTTATTCGACGATCCCTATTTGGGGATGGTTGACTCCACTCAATCCGTTTGGGGCACCTATCTGCATGGGCTGTTTGATAATGGCCCCTGGCGACGCGCTTGGTTGAATCTGTTGCGGCAACAACGGGGTCTTTCTGCTTTGCCCAACGGCATTCCCAATTACCGCGAACAACGAGAAGCTTCCCTAGACGCTCTGGCAACTGCGGTTGAGGCTCACCTCGATTTAACGCCTGTTTTGCCTAATAACTAGGGGCTAGAAAAGTCAAAAGTCACTCATTCAAAAGTCAAAAAATAATTAATGACCACTGACAAATGACCACTGACAAATGACCACTGACAAATGACCACTGACAAATGACCACTGACAAATGACCACTGACAAATGACC
>NZ_JAIQZN010000036.1:61671-67858 GCF_023333585.1 Argonema antarcticum A004/B2
AAAATTCGATTTTTACCGGATGATATAACTGTTGAGGCCCAGGTGGGAGAACCGCTGCTGGAAGTGGCCGATCGCGCGGGAGTTTTCATTCCCACTGGCTGCCTCATGGGTTCTTGTCACGCCTGCGAGGTGGAACTTGAGGATGGTCACTGCATCTGTGCTTGTATCGCCGCAGTACCGGCTGGGCGCGAATACCTAACTATTAATCTTTTCGTCGATCCCACTTGGTAGTGGGATTCTTTTCTTTCACCTACTATCAGCCTAAAGTATTTATGTAAAAGGAATCAAATGATCGCAGAAGATCCTCTTGTAAAAGAAGCATGGCAAGCACTTGAAAATTCGATTATCTACTATCAAGAACGTCCGGTTGGCACAATAGCTGCCCGCGATCCGGATGTCCAAGCACTCAATTACGATCAGTGCTTTATCCGAGATTTTGTCTCTAGTGCTATTGTTTTTCTGCTCAAAGGTAGGTCGGAAATTGTCCGCAATTTCCTTGAAGAAACCTTAAAGCTACAGCCAAAAGAAAGGCAGTTGAATTCTTCTAAACCTGGCCGAGGCTTGATGCCAGCAAGTTTTAAGGTAGAATCTCTAAATGGGAAGGAACGTCTGAAAGCAGATTTTGGCGAACACGCGATCGCTAGAGTTGCACCCGTTGATTCCTGTCTCTGGTGGATGATACTATTACGGGCTTATGTAAACTGTACAAAAGATACCAAACTTGCCTATCGAGAAGATTTCCAAGAAGGTATCAGGCTAATTATGGAACTGTGCTTAGTAGCCCGGTTTGATATGTATCCCACCCTTTTGGTTCCAGATGGCGCGAGTATGATCGATCGCAGGATGGGGCTTTCCGGGCATCCTCTGGACATTCAATCCTTATTTTATGCTGCTTTGCGGGCTGGTGGCGAACTTCTTTTCCCCAATCAAGATAATCAATACCTAATCAAAGCAATTCGTAGTCGCCTTCCTGCCTTGATCGAACATATTCGAGAAAATTATTGGCTAGATACTCACCGTTTGAATGTGATTTATCGTTATAAAGTAGAGGAGTACGGAGAAGAAGCTCTCAATAAATTTAATATATATTCAGATTCTATTCCCTTTCATAAACTGACAGAGTGGTTGCCAGAAGACGGGGGCTATTTAGCAGGTAATCTAGGCCCTTCTCAGATAGATTGCCGCTTCTTTTCACAGGGAAATTTGATGGCGATCGTTTCTTCTTTAACAAATAAGCATCAGTCGCTAGGAATCTTAAACTTAATCGAAACGCAATGGGAAAATCTGGTTGCAGATATGCCGATGAAACTTTGTTTTCCCGCTTTAGAAGACTTAGAATGGAAAATTCTGACTGGTTGCGATCCTAAAAATAGACCTTGGTCTTATCATAATGGTGGAAGTTGGCCTGTATTGCTCTGGATGTTAGCCGCAGCCGCTCAGAAAATGGGTAGAATAGATCTGGCTCATCGTGCGATTAATATTGCTGAAAAACGTTTGAACACCGATCTATGGCCAGAATACTATGATGGTAAAAATGGCCGCCTGATTGGCAAAGAAGCGAGGAGATATCAAACTTGGACGATCGCCGGTTACTTATTAGCAAAAGAATTAGTAGATAACCCAAATCATCTAAAATTAGTTTGTTTTGGGGAATACCCGGAAGTCGAGTAATTCTAAGATTGAGTGTAAGCTTTGAGAGCGTATTCTTTAAATCGTTCTAAATCTGCCTGAATAGTCGATTCAACAATGCGTCCTAAAAAGAGATTATCCATGAATTTACCAAGCCAACCAGGAATACCATAAGCTACTGTCAGTTTAACAATGCTGCTACCGTGGCGATCGTAAAAGCGAATCGCGCCCCGATTTGGCAAACCATCGACGGATTCCCACTGAATAATCTGGTTGGGTATCATTTTGAGGATGCGGGAAAGCCAGGTGAATTCCAATCCGCCACTAGCTAGTTTCCAACGTGATAGCTCTGGATTCTCTGATAAAATTTTAACGGATTCAATCCACTTCATCCAGCGAGGCATTTGTTCGAGATCGGACCAGAGGTTCCAGGTAAAGTCAATCGGAACCGCTACTTCTACTTGTACGCTATGTTCTAGCCAATCTGACATTTTGGTAATTTTGGATGAGAGAATTTTGGATTTGGCAATCTCAAATCTGAAATCTGAAATTACCGATGACTTATTACCTAGTTTTTCCGAGCTAAAATTGCCTTGGCTGCTTGACGCCCAGAAAGAGTAGCTCCTTCCATACTATCGATGTAGTCTTGTTGAGTGTAACTACCTGCGAGGAAGAAATTGGCAATGGGGGTTTTTTGATTTGGACGATAGAGATCCATACCTGGGGCTTCGCGGTAGAGAGACTGGGCGAGTTTGACTACACTGTACCAGGTCATGTTCAGATCTCGCGCAGAGGGGAAGAGATCGTGAACTTGTTTGAGGACGTGATGCGCGATCGCATCATTACTCTCTTTTATAAACGGATCTCCCGGCGTCAGTACCAACTGCAACAGAGAACCTTGTCCAGAACGATAATAATCGGATGGGCTAGTCAAAGCCATGTCCGCAAAGCAGGAAAAGTCAGCATCAGCCGTATAAAGGAGATTATCAATTCCCACAGCATGAGCCAACTGTTTTTGTGCTTGGGAATCGTCGAGTTCCGTTACCCAGCCATCAAACCGCAGCTGCACCGTCGCTACAGGCACCGTATCTAACTTATAAATATTATCGAACTCCTTCCACTTGCGCCACTCTGGGGGCAAAACGCGCTGAATTCCCGGCACATCGCAGGCGCAGACATAGGCATCGGCGGTGATAGTTTCTTCGGTTTCGCCTTTGGCAATTACCAAGCCGGTAACGCGAGTTTCTTCTTCCCCGGTGAAGAGAATTTCTCGCACGCGGCGACGGGTATGTATTTTCGCCCCTCGTGCTTCCAGGTATTCAATGATGGGTTTGTGTAAATATTCGTAAGGGGAACCTTCCAGCATTCGCAGCACCGATGCTTCGGTTTTGGCGGCAAAAAACTGGAAAATGGTGAGCATACAGCGGGCGGAAATATTCTCGCAGTCGATAAAACCGAGTGCGTAGGCGATCGGATTCCACATCCGCTTTAAGCTGCCATCGGAACCGCCGTGGCGTCTGAACCAGTCGGCAAAGCTAATTTTATCGAGATTGCGGATATTTTTCATCGCGCCCTCAAAGTCAACCAAGCCGCGAACTAGGGGACTGGTGCCGAGTGCGATCGCATTCTGAATTTTATCTTGCACCGAGAGTTGCGACGTGGTGAAAAATGCCTTCAAACCGTTGAAAGGCGCACCAGTGATGAACCGAAAATCCAATTCACCTTTTATGCCGCCCCGGTTGATGAAGGTATGGGTATGTTGTTTGAGGCGCAGATTTTCGATCGCCCCCACTTTCTTCATCAAATCGAACAACTGATAGTAGCAACCAAAAAAGACGTGCAAACCCATCTCAACATGATTGCCATCGGCATCTACCCAGCTACCGACTTTACCCCCCACAAAGGGACGAGACTCAAATATTTCTACTTCGCAACCGGCATCGACTAGATCTACAGCCGTAGCCATTCCAGCCAATCCCGCCCCGACGATCGCAACTCGCATTCAGCCTTTCCTGCTCAGGTTTCTCTAAAGATTTTACTCCTTTCCCGCTAGAGATGATTATCTAGGGGCGAAGCATTCCGGCCATAATCTGTCGTTTTAGACATCAGCTTTTTCCCGGAATGCTTATAAGTGAAGTACCTACACTAATTCGGAGTACCAAATATAGTGTAGGCTTCGAGTTTCATCCGCTCTGCCTTCTGTGGGAACAAGTCCGTACCGAGTACGGTGGAAGGTCTTACAAAGCGTCCGGAGGTTTGTCCAAGCGTCCCTAACTCCCGTAACCCCAAAGGATTACCCTCGCAGCCACCCTGCTTCCCAGGGCAGTTATAAATTTTGTTCGGACAACACCGCATGGATTTATTGCAATAGCAGACCAGCTAGCAGTGTTCTTTCCCCGATCTCTGATCTATCTGCGGCAAGCATATTACTGCTACTTCGGAATTAGCCTGTCTGTATACGACACATTCGGGTGGGTCAACGACCACTTATATACTAGCATGAATATGTTCGCATTGTGTTCATATCATGAACACAAAAGATTTGCATATCCGGATGACTGAACGTAGATACAATAAGCTTCGACTATATGCCACCTCTAAGGAGAAATCAGTCACGCAACTAATAGAAGATTGGGTTGATAGGTTGCCTTGTCCAGAAATTGATGACTCCTTATCCACCCACCTCCCTCATCAGCCTGCGGCTGATATAGGTCAGTAGGTGTATTCGTCGCCATCCGGCTTATATCCCGCCGCCGAATCGAAGCGATTATGGCGGGGGACTTACGCCGAAAGAGTTAAACGTAAAACTGCCGCGACCTTATAAACGGGGTTTCTTGGACAATACCTTCGCCAAACTGAAAAATGGACGCGCTTTGTAGGTTGGGTTGAGGCACGAAACTAGGGCAAATGTGTTGGGTTTCGCTCGCGCACGGGCCCAACAAAGCAAAGAAATGGCGAAGGTATTGTTGGAGAAACCCTGTTTATGGGTGTTCAGTTTATTTACTCCCACCTACTTAGCCCCTCAAATCGCTAACATTTCTTGTTCTTCTGTAATAGCTGCGAACACATCGGGAGAAAACATTTCCCACAGCACCTGAAAATAGGGCATAAACTTTGCCGACTGTTCAGGAGTTAAGCGACTGCGGATTTCCTGACCCAACAAATGCAGCATTTGCCGCAACAGTTCCCACTTCACACCTAAGACAGGATACAGCATCACGCACAGAGGGAACAACTCCTGTTGGATGGCGGAGATGTCTCCTTCTAAAGCGCACACCCACAAATACACTTGGAACATCTCCACATCCCTGATACTAGAAATTCGCACTACCGGATCGCTCAACGCACCGCTGTAGCTGCGATAACCTGGGTACAATTGGAGCGTCCGCTGTGCTATCTTTTTGGCAATCTTTGTGCTATCCGGTAACAACTTCTGCACGGCTGCCAAGACTGGCGAGTTATAGTCATGTTCTGCTGCCGCTTGATACGATCGCTGCAAGGGCATATAAAAGTGGTCGTCAATCACTTTGAAATAAGCACCCACTAGCACTTGCTCGACGGGAGAAAGCGTCTCCAGCAACATCTGGCTGGTGTAGTGTAGCTGCATACTTACAAAACCCTTGACGCGGGGATCGTGCGCCGTGTACTTCTTCTGAAGTCCCCCGATTTCATCGCCTATCAGCGCTGCTAGCTGGCTGGGGGCAACTTGCTCGGTGAATACTTCCAGTGCTTTTCTATTGAGTTCGTCGGATGAATCCTCCAGTCCCAGCTGCACAGAAAGACGCCTCGTCGGTGCTTGCTGAGTGTATATTTCGAGTGCTTTGTCGTAAATGCCAAAGGAATCTGCCGCAATTTCCCAAGGATTGATTAACCTGGGGTTTATCTTATGCCTATAAACTTCTTTTGCTAGTAGCGCTTCGGTTTTGTTCCAGGCTTTGGCGCTGACAGATCTAAGCGAGTGCATTAATTTTTCTGCGGTTCGCGCCCTGGCAGCTTTGGATACAACATCTTCTAAATTATCCGAGTCTTTCCCTAGTTCATTCTGGGAATTAACTTGTAGGTTTTCAACGTACTTTTTTGCCCATTGATGAGCTAATGATTGAACGCTTCCTTTAGCCATTTTTCTCTCGTTTGGTAGATGGTTATTTTCTGGTAATGACTTAAAGAGTTTTAAGTTCAAATTGCCGCTCCTCAAAGTAAATTTCCTATCTGAAATTCTCAATTATAAAATAAATTTCTGGCGATATCCACTGGTTGTCCAGTCGCGTTTTAGGGTGATAATCTAATGTTTAACACAGGATTTTTTTTAAAACAAGTATAGTAAGTAACATTAGAAAAATCTTCTTTATTTCTTTATAAAAATGACTTTGTATGAGGTTATGGTTGATAGCCGTGAGTAGAAAAGAGCCGTAACTAAGTGTAACTACTGAGGGGTGTGGTCATAAGTAGTTGGTTGAAACGAAAAGCTTTTCTTCTGGGCTTTGTCCTCCTTGTCCCCCTTGTCCCCCTTGTCCCCCTTGTCCCCCTTGTCCTCCTTGTCCTCCTTGTCCCCCTTGTC
>NZ_JAIQZN010000037.1 GCF_023333585.1 Argonema antarcticum A004/B2
CCCCTTGTCCCCCTTGTCCTCCTTGTCCCCCTTGTCCCCCTTGTCCCCTACATCACCAACGGGTTTTGACCACACCCGCCGTGCTTCGGTTTTAGTACAAACACAGTCACGGTTTTGCCCCCTAGCCCCATATTTGGGGGCTGTAAGTCCTAGATTAGTGGAGCAGGTCAAGCTAAGATCGAAGCAAAATAGAAGCGTCCTATAACTTGTATGGCAGAAGTGAAAGACTCTCTAGCTCAGCATTACCACGAGCGAACTAAATATGACCCCCAGACTATAGCTAGCAAGAGTCAGGGGTTGGATTGGTCGCGTCAGCCGGTGCCATTCAAGGAATACAAAATTGGCACTTCCTTTGACCTCAAACCCTATCTGAAAGAAGATTCAGAAGGGTTTGCGGGAGAGGAAGCGGCGGCGTGGTGGCGGCGTCTGTCTCGGTTGCTGTTTTGCAGTTACGGTTTGACGGCGAAAATGCCGACGATGATGGGAGATGCGATGTATCTGAGGGCTGCGCCTTCTGCTGGTGGATTGTATCCGGCTGAGGTGTATTTGATTTCTCGCGGCACACCGCTACTGCCGCCGGGATTGTATAATTACCAGCCCAAGACTCATTCGCTGATTCATTTTTGGGAAAATGAGGTTTGGAAGGGTCTGCAAGATGCTTGTTTCTGGCACCCAGTTTTAGATAGCACTCAGATGGCGATCGTGACTACAGCGATTTTCTATCGATCGTACTGGCGCTATCAAGACCGAGCTTATCGGCGGATTTATCTCGATACGGGTCATCTACTGGGTAATATTGAGTTAGCCTGCGCTATGAATGACTATCGCTCTCATTTGATGGGGGGATTTGCGGATGAGGCTGTCGATCGCTTGCTTTACTTGGATTCTGAGCAAGAAGGGACTATTGCAGTGATTCCCTTGGCAGACTTGCTGGATCTGAAGCAAAATTTACCCCTAGCTTCAACGGTGTTGCCTTCTGAGACTCAGACAAATTATCCTTTCTTACGGGATGGGGAACTGCTGGGATATTTCCATCGCGCTACGCAGATCGAGTTGTCGAAGCCGCCAAAGAAGATCGACATTGCTGCGGAAACATCGCTGGAGGATAAGTACAATTTTCCCTTCTGTCTGAAAGTTTCTACTGCTACGGCGCCGATCCATTGGGGAGAAAACCTGGAAGGACTTGAGGACACGATTCTCAGGCGTCGTTCCACTCGTGCTTATAGCGGTGCAAATCTGAGTTTGGATGAACTGAAAGCTTTACTTGATTTTACATACCAACCTTTGCACTATATCGACCAGGATTTGGATGGTTCTCCAGATTATTTCGATTTGAGTTTAATCGAGACATTTATCGCTGTGTCTGGGGTGGATGGGTTGGAGGATGGCTGCTATTATTACGCACCAGTAGCCCAAGAATTACGACAGATTCGCTTTAAAAACTTCCGGCAGGAGTTGCATTACCTGTGCTTGGGACAGGAACTGGGGCGCGATGCGGGGGCGGTGCTGTTCCACACGGCTGATTTGAAAACGTCTGTGGCGAAGTATGGCGATCGCGTCTATCGTTATCTTCACATGGATGCCGGTCATTTGGGCCAAAGGCTGAATTTAGCTGCGATCGGCCTCAATTTGGGCGTTAGCGGCATTGGTGGTTTTTTTGATGAGCAAGTGAATGAAGTTTTGGGCATCCCCGCTGATGAAGCCGTTCTGTATATCACTACTTTGGGGCGTCCGCGATCGCAAAACTGATTTTCCCGCTCAAAGAATATGTATGAAGCAGCAGAGGGGAGGGGGTAAGAGGGGAAAAATAATCATAGATAATCTTCTGGCCCGAAAGGAGTAACTATAGCTAGCTAGCCAAGCCATCTGAGTATGTCAACAGCAATTTTGCGTAAATTTTGGAAAATGCGATAATAAAACCAGGGGAAGTGGGTAAGTTCTATTTAACCAAAGAGTTATTAGACTCTCGATAGACTACGCCTTGCTCTTTATGATTGGAACTGAGTAACCAAGTAGCGAATTATGAGCAAAGTTCTGGTTGTGGAAGACAGTCTAACGCAACGGGAGATGATCTCAACTCTCCTGAAAAAAATTGGGCTGAAAGTTACAGTGGCTTGTGATGGTGTCGAAGCAATGGAACAAATTCAGGCGAATTGTCCCGATCTAGTCGTTCTGGACATTATTATGCCGCGTATGAACGGCTACGAAGTTTGCCGCAAGATCAAGTCTGACTCCAAAACCCAGAATCTAGCTGTGGTAATGTGTTCGGCTAAGAAGGAAGAGTTCGATCGCTATTGGGGGATGAAACAAGGTGCAGATGCCTATATCGCTAAGCCTTTTCACCCTCAAGAGTTACTTGGGACGGTGAAACAACTCTTACGCGGGTAGAGGCAAGAAATAAACTTGAATGTAGAATCATGAGCAGCAAACATGATAGTTCAATCACCACCGAAACTTATAACTGTCGATGAGTTTATTACGCATTATGGCAATAACTCTCGCTATGAGTTAATTGATGGGGAGTTAATTGACATGGAACCGACTGGACCCCACGAACAAGTAGCAGCCTTTATTGGGCGAAAGCTAAATGTGGAGATTGACCGCGAGGATATGGCTTACTTTATCCCACACCGATGTCTCATCAAACTTTTAGGGGCGGAAACTGCTTTTCGTCCTGATGTGATTGTTTTAGATAAAACTCGATTAGTAAATGAACCGTTGTGGCAACAAGAACCCGTGATTACTTTGGGGGCTTCAATCAAACTTGTGGTAGAAGTTGTCAGCACAAACTGGCAAAACGATTATGCCCGAAAGGTCGAGGACTATGCCATGTTAGGTTTGCCTGAATATTGGATTGTGGATTATCTTGGTATTGGTGGGAGAGAATATATTGGCAAACCTAAACAGCCAACCATTACAATTTGTACTTTGGTCGAGGATGAGTATCAAAAACAATTATTCCGAAGTGGCGATTTGGTTGTTTCCTCAATCTTTCCAGACCTGCGACTGGCGGCAAAACAAGTCTTCGTGGCAGGACAGTAAGAGCTATAGCTAGGGGCTAGGGGCTAGGGGCTAGGGACTAGGGAAGAGGTAAGAGGTAAGAGGTAAGCTGCTACGCATTTAATTTGTATGTTTAGCGGGAGTGGGAGAGTGGGGGAGTGGGGGAGTGGGAGAGGAATTGAAGGTTTGATTGCCGGATTAGAAATATCCGAATTAGATGCGTGTTAGCTTAAGAGGGTTGCGGAGTAAGGGATGGAAGAACCAAAGGTAAGAGTTGGAGTTGTCCTAACCAACTTTCGTCGGTTGCTATATCCTTATTAGTACTGCTCTATTTCCCAATACAAAAACGGCTGAAAATTCGGTCAAGTACTGATTCTGTAACTTCTTCGCCAGTGATTTCTCCTAGTGCTTGAATAGCACCGCGAAGGTCAATTGTCCAGAAATCTAAGGGGAATTGGTCATCAATTGTTTTTTGCACTTGTTGTAATGATATTTTTGCTTGTGTCAGTGCTGCTGATTGACGTTGATTAATTGCTAAATCTAAATCTGCTGCTTGGAGGTTGCCTGCATGAACGGCTTCTAGGATAGCAGTTTCTAAATCTTCAATCCCCTGATTGCGGGCGGCTACTGTGAGGATTTGGGATTTGGGATTTGGGATTTGGGATTGAAGAAGTTTCAATTTATCTTGTTCTAATAAATCGATTTTGTTGATGACTAAAATAACAGGACGATGTTTGACTTGTGTATAGATTTCCTCATCATCTGGCGTCCAACCAGCTTGGGCGTCTATGGTAAGTAATACTAGATCGGCATTATGGGCGACATTGCGCGATCGCTCTACGCCGATCTTTTCCACTACATCCACGGTTTCCCGAATCCCTGCTGTATCAAGTACTTGCACGGGGATTCCGCCCACCACCAGGGTCGATTCTACAACGTCGCGGGTGGTGCCGGGAAGGTCGGTGACGATCGCGCGATCGCTCCTACTCCAAGCATTCAGCAAACTCGATTTTCCCACGTTCGGACGCCCGACGATTGCCACTTTCAACCCGGTACGCAGCAGTTCTCCCTTGTCGGCAGTTGCTAAAATGCGAGTTACTTCTGCCAAAACTTGCTCAATTTGCGCTTTCACCACTTTCTCATCCAGTGGCGGCAAATCTTCCTCAAAGTCAATTCTGGCTTCAATTTCTGCCAATATATCCAAACAGGTGACACGCAACTGCCGAATTGGTTGGCGCAATTTCCCCTGTAATCCAGCTAAGGCTAATTGTGCCGCTTGGGGCGATTTAGCACCCACCAAATCGGCTATACTTTCTGCCTGAGTTAAATCTAGACGCCCGTTTAAGAAGGCTCGCAGGGTAAATTCTCCCGGTTGTGCCAGTCTAGCACCCTGTTCTATACACAGTTGCAATACCTGCTGCACGGCCATGATGCCGCCGTGACAGTGGAACTCTATCACATCTTCGCGGGTGTAGGAACGCGGGGCTTTCATGATCAGCAACAGCGCTTCATCGACTAGCTGTTGCGTCTGGGGATGGCGGATATAGCCATAGAGTATGCGGTGAGTTTCCCAGGGTTGACGCCCTGGCGCGTGGAAGAGGGTTTTGGCAATGTCGATCGCTTCTGAACCTGACACGCGCACAATGCCCACGCTGCCCTGTTGGGGGACAATTGCTGTGGCTAGAGCTGCGATCGTTGTGCCTGTTGCCAATGTCTGAGACATTTTATCGGATTTTAGATTTTAGATTGCAGATTTCAAATTTAAAATTTTAGATTCTCAAAACCGTTTTGGCGCTAAGATGCCATGCAAGTATAGCAACCGATGAGTCAGTTAGGACGTTCTTAATTCCTGAAACCCTTGATTTTAGCCCCTAGCCCCTAGCTATATTTGCCAATTTTTATCTTTTGCCTTTGACCGAAAAACGAGCTTTAGCCCCCGGCTTTAGACGTGGGGATGCAAGCGATTCGCGGTTTTAACCGCAGTCAAATATTACATTTTGTTACTAAACTATTAATTTTACGCTGTTCATGTCAGATTAAGGATAGGCAACAAAGGTCGAAACATGATAGTCTACGAGTTCAAACTCAAAGGAAAAGAACAGCAATATCAAGCCGTTGATGATGCGATCCGCACATCGCAATTCATCAGAAACAAATGTTTGCGTTTCTGGATGGATAATAAAGGCATAAACAAATATGACAACCGTGCTTATACGGCGGTATTAGCTAAAGAATTTCCCTTTGCGAATGAACTTAATTCGACGGCTAGACAATCTTCTGCCGAACGTTGTTGGTCAGGGATTAATAGATTCTTTGAGAACTGCAAAAAGAAGATTGCAGGTAAAAAAGGATTCCCTAGATTCAAGAAGAATCAACGTTCTGTGGAATATAAAAAGTCAGGATGGAAGCTTTCTGAGGACAGGAAGAGGATAACTTTTACTGATAAAAAAGGGATTGGTAGTGTTAAACTCGTCGGCACTTACGACCTACACTTTTACCAAGTTGAACAAATTCAACGAGTAAGACTGGTTAAAAAAGCCGATGGCTATTATTGTCAATTCTGTATCCAAGTAGAAGTTAAACAGACTTTACAACCTACGGGTAGAGCAATTGGTATAGATGTGGGATTGAACCATTTCTATACTGATAGCCAAGGTGAGAAGGTTGACAACCCACGATTTCTAAGAAAGTCGGAGAAGAAATTAAAGAAAGCACAACGTCAAGTTTCTCAAAAGGTTAAAGGCTCAAATAATAGAAAGAAAGCTATTAACCATTTAGGTAGAACGCACTTAAAAGTATCACGCCAGCGTAAAGATTTTGCTGTGAAATTAGCTTTCCGGCGTAGTGATGTCTAATGACATCGTGGCGGTGGAGGACTTAAAGGTGCGAAACATGGTGAGAAATCATTGTTTAGCTAAATCAATTAGTGATGCCGCTTGGTCACAATTTAGGGAGTGGCTGCAGTATTTTGCGCTTAAGTTTGGCAAGATTGTTGTAGCCGTTCCGACTCATTTCACGAGCCAGAATTGTTCTGGTTGTGGAGAAGTTGTGAAAAAATCCCTATCTATTCGCACCCACGTTTGTAAATGTGGGGTCGTTTTAGATAGGGATGAAAATGCCGCAATTAATATTTTAATTAAGGCATTAAGATTGCTTGGTTATGTTTCAAATACGGTAGGGCATACCGAAATTAACGCTTGTGGAGAGATGATCCTCTACTTAAATCTGGAAACAGCGTTTAAGCAAGATTGCTCATTGAAGCAAGAATCCCCGTCCCTTTAGGGCTGGGGAGTGTCAAGCAGAATATCTCCCACACGCAGGACTCCCTGTGAGTTGAATCGATACCGACCTGAACTTTGCCTCACTTGACTCTTGGCCACAGTCTCTAACTAAATCAAAGTAGGGTTATTTAACTTATTTATTCATTTTAGATCAATGAGACATTTACGTTATACAGCATACTGTATACAAGATATTTTTAACGTGGCCAAGTGCGATCGCACTTGGCCATTTACCAGACAATACCAATTTTCTATCTTTTTCCTTTGACGGCGGTGATTATTTCTTCCTTAACCAGCATTAATTCATACAATTCCCCTAGTGTATAAGTTCTACCTGTGTGGGGATTTTGGGGTTGTAGGGCTACCCGCAAGGTTTCCAGCGTATCGGCGTGAATTTTTGTTACACACCCATTTTCAATGTCACTGGATGTGCTTGGTGGAAGTCCGCAATAATTCTGCAAGTCTTGGAGACTCCAGCGCTTGGTTTCTCTGGCATCGTGAAGAATATCTCCAACACGCAGGATTCCCTCACGGTTGAATCGATAACGACCTGAACCTTGTTCCACTCTTCGCCTGCTCCCAGTTTTAACTTTAATCAATATAGGGTCATCTAAAACTTAAGTCGATCCATTACATTCTATGTCACAAGTCTTGACTATTATTACGCTATAGCGTAGAATATAAATATTCGTACTAGCAGATAAAGATAAAGGCCAGAAGGAAAAGGGAGAGCATCATGTACCGCAAGAGTCAACGCCGTCTCAAAAGCCAAAGCCTGATTGCTACCGGGAAAATCAACCCGATCGAATGGTACATATCCAAAAGTGAGGCGGCTCTAGCACTCAAAGACTTCGGTATTCCCGTAAAGGAAGTGAAAAAGGTACGCTGTCTGAAGCATCAAGTCTGCGTGTCGTACTGGAACATAAACGGAAAAGTGTGCTGTTCCTTTTTCAGCTATCGGATTTTCGAGCGTTGGCAAAAGGCAGTCGAAAGGCTAATTCACAATTGCCAAATTTTCGGGGAATGGGAGAGGCTGAGAGATATTATACAGTACGATATGTTGAAATTCCCTTATCCAGTAGAGATGGCCGATCGAATTTGGGATACATTGAAAAACCGTTGGCATCAGTTGAGGACAGCTGTGCGAGTAGCGGAAGCATTAGCAGTTTGAGGCTATCAACGCATCAAAGGACTACCGTGGTGATGGATTAAATACCACTTTCCACCTATAAACTCAAAGATATTTGTCGCCATTGATTGTGCTTGGGCTTTTCTGCGATCGCTTACTTGTAAAATATTCTCGATCAGGATAACATAAGCAATATTGTTGCGAACCTCCGTTGTCACAATATCTGTTTCAATTTCTAGGTATTGAGTATTTCTAAATATTGCCTCCCAAGAGGAGCGAATGTCTTTCCATCCTTTGAGTGCTTTGCGTCCGGGATGAATGCAAATGCTAACAGTTCCCTGCGACCAAACGGAACTCATCGCTTCCAGATCTTTTTTTTCAAAAGCTCGATAAAAAGCTGCGTTTGCAGCTAATATTTCCGTAGCCTGGTCGGTCATTTTTTTTACCTCGATCTAGTACGATCTGGATAAACGCGCAGTTGCCAAGTTTTCCCGACTTTCTAATAATGTAGCGGTGGCGTTGGCTACAATAGTTGCAGAGCCGAGGAAAAATTTGCGATCGATAGTTTCAAGTGTATCGCTCGATCGATGATAGTGAGGCGATCGAAAATTGGCAGTATCGGTAACGAACACCGCACCTATGCCCCGATACCAGAAAGGCGCGTGGTCGCTACGCAGCACATCAAGCATCCCCAAACCTTTTAAAGGTATGGGTAACATTAGTACGGGTGGCAACTCCGGTTGGTTAGACTGGCGGAAACTGTTGAGTAGGGGTAAATGTTCCGCATCGCCAAGTACCGCCAGAAAGTCTCCTTTGTCGCTGGGTGGAGTTATCGGTAAACCTTGGGGGTAACGCTGACATCCAGGTGTGTGACAAGCAAAGCCTACCATATCGAGAACGATCGCACCCTGCAAGTCAGTTAAATTTGCTGCATTGTTGGTAAATGCCAAACTGCCGATCAGTCCCTTTTCTTCCAAGTCGAAAAATGCCACCTGCAACGTCCGTGGTGTCTGACGTTTCCCCAAAACGCGGGCAACCTCTAAAACGGTAGCTACACCGCTGGCATTGTCGTCAGCCCCAGGAGAGCCTTTAACCGTATCGTAGTGAGCTGCTAGTAGAATGGTTCCAGCTTCTGGGTTGCGGCCCGATCGCTGTGCCACTACGTTAACACCACCCTGGAAAGATTGCAGCGTTGGCGACCATCCCGAAGCTTTCAAAACTTGGGTAATGTAGTTTCTGGTGCGAGTGCGATCGGCTTCAGTATAACGCTCTCTAGCTAAAGCTTTGATGTGTGCCAATAGCCGTTTGGCGCTCAAAGGTGGCGCAACAACAGTTTGCGGCGTTTGTGCTACAACCTTGTTCTCAGTCTTGTTGTTAGCTGTTTTCTGGTTTACTGAAGTTCCCAGTCCCCAGTCACCAGTCCCTTGCGTGGGGTGAGTGCGATCGCCAGTATTGCTAAACTGGTTGTGCAGCTGAATCATTACAACTGCCACAATTATAATCGGCAATGCCACCCAAATCGATTTTTTTATGGGCATATCAGTTCAGGAATGTCTTAATGCAACGTCTGACATCCTAGCTAATTTTATAAGAAACCGATTGACTGCGATGCTGCGACAGTTGTAACGCAGATCTGGCTGGCGAGTAACCATACAAAGCCGACAAAACCCTGAGTTTATAACACCGATGAAATAGGAACTTTGTGGCAAATTTTGACAAGGGCAAAGCCGATATAAAATAGAGTGAAAACCGCTACTAATATAGCTCCACAGTCATTCTAAATAACGTTAAAATAGAGATAAGTCACCAGATAATTGCTAAATAAAATGAAAGTACAATCATCGGTTTTAGTACATTTAGGATACGGTAAATATGTGCGATCGGATCAAGTAACCGCTGTAGTTCCGATCGAGTCAGAACGCGGCCCAGGACGACGCACATTCGTTCATGTGGAAGGACAAACCAACCCCCTGGTTGCCTCGCGGGCTGAAGATAGTATTGTGCGCGACTTGGTGCAAGAACCGCGTGAAGTTACCCAGTCTCGTCAGCAGCAAGAAATCCTGCAAGATTTATTAGTAGATTTGGCTAACATTAATGCGACAGTGCGCCGCATTAATCGCGACGAAGGCGGTTTAGATCTCGATCGCCTAGAGCGACGCATCCGGCAAATTTTAGAGTAGAGGGGGAGAGTGGGAGAGGAGAAAAGAAATAAAAATGTTCTTAGGTGAACAAAAGCATAGGAACTCCGAAAGAGCCGAACGATCGGCCTTTTCGCCCCCGCTTCCCGTCCCTCCTCACCATTAGTCTTAGGGTAGTTATAGCCCCGCAATATCTACCCTAAGACAGTAGAAAATTGCAGACCCAATCAGTAATACTCGCACGAATAATGCACTTTCGCTCTCTTCGGACGAAAAATACCTTCTACAGCAAGATAAAGGAATCTTATGGTATCTACCCCTCCTTCCCAAGCTTCGTCATCTCAATATGAAGTGGCTGATAGTTACAAACAAGTTGAAACCCTGGTATCGGAACCTAAACCAGAAATTGATATAGATTTAGAGTTTCTTTATACCAGAGACATAGAATTTCGTCAAGAAACGATTTATTTCATCGTTGTCGATCGCTTCCATGACGGCGATCCCGACAACAGCGAAGGGCCAAACCCAGAACTTTACGACCCAGAGGGAAAAGATTGGGGTAAATATTGGGGTGGAGACTTACAGGGAATTATTGACAAACTCGACTACTTAAAGAACTTGGGAGTCACAGCAATTTGGCTCACTCCCCTATTCGAGCAAGTGGAAGCATTGTTTATTAACAGTGCCGCAATTCATGGCTACTGGATTAAAGACTTTAAGCGCATTAATCCTCGTTTTATTAAAGAGGGTGAAAACCCTTCTCTAAACAAAACCCAAGATACCAGAGACACCGTTTTTGACAGGCTGATTGCCGAGTTACACAAACGTAAAATGAAATTTATTCTGGATATAGTGTGTAACCACAGCAATCCAGATTTCAGCGGCAACAAAGGCGTACTTTATGACGACGGTGTAAAAATTGCCGATTTCAACAATGATAAAAATGGCTGGTATCACCACTATGGTGAAGTAAGTAACTGGGAAGACGAGTGGCAGGTACAAAACTGCGAATTGTCTGGTTTGGCAACCTTCAACGAAAATAATTCAGACTACCGAGACTACATCAAATCAGCGATTAAACAATGGCTAGACCGAGGCGTTGATGCTTTGCGGGTGGATACCGTTAAGCATATGCCTATTTGGTTTTGGCAGGAGTTTAATGCTGATATCCAAACCTACAAACCCGATATTTTTATCTTTGGGGAGTGGATTTATAGCGACCCCAGAAATGAGCAATCGCTTGAATTTGCCAATTGCTCTGGGATGACAATCCTAGACTTTGGTCTTTGCGTAGCGCTTCGAGCAGCTTTGGGTCAAGGAGCAGAAGGGGGATTTCAACTGATTCAAGATGTTCTGAGCATGGATTCTCGCTACAACGGGGCAAACGAGCTAATTACGTTTATTGATAACCACGATATGCCCCGGTTCCAGTCGTTGAATCCAGACCCAGAAATGCTGCGGTTGGCGATCGATTTGATTATGACAACTCGCGGTATTCCCTGCATTTATTACGGCACAGAACAGTATCTCCACGACGATACAAATGGCGGCAACGATCCTTACAACCGCCCGAAGATGGAAAATTGGGACACCGAGACACCTGTTTATCGAGATATTCGGTTGCTATCAGGTTTGCGCCGACTCAATCCAGCAGTTTCTCTAGGAAGCCACTGGCACAAATACCTGACTCCCAATGTTTATTGTTATGTGCGGCGTTACCGCGATAACCGCTGTTTTGTGGCGATGAATCGGGGCAATGCTGTTACGATTGAGGCGGTTCATACAGATTTACCCGATGGAGAGCATACCGATGTTTTATCGCGACGCAAGTTGGAAGTTAAAGATGGATATTTGCATAACTTGGAACTAGGCTCGCGGGAAGTGGTTATTATCAGTCACGTTGGAGAGAGAGTTAAAGGGCAAACTATAGTGCGGGCGCAACTCAATGGCGTCAATACTCAGCCTGGTGAAAGGATTATCATAATCGGAGATTGCCCGGAATTAGGCAACTGGGATATCTCTAAGGGTTACGAACTGGAATACATCAATGAAAACACCTGGTTTGCCGAAATTCCCTTTGAAGAAAGCGCCGGAAGGCTGGTTACTTATAAGTACGCGATGTTGCGCGAAGGGCAATCGCCGTTGCGAGAAAATGTCGTCGGTCGTCGCTGGTTTGTAGCCAGTGAAGGCATGGTTAAATGGCGCGATGTCTGGGCTTGGTAGAAGTAGGGTGGGCAATGCCCAGCTTCCTCAACACTAGGGTGGGCAATGCCCACCTTTTTTACTTAAAATAAATTAGTAAATACTATAACCTACATTCCGCACCCTCAACTGTCACACCACGAATTTTTGGGGACTGGTGACTGGTGACTGGGTAGAAGAATTTCGGTATTTAAATGTGCTAAAAATTACAAAATACGCGCTCTAAATTCCGAAAAAACCGAATGTGACAGTACAGGGTGCGGAATGTGGGTTATAATTTGGCTTTGCATCTATCTCAACGTGGAAAAAATACTTGATAAAAGTACATAAATTTTGTGTTTTGTGGATCGTATAGGCATTATTCGCGTAATAGGTTGAAATCCTGTA
This sequence comes from Argonema antarcticum A004/B2, assembly GCF_023333585.1. Taxonomy (GTDB): domain Bacteria; phylum Cyanobacteriota; class Cyanobacteriia; order Cyanobacteriales; family Aerosakkonemataceae; genus Argonema; species Argonema antarcticum. The sequence continues at coordinate 12,138 of NZ_JAIQZN010000037.1, forward strand.
GTATGGTACTTATATTCGACCATAGCAAGGAGAAAACATTGTTAAGCGAGTACCATAGAAAAAAGTTACTGCATCACTTTCGCTGTCTGGATGCCGATAATTCAGGTTTTATTGGGAAGGAAGATGCTGAGATTTTTGCTGAGAGGTTCGCCAAGCTCCGTAGCGCAGAGCCTGGTTCCGAGATTCACAAAGATGTGTTGTCTAAGTGGCTCTATATTTGGGAGAATTTTTGGTCTAAAGCAGATTTGGATGGAGATGGCAAGGTAAGCCCGGAAGAGTTTTGTCAGGGCATAGAGAAAGCGATTTCAAACCCAGATTTCAACGACCCTTTAATAGAGATTTTGTTTGACATTGTTGATTTAGACAGTGATGGTCATATATCGCAACAAGAGCATCGTCTGTTCTTCAGCGTGTTTGACATGGATGCGGAGAAATCAGCTTTTGTCTTCTCGAAGCTTGATATCAATCAAGACGGCATCCTAACTAAACAAGAGTTTGTTTCTGCTAAGAGAGAATTTTTAACTGAAAAGGAACCCGGTGCTACAGGCAACTGGTTTTGGGGTTCTGTGGATTAATGTACGCTCAAACGCAATAGAGGCGTAATATTACCGGAAAATATATAGCTTGGTAGAATTACGGTGGGCATTGCCCACCCTACCTTAATCGAACTAGATGGTGCGTTACGCTGTCGCTAACGCACCCTACTATTGACTACAAACTGAATAGAGCGAAACTCTGTGACGCCATTGTCAATTCTTCCTCCCCTGTCAATTTTTCTGGCAATTTAGAACCAGAACCCATCCACTTGTCATCGGCAGAGTCGAGAACTTTGTTCCAACTACCGCTAGGAGTAGGAGGTTTAAAAGGAATATCTTTTTCGCTGAAATTAACGATCTTAGGTACGTTGTTGCGCTATAGCGCTCTTATACCAACTTGGATAAGAGCGCTATAGCGCAACAACGTACCTAGAGTGCAAGTAACTAGCAACTTTAGTTAATCAGCAAAGCGACAGGAAAATGTCTAAATGCTTCTCCAATTAGCACTTTGCCATTAGCTTGAATCGTTTGTGCAGCGATCGCATCTTTCCAGACAGACGGCATTCCCGGCGGCAGTTCGATTCGGGTATCATTCCATACCGCCTCTCCCAACGGATCTTCCCCTGGTTGGACAACGCTGGTTAAAAAGAGGGGAGTGAGCGCGATCGCAACCTTATCCCCATATTTTCTCGCAAAAGCAACAACATTATCCTTAAACTTCCCAGTCACCTCCAGCGGCAAGTAATCTCCTGCTTGGAAAAGTTCCCGATTCTCCTTTCTCGCCTCCAGAACTCTGTTGCTCAAAAACAGCTTAATTCGGGCATCTTCCCGCGTCGAAAGTAACTCACCAATCAGATTCGGAATATCCTTCTGAGCCTTCTCTTTAATATCCCGTAAAACCGATATCCGCAAATCGAAATCAACCGGACGGCGATTATCCGGATCGACATGACTCAGATCCCAGAATTCAGTTCCCTGATAAACATCGGGTACACCAGAAGCAGTAGCTTTAAGTAAAGTTTGGGATAGAGAGTTGAAAATTCCATACTGAGCAACCATCTTTTGGAAAGGAAGCATTTCCTTGATAAATTGCTCATCTTCCAGAACAGCATCGACAAAAGCCATGTAAGCGTCTTCGTAATCAGAATCCGGTCTTAACCATGCCGTATGAACCTTAGCTTCCCGAACAGCTTTAATGACAAAGTTCTTCATCCGCTCATTAAAGTCAGTGTCCTTAATATCCTCAAAAGGATAAGTTCCCACCAGCGTTTGATAGAAAAAGTATTCATCATTAACATCGGGAACCATCCGATTTTTCAGTTTCTTTTTCTTGGATTTATTGATTTCGCTCCATGCTTTCACCTGTTTTTCCCACTCTTCGGGAATTTCGGAAATCACATTAATTCTTGCTCGGACATCTTCGCCTCGTTTAGTATCGTGAGTTGCCGTCGCATTCATTTTATGAGGCCAAATTTCTTGCTGCTTTTGATTGAACTCGTGAAAGTCAGCAATTGAGATGCCAAATTCACCGGGATTGCCACCAACTTCATTCAGAGATATAAGTCGGTTATACACATAAAAAAGCGTATCTTCAATCCCTTTTGCCATCAATGGGCTAGTCATTTGTTGCAGCTTCATCACGAAGTGACGCCGCAGTTCCTTTTGTTCTGTTGTTAAGTTTTCCTCTTCTTCAAGCAGAAGTAACTTTTCGATAAAATTAAGTTCCTTCACAAGCGGAGGTACTTGCTGTTTGGCTTTTTCCATCACTTCCTTGATATAGAAGCGATCGGATTCCCTCAAACCCTCCTGATTGATATAAGTTCGATAAACCGGGAAGAGTGCCAACACTTCAGAAAGCGCTTTTTGCAAACCAAAGCGTGTAAAGTCATTTCCATGTCGGGATTGACCCGATACTGTTTTCAGAAGTTGAGCCAGATTGTCTACATCTCCCGCTAAATTTCTCTCGACAATTAGCCTTTTCTTATCATAAAACAGTTGTTCGTATGGAGCATTCAATCTTGTGAATCTGGAGTAGATTTCACTAAATTTTTCCTCATTCTCCCGTTGGCAGAATATGCCGTTTACATAGATCAAATAGTCATAACCGCTCGTTCCTTGAATCGGCCAGTATTCGGGCAGGTTTTCTTTCTGTTCTAGGATCTTTTCAACGGAAATGTAAGTATCTCCTGTTTTCTCTCTGAGTCGTGTCAGATATTCTGTAGGATCGTAAAGTCCATCAATATGGTCGATTCTCAATCCAGTAAATTTTCCCTCTTCAACCATCTGGAATATCAGAGCGTGGTTTTTGTGAAAAACCTTGATTTCTTCTACTTTTACAGAAATGAGTTCGTTGACGGTAAAAAATCTCCTGTAGTTAATTTCTTCCGCACCCACTTTCCAGAACGAGAGGCGATAGAACTGTTCTGACAGCAAACTATCTAGGGAATTAAAACTTTCTGGATTTCCCTTTTCTCCATTGAAGAATTCGATGTTTTTATCGATGAAATCTTTGACAGCCGGATTATTTATGTAAAGTTCCCACACAAGTCCTTTAACAAAGGCGATCTGGTCATAGCGTTCCTTGCCTTTTGTTTCTGAAGGAACGTTTTTGATCAGGTAAAGAATACCCAAAAATTTGACAAAATCTGGATGCTGTTTACCCCCCAGTTCCCTTGCTAGGTGTCCCAAGTTATGAGTAATAAACTTGGCATAAGATTCTATTCTGACGGGCAATTTAGAACTGTAGTAATTAACGCTCAGCCCACTTTCGTCATAGCTAAGTTGAATTTCGCCATTTTCCAGAGCCTCTCCATAAAAGCTTCCCATTAGCGGAGCAAGCACTCGCCCTTTGAGATTTTCATAATGGTGTTCCCAGTTAATATCGAAGTAGTCAAAATAGTCTGAATCTTGCCCATTTTCTAGCACGTCCATAAGCAGAAGATTTTCGCTATCGTAAGCCATGTGGTTGGGAACAATATCTTGCACCCATCCCATGTTTTTGGCTTGGAGTTCGCTTCTGAGTGCTGCAAATTCTTCGGGCGTTCCCAGTTCGGGATTCAGCACGTTCGAGTCTACAACGTCATAACCGTGAGTGCTTCCTTTTCTAGCTTTAAAGATAGGTGAAGCGTAAAGATCGGTAATTCCTAATTCAGAAAGATAAGCAACGATTTGCTTGGCTGCTTCAAACTTAAACCCGGCATGAAATTGAATCCGGTAAGTTGCTGTAGGAATCCGCATGATAAACGATCGCTCCTAAGTAATTTTTTGTGTTTAAAGGTGGGCAATTCCCATTAGTACACAGCAAAAGGTGGGCAATGCCCACCCCACAATCATTTGACTTCGTACACCACGAAACTTTGAGGTTTCACAGTCAATTCCTGTCCCGATTCCAAATTGTCAGGCAATTGAGAACCATGTCCCATCCACTTGCTATCGGAAGAGTCCAAAACCTTTTGCCAGTTGCCGGATGGAGGTGCAGCGGTAAAATTGACCTCTTTGTTGTTGAAGTTTAGAATGGCAAATATCTGGCTGTCATCACTCCAACGACGGATAAACAAAAGTTTTTCATCTTCGACACTGGACACTTCTAAACTCTTCTTATCGAGCTTTTTGAGGGCGGGTATTGTTTGACGCATCTTAATTAGTTTCTGATGCAGTTCCCACAGAATTTTGTGTTTGCCTTCTTTTCGATTTTCCCAGTTAAGTTTACACTTATTGAATGTATCAGGACTCTGGGGATCTTGCATTTCGCCTCGTCCTGCAAATGCTTTAAATTCTTCTTGTTTGCTTTTGCGTATGGCTTCAATCAATGGTTCGTCTGAATGACTGACGAAGTAGAAGAAAGGTACTTCTTCACCGTACTCTTCACCCATAAAAATGAAGGGAACAAAGGCGGAAAGGAAGATAGCACCTGCGGCCAATTTCAAACCTTCAAAAGAGACAAGTTTCGATAGTCTTTCTGCTAGGACGCGATTGCCTATTTGGTCGTGAGTTTGGGAGAAGACAACAAATTGATATCCAGGTTCTTCGACGGAAGAACTACCGTGACGACGTTTTCTGTGGGGGGCGTATTGCCCGGAATAAACAAAGCCTTCGCGGTATGATTTTTCTAGCTGTTCTATTTTGCCGAAATCTTGGTAATATCTGTCGTTTTCACCTGTGAGTAGGGTGTGTAGGGAGTGATGGAAATCGTCGTTCCATTGGGCATCTATTCCATAACCACCTATTTCTTTTGAGCGAATGGTGCGGACATCGTTTAAATCGCTTTCGGCTATTAGATAAAGTTTGCGACCTAGTTCTTTAGAAACTGTGGCAACTGCGTCTGCAAGTTCCCGCAAGAAGGGTCTGGCACCAAATTCCAAAATAGCTTGGATGGCATCCAATCGCAGGCCATCTATATGATAATCCTCAAACCAGTAGAGGGCATTTTCAATGAAATAATTACGCACGCCATCGCTGTATTGACTGTCAAAGTTCATGGCGTCGCCCCAATCACCGCTATATTTTTTCGTGAAGTAGGGGCCAAAGTCTGCGAAGTAATTTCCTTCGGGGCCAATGTGGTTGAAGACGACATCGAGAATTACTGAGATGCCGTGTTCGTGACACGCATCAACGAGTTTTTTGAATCCTTCGGGGCCACCGTAGGAGTCCTGTACGGCAAAGGGAAAGACGCCATCGTATCCCCAGTTGCGATCGCCTGGAAATTGGGCCACTGGCATAATTTCGATCGCATTTATCCCCAACTCCCGCAGATCTTTTAGCTGCGGAATCATTGACTCAAAGGTGCCTTCTGCTGTGAAAGTACCGACGTGCAATTCATATATAATCATCTCCTCCAAAGGAACGCCAGACCAATTATTATCGGTCCAGGTAAATGTGTTGCGATCGACAATTTCAGAAGGCCCATGTACGCCTGCGGGTTGAAACTGCGAAGCTGGATCGGCCCTGTCAATATTTCCTTCCAGTTTGTAATAGTATTGCGTTCCTGGAGCAACACCATCAACTGTTAATTTCCAGTAACCCTGTTCATCTTGTTGCATGGGCAGAAGTCTTCTATCTGAAGATAGAATTTGTACTGCTACCTCTTTGAGAGTGGGTGCCCAAACGGTAAATTCGCAACGATCGTTACCGAGATAACAAGATCCTATTTTCACTCTTTGGGCAGATTGATTTGGTGTCATAAATATTGTGAAAGTTTGGGGTTAAACTTTTGAAGTTGGGGAAGCGTAATGTAAAAATTATTCTCTATTTTAAAGAAGCTTGCAAACACAATTTTGCATTTTCTTGTAACTATATCGAGTTGGCACTGGATGGCACGCTTGATTTGAGTGCGTGTGCGATCGCATAATCAGCCGACAGGTTGCATCTGATTTGTTTAGACTGCCGGGTCGCCGGAGGTCAGATCTCACTGGGTGTGGTCATAAGTAGTTGGTTGAAACGGAAAGCTTTTCTTCTGGGCCTTTTCCTCCTTGTCTCCCTTGTTCTCCTTGTCCCATACATCACCAACTGGTGAGAGACCACACCTTATTTCACTCTGCCGATCCGATCGCAGTTTACTCTGCATTTTTAAGTATTTATACTTAGTATCTTGCTAACTGATATCTACCCGCTTAGCTGCTTTTGCTGACATCGGGCTTGAATTTAAAGATGATGTGAAGAGGCCAGAGAAATTTGTGAAACCTTAGTGAAATTTGCTACTTCCCTATACCCATATCCAGTAGTTACGACTAACCTATGTATTAATGCAGAGATAAATAGCTCGCCCTAGATACAGGTACAGATAGAGTATTTACGGAATGTATCCACCTTATAGTTATGAATAAACCTGTTTTAACAATATTCTACCAGTTCAATCCTTGGCACAGCAGCATCGGCGGTATCCAAACAATTATACGAAATTTTGTCAAGTACGCACCGAGTGAATTTGAGGTGCGGTTGGTAGGGACAGGCCACGAGGAGCAGCACCTGGGTCTGGGTAAGTGGCATGAAGCCGAACTGGGGGGCAGGGCAATAAGGTTTATGCCTCTGTTCAATATCAAAGATGACAATGTTAGAAGGTTAATACCCACTACCATTAAGTACACGGCTGCCTTGTTGGGTCGTAACCTTGCTTCCGACTTCATGCACTTTCACAGGTTGGAGCCGAGTGTAGCAGCGCTGAAGTGGCGTGGAGAAAAGGCTCTTTTTATTCACAACGATATTCATAAGCAGATGAGTTCTGGGGGAGGGAAAGATGCGATCGCTTGGCGGTATCTCCCAGCAGCATATTTCGCTATAGAACGCCTCCTCATTACCCAGTTTTCCCAAATCTTCTCCTGCAATACCGAATCGGCGCAATTTTACCAACAGCGCTACCCAGAACTAGCAGACCGCGTTTCCTACGTAAAAAACACAGTTGACAACGAGGTCTGTTACCCCTTGACCTGGGAAGAAAGGGAGGGGAGGAGACGCAAAGAAGCTATTCGGATGGGTAAGCCGGAAAATACGCAGTTCGTTCTATTTGCGGGCCGCCTTCATCCCCAGAAAGATCCTATCCTGCTGCTACGCTCTCTACCCGCGCTCAACGAGCCAAAAGTTCACCTACTGATCGCAGGCGATGGAGATTTAAAGGATGAGGTAAGTTCCGAGATCGATCGCCTTGGACTATGCGATCGAGTCACAATGCTTGGGCCAATAGACCAAGCCGAACTTGCACAGTTACAGCGCATAGCGAGTGTCTTCGTACTAACCAGCGCCTACGAGGGTTTACCCGTAGTCGTTCTCGAAGCACTTGCCTGCGGGACGCCAATCGTGACGACCCGATGCGGTGAAACCCCTAAGCTACTCACTCCTAACAGTGGAGTAGTCTGCGAGGATCGAACGCCAGTTGCAGTTGCTGACGCCTTGCGTAAAGTACTGCTAAAACCAGGCGATTTCCCAGTCGAAGCGTGCGTTAAAGCCGCCAAGCCTTACTCAGCAAGCGCTGTGGTGGGTGCAATCTACAACGAAATGCTAAACCGTTGGGAACAGCGGAACTCTCAGAGCCAAATTAACCAAAAAAATTTGACAGGGGTTTCATTATGAAAGTAGCTGTAATTGGTGCTAAAGGTTTGCCTGCTAAACAAGGTGGTATCGAGCATCACTGCGAAGAAATTTACTCGCGCATGGTTGAAAAGGGTCACGAAGTCGATTTGTTCGCTCGCTCCTCCTATACTGGCTTTACCTCAGTCCATACTGATAACGTTAAGGGTGTTCGCGTCGTCTCCTTACCTTGCTTGAATCCTGGAGGAATGGACGCGCTGCTGAGTTCAGCACTGGGAGCTGTAGCCACTCTGGGAACTCGCTATGACATCATCCACTTCCACGCTTTAGGCCCATCCCTCTTCACCTGGCTACCAAGATTTGCCTCCACTGCCAAAATTGTCGCCACCTGTCACGGTCTCGACTGGCAACGTGCCAAATGGAACAGAAATACTAAAAAACTACTACAATACGGCGAGCGATCTGCCGTGCGTTTTGCAGATGAAATGATCGTCGTCTCAAAAGATCTCCAATCCTACTTTAAGAAAACCTACGGCAGAGAGACAAAGTACATTCCCAACGCTGCCTCTTCCTTAGACGAGTCCGACCCCAGTTTTTCTTTCGGCACCGAACTTGGCTTGCAGAAGGAGCGTTACATTGTATTCCTGGGCAGACTCGTACCCGAAAAATGTCCCGATTTACTCATTAAAGCCTTCCAAAAACTCCGGCCCAAGGGATGGAAACTCGCCCTTGTCGGTGCCACCAGCGATACGCCTCATTTCACCACGCAGCTAGCTGAGATGGCAGGAAACGATCGAGATATTGTCTTCACCGGCGAACTCAAAGGAGCCCGTTTGGCAGAAATCATCCGAGGTGCAGGATTATTTGTACTTCCTTCTCAGTTAGAAGGATTGCCCCTGGCGATGCTGGAAGCAATGCAGGAAGGTGTCCCCGTACTGGCGAGCGATATTCCGGTACACCAGCAACTGATATCAAGCGATCGAGGTATGCTGTTCCGAGTTGGAGATTTAGACTCCTGCGTGCGCCGCTTGGATTGGGGAGTTCATCACCCCGATGAATTGGCTCTAATGGCTAGCAATGCCCAAAAGCACGTACAGGAACACTATAATTGGGATCAAATTACTACCAAAACCTTAGATTTGTACGAAACACCCCGCAAAGTCCTACCACCAGTCCCCTCACGTGCATGGTTGAAGTTTACAAACATACTCGCCAAGGCTTAACCTTAGTTGCGTCGAAAGTGTCCGTTAAACTAGGTGCGTATGACGGCTCAGCAATAACATAGTATAGTTTTATATCCGTATAAGCTATGTATTGCTAGTTTTTCAACCCTTCTTTAGCAGCACTATAGTCCTGTAACCAAAGCCTTAAGCGGGATTTACCCTTTAACGATATTGACCCCTGTTAACAATGGCGTACTGGAAAATACCAGTACGCTTTCGTATTTTCTCTTATTAATCAGCTTGCATTGAGATCCATAAGTTACCAAAACCCACTGATGCAATCCAAAATACTGTCTAATATCCTGGAGAAGTAAAGAGACTAAAGGCAGGAGACTGGGAGTCAACAACCCACCGTGTGTTTCGGAGTACCGACTATAACGGGGGCTTGAAAGATAGCCCTAGTTGACCAGACTCAGGTGGCAACACCTACGTTAGTGGTAAGAGTTAAAGACCTACCTGCGGATGCGACGCCAGTCCGTAGCTCTAGAACCGAGTGGTTAAACAGGTATAGAGGGTTAAGCCAGTGCTGCTTGGATAGTACCGACCACTAACATTGTCGAGGCGAACATTTACCCCTACCCCAGCAATGGGAGGGGGAGTAATCCCCACAATTAAACGCCCCACCGTTAGCGAAGCGGCTCCTCTGAGGAGCGGCGGGTCACAGTATCGGTAGCCTCAATCCTGTAATGCCAGCAGGGGATGCCAGAAAGAACTACCACTTTTGGGGCGCAAAGGTTTTCTACTCTCTACGAGAAATATGTTATGCAGCATAGACCATGCCCCCCGTTTCCTCCCACCACCAAGCTCTTTACAGCTATGGTGGGGGTCTCCACGGGGGAAGAAAGATGAAAGCAGGCGCAAATAAACTAACTTCTTTACCCCTAATGTTGCTTTTCACCGCTTCTGGCTTCGTCCTTTTGGCAGTTTCGGTAGTTTTGATGGCAGCAGAATCAATAGTTTCAGCACTATTGCCACAAGCAACAGCAGCAAAAAAAGTCGTTGGAGAAGGTGTTTCCCAAGCTAAGTACCGTCTGGAAAATCCCAAAACTGTTGAGGTTTTAGAACTTCCGTAAACCAGCCAGTGCCTTGGAATTGTCGGGAGTGCCGTAGAAAATTCCCCTACCATTAGTGCCAATAAAGACCAGCCCAAATTGCTGCCAACTCGCCTCCATCGCATTTGGCTCATTACCAATCGGATTTTGCGGCGAACCGATACTTGTCCAGGTTTCTCCTCTATCGAGAGAACGAAATATTCCCTCTCCCATACCAGCAACTTTTCCATACATATAAAGAGCTGGAGTAGTACTTCCCGTCGGGGGTTTCCCAAAGGCAAATAGATGCGCCTTCTCTACAGAAGAAAGTTTAGCAAAAGTCTTACCGCCATCTATTGAGCGAAACAAACCGCTGACACCATTACCGAACCACACTTCATTTTTGGCGACTGTTTTTAGTATTTTTAAGTCCCACTTGCTGCTAGGAAGCGAGGAGTTGGCAAGGCTGAAGGATGCGCCTCCATCAGTACTGCTGTAGAGTTTGCCCTCGCTGTAATAGTAAAAAGTGTTGCCATCTACTCTGTCTGCTGCTAGCGGCTGACTCCAATACCACGGCCCTCCCGGCCCATCTGGCAGTCCCGACACTGGCTTCCAGGACGCGCCGCCATCAGTACTACGCAGGGGTTGTGCTTTGCTGGTAATCGCAATGAATAAATTTGGATTAGTTGCGGATACAGCTACGCGCAGGGGCATCGTTTTCGCTGGAAATGAGGAAAATTTTTGCCACGTCAACCCGCCGTCTGTGGAAGTTGCGCCTGTATAAGTGGAACTCCATCTAGCACCACCGACGCGGACTAGGCGCAGCGGATTGGTTTGGGAGTAGGCAATGTCAAAGGTATCCCGCCATTCGGGAGTGCCTTCTAACCTTGTGGATGGATAAGCGTTAAGTCCATTGTTGTGGTGAAACCCGACGACATCGCCTAAAGCGCTTAACAACACAGCGCCTTTTGGCGGTGCAGCTAGGGAGAAAGAAACTACTTCCTCGTGTCCTTGTTCGTAGTTAGTCCAGGCAACTCGATTGGCGTTGATGTTGTCTGTTTGCCAAATGCCAAATCCGTCTGTCAGCCAAACTTTGCCCGGAACTTTTGGGTCAAATTCGATCGCAGCAGTCCACAATGAAAACATGGCATCATCCCACCAAGGAACGGTGTGCTTTATGGATGCGTTTTTCTCTGTCCAAGTGGTGCCGCCATCTGAGGTTCTGTAGATTTTAGTACGTACTGACTGACCAAGTGCTACTATGGCGTCGTTGGGATTGGTGGGGTTAACAGCCAAGGCATTGAAGGCAGCTTGCTTGCCATTGGGCGTAATATCGCTCCAAGTTCCGTTGGTATACTTGCTAACTCCAGACAGATGGGTTACATATAAAACTTTGTTGCTGGCGACAACCATTCGCTGCGCTTGATTTGGGCTTCCCTGTATTTTGCTCCAAGTAACGCCCGTGTCAGCAGATTTATAAATTCCGTCTCCAAAGACATTGGCGTAAACTAAACCGGGCTGTTGCTTGTCAAATACGATGCCCAGGATGCCAATCTTTGGGGTAAGATTTGCAGAAAAAGAAGTAACTTTAGCCCAGGTTGCGCCTGCATCTGACGACTTCCACAGCCCATCGTGGCGCGAACCGAAGAAGATAATGTTGGAATTAGAGGGATTGACTGCCAATCTCATTCCCGCCCAGCGATGCTCGTCGTTGCTATCCATCCCTAAGTCTATGTTAAGCTTTGTCCAAGTTGTCGCGCGATCGCTAGACTTAAAAATTGACCCTTTGGGCTGCCATGCAGAGTACTTGCCCGCCGCTATGTAAACAATATTCGGGTTATTTGGATCGACTGCTAGGGCTTCTCCACCATAGTAGGTTTGTTGAGACTGGGGAAAACGGTCATTTAATGGAATCCAAGTTTTATCTTTTGGATTCCAACGATAAAAGCCACCGATGTCAGTTCTGATGTAGACAAGATCTTTTTCTAGGGGATGAGGGTATACTCCCGTGACAAAGCTACCGCCTCCGATAGATACGTTAGCCCAGCGATACCCGCTTCCCCCGGCAGCATAGTAAGTTGGGGCTGTAGAGGCGACTACTTTACCTGTATCTGAGCTAGGCTGTTGGTTGCTAGCGGCACACCCAGTTATAATGCCAATAAATATAGGAGCCACACTCCAATGGATAATTTTCGATATATTCATGATTTCTTTGAAATTCCGGTAGGCTATACTTGATATTTTTTGATTTTGCCCGTTGATTGCTGTGTTTTGATAAAAGTGCGATCGAGAGATTTTGATTGTAATAAGGCAACACAAACAGATTATATCAAATCCAGTTAAATACTGATATTATCTAGCTTGGCTGAGAATTGCTAAAGTTAATGTTGCCATAAAATTTGCTAGTAACGCAAGTTCCTAGTTATATAGTTGACGCTGGTATTAGGTACGTAGTTGCGCTTTAGCGCTCTTATCCCAGTCGTAATAAGAGCGCTAAAACGCAACTACGTACCCAGAAAGCAAGTAACTGGCAACTTGAGTTAGTAATAAAGCCCCATGCTTAATAAATTGACCGCAGCAATTCAAAAGCTTAGCCCTGAGCTTCGCAAAATTATTGGCAATATCGGCTGGCTGTTTGCCGATCGCATTCTCCGCATGGGTGTGGGGCTGATTGTCGGCGCTTGGGTAGCCCGTTATTTGATGCCAGAGCAGTTTGGTCTTTTCAACTACGCAGGAGCCTTTGTGGGGCTGTTTGGTGCTATTGCCACCTTGGGGTTGGATCAGATTGTGGTGCGCGACATAGTTCGCGATCCAGCTTGTAAAAATGAAACTCTCGGTACTACCTTTGCCATGAAAATCATTGGTGGCATAGTTACAGTATTAGTTACGGTTGGAACTGTTTTTCTGCTAAACCCTAAAGAACAAATGACTCTGTGGTTGGCAGGTATTATGGCAGGAGGAACAATTTTTAATGCCTTTAATACCATCGAATTTTGGTTCCAGTCACAGGTTAAGTCAAAGTATACTGTTGTGGCTAGAAATACCGCTTTCCTACTCACCACTTTGCTCAGAATTGCTTTGATTCAAATGCAGGCTCCTCTGATTGCCTTTGCCTGGGCAGTATTGGTAGAGAGCCTTTTGGGTGCGGTGGGTTTAGCGATCGCTTATAAAGCAAAGGGACACACTCTTCTAGAATGGGGTGTAAGTTGGCAACGCGCAAAGAGTCTGCTAAAGGAAAGTTGGTCGCTGATAATTTCTAGTTTTGCTATTATGGTTTACGTGCGTATTGACCAAATTATAGTAGGACAATTAGCTGGAAATGAAGAAGTTGGACTTTATTCAGTAGCAGCACGGATATCGGAGCTTTGGTATTTTATTGCCAGCGCAATTGTCACTTCTGTGACTCCTTCGATCGTGCAAGCTAGGGAACAAAGCGAGACACTTTATTATAGCAAATTACAAAAGCTTTTTAATCTGATGGCGCTGATAACTTTCGCGCTAGCCATTCCCATGACCTTTTTGTCCAAACCTCTGATTGTGACGTTATTTGGTGAAAACTATGTACGGGCTAGCGAGATGCTGTCAATCTACATCTGGTCGGCAGTATTTGGTTTTTTTGGCTGGGCTAAAAGCATTTGGATAATTGCAGAAGGTTTGACAACTTATGCTTTAATCACTACTTGTTGTGGTGCTGTGATGAATATTGCACTGAATTTTTGGTTGATTCCTCTTTATGGAGGAAATGGCTCGGCCATAGCAACAGTCATTTCTTATGCCTTTACCGATTATGTTATGTGTTTCATATATCCCCCGGCTCGCAAACTTGCTTGGGTAATGACTAAAGCGCTGACTTTTAACTTTTTTACTTTCAAACATTTGTGGTAGCATTGAATAGCAAGATCTAGTTATAATCCAAATTCAAGGATGTATTCTTATGGAAGATTTTGGCATTATCATAGCCTGTTGCGACCAAGATTATCACTTAGCGAAAGGTTGCTGTGGCAGCATCAGACATTTTTTGGGTGATGTTCCGATTTGCCTGATTATTGACGGCACATTTTCAGCCAGCGCCCTGGAAAAAGCTTATGATGTTCGCGTCATTAATAAATCGAACGTCAAAAATCAGGTTCTCCGTGACAGGAGTTTTGGTTGGGGGTTGACTAAGATGATTGCCTTTTGGGAAAGCCCCTGGAGCAATTTTCTTGTCCTGGATGCCGATACTATGGTTTGGGGAAATTTACTTAAGTTGGCGAACTTTAAAGACTTCGATATAATTGTCGATCGGCCTCTTTACCAAGATTCATTTGAAGATTTTTCTTTATTTTTCTTTAAACCTCAAGAGATTGAAAAGCATTTTCCCAACTTTAATTGGCAAAAGCATCTGGGCGAGTATTTTTGCACGGGAACTTTCTTCGCGAAACGAGATATTTTTAGCTTGGATGAATATATTAATATGTTGGATTTTGTTGCTAAAAATCCCAACGTATTTTGGCTGGGAGAACAAGGCTTTTTGAATTTGATGATATTTCGCGACTCTGACGAAGGCAAACTGCGTTTGGGACAGTCTAGCTGGCAAGTTATTGTCCCGAAATTTAAGTGGGAAGAACTTCAACAGCGTTTTCCGGTCGAAAAAACTGGCCCAGTCGTGCAGGGAGACGACGCTTGCGTAATTCACTGGGCTGGGCCAAAGCCAACTTTGTACAGTTCTCAGGTTTACTCCGAACCGATGAATTTCAGTCGCCGAAAGTGCATAGCGGACACCCAGGGGTTGACTGGATTGACAGCGGATGTTTTACTCAAAAGAGAAGATATTCAGCGTTCTCTAAATATTTACCAGAAAAAATTGGTTCGCAAAGCTAGGAAGTTGCTCAAACTTTCCGTAAATCAGGGAGTGAATTACTAAATATTCCTTTCAAGTAAGTATTATGATACCAAATCAGCCTCGCGCCACTGCCGTAATGCCTGTTTACAACAGGGAACAGTATTTAAAAGAAACGATTGACAGCGTTTTAACCCAGACTTTCCAAGATTTTGAGTTTATTATTATCGATGATGGTTCTACCGATAAGAGTGTTGAAATTATCGAGTCTTACCACGATCCAAGAATTAAGTTATTTCTGAACGAAAAAAACCAAGGAACAAGTTACAGTCGAAATCGGGCGATCGATCTTTCCAGCGGCGAGTATATTATCACTATAGATTCTGACGATATTAATGTACCTGACAGGTTTACAAAACAAATTGCTTATATGGATTCCCATCCCGAAGTAGGTGTCTGCGGAAGTTGGGTAAAAACTATTGGTGAAGTATCGGGAGAGTTGTGGCGTTGCGCTGTTAATCCAGAGATTATTCACTGTCGAACTTTGTTTGAAGCGGTGATGTGCCATCCTACTACTATTCTGCGGCGACAATTTTTAGATCGATACTCTCTGAGATACACTCTTGAGCTAAGACGCGCTCAAGACTGGGATTTGTACTGTAGGGGTGCCAGACATTTTGCGATCGCAAATATTCCCGAAGTCCTTGTTTACTACAGATGGCGCAATTATCCCAAAAATTTATCCGACGAGGAACTTAAGTCAGAACGATATTATTTTTTCTATGAGATTGATAAAAGAAACTTCCAAGCTTTAAATTTACAGGCGACTGAGGATG
Source organism: Argonema antarcticum A004/B2 (assembly GCF_023333585.1). Taxonomy (GTDB): domain Bacteria; phylum Cyanobacteriota; class Cyanobacteriia; order Cyanobacteriales; family Aerosakkonemataceae; genus Argonema; species Argonema antarcticum. Next base: position 27,603 of record NZ_JAIQZN010000037.1, read on the forward strand.
AGATGTTAATTCATCGTCGCTTGGGAAATTTAGAGCTTAAAAGAGATAGCGATTTTGTCACAAAAGCAAACAAGTGGCTGCATAAACTGCATTCAGCCAACAAAGTCGCTCATGTATATCCTCAACCAACTTTCCTTCAAGTTTTAGCAGGTTATTGGTTGGAAGTATGTAGTAATGCTTCATCCTCTCCTCTCGAAACTTGGCATCGATTCTTTGATAGTCCTTACTTGGAGATCAGCAGTTTAACTGCGATCGATCGGGCCAAGATTTTAGGCAAGCGCTTTGTTAAAGAAAGCTACTTTAACCTAAAAAAAGCCTTAAAGAGTGGCAAACTCAACTAACTCAATTCTTCTTTTTGAGGAAGTTTTTCAGAAAAGGAAAGGTTTTGCTTAAGTTATATTTAAGCCGCTTTTTAACTCCCCTTAAACTTTTATTAGTTACGCTATGATAGACCCAGGCATCTAACTCTAAGCCAAAAGTAGTTGGCGCTTTGTTAACAAGAAAAGATGACGCAGCATCGGAAACTAAGACTTCCCAAGTATGTGGCTGCTGTTCGCCCCAATTAATAATATCTGTCAAACTCACTCTTTCTAAGAGTTTTTTCTTAATCAAGCAAGCGGCGGTGCCAAAATATTTGTTGGGATGAGCAAAATCGTCATTGTAATCTTGACCGGGAAACCAGTCCTGATGAAATTCTTTAGGCATAGTTAGCAGATTTATGCCAAGGATATTTTCATCTGTATCAAGTATCTCAATACTTCGCTCTAGTAAAGTGAGACAATCTTCATACGATCCAGTGACATTTATGTCATCGTCAAGATGGAGAATGTAGTCACCCCGGCAAAGGGTCATACTGCAAACAATTCCGAAATTACTATGGGGTGGATGAATTAGGCTATTATACCTGACATCATCAAATTTATTCAGAATATTGGTTTCTTTAAGCAATCTAATTCCATTAATATCTGGGCTACCGTCATCTAAAAATATCTTTTCGGCAAAAGGCAGTTCTAGGAATTTATCCCAACTTTGGATAGCATTGCGAACTAGGGAGGTGCGGCGGTTACCTAATGACTTGAGATAAGAGCAGGTGCAGAAGGATGTTTTACTGAACAATTCACTTGTGCGAGTTTCCATGATAGGTACGCTTCCAGGTATTACTACTGAGTCAATATTTTACAAGGTATTTTGTGTAAGCGATCGCAACTTTTTTCTCTCCTCTATAAAAACGCTATCTTTGTTACCAAAACATTCTCTTACACTCGGATAATAACTGGAGTGGGCATAAATAAAAATACCTCTTTAATAAGATGTTATATTTTACAACATTTCGAGAATGGACTGCTAGGTTTTAGGTTAAAATTTTTGTTAAATCAATGGCACTTAGCGAGAAAAACATGGAAGCTTTAAAGCGCTACATAATTGAGCGAATTGACAGGCGTGTTAAATGGGAAGACAAAGACATCTTAGCGATGCAGTATTTGGCTCCGCTGAGTAAAACGTACTTGCCGTGGACGATCGCATCTATGAGACCGAGTGGCTTGGTTAAGGTGCTAAACGACATTGTTGTTAATCGGCGATCTTGTATTGTCGAGTGTGGCGGTGGTCTATCGACGTATTATATAGCTAGCTTAATTAAGGAAAGGGGTGGGCATTTATACACGATCGAACACGATCGAGCATGGGTAAGCATCTTGAAAGAATTTTTAGCTACGCAAAATTTAGATAAATTCGTCTCAATCATTTGCGCTCCCCTTGCCAAGAGCCCGCTAGCCATCAATGATGGGTATTGGTATGACCAAGAGATAATTCGGGATGCGATCGCTGGGCTCAAGATCGATTTGCTGTTAGTAGATGGCCCTCCAGCGCATGACAAAAACATCATGTACGCGAGATACCCGGCTGCTCCTTACTTTAAGCCGTTTATGTCAGAAGATTACACCATTATCTTAGATGATATTAATAGAAAGGGAGAGCAGGAAATTTTGCGGAAATGGGAAAAAGAGCTTGCTATTACCTTCTATCAGTATCAGCTTGATGGCAGTATTGCCATTGCCCAGTCTAAAAACTCTTGGCTGATTGCTTAAAGTTTTAATCAATGCAGTGCTAGCCAACCTGCAACACTTGTAAATACTGGGTCACAGCTTTTTCTAGGGAGAACTCGGCAGCTTTGCCCTGCAACGCCGCCTTGTCTGGGGACTCATCTAGGGTGGTAGCGATCGCATCTGCTAAACTCTTGATATCCCCCACAGGCACCAGCTTTCCATAGCGCCCGTTTTCCAGAATTTCTGCGGGCCCGCTCTTGCAGTCCGTAGACACCACTGGAGTTCCTCCAGCCATAGCCTCAATCAGTACAGTAGGCAACCCCTCATATAAAGACGAAAGCACAAACACCGCCGCCTTAGCCATGTAAGCATAAGGATTATCCACAAACCCAGGTAAAGCGACATCTGCACCTAAACCCAATTCTCGCACTAAAGCCTCCAGAGAAGCGCGTTCCGTCCCTTCACCCAAAATCATCAATCTGACTGGGCGTTGCTGCTTGACTAGAGCAAAAGCGCGAATCAGAGTAGGGAAATCTTTTTGCTTTTCCAGGCGTCCCACAGCTAAAATCACCGGGGTCGCACCCGGCGCAAACCAAGGATGTTCAACAGGTTCAACAGCTTTTTTGGCAAGTTCTGGGGTGACTACCGGATTGTATATCACTTTCAGGCGTTCTGAAGATATACCTAACTGCGCCAAATCTTCAGCCGATCCTTTAGATACCGTCACAACTGCATCTGCCCAAGGGTAAAATAAACGTGCCAAATAGGGTGCCAGTCGCTTTTTTATGGCGATCGAATTTTGAGACTCCTGGGAAAGCGTGTTGTGTACCGTCACTACCACTCGCGTCGATACTCCAGCGATGCGCCGCGCCCAAAGCGCCGCTACGTTAATATCTTCCATCGCTGAAAGCAGGGCTGTTGGTTTATTTTGTTGCAGGTAGCGGATCAGGGCGGGGATGCTTAGCAGCAGTCGCGAAGCGCCCAAGTCCACTACTCGCACTCCGGGCGGGATCGATGACAGGTATGGCCCTTCTTTTTTAACTAAAACTAAGTCTACGTTTAGACCTTGTTCTACAAAACCACGCGCTAGGTAGAGCATTACTCTCTCAGCTCCACCGCCGCTGAGAGAAACCAGGAAAATTGCTAAACTAGACACTTTTAATTCTCCTTTTTCTGCTTCTTCAGGACAATAATAAAATCGGTGGAGTCTGGATCGACCTGCCCAAAAGTAAGTACTTTCGTCATCCCCTCAACCAACTTCCAGATCGGGCCAAATTTTTTTCTCATTCCTTCTTGACGAAAGTTTTCATACAAATCGAAGTATGCGATCGATAAATTATGTTCCTCTGCAAATTGTTTCAGAGCTACTGGGCTGATCGAATATCTCGAAAATGTTTTAAAAGGGCCGAAATCATCTGTTCCCGCTCGCTTTTCACCAAAAATATTTCTGTACACCCAAACGTGAAACCAGTGGGGAGTGAATTTTGTGGTTAGACCCCATATAGATAAAACGTTCGGTTGTGCCAGAATAATCAGTCCATCCTCTTTGGCGGCGCGGACAAAATTTTTTATAGCTAGTTCTGGTTTGTCCAGATGTTCTAAAACATAGAAACAAATTATCGCATCATACTCGTTTGACGGTAAGTTATAAGTTTGGATGTCACCCTGGATTTTTTCACTTATATAAGTATTTCTTGCCAGTTGCTTTTCGGAAATATCGATACCTATCAGGTATGGTTCCTCTCCTAGTTTTACGTGAGTAGCAGAACCGCAACCTGCTTCTAGAACTTTTAAGTTTTTGCGGTTGTTCAATAAATTGTCGATCGCTGATTGCAATTTAATGAACTCTGGATGCGCGATTTCTTGAGTCATAGTAGTTTCCTCTCATAAAGTTTGTTCAAAATTTTCGCTGTGTGGATGTCTTCCACCATCAATGCCAGCCAGGGCAGTTGTTATTGTATGCCTTTGTAAAGTTGTAACAATTCTTGGTCAGAAAGAACGCGATCGCTCTTTTTTCCCATGAAGTAATACCCCGATGCAGCATCAAACGCTCCCGGTTTATCAATTAAGTAGTAGTCGAAGTATTTCAACCAAAACGATGTTAACCGGGCAAAACCTTTCACCAGCGCTTTTCCAGTTTTGTTATTGACAAAACTCAAAAGAAAGTATTGATACGACCAAGCTAATGCCATTCCTGGCCCACACGCAGGGCCGCTATTAAGCTCTTCAAAGTGGCGGAACAAACGGCGATGCCCCAAGTAGGTGAAGCGAGTAAAGTCATATCTGCCCATGTGTACTTGCTGCATAAATGGAGTCTCTGCATAAACTATGCCATCTTTTTTTAGCACTCGATAAACTTCTGACACGCATCGGGTTGGATCTAGAACGTGTTCGAGGACAGCTTGTATAATTACCGCATCAAATGAGTTATCTTCAAAGGGGATATCGTGGGCATCGCATATTAATGCGGTATAGGGGCCAAAAGAAACATCGCTGCTGATGATTTCAATAGATGGAACTGATAAAATAGGTTCCATCCCTTTACCCAAGATACTCCCACCAAGGATCAAAATTTTGGGATTTTTGTTTAGTTTCAGAACAACTTCTGCAAAGTTTTGGTAATTCTCTTTAGTCTTAACATTAACATCTATTCCCGGTAGTAAATTTGTAATAAACTCTTTTATTTTAGATTTGTTTTTTAGATCGAAGGTAGTATTTTCATACTTTAAGAAATCGCCTATCGAAAAAATACTGTTAGATTCATTTACCAAAATAGGTATGCCATCAACAACAGGAAAATGAGTTTCGCACTGGGGATTTGTGCATTTAAATTTCTCCTTTTCCAATGTCAATTTTGACTGACAAACCGGACAGCAGAGCAATTCTTGCGTACTGTCAGTAAATTTTACTTTGCTATTCATCAACTTATACCTCTGCTATTGATTGGGAATATCCAGTAATGGGGCATATAAATTCTTTTTCTGACTTGTAACTGGGGTTGTCAAGAATGGGCGGTTTAAGTGCGCGACTGAGGTAAGTCTTTTAAATCTGTTTGACTTATCATCTCTTTTCCATAGTTTTCGCTTTCTTCTCCAGGCTTCACAATCCGAACACTCTTAATGGATAGGGTTACTGCTACATATAATATCCAAAGTAAGGAGTTAGTTTCTATATTTGTACTCTCGGTTTGGTTATACATCAGTATAAACGTCATGTAAGTGATCGGCCACAGCCCTTCTATTGTTTTAGCCGATCGGGCCAAATTTATTGCCCTTATGTAGGCTGTCACCATACTAAGCACAAAAAACAACAGTCCTAATAAACCCAGCTCGGCTACTATATTTATATAACCGTTGTGAGCCTGAGTTACGGGAAGGTAAAGTACCTTCCAAATAGCCCTTTCTCCCACTCCTCCATCTACCCAGAATCCAGCATATCCATAACCTAACCAAGGGCGTTCCTTGACTTTATCAATTACAGCTATCCAAATGTCTGTACGACCAGTGAGACTTGGGTCTTTGCCAAGGCTATATAGAAATGGCTCCCAATTACTGATTAACCATGTAGCTGCACTTCCACTCACTAATACCGCTATGATGAGTATGGGAATAACGATAGAACCACTCCATCGCAAAGCGCTGTATAAAGGCAACAGAATCATCAGGGTTATACAAATTAGCAGGGCACTTTTTGAATTTGAGAGTTGAACAAGAGCAAGCGTAATACCAAAAACAGTCAATAGAGCGTAACGATACTTGGGATTGTCCAAGGCAACCATTAATATCGGCGGTGCAAATATAACCATAAAGCGAGCGAACATATTTTTCTGGATCAAAGGCCCCCGCCATGCGCCCGCATGAAACCCTTGCTCTTTGCCGTATCCGGGAAGAGCTAGAGTATAAAACAAGCTAAATACTGCTGCTATGCCAGCTGCCCACGCTACTATTTGCAGTTGCTCTTTTAAGGTAAAACGCGAAGCCATGTACAGCCCAAATAAGCTGGCCACTAAGGTGAGTATGCCTTCTTTTTTCGATATAGCCGGGAAATCAGACCAAAGATATGAAAAGGTAACAAGTGCCATTAAAGCCCATAAGAAAGGATCTCTTAGAGCCGGACGAATCACAGTTTTAAACCGGGCCAGAATTAGCAATATGGTAACTAGATAAATCCCATACCTGCTCAACTGCACGAGTTTATCAGCTATGCCCAATCCATAGCTTGTTAAATTCAGAAACCCTGAATAAATGAGCAGGGCAAAAACGGCAAATTTGGGTTCAGCCCACTTTAGTAGTTTGTTCATAAAGTTAGGCAGTAGTAAATAGCTCTGGCGTTAATTTCAAGTTTCTCTAGCGGTGCAAGCAAGGCTAGATATTTTTGCACAAATTCTCCGTATTCTGGTTCAATACCTCCTCTCCGCCAAAAAAGTCCCATGCCTCCAGCGACTAATTTATTGGTAAATTTAGATAAGGAAGGATATTTAACTCGCACCCAATAGCCGGTAACGATCAGGATCTTGGCTTGCACCAACTTTTGCTTGGCTTTGCTAGTGGTATAGGCGTTAGCACCATGTATTCTATAAAGGGCTAATTCCCGATCTAAAATCATACCTTTACTCATTGCTATTGAGGTATAATCCAGGTAAGCATCATTAAGACTAATAGTTTTTGCTTCAGGCATTGGGAGAATTTGTTGCAGGAGCGATCGCTTAAAGCAAAGACCGGAAGTTGAGGGGAGAGAAGGCAATTTATCTTTGAGGTTGCCTTTTTTGATGTGGTCTCTCAAATCGTATTCGCCCGGTGAACTTTCGGGAAGATCTTTTTGAATAGATGTTTTGCCATCTGCTTCCACCCATTTGAGGGAATGGAAACACCAACCCAACTCTGTGCGATCGCAAAATGCAGCTACAATTTCTGCTATTTTTTCAGGCACAAACACATCGTCCGAGTCCAAAAAGCAAATAACATCCCCTTTACTTGCGGCAAAACCAGCATTGAAAGCCGAGGCTTGCCCGCCATTTTCCTTTAGTACTGGTATAATTTTATCCCCATAACTGGCGATAATCTCTCGTGAATTGTCAGTGGAACCGTCATCCACGACGATCGCTTCAGTGTGAGGATAAGTTTGGTTGAGGGCGCTATCGATAGCCTCTTGTAGGAAACGTCCGTAGTTGTAGTTGTTAATTACTACGCTAACTTGAGGATTATCCTTCATGCTTGGGCGTGGGGAAACGGGGATTGGGGATGGGGAAGCTTGCGATCGCAAGAGTCGAGAATTCTGGCTTCGATTCTTCAGATTTTCCAGTCAAGAGTCCCCACAAGTACCGGACAGCCGATCGTGGAAACTAGCAACTTTAGCCAGAATAGCACAAGATATCGGCTCTCCGGTACTTGTGGTGGAAAACCCAGTTTTTTGGGTATGGCGCATGGGAAATGGCCTACTCACTCTGTGGATTCTACCCACTTTTTAGAGCTACAACCACCGCCAAAATCTAAAACAGGTTATGCTGGAGTGCGATCGCAGCAGGTGTGCCTGTCAAACCCTGTGCCGATGCGATCGAGCCACAGACAGATATAATACAAATAGATACAATAAAAGCATTAAAATTTGCAAGCAGTTTGTGAGATTGGATTTTTATGGAATCTACACAATACGTTGAAGATATAGACTTTAAAAAGTACTGGCTGATTCTCAAACGGCGTTGGTTACCCGGTGGTATGGTTTTTGTGATAGTTGTTACACTAGCCACCGCAGCTGCCTTATTGAAAAAGCCTACGTATGAAGCACAAGGAAGACTTCTGTTTAAAAAAAGAAATACAACTTCTGGCCTTGTGACGGAAGCGGGTGGAAAAATAGGAGAATTGCAGACTCTGTATCAAATGAATACTCCTCTGGATACAGAAGCCGAGGTAGTTCGCTCCTTTCCAATTATAGAAAAAACTGTAGCGGCACTAAACCAAAAAGATCCCAAGGGTAACTTAACATCACCTGAAAGCTTTGCAATAGGGTTGAATGTAAAAGCTATTAAAGGAACAGACGTATTGCAGGTTTCCTATAAAGGCAAGAATGCTAAGCTAGCCGCTGAAGCAGTCAACCAGATCATGGATATCTATACAGAAAACAATATACTTGACAACCGGGCTGAGGCGGCTGCCGCTCGCGAATTTATTAGCAAGGAGCTACCTAAAGTTGAGGCTACTGTTCGTCAAGCCGAAGCCACTTTGCGTAGTTTCAAAGAAAAAAACCGCACTGTGGCTCTCCCACAGGAAGCCGCCTCGGCTGTGGATAATATTGCGTACCTAGACAGACAAATAAACGCAGCTCAGGCTCAGCTTGCGGATGCAACAGCGAGAGCCTCTTCACTCCAGCAAAAGATAAATCTAACTTCCCAGCAAGCCATAGCTTTTAGCTCTTTGACACAATCTTCGTCAGTCCAGCAAGCACTTGAGCAACTCCAACAAGTGGAAGCTCAGTTAACAATAGAGCGAACTCGCTTTCAAGATACACACCCCGTAATAATTGACTTAGAGAGTAAAAAAACGTCCCTAAAAGCCCTGCTAAAACAGCGGGTAGGACAGACTCTCGGCCAAGAAATGCAGGTGTCTAATAGCAATTTGCAAATGGGGGATATCAAAGCCAAACTGACCGCAGATCTTGTCACCACAGAAGCCGCACGCTTGGGTTTAGCTAATCAAGTTAGTTCTCTTTCTAGTGCCAAGTCTACCTATCAAGAACGAGTGAATGTCATACCCAGATTGCAACAGGGGCAGCACGATCTAGAAAGGCAAGTGGAAGCAGCGCAATCTACCTATCAAATCCTTTTAAAGAATCTCCAAGAAGTACAAATTGCCGAAAATCAAAATGTAGGTAATGCCCGCGTGATTGAGTACGCCCGCATTCCAGGAAAGCCTGTTGGCAGTAGCAAAGGCTTGATCGTAGTTGCAGGAGTTATCGTGGGCAGTCTGCTTTATGTGGTCACTACTTTCCTTGTAGACTTGGCAGATCCATCGCTGAAAACTGCTAAAGAGGTGCGGCAAATCTTTAAATATACCGTGCTGGGAATGATTCCTTCTTTTAAGAAAAAAATGAGGTTTCGCTTTGGGAAACAAGAAGGGATTGTGCCGCAGCTTCCTGTTAAAGATATTCCTCATTCGATTATCAGCGAAACCTACCGGATGCTTCAGGCTAACCTGAATTTTCTCAGCCCAGACCGAGAGTTGAAAGTTATTGTAGTAACAAGTTCTGTTTCTAAGGAGGGCAAGTCTACAGTTTCTGCCAATTTGGCGGTAGCTATGGCTCAATTGGGACGCCGGGTGTTGTTGATTGATGCGGATATGCACCATCCGATGCAGCATCATATTTGGGATTTAACTAATGCGGCGGGATTGAGCGATGTAATTGTCGGTCACGCCGATGTTAATATGGCTGTAAAAGAGGTGATGGATAACCTGGATGTGCTGCCATCGGGAGTAATACCTCCCAACCCATTGGCTCTGATTGATTCCAAGCGGATGGCATCATTAATTGAGGATTTTTCTAATAACTATAATTTTGTAATTATCGATGCGACTCCGCTGGTACTTGTGCCGGACGCTCTCAGTTTGGGTAAAATGAGCGATGGTGTTTTAGTGGTGGTTCGTCCGGGGGTTCTGGATGCTGTGAGTGCTAATGCTGCTAAAAGCTTTTTGGTGCAATCTGGTCAGAATATCTTGGGTTTGGTAGTCAATGGTGTGATTATTGAAAATGAACCTGATAGTTATTTCCATCATGCCAAGGCATATTATCAGGAGTCTATCACCTCGAAAGGAATCCCGTCTAAGACTGGGGAGATTTCTTTGCGATCGTAATAGTAGAGGAGTAGAGGAGTGGGGGAGTGGGGGAGTGGGTGAAAAATTATGCCTTACTCAGTCCAGTGTTTGGCTCTTTCGACGGCTTTTTGCCACATTTTGAAATTTGCTTGTGCTTGGGTGACTCCCTCGCCGGGATGGAAAGTTCGATCGACTTGACGACTTGCCGTTATTGTTGTATAATCTGGCCAGAAACCAACCGCTAAACCAGCAGCAAAGGCGGCACCTTGGGCGGAAGCATCGAGAATCGCGGGACGTTCTACTGGGATGCCTAAAACATCTGCTTGAAATTGCATTAAAAAGTTATTTTGACATTGTTGTTTGATGCGATCGCACAAATTTGCCGTCCGTCGATCTTGCCATACAATAGCATTATACAACGGTCTGCCCGTCGTTTTATCCCACAACAAACAAGTTTCTCGCTGTACCGTTAATCCTATGGCAGAGATCTCTTTGGCGCTGATTCCCGCTTTCTGCAAAACGGTTTGCATCGCCCAACAGGTATCTTGCCAAATTTCTCTGGGGTCGTGTTCTAACCAACCCGGTTGGGGATAATATTGTGTCAGTTCTTTGTAAGCAGAATTGACAATTTCGCCTTCCTTATTAAAAAGGATAGCACGATTTCCGGTAGTGCCAAGGTCGAGGGCGAGGATATAAGATTTTTGATTGTTCATTGGGGTTAAAAACGAATTGAGTATATTAACTTATTGACATTTGCTCCACTTTGTTAACCTGTCACGAATGCCACCGACCAGATTTTTTGATTCTAAAGGTATAAAAGCGTATTTGGCAAGTTCAGACTTGCAGTGTAATAGTTTGGGTGTGGTCATAAGTAGTTGGTTAAGTTTGGGAAAAGGGGAAAGGGGCAATTATACAACCCCTTTTCCCATCATTCGATTACACCAACGGGTTTTGACCACACCCTAATAGTTTCTACTCTAACCGGATATAATCCGAAAGTAGATAAATCTTTTTTTTAATCGATGTTTGCAGACAAGGGCTTTCAAAAGTATTTCAGCAAGAGATCTAGCGTTCGTTACTTTGCTACGCTGCTGGGTAAGCTAACCATAAGTTTGATAGTGGCAGCGATATTCTCGCTGTTAAGTTGCATTCAACCTGTTTTTGCACAATCATCCGAACAGCCTCAAACTTGTGGTGTCGGTGTTTATTTACTGTCGCTGGGAGACTTTGATGTGACAGAGGGGTCGTTCCGTGCAGAGTTTTGGATATGGGTTAATTGCCCTACAAAAATGCCTGAAGCTTTGCAACTCATGGATTTTACCAACTCGAAAGAGATTAATATCAGCCTGGATAGCGCAGAGGAAAAGCAGGGTGTTTTCTGGGCAAACCACAAAGTTCAGGGAGTCTTTAAACATGATTGGAACATTGCAAATTTCCCCTTCGATCGCCATGTCCTAGAAATCAAAATCGAACACGGTCAATTGGATGTGACTAAGTTAGTCTACAAGCCGCAGATCGAAATATCGAAATATCGAAAAAATGAACGCCTTAGTGGGTGGCAGATTACTAAGTTTAGCATACAAGAAGAAACCAAGGCATATGATACCACTTATGGCGATCCTAGCCTCGCTGAATCAGAGGAGAGTAAATTTTCCCGCATAGTGGTTGCGATTGAGATCGAACGCTCCTCTTTTATTGCCTTCTTAAAGCTCACTACAGCAGTCTACATTGCTGTTGCGATTGCCATTGCAATTTACCTCGTCAGCACAACGAGTGGATTTGAACTACGGATAAGTACTTTGGTTGGCGCTCTGTTCGCAATTGTCGTCAATCAGCAAGTGGTGGACTCCACTCTGGGACTGACAGAAGATTTGAAGTTGGTTGACAAGATTCACATCACAGCAATGGTCTATGTTTTGATAGAAGTTATAGTGACAATTATCTCATTTCTGCTGTCCCAAAAAGGCCAGGAAAACACAGCAGATCGTCTCGATAAGATCGGTTTTTACCTGTCTGCCATTTCCTTTGTTGTCATCAACATCATTCTAGTTATGAATGCGGCGCGAATCGGTTAGTTTGCTGCGTGCTATAAACTTGCGGGAGTTACAGGAGGAGGAGAGAGCAACCACACAAATAAAGGTGAACCTAATAATGCAGTGACAGCACCTATCATTTTCGGGGGAATGGCACCCCTTCTATAGATGACACTTGGGTCATAAAATGGCAACTAATGCCACTTTAGTTTCTACCATCGTGATTCAGCAAATTACAGAGCAGGAAACCGTTTTCTCGCAAGCGCAACAGGGAGACCCTCAAGCGATCGCCACCCTGATCAACGAGGTTATATGGAAAAAAGGCATCACAGCCACAGTCAGTCGAGAGGGCGACTCTCTGCAACTTACCTTGATATCGGAGCAAGCCTACTCCCAAGAAGGCTGCGTCAAGTTCGTTTATGAAGGCTTGAGTCGCCTGGGAACCACACCTATCAAAACTGTGCGGGTAATAGGACAGCGACTCCACTCCCAAGTCCCTGCTTGGAGTCGGACTATTGAGTTGCAACCCGCCAATTCCACACCAGTTGCGACGCCATCCCCAATTAGCCAGACTGTCGATCGGCCCAAGCCCCAACAAAAAGCGCCGAAAAAAAGGCACGGAATGCTTTGGTTTAGCGTTATTGTCTTGGCAATGGTTGCGACGGTGGCGGGTATAGCTACCAAAGAGTTACTAGAAAATCGCACGTTAACCCCGCCCAAAAAGTCAACACCCTTACAGCGTCCAGCTTCTAAAGGGACTGGTAAAACTGCGCCAAAACCTCGCACTACTCCTAAAAATACTCCAGCTAAATCCGCTCAGCCTAAAGTTCCCACCCGGATGAAGCTTGAAAAAACCATTGCGGGCAAGATTTCGCCTAAATCGGTAGTGCATTCGGGTCAGGGTCTATTTTTTGCCCAAAACATGATGTACAGCCACACGATAACGGTGTATAACCGGGAACATAAATTAGTAAAAACTATCCCGGATAATGTGGATTTAGCCAAATACGGTTATCTCAAATTCAAAGGCAATTACAGAGGGGCTCCTGTTGAAGCCAGTTTTTCCCATAATGGTAAGTATGCCTGGGTATCTAACTATCAGATGTACGGGCGTGGATTTAATAATCCAGGGACCGATCGTTGTTCTCCCTCTCAAAAGCACGACGAGAGTTTTTTGTATCGAATCAATACAAAAAGTCTTCAGCTTGAAAAGGTGATCCAAGTCGGTGCAGTCCCCAAATTTGTAGCCACTACACCAGATAACCGCCTCGTACTGGTGAGTAACTGGTGTAGCTGGGATTTGAGCGTTGTGGATACCAACAAAAATAAGGAAATCAAACGGATTAAACTGGGGGCATATCCGCGTGGAATTGTAGTAGATAAAACTTCGCAACAAGCCTATGTCGCAATCATGGGTTCTTCTGATCTCGCTCAAGTAGACCTGAAAAAATATTCGGTCAAGTGGCTGAAAAATATCGGTCGAGCGCCCCGTCATTTGAACATAGACCCGGCAGGAAAGTTCATCTACGCTACCTTGAATAATGAAGGGAAAATAGCGAAGATTGCTTTGCCAAAAGGTAATGTTGTAGCAAAAGTCTCTACGGGTTCGGCTCCGCGCAGTATGATTATATCCGATGATGGCGATCGGCTTTACGTTGTTAATTACAACAGCAATACTGTGAGTAAAGTTCGCACTCGCGATCTGAAGGTCGTGCAAACAGTTAATGTTGGCTCTAATCCGATTGGGATTACTTACGATCCAAAAGCTAGGGAAGTCTGGGTGGCTTGCTATTCTGGGCAAATTATGGTTTTTCAGGATTAAGTTTGCCTGGTGTTGGCATTTAATTAGTTGACCCAGAGGAGAATGTTTAACAATCTATCAAGTATTGTCAAGCACATACTTGATAGACTCCTTTCCCAGGGCTACCAGTGAGTAGGAGTCATAATTGAGTATTTTCTAATTTTATGGTATACTTATCTAAGTGTAATAGTGTCTTGGTCTTATGATTAAAGAAATTTGTATAGAAAATTATAAATCAATTCAAGAGTTGAAAATTGAATTGGGAAGAGTAACAGTTTTGATTGGTGAAAATGGCTGTGGTAAAACTAATATCTTAGAAGCTATAGCTTTAAGTTCAGCCGCCGCAAGTGATAAGCTGGACAATGAGTTTTTAGCTTCCAGGGGGATTAGAGTAACAGAATCTCAATTTATGCGATCGGCTTTTAATATCGACAATTTAAACAAAGAAATTAAAATATCTTTGCAGTTTCAGACAGATAAGATTATTACCTATAATTTACAGCACGATGGTAAACCATACTCTAGTTGGTTTAGTTCAATTTTGTCTAATCAAGAGATACTTGTACAAATGCCAAGTATGTCGTCTGGATATGCTAATTTAATGTATGAAGATGCGAGGCACCTAAAAGAAATATTTTCAGAGGAAATTTATCAGGGTGTTTTAAAAGTTTTACTTGAAACTGATAAAGATATTTTGAATTTGAAAAGCTTCTTAATTTTTTCTCCTCAAAACTCAACTTTACGCATTTTTAACGAAGAAGGTCAAATTCAACCTTTAGGGATCGAGGGAGAAGGATTATTCAAACTATTAACGGTGTTGAATTTAGAAGAAAATCAAGGTAAGCTGCAAGAAATAAAAGAAAAAATGCAGCTGATAGATTGGTTTGAAGATTTAGCAATTCCCCATAATTTATCTCCTGCTGAGAGAGTAATTCAAATCAAAGATAAATATTTAGCATCTGAACTAGATTATTTCAATCAGAATAGTTCTAATGAAGGATTTTTGTTTCTCCTGTTTTACTTCTGCCTTTTTATCAGCGATGATACACCTAAGTTTTTTGCTGTAGATAATATTGATGCTTCGCTTAACCCTAGATTAGGGCGTCGATTGATTAAAGAATTAGTAGAATTAGCCAAAAAATATGATAAACAAGTTATTTTTACAACTCATAACCCAGCAATTTTAGATGGATTAAATTTAGAGGATGATGAACAAAGACTTTTTGTGATTTACCGCAACAAATTAGGTTATACTAAAGCCAGAAGAATTTTTACACCAAAACCTCTGGAAGGACAAGAACCTGTAAGATTATCAGAAGCATTTTTGCGCGGTTATATCGGCGGATTACCTAAGAATTTTTAATTATGATTAGTTTTGGATTAATTACAGAGGGACTGACAGATCAAATAGTTATTGAAGATATTTTAAGTGGGTATTTTAATACTGACGATATTATTGTCAACCCTTTGCAACCAGAAAGAGACAAGGATAATGAAAATAAATCAGATTATGGTGGTTGGACGCTGGTTTTCAAATATTGTCAGTCAAATGATTTCCGAGAAGCATTTCAATTTAATGAATATGTGATTATTCAAATTGATACTGATGTTTCAGAAGAAAAAAATTATAATATTCACAAGCGAGACGAGAATGGTGAATTAACGCCAGAACAGTTGATAGAAAAAGTCAAAGAAAAATTCCAGCTTTTAATTGGTGAAGATTTTTATATAAAATATAATCATAAAATAATTTTTGCGATTACAGTATATTCTATTGAATGTTGGTTACTTCCTCTTTATTACCAAGATAAAAGAAAAGCAAAAATCACCAATTGTTTAAATACATTGAATCAAGAACTTGGCAAACGTGAAAGCTTTACAATTGATGCTAACAATAAAAATCCTCAATATTATCGAAAAGTTTCTCGCCAATATTGTGAACAGAAAGTTTTGATGAAGCTTTACCAAGAAAATCCCAGTTTTAAAGTTTTCATACAAGAGATTGAGAAAAGAAATATTGTGATAGAAGATGATGGTTAATATAAGATGAAAAAATCAAAACAGAATGCCTCTCGACCCACAAGTCCAGAAACTCTTGCAGCAACTAGGACAGCTAGAACTCCCACCTCTCACTACCCTCTCACCATCACAGGCGCGGGAACTAGCCGCCAAGCTGCGGGGCAAACCCCTCAGACCCCTAGCCATTGCTAATGTAGAAAATTGTACTATTACCGGTGATATTGCCATCCGTATCTACACGCCACATGGCAAAAAAGCCTTGCCAGTGCTGGTTTTCTTTCACGGCGGCGGTTGGGTTTTGGGCGACTTGGATGTAGCAGATAGTACCTGTCGTTCTCTCGCTAAGGATGCTGGGTGCGTCGTAGTGTCGGTAGACTATCGGTTGGCACCGGAACACAAGTTCCCAGCTGCGGTGGAAGATGCCTATGCTGCAACCGTTTGGGTAGCAAATAATGCTGGTGCTATTAATGCGGATGTAACTCGCATTGCTGTTGCGGGAGATAGCGCCGGAGGCAATTTGGCTGCGGCGGTGGCTTTGATGGCGCGGGATAGAGAAGAACCAGTACTGGCATATCAAGTTCTCATTTATCCTGTAACTCAATATGCTTTTGATACCGAGTCTTACCGTGAATATACTGAAGGTTGCGGTTTAACAAAGGAGGAGATGATTTGGTTCTGGCATCACTATCTGGCTAATACCGCCGATGGAGAAAATCCCTATGCTTCACCGCTATTAGCCGAAAATCTAAGCCAATTGCCACCAGCGCTGATTATTACTGCTGAATGTGATGTGCTGCGGGATGAGGCGCTAGCTTATGCCACTCGGTTGCGATCGGCTGGGGTGTCGGTATACTTAAAGCAATATGATGGGATGATTCACGGATTTGTGGGGATGGCGCAGGTGCTGGATGGGGGGAAAAATGCGATCGCAGATATTGCAGCTCAATTACGTTCAGTATTTCAGCAATGAGGATATTTTGAACACCCATAAATGAACACCCATAAACCCGGTTTCTTGGAGAAACCGGGTTTATATATAAACGGCAGCTTTGTAGGTTGGGTTGAGAAACCCAACGCATTTGCCCTAGTTTCGCTCTAGTTCAACCCAACCTAAGATGAAATGGCTTTAGCGCTGAAGCGCAACAACGTACCTAAAAACAGATGTTATCTTCTACGCAGACAAAGATTTTCGCCACTCATATCACCAAGACAATCGCCTTCTTTGGTCAGGATAATAACTGATTTGACTGTGGAAAATTGCTTCAGTGTCGCTTGAATAGAACTTGTGACGCGAGCATCATCTCCTATACCAGCTGAAGGAATTATTTTACAGAATTTTATTCGCGCTACTCCAGAAGAAATCGAGAGAGTAAAATCGCTGCCACAGTTAGAACTGCCTCTGAACTGAATCGGCTTCATAAAACCCATTCTGGTTTCATTACTGGTGGGGCCAACAATCAATTGCTCGATCGCAAATCGACTTAGATCCCGCCGTTGCGTTGTCCGCCAAACTGGCTCAACATGGCCGAGGTCTGTCGTGTTTCTGGAGTAGTTAGGAAAAAATACTTTAACCCGGTTTTGAGTTACCTTCACCGCATCAGATGTTTCTTGAAAAGCTGGTTTCGTTTTAGCGCTTTCTTTTAAGATCTCTGATTGCGCTTTTATTGTTGACTGATTTGAGGTTGCTGCTCCAGCCACAAATTTTGCATCAGCGCTGACACCAAAAAGTGTCATTAGTAGGCCAAAAGATAGTAAAGTTGAGTGACGAATAATAGACATTTTTACTCTCGTTCTTTTAAAATCAAATGACTTAGACGGTTTTGCTTTGCATCGCAGATATACCAATATGCGATCGCTCACAGTCTGGATCGGGAAAACTTAGTATGAATTGAGTCATTGCGATCGCTTTTTGTTCCCAACTCCAACTTCCTCTACTTAGTTTCTTTTTTTACAATGTCGCTCAAGAAATCCTTAGCTTAGTTTTGATTTTTTGCCGTTCTCAAACAAGATATTGACAATAAACTAGAGATATGTATGAACAAAAGTGAGGCGATCGCAAATGGATGAAGTCATAAAAAAAGTAGCAGCTTTAGGATTGCCTGGAGTTGTTCTAGTGATTGCGATGGCGACTACAGGCTTGACAGGTGCAGCCGCCATCACAGCAGCTTTAGCAATACTGGGTGGCCCAGCGGGAATGTTGGGTGGAATCGCCGTTTTGGGACTGACAGCATTGATTGCAGATGCACTGGCTAAACTGAGTCTGGAAGATTTCCTAACAGCGATTTATTGCGAAAGACGACAATCTGAACCACATGGAAAGCTGCTGAGCGAGATTGACTCTTTGTCGCTGTTTGATGGTGACATCAAAGATAGACTTAAAAGCACGATCGCTGACGGGTGTGGTTGTGGAACCGTGGTAAACTCTAATACAACGGATGACACCAGAGAAGTCATCGCCATTTTAGAGAAAGTGCCTGGAATGACTCGCGCTCACCACAGAGACTTTAAGCATTCTAATCCGACGCTGAGGCTGCGGGATGGGACATCTGTGAGAACCTGGAAAAACCCAGTTGGCGTTGACCACGTTTTTTTAGGCGATCGCAATGACAGAATAGTTTATGGGGGTTTTGTCGGCTGGATTCATAGTGACGGACTCAAATCTGCCATAGATCGGATTAGAAGAGACTTTACTTAAAGTACAACTAACCAATTTTAGATGGCAGAATTGGAAATTGGGAATTGAAAATTGTTGGCAATTTCAATTTTATCCTTCCCTCCCCGCTTCCGTAATTCCTAGTTCCCAGGAATGGCAAAATGAATAGAATCGAGTTAAACTGTTAAATAACTTCAATTCAAAAATCCTATCATGGCTGAGTATCGCAAGATTGAATATCGCATTGGCACTGACGGCAAGATAACTGAAACCGTACTCAACGCCTCTGGCTCCACCTGTACCGAAACCACTTCAGGAATTGAAAAAGCTCTGGGTAAAGTAGAATCTCAAAAGCTATTTCCAGAATACTATCAGGAGGATGAAGACCTCATCAACGAAGAAACGCAATCTCAGACTGAAATGTAGAGTAATTGATGATGGTTAACGACCCCAATCTATTTTGGTTTGGTTGCGTTCTGTGGTTAGTTATCATTTGGCTTATTGTGAGCCTGCGGCACTCTAATAAAGTCGATTCCCCCACAGAAAGTAATACGGCTGGTGCAAGAGAGATAGAAGAGTTGCGGCAAGAATGTTTGCGACTGCGAGAAGAATTGCAGATGCAATCAAAGCAGCTAAAAACTGATTTTCAGAATGCTACTTTCTCTCAATTGCAAACCCTGTTAAACAACTATCCTAGCGTCCGCAAAATGACGGAAGCGAAACCAGATTTACCAGCAAAAAATTTGGTTTCGCTATTTACTTCCTTGGATAATCTTTTGGCTAGTTGGGGATACGAACAAATTGGTTCTGCTTGGGAACAAGTTCCATATAATCCCCAACTGCATCAACCGGATACCAATGATATTGCAGAAGGGGAATTGGTTTATATCCGGTTTGTCGGTTATCGAGAGGGGTCGCGCATTCTTTCTCCCGCTAAAGTCAGCCGCACTTTGCCGATTTCTTCTCCATCTAAATAAAAGTGGGGGAGTGGGAGAGTGGGGGAGAAATTTTCTTGACAACTGACAACTGACAACTGACAACTGACAACTGACAACTGACAACTGACAACTGACAACTGACCACTGACCACTGACAACTGACCACTGACAACTGACAACTGACCACTGACAACTGACCACTGACCACTGACCACTGACAACTGACCACTGACAACTGACAACTGACAACTGACAACTGACAACTGACAACTGACAACTGACCAATGACAACTGACCAATGACTATTATTGCGATCGATTTTGGAACCAGCAACACCGTCGTCTGTACTGTCGATCCAGTTACGCAGACGCCACGGACGTTGAGATTTAATGCCATTTCGCGGGGGTTTGAAACACCTGGCGGTCAGGTATTTGTGGTGCCGACCCTAGTATACGTCCAAAAGGACAACAGTCTTGTGTTTGGGGAAAAAGTGCGATCGCAACGTCTCGGCTTTTCCCAACCAGAGCGATTTTTCCAAGCCTTCAAACGCGATTTGGCAGCAGATTTTCAGCCCCCACCCCGTCAAATTGATGGCAACAGCTACTCCGCAGAATCAGTTGCAAAACTGTTTATCCAGGAAATTTGGCAACAGCTAGCCCAAGAAAAATTGCAACCAACTCAGGTAATTTTTACCGTTCCTGTGGGGGCATTTGAGCGCTATTTGGACTGGTTTCGCGACATTGCCCAAAACCTGGGTGTCCCCGAAGTTCAGATTGTGGATGAGTCTACAGCCGCAGCCCTTGGCTATGCTGTGAAAAGACCCGGTTCTGTGATATTGGTAGTAGATTTTGGCGGCGGAACTCTGGATTTAAGCTTAGTTCGCACCGTAGCAGCCAAGGGGGGACAAAAGGTATTAAAAGCCGAAGTTATAGCCAAGTCGGATGCTTATGTTGGTGGTGTTGATATCGATGTTTGGATTGTCGATAATTACTTGCGGCAAATTAATTCTTCACGGGAAGAAGTAAAAGAGATTGGCTGGCAGAATTTATTAGAAGTAGCGGAACGGCTGAAGATTCAACTTTCAACGGCACCAGAGGCAAAAGAAAGTTGGTTTGATGATGAAAATTTTATCGCCCACGATTTGAATTTGAATCGAGAGGAATTAGAGGAGATTCTGGAAAATCAGCAGTTACTAGAACAACTGCGGCAAGCTTTAGATGAAGTGGTGGCAGTCGCCTACACTAAAGGTGTGGGCAAAACTGATATCGAACTGGTGGCGCTGGTGGGAGGTAGTTGTTTAATTCCAGCAGTCCAGCAGTTAATTATATCATATTTTGGAAAGTCGCGGGTGAAATTAGGTAGGCCATTTGAAGCGATCGCACACGGTGCTTTGATGCTTCCCGATCTAGTTGAAGTCGAAGATTATCTGCAACATGGCTATGCCATTCGTCTCTGGGAACCCCAAATGAAAACCTATTCTTATTTTCCATTGTTTGAAAAGGGAAGCAAATATCCCTGCCAACGGGATGAATTATTAACATTACAAGTAGCATTAGACGGACAGCGAGAAATTCGTCTGGATATTGGAGAAGTGGCAGACATATCGCAAGCAGAAGTTACCTTTGATTCCCAAGGGAGAATGACGAGTAGCCAGTTGGAACATCAATCGCAATATCGCTCTTTGGAAAGCCATCACGAACAAGTTTGCGTGGCGCATCTCGATCCGCCGGGACACACAGGGATAGACAGAGTTGAAGTATTTTTTGAAGTGAATCGAGGGCGGGTTTTGTTGGCGACGGTGAAAGATTTGGTGACGGGGCGAGTGTTGGTGGAAAAGGGTGCGATCGCGAAACTTCAGTAAATTAGTTAAAATTCAGGATAGCAAAATTAGGACAAAAAAAATGGCAACCACTTACGATGAAATTTTTGAAATAGCTTTATCTTTGCCGCCAGGATTTCGAGCTATGCTGGCAGAACATTTACTGAAAAGTTTAGATGCTGCCGAACAAGCCGAAATCGATACACTTTGGGCAGAAGAAGCAGAGAAAAGAGTACAAGCAGTTGAACAAGGTACTGTTAGTCTAATTCCAGGAGAAGAAGTTTTTCAAAAGTTGCGATCGAGGAATAAGTAATGGCGTATGACTTTCATCCTGATGCTCAGCGTGAGTTAGAACAAGCTGTTGCTTATTATGACAATATCGACAGCGAACTAGCTGATGCCTTTATTGACGAAGTTGAGCGTACTATTGAGCGAATTGAAAACTTTCCCGAAGCTTGGCCTAAAATATCAGAAAATACAAGACGCTGCCGGACAGTGGGTTTTCCCTACGGGATTGTTTACAAAGTTAAAGAGGAAAGAATTTTGCTAGTAGCTGTAATGCACTTGCAACGCCAACCAAACTATTGGGATGATAGGATTTGAGGATAGTTTCAATAAACAGAGCGATCGCACTCCAATAAAAAGCGATCGCATTCCTCCAGTAATTAGCAAAATTGATAATAGTGTAGCGGTAGTAACGACAAGACTATCAAAATATGGAATAGGCAAAAGGGAAGAATTTTTCGTAGCTTGGAAGGGCATTCTAAAGTAGTTCGTGCTGTTGCTATTAGTCCTGATGGAAAAACGATCGTCAGTGGCAGTTGGGACAACACTATCAAAGTGTGGGGAATGCAGTAGCAGTCCTCAAAAATATCTTTTCTCAGTCAAAAGCGCGATCGCATTCGTTTTATAAATTGGTATTATATCCATATTACCACCAGGAGAATTAGTTATGGCTACTTACAAAGTTCTGGTTATCGATGACAGCCTAGACAGTCGCAAACTACTTCGATGTATGTTACCTGCGGATAACGTGGAAATCATCGAAGCCAAAAATGGTCAAGAGGGACTAAATCTAATCCACAAAGAACGCCCATCCTTGATTCTCCTGGATTTTATCTTACCTAAAGTGAGCGGTTGGGAAGTTTTTCAGCATATACAGGCTGATAATGAACTCCAGAAAATTCCCTTGGTGGTAATGTCAGGGCGTATAGACGAAGTTACTCACAAGATTCCCCAACCGTTTGAGTATTTTGAATTTATGCTAAAACCCTTTGATAAGAACCATCTATTTGCTGTCATAAAATCAGCAATTGCTAAAGCAAAATTGCGTAAAAAATTAGCCACTACAAACGAAATTATCAATAATAATCTTCATCAACCAAGAGAATACGATGCCGTGCTTGGCGGTCAAAATACACCTCCGGTGAACGCCGTAGTATTGGGAGGACTGGAGGGTGTTCAGCGCCGCTTGGCGAGTCCGGTTGTCGATCAACGTGCGATCGCCCTAAAAGAAGCGCTGAATTATGGTGAAGCAGGATTAGATTTAGTGATTAAAGCTTTAAAGGATGCTGAATATTTGGTACAACGGACAGCCTACTCGCTACTGCGGACAAGGACAGAAACGACAGTCAAACAGGCTATGCAAAATTATAATTACAGGCTTTATGAATTTCTTGATTTCATTAACACGATAGAGGGTAATTCCGAAAAAGATTACTCGACTTCCCCAAGTTTGGCTAGTCAGAGTATTGTTAAAAGCAGTGATAATTATACCATCATTCCCAAGATTTTGATGATCCATCACAGTATGTTCGTTCCGACAAACACTCGAAATATGTTATTGACAAATAACTTACAATTTATAGAAGCTAAAGATGGAAAGCAGGGAATCGAGTTACTAAATCTGGAACGCGCCAAGCTAAGCCTGATACTATTACATTTCACACTAGCAAAAATTAGCGGTTTGGATATAATTCAATATATACAAGCAGATGCGGAACTTTGCAAAATTCCCTTGGTGGTAACAGTAGGATGTAGAAAAGTAGTAAGCGCAGAAATTCCAGAACCTTTTGAGAAGTTTGAATGTCTAACAGTACCCTGGGATAGAAAGAAGCTAATTGATGCCATAAAATCAGCCATAATCAAAGTTATGTAGGGCGATTGAAAGGATGAGGATGGAAGAAGTAGGGCAGACAATTGTCAGTTGCAGTAAGGATAAAACTATCAAAGTCTGGAATTTATAGGCAAAAAAAGCTCAACGCACGCTAGAAGTGCGATCGCATTCGTCAACTTGAAATTAAATTCCTCAAACCTTCCCAATCAGCAAATCTTTCAGCTTTCTTTAATAGCGCAGTCATGGCAAGGGTAGGAATAGGCGGACTAAAATAGTAGCCTTGAATTTCATGACAACCTTGTGCTTTGACGTATTCACACTGTTCTTGTGTTTCTACACCCTCAGCGGTGATATTTAAGTCTAGACTTTTTGCCAAAGTGATAATTGCGTTGGTAACTGCTCCGTTATGGGAGTTAGAAACAACGTCGCGCACAAAAGAGCGATCGATCTTCAGAGTATGGAGCGGAAAACGTCTCAAGTAGTTTAAAGATGAATAACCAGTGCCAAAATCATCCAGTGCTAACTTAACACCCAACTCACGCAATTCTTCTAGTACGCTAATTGACTGTTCGAGATTCTCCATCATCAGACTTTCCGTAACCTCAAGTTCTAAATAAGCGGGATTGAGTTGTGTCTCTTTTAGGATCGAGGCGATGCGTTCAACCAGATTCGGTTGTGCCAACTGGCGAGCTGACAAATTAACTGCTACACGCAACGATTGCGATACCGATTCCTGCCAAAGTCGGTTTTGAGTGCAAGCGGTACGTAGAACCCATTCCCCAATGGGAACGATCGAACCATTAGCCTCTGCAATGGGGATAAATTTGGTTGGAGAGATGAGTCCAAGTTCGGGGTTTTGCCAACGCAATAGCGCTTCTACGCTAACAATTCTGCCCGTATTGGTGTCAACTCGTGGCTGATAGTAAAGTTGCAGTTCGTTTCGCTGTAAAGCATAACGCAATTTACTTTCTAAAGCTAAGCGTTCCTGCAATTGTGCATTCATGTTAGCCGAGTAAAACTGGTAGTTGTTTGGCATCTGCCGATAAGCTTCATCGACTGCTGTATTGGCACTTTGCAAAAGTCGATCGACAGTATTGCCATCAAAGGGATAGATAGCAATGCCAATACTAGCGACAGTATTTACCCGATCGCCATATAAATTGATGGGTAAGGCGAGTGAATTGAGGACCGATCGACAAAACTCTACCACATCCTCTGATGCAGTTAGCTCGGTAAGTGCGATCGCAAATTCATCACTGCCAATCCGAGAAAGCATATCGAGAGTGGATATATTGGCACTCAGCCGTTCCGCAACTACTCTGAGTAGCCGATCGGCTGCATCGCTTCCCAAAGCATTGTTAATTTCTCTAAAGTTATTCAACTTCAAAGCCATCACAGCTAACAATTGATTTCTTTCCTGATTTCGTAACAAAGCTTGTTGGAGACGATCGCCAAATAAAACTCGATTTGGAAGACTTGTGATGGCATCGTAGTTAGTTAAATGGTCGATCGCTTCATCTAGTTTGTGAATTGTTTGTACTGTATCTGCCATCAAAATACCTACTTCATCAGTATATTTAGTTGGCAGGTTAGGTAGCTTTTTTTGATTTATATACGCTCTTTGTGCTAAATAGGTGAGGATGATAGGCGCTAGCAATTTGTGCAAAGCATATAGGGTGACGCCTGTGCCAATTAAAGTCGCAACTAGCGCAATTAATAGCACGCGCAGAGTTGTCTCCAACGAAAATGAGTTGATGACTAAAAAATAAACTAAAAGAGCTAAAAGCGGTACGTGGGTTCCTAAAAATGCCACGCACATAATTTTACCCTCGTAGCTTTTCGGACGGGGCAGTTTTGAAAGTAATACGTAAAGCCACAGTTCTCGATCTGTTATTTTCATAAAAAACACCAAATAACTTTATTTGTAATTTGCTAAAGTGAAATTGTTTTGCTTGAGCAAAGCCTTTCAGAAAATTAACTGAAGTCATTTTGGCAAAATTATAAAATTTGACCTATTTACTTATAAGGCGAGTTGATTGGATTGTAAATTTGCATAATAAAGCGATTCTTTTTTACTTACAGCGGTTCCCGCTGTAATGAGGTACACTAAATATTCTGTAGCGGTTTGTAATAAATTGGTCTACTAATTACTACTGTACCTCATAAGAGCGGGAACCGCTGTATCTTTTAGCTTAGCAACAAAGTGTGAAAAACTAGAGAAGACACAAATATAAGTAATATCATTTCCGGTTGCATCGGTAGCGTAAGCGTGATGCGAGAAATTGTCTGTGGTCATCGAGAGTTAAATTTTTACCACAGATGTAGGCGCTTCGCCTTCCCGTAGGGTAGACAGATGAACACAGATGAACACAGATAAGAGAGTTATTTTTTTTAGACAACCGATGCCACCGGACATGATATAAGGGAAATGTCGATCGCACTCCAAAAAAGAGCGATCTCCTGTTGGCAAGCGATCGCACTTCTTAATTTTTCAGATCGGATCTAACGAGCTAGAGCTAACATTGGTTCCTTAACCTGGACACATTTCCTTAGCGGTTCCCTGATGTGACTGAAATCGCGGGGTTGTGTTTTGGGTTCAAACAGTCCTTCTGACTCCCATTTTTTGGGGTCTAAACCCATAGCCCAAGCATTCACCCACATCGACTTTGGAAACTTGGATAGCATTTCGGGCATTGTATCCTCGACTGCTAACAAGAAGATTGAGATAGCCAATGCCTCGCAATCGTCTAAGTTTGGCATCCGATCGTCAATCAGCTCTTGCTCAGTTGTGGTGGATTTTAAATTACGCTGACGGATTTCCATCAAAAAGGGCAGCCCTTTCCAATAATCTAAAAACCCAAAGTCCAGCCGCCGCAAGGACTTTGCTCGCCACTCCAGAAGCAACCCCTCCATCCGTTTGTCTAGCTGTATTGCTGGATGATCGACACCTACGTAAGTTTTGGGTGTTTTTCCTGGATCGAGAAAGTCAGGATTAAATACCAGCGGCGAAACGAAAGACGATCCTACCGCAATATTCCAGATGTTTTTCATTCCCATCACGACGCCGTGGTCTGTATAGGAATAGTTATTGTGAATGCTCTCGCTCAAACCATCATTTTGGCCGATGTAAAAATTACTAGCCTCTTCTACCATTTCCTCAGTTAGCTTGCCCTCACGGTCAAGTCTAATCATGTGAGTTTGTAAGGTATTTGCGTAGGAAATTAAATCGGAACCAGGCGAATATAATGGATCGGCAAAAACGGCAGCTTCCCCTACACAACCCCAGCGATTTATCGAGAATACTTTCGTACTGGAGTAGCTGTATCTTGGCATTTTCTTAAAGTCGATCACCTCTCTTCCTTTGAGGTTTTCTGCCACTACAGGTTCGTTCCTTTCTAACCACTCGAATGCTAGTTCTTGTGTATGAAATTCACTAAAAGGCTGAAATTCTTCACTTGCCACAATCCCAAGGCTGGTGTGGTTTGTAGCTAGGGGAATTAGCCAGACCCAGTAGCCACGACCGCACAAATGATTTGTGGAGTAATAGCGGTTATTATTGGGAACGCGATCGTGCCATTCTTTTTCTGTGCTTGGCACAAAATCGCTGATATCAACACGACCTTTTACGCGGAACCACGCCGCATTAAATTTGGGATCGTTGGGTTTTGCTAAACCGAGTTTCCTTTGGATATAACGGCGACGCCCCATTGCGTCAACTACCCAACGAGCGCTAATCGTTTTATATTCTTTGCTATCTTGCTGGATGTAAACAATTTGGTGCGGTTCTTCGAGATTTTCGGAAATATCAATGTCTTTAACTAAACAATTTTCTAGGACTTCTATGCCCATCTCTTTGTTGAAGAGACGCAGATCGTTCTCAAGTTTACCGCGATCTATTTGATAACTTCCGGGCTTGGGAGGAAAATCGGAAATACCAAATTCGGGTCGCTTGTGAAGTTCGCCTTTTGTGTTTCCGTAGAAATACCGAAGTCCGAGTTTAGGTAAATGCTCTCTCTCGAAGTACTCTTCTAATTGGAGAATTTGACCGAAGTAGTAAGCGCCATCGTAAACTGATGATTCTCCAACTTTAAACGCTGCTTCTGGTAGGGGATAAGCATCTTTGTCTAGTACTACAACCGAAAGCTCAGGCATAGTTAGCTTTAGTTGTCGTGCCAGAGTCGATCCTGCTAGACCTCCGCCGCAAATTACAACGTCATATATCTTTTCGTTCATTTAAAAGTTTCTCCTTCTTTTAGCTTTCATTATGGTGTCACAAATCACTTAAAATTGCCATAGATACGAAGAGTAATTAAACCTATTCCTACTTTTCCTACTTTGAGGATGCAGCATAAGGAAGTTTGCTACTACTTTTACTACTCTGAGATAGAAAAGAAGGAAGCTTAATCTTTTTTTTACTTTCACTAGGTAGCGATCGCACTCCCATCCCATACCCATTTCTCTTTCCCCACGTCATAATACAAAAGGTACTACAACACCGAAAGTACAATGGCACACAACCAGCCCAGAGCCTATGATGTCGTCTTAGGCAGTCAAACCCCTACTCCTGTCGGTGCAGCCGTTTTGGGAGGAATAGCAGGCGTGAAGCGGCGCTTAAACAGTGCGATCGCAGCCCAAAGAGTGGCAGCCCTCCAAGAGACGAGCAAATATGGGGAAACTGGTTTAGAACTGGTGTTTTCCGCCTTGAGGGATGAATCGTGGCAAGTTCGGCAAACTGCTTACTTGCTACTACAAGATTGCGAGTATGATATTTTACAACAAGTTTTACAAGAACACAACCCTTATCAATTGTTTGGGTGTTTGCACAGATATCCTACAGCCAACTTCACTACTTATGCTCTGACTATCTCTCCCAACGGACAAACGCTCATCAGTGGTGGGAGTGACAAAATTATTACGGCCCGATCGCTCTACACTGGCAGAATCATCCGCACCCTCAAAGGACATACAGAAGGAGTAAAATCCCTTGCTATCAGTCCTTCTGGGCAAACTCTTGTTAGTAGCAGTTGGGATAACACCGTCAAAGTTTGGAACTTACAAAATGCTGGTAATTATATCCCAAGTATCCCACAAAGTAAAACGCTCGACAATGGATTGCTATACACTCTCGTTCCCCATTTCGAGGCAGTTAATTGTGTTGCGATCGCACCTGATGGCAAAACTCTGCTCACTGCCAGTGAAGATTATACCATAAAATTGTGGAATTTAGCAACTAAAAAAATACTTGCCACTTTATCTGGACATACAGATGGAGTAAAATCCATTGCTATTAGCCCAGATGGAAAGATTTTAGCCAGCGCCAGTGCTGACTCAACTATCAAATTGTGGAATTTATTCACAGGTGAATTATTGCATACCCTCACCGGACATTCAGAGTCGGTTAAATCTGTAGCAATTAGTCCAGATGGAAAAATTATCGTTAGTGGCGGACAGGATAAAACAATTAAGCTGTGGAACTTGCAAACGGGAGAATTATTACGCACTCTCACCGGACATTGGGACGAGGTGAACGCTGTTGCTATCAGTCGAAATGGATACAGTTTTCTTAGTTGCAGTCGCGATGAAACAATTAGATTGTGGCATCTGCGGACGGGAACGCAAATGCACATTTTAGAAGGACATAATAATGCCGTTGCTACAGTTGCAATCAATCCCGATGGCGACAAAATTGTTAGCAGCAGTTGGGATCGAACAATTAGAGTTTGGGGAGTGCGAGGAGTATGAAAAAGCGATCGATAAATTCCAGTAATAATGCGATCGATCCTAAATCTTTACAACCAGACCAAGATGTTGCTACCATAAAACTGGTTGACTACGCTCTTAGTCTCGTTAGAAACTCTTCCCGAAAAAACAGGATTAAGCACTATCTGTTTTACGGGACATCAATCCAACGGAATTATGCAGCACTTTACTTCAAGCGGATTAAAGATACAGAAGTCTTAACCGAAGCTGTAAAACACCGTAGGAGCGATCGAGTTCAGGCATTTTCTAAGTGAAACAAGGAGACGGTAACAATGATTGTAACCCAGAAAAAAACATACAGCTTTGAAGAATATCTTGCCTATCACGACGACACTGACCTCAAGTATGAACTGTTTAATGGAGAGTTAATACCCATGCCCCCAGCCAGCGGAATACACGCTCTGATTATGGTATTTCTGTACGATATTTTTAAGGCAGAAATCCAACGCTTAGGTTTAAATTGGCTCGCCATACCGAATAGCGTAGGCGTTCGCACTGCTGAAAGAAAATCCAGAATTCCAGATTTAGTAATTCTCTCAGAAATTCAACGAGAATCAATCAGAACGATGTCTTCTGCTGTCTTAGAATCTTCTCCTATACTAGCCGTGGAAATTGTGAGTGAAGGAAACCCCCAAGATGATTACCGCTACAAACGCTCTGAATATGCGGTGCGAGGAATTCCTGAATATTGGATTGTCGATCCGATTAAGTCCAAAATTTCTATATTGTTGCTAGTTGAAGGATTTTACGAGCGAACAGAGTTTACAGGAAATCAAACAATTTTGTCGGAGACTTTCCCAGAATTAACGTTAACTGTTGAGCAAATCTTGGCAGCATAAGAGTTAGGCTTGATGTTTGGCAATTAATTCCCGTACAGCAGGAACTAGCTCTGTGGGAATCTGCATCGTTGTTTTGGTATTATTCTCCACAGTTTTGTCGTAAATTTGTCGCTCGGAGTGTAATGCTTTGGGCGGCTTCCATTTATCCAGACTTTTTACTAAGTCTTTACGGAGAGCCTCTAAAAAATAATAATCATTGCCTATTTCAGAAGCCTCATCTTCATCCACATCTTCGATAACCGCGAGACGTTCTTTGTATGCCTTCATCTGATATTCGATCGCATCAATGATAAACATTGTTGCTTTATATGATAGCTCCATGTGAAGTTCCTTATGGTAATGGTCAACCCACTCTGTAGAAAGATGCGCCTATAAGTCGAAGCGCAGCTTTGTATAAGTCCATCGGCATCGTTTCACTCGGTTCCCATACCCAGTGATCGCTGTAGTCATTAAGCAATCTCAGTTCAGGCGGAATGTCAGTTCCCAGATCTAATTTCCACCAGTTTTTCCCCACTCCAGGAGTGGCAAAAGTCGAAATTCCACTTGGT
This sequence comes from Argonema antarcticum A004/B2, assembly GCF_023333585.1. Lineage (GTDB taxonomy): Bacteria > Cyanobacteriota > Cyanobacteriia > Cyanobacteriales > Aerosakkonemataceae > Argonema > Argonema antarcticum. Next base: position 57,979 of record NZ_JAIQZN010000037.1, read on the forward strand.
ATTTCTCCTTGTGAAGTAGCTTTGACCCAGAGTTGCCCGTTATGTTCATAGGTAATATCATGTCCGGTTGCATCGGTAGCGTAAGCGTGATGCGAGAAATTGTCTGTTGTCATCGAGGGTTAAATTTTAACCACAGATGAAGACAGATGAACACAGATGAACACAGATAAGAGAGTTATTTTTTTTAGACAACCGATGCCACCGGACATGATATAATAACGTCTCTGGAGCGGACATTATCCATTTTAGGGGAACTAGCGTTTCCCTGACGATATAGATCGAGTGGTGTTTTAAACATTCTTGAACGTAGGCTGACCAACTAAATGCTAAGGACTAGCATAATTCGTCGATCAGCCCGATCGCTACACCCACCTAGCCACAACTACCCGCACCGTTCCATCTGACAGAGTTTCTTCCTCCTCAACATTAAAACCTTCCGCTTGTACTGTCGCCATTAAAGTTTTGTGAGCGTACTTTTGGGTAATTGAATTAACAAACTGTTGCTGATTAATCCTCGCTCCCCAAAAATCTGCCACCAATTCATAATTTTCACCATCGCGGCGAAAACCCAGATCGTAACCATTCGACTGGCGAATCACATATTCAGCCTCAGTTTTATCGCCATTATATCCTCGTACAAACGCATTGCGATCGACCTGATACCCCAATTCCTCCAAACACTCATGCAGAATTTCGGCGTTTTTGATTTGGACTTTAATTGTGGTGAAATGAGACATGAAATATTCTCCATTTAATTTCAAATTTGAGATATCCGATCGCAGATTTAAGGCGACATTTTTTCATCTGCAATCGGCAATTCTTTTACACCCAGCGTCCTACCAATACCCGAATCGTACCATCCGCTAAAGTTTCTTCCTCTTCAATGGTAAACCCTTGTTCCGGTACTGTCGCCATCAGTACGTGATAGCCGTAGCGCTGAGTTAATTGGTTCAACCATTGTTGGGAATATTTGTAGGCCCGATCGTATGAAGAAATCACAGCTTCATAGCTGTCATCCTCCTGCTTCTTGAAGCCGATATCGTTGCTTGCGGAACCCAGGTATTGGCGGCGGATAACCACTTCTGCCGTTTCCTCCCGTAAATCGCCCTGAAAACCATAAAGTTTTTGGGCTTCTTCGTGAACTTCAACCTTATCTTTGAAACCCACATCTTCTAACGCCTTCACCAGCGCGTTAATATCTCTGATCTCTGTTTTGATGGAAGTGAAATGGGACATGACTTTAACTCTCCTTAGTTAATTTCAAATTTGAGATTTAAAATTGCAAATTTAATTCAATTTACAATCATTTTTCAATCACCTTCTAGTGGCTTAATACCTTTTTGGATGGTAAATTGCTTCAATTCCTCCATTAATCGAGTATCGTTAGAAGCCGTTCTGGCACCCGCTTCCGCAGCCCAGCGCTTCAATTCCTCAATTTGGTGACGTGCGATCGCAGCCAGAGGCACTGTCTCCTCAATCGATCGCAAAATATCTATAGTAGTAAAATCTTGCCTTTCTCTGCCAAACGCCCGGTACATAGCATCCACAATTACTTGCTCGATTTCCGCACCGCTGAAATTCTTCGCACTTCTAGCCAACAACGACAGATCGAACTCCCGCATCCGACTGGGGCGCAACCGCTGCAAATGCACTTTAAAAATATCCATTCGCTCCACTTCCGTAGGCAAATTCAAAAAGAAAATCTCATCAAATCTCCCCTTTCGCAACAACTCAGCAGGCAAAATTCGCACATTATTCGCCGTCGCCACAATAAAGACTGGCGTCGTTTTCTCCTGCATCCAAGTAATCAAACTACCGAATACACGGCGAGAAGTTCCCGAATCTCCATCCACGCCAGCAGAGATATTGCCAAACGCTTTATCAATTTCATCAATCCATAAAATGCAGGGAGCAATAGCTTCAGATATTTGAATCATCTGTCGCACGCGACTTTCGCTTTCCCCCACTATTCCACCAAACAATCGCCCAGTATCTAAACGCAACAAAGGCAAGCGCCATTCGTTTGCGATCGTTTTAGCTGAAAGCGATTTACCAGTACCTTGAATCCCAACAAGTAACACCCCTTTCGGATTAGGAATGCCGTATTTTCTTGCCTCTTCACTAAAAGCATCTTGCCGCATCCGCACCCACTGCTTCAGATTTTCCAATCCCCCAACATTTTTAAGCGATTCTCTTGTAGTGAAAAACTCTAATATTTCTGTTTGGCGAATTGCTTGCTTTTTCTCCTCTAGCACTCCGGCAATATCTGTGTCATCTACTTGTTGTTTCGCGGCTAAAGCTTTAGCTAATACGCGCCCAATTCTGGCTCGACTCAACCCCTGACAAGCTTTAATTAGTTGTTCTTTAGCTAACCCGCTCACTTTCAGCTTTTCTGGAACCACTAGCTGGCTAATCAGATAATTAATTTCTTGTACGTCTGGTAAAAGAAAGTCAATCACCGTTGTTTCTTCTCTCAACTCTGTTGGCAATTCCAGCGTGTGAGAAGTCAGAATTAAAGTTTGGCGATTGCGCTTTAAGCTGCGCGTTAAATTTCGCAACTCCCTGACTATTGGCGCATTTTTATCTGTGTAGGGATTTCTCAAAACCGGGTGCAAATCCCGCAGCACAAAAATAGTCGCTTCTTGTCCGGTTGCTTTGCCAATTCTAGCTAACGCCGCTATGACAGAGCCTTTATCGGCACCATTGTCATCCCAACCGCGCACGATATCCCAAAACAAAAGTTTCCGTTTATTTTGCTGTTCGGCTACTTGGTGCAGCACTTCCTCAACAGGTTCTTCTTCGGCGGCGACAATGTACAGCAGTGGGTAACGCGCTCGAATCATTAGATCCAGCTGTTGTATTAATGCTGTATGGGGAGCATTTTGTCCGCCTAATACGGCAGCAGATGCTTCTGGTTGCTGCGGATTTTTGCTCATCTTATCTTCCCTTCACGCGCTAGTTGACCCCGCACGCCGCTCCTGCATAATACAAACATAAGTATTATTGTAGTATGACATATTCAACGTAATATGGCTACGGTACGGTATGGGTAAGCCCATACGCATACTGAAATTAGCATAACTTCATTCAGAGAGGGTGGGTATTCCGGTGTGTAAATCTTAAAACAGAGATCTTGCACCTTTCTCAACAAGAGGCAGAGCCTCCAGATTCATACAGATAGCGATCGCTTTATTTATGGCTAATCAAGAAAAATTGCGTCAGCAGCTACTACAATTAGATGGTCGTGGTTATAAAGCTTACCGAGATACTGAAGGAAGCTACGAATTTCCCGACTTCACTTTATCGATCGATCGCACTCAGGGAGATCCATTCGCCTCCCCCAGTCACGTGCGGGTAAAGGTTTCGGGGGAAATCGCTGGTTTTCCCCATCAACTATATCAAACCAAAAGCCGTGCGATCGCACTGCGCGATTACCTAACTCGTCAGTTTGATAGCTATGCCCATAGTATCAGCAAGAGACGCGGCACCGGAAACAGCGGTTTAATTGGAATTGTCCGCACAGGACAAGAAGTTTTAGAACGCAGTTCTGTTTTAATCGACGATGAATTAGTTGAAGTGCGGTTTGTTGTCGGTTTACCCGCAGGTGGGCGACGCATCTTGGGGCTACAAGCTGTCGAAATGCTATGCGAACAAATACCGCAGCTTGTTGATCGAACCCTTAAATATTATCACCTAGATCCTCAAAAAATTCAACATCACGTAGAAACAGTTGAGGATGCAGATTGGTTGAGGCAGCAATTAGCAGAACGCGGTTTAGTTGCTTTTATTCCCAATGGTGCAATTTTACCACGACGCAGCGGCGTCGATGACCAACCTTTGCAAGATAACCCGATAGCATTTCGCTCGCCAGAATCATTACAAATTGAGTTCGATCGACCTAATTTCGGTATAATAACCGGCATGGGTATACCGGCTGGTATAACTTTAATTGTCGGCGGTGGTTATCACGGTAAATCCACATTATTGAGAGCGATCGAATTAGGAGTTTACAATCATATTCCCGGAGATGGTAGAGAATTTGCGGTAACGCATCCAGCAGCAGTAAAAATTCGTGCGGAAGACGGGCGAAGTATTGTCGGCGTCGATATTTCTCCTTTTATTAACCATCTTCCCCAAGGCAAATCTACAACGGATTTTTCCACTACTAATGCTAGCGGTAGTACATCACAAGCGGCAAACATTATCGAAGCGTTAGAAGCTGGTGCAAAAGTGCTGCTGGTGGACGAAGACACCGCTGCTACCAATTTTATGATACGCGATCGGAGAATGCAAGCCCTCATCGCTAAAGATAAAGAACCGATTACCCCATTTATTGATAAAGTGCGACAATTATACGTTGAATTTGGCGTTTCTACTATTTTAGTAATGGGCGGTAGCGGTGATTATTTTGAAGTAGCGGATACAGTAATTGCCATGCAGGATTTCCAACCGGAAGATGTGACAGTAAAAGCAAAAGCGATCGCACAACAATTTACATACCAACGCACTCCCGAAGGTGGCGATAACTTCGGACGAATTACTCCTAGAATACCCCTACCGGAAAGCATAGATCCCAGCTATCGACACAAACAAGTGCGCCTCAAAGTGCGGGATGTAGATGAGATGGTTTTTGGTAGCGAAGATATCAACTTGTCAGCAGTTGAACAAATCGTGGATACAGCGCAGTCGAGAGCGATCGCAGCTGCTATGGTTTATGCAGTGCGGCGATACATAGATAGCAAACGCACATTAGCAGAAATTCTGACTCTTGTCATGGCGGATATCGAATCCCAAGGATTAGATATTTTGACACCTTTCCCTCAATGCGATTTAGCGATTTTCCGCCAATTCGAGTTAGCTGCTGCTATCAATCGGTTGCGATCGCTTGGCGTGCGTTAGGCATATTCCTTGATTTAAAAAACCGCAGATGAACACAGATAAAGTTATCTTCATATGTGTTCATCTGTGGTGAAAAAATATTTAGACAAATTTCCCAGGCTGAGTCTGAGAACGAGTTCCGCTCAACAACAGTTATAGCTCAAGAATAAACAGGACTTTGCTCTTTCAATTCTAACGTATCCAAATTTAGAATTAAACGGTTTTCATCGATTAATCGAATTACCAAATCAGAGCGATTGACTGTCATATCTGCTGCAATTTCTGGCAAACCCTCAAGACAGCGAATCGAGCGATCGGAATTATTGAAAAGTAAAACATCGAGTTCGGTAAGAACAACAATAGAGTCATCTAAAGCTAGAATTTGAAACAGGGGAGTATGCAGCGATATGGATAGACAAATGTGACCATCTTGCAAGTCAATTGCTGCTAACCTTTGATCGACTCCTACCCAGAGAGTGCGTCCATCTTTTGACAACGTAGTAACTGGCTGAATGATGTGGCTGCTTCTCCAACTTAGTCCGTAATGTTCTAGCTGTTCGCCCAAATCTAAGATAGCAAATTGGTGGGAGCAGTCGTGAACAATGATGTGCCGTACCCCTTCGATTTTATTGAATTCTGCTTGACTAATCGCTTGAATGTTCATGGTTCCTCCAGCGGGTATATCTTGCTAATTAGGGTGGTTACTTCTGGGATTGAGTTCATATCGTTATTGCGGTACAAGTAGCTGATTTCAATTGCTCCTTGCACGTTTGGTTTGCTAATTTCTACTTTTCTAACTATTGTTGTTCCGTAGCGGTCGCGTTTACCTCCGACTTGAGGAGCATTTAAGCCTTGGTGAAAGATTTGTAACAGTCGTTCTCTGCCATCATTATCTTCCTCAATTCCTAATTGACGCAATCCGTTTAAGTTATCGAGCGAACGCCTTTAATTATCTGGACTAGAGGTGATGCGCCCAAAAAAGAAGTAAAATTTGTTTGCTTTAAGAGTAAATCCATCTCCCTGAATGACATCACTCATGCTCTTGGTGTTTTTTTATATTATAATTGCTTGCGGTTTGTAATTTCAGCAATCGACAACTACAAACCATGCCACTATAAGTGATATAATCTGTATCTGTCCAAATCGGTAGGTTTTTCCAGGAATTGACCAAATGCAGATTATAAACGAGATAATTTATCTAGAAACAGAAAAGGGAATTGGCATCTATAACATTACCCCTGAAATCGAGAAACTGCTTCAGGTCAACTCCATCAAAAATGGTCAAGTTTTGGTATTCTCCCGACACACGACCACAGCATTAGCAATCAACGAAAACGAAGAAAGATTGCTAGAAGATGTGAAAGTACATCTGCGAAAATTAGCGCCAGCATCAGATAAATATTTACACAACGACCTGCATTTAAGAAAAAATATCCCTGATGATGAGCCAATGAACGCTCATTCTCACCTCATGGCGATGATGCTAAGCACCAGCGAAGTAATTCCTGTTGTAGATGGACAATTAGCATTAGGAACATGGCAATCTGTGTTATTTTTTGATTTAGATGGCCCCCGGAAAAGGACTGTATTTGTCCAAATAAGCGGGATCTAAACTCCTTTGTAACGGTAAAATTTAGGTAGGCGACAGCTTTTTTGCGAATGAAGCTGAACAATTCGTCTGCCGATCGTCAGAGAGAATGAGAGAAAGGAGATTACTGTGGAAGTTACTGTGAACTGCGCTGAAGCCTGCGTCAATGGCTGCGTTTTGGGCGATAAATGTCCCCATCGGGAATATGTATCAACGGCGTCAAGTTTCATCCAAGAGACTTCGTTGGATAAAATGCTGGAGATGGCTGATGAAGCTGTGAGAAAGAAACGTATGCAGCCACCCCAATGGGTGATTCCCGATTTCCCTGAGTAGCAAAAGTAACTTTAGGGTGCGATCGCGTTGGCGTAGCCTGCGCCTAAGCGCATAGCGTGCGCGTATCGCGTATCGCATTTGGTGAAAAAGTGCGATCGCGGCCTTTCACCTCGCAATTCTTCAGCGATCGCTTCAACGATATTAAAAACTAACTGAGTGAAAGAGGCGTAAGGCTTGGTGCAAGCTCTGGATTGGGTAAAGTGGGCAAAGGTTCTTGAGGTGTTGGCATATCAAGATGTTGCGTGTAAATCACTTGGTAGAGTTGAGGTTCTGCTTTAACAACTAGCCCCTGAAGACGCTTTAAATGGTCAGCAAACTCAGGGCTGTTTCGCATCGCAATATAATCTTCAACAGATGCAAAATTAGCGTAGTTCGCAGCTCGTGTGCGATCGAGGCTAATGTGAAGATTGGCTGTATAGCTGCCTGGAAATTGGCCTTTTAATCGCTTGTACTCGGCAACTTGTGTAGAAACAAACTGCTCAGCTTTGTCAGGGTCGATGGTAAATATATTGATCAGAACAATTCCATCACCGACTCGAATTGGATTGACCGGAAATCCGTTTTCTAGTTGCAGGTTATCCATGAATTCACTCCTTTAATTTGGATTAGATGATTTTTGGGCTGAATGTTTTGGCATGGAAGGATACAGCCATATCTTAAACAATCGCGTTACTTGAGGCATGATGACCCAAGTCATCAACGGCATCATAATGGCAATACTCACGAGTGTCGCTAGCCAAGCAGGTAGTCCATTCGTAATTGGTTTCAGCAGAATTGGCATCAGAGAAATGACTGGATAGATGCCGATCGCGCTGACAATTGCTGTTTTCCATTTAGGCGGTGGCAGCGCATTCGGCACTTCAGGTAGGGTGAACCAGGCTTCTAAACTATTGACCCGAAAAACTTTTGGATCGCCAACAGTCAGTGCATCTGCCCGAGCAATCCAACCCTGGCAGATGGGAGATTCTTCCCACTCTTTCAAATGACCAAAAGTGTCAAAGCGCAGAATGAGTTGCCATTCACCCCGCTTCGTTGTGGGATATAGAACTTCACCTCCCCCATAGCCCGGAAAGGTGCTAGCAGCCAGAATGACACCTCTCACGGTCTCTTCAAATGCAGCTTCATATCCCGGTTTAACATACCGAGTAATGGCTACAATTCCAGTGGGAGCCTGCATAATTCTCTCCTACAAATCCTATCGGCGATCGCACGTCCAATTCCCCGTGACGCACCCGTAACTAACGCTACTTTTCCTTTCAATGACGACATTACCTTTAACACGCTATACTTTTACTGACTTTTTGGGAAGTACTTACTTTTTTGTAAGTTCCGATCGGCTTACCGGGACGTAATACTCATGCAATCAGAACAAGCTGACGGCACACCATTCGTGCAAGCGACCATGAAAGTTTTGGGTGGCAAATGGAAACTCTTAATCCTTTGGCACCTGAAAGACACAGCAAGGCGATACAGCGAATTGAACCGTTTAATTCCTGAAATCACCGAAAAGATGCTGATTCAGCAATTACGCGAACTTGAGCGTGATGGTATTATTAGCCGTAAAATGCTTGCAGAGATGCCTCCAAAAGTTGAGTATGCTTTCACAGACTATGGCAGAACACTTATCCCCGTCTTTAAACTCCTGTGTGACTGGGGACAGTCACATCTGAAACGCATAAACACAGATGGAATAGATTGATTTTGTGTAAATTGTCGTTTTTTTCCTACCTACTCAAATGATAGAAAATGCTGGGGCAACTCGTCTGCCGCGTAAACTATTGGGGCATCTCTACTGCTGATTACTGACTTGAACTAGGCAACATCATCGCCACTGCTTTTTCAAGCGCCTTGGGATCTCTGAGCAATTGTGCTGCCATTTGTTTCGCCTGTTCACCAGGGTAAACCTCCTCAACGCCATCAATCAAAGCTTGTAGGGCATCGCTGACCACTTCTTCTGGTGACACTTTGGGGTCGGGATAGGATTTGCCCATGCCAATATCAATGGTTCCAGGCAAGACGGCAATCACCAAGGTTCCTTGCGATGCTAACTCTGCTCGCACTCCTTGAGTGAGAGATAAGGTTGCGGCTTTGGATGCACTATAGCTGCCATTAAAGGGAAGATTGACTCGTGCCACCATCGACACCATATTGACAATGGCACCGCCGCCATTCTGTTTCAGCACGGGTGCAAAAGCACGACACATCATCAATGTTCCAAAGTAGTTAACGTCTATTTCCATACGGGCATGGGATAAGTCTGGCGCGGCGATCAATCCCTGATTGAACCCAACCCCAGCGTTGTTGATCAGTAGGGTAACGTCTTGACATTGTGCGGCTACCTGGCTGACGGATTGTTCATCTGTAATATCGAGAGCAATGGGAATAACGATGTTGGGATTGTCTGCCACTAGCGCTTCCAATGCCTTTGGGCTGCGGGCACCAGCATAAATTTTGGCAGCCCCCTGCGATCGCAACGCTTCAACATAGTATTGACCCAACCCTCCATTTGCCCCGGTTACAAGCGCAATTGAATTTGCAATGTCCATGATGTCTCCTAATTGATAAAAAGCCTACAAAATGCCAGCATTCACTTGAATCATTTGTCCGTTCACCCATCCCGCATCCTCATCAGGCTGATATCTGATTGAATCGCGATCGCCTGCACCTCATTGCTCTGAATAGTTGCAACCACTGCTTCCTTAGCCTACCTAAAACGATGAACGTTGACCTTTAACACGCTATACTTTTACTGACTTTTTGGGAAGTACTTACTTTTTTGTAAGTCCCGATCGGCTTACCGGGACGTAATACTCATGCAATCAGAACAAGCTGACGGCACACCATTCGTGCAAGCGACCATGAAAGTTTTGATACTTGCTACCCCAAGGATGAATGCAAACTTGGGAGTAGAAGCAGAATGACCAGCTTTAAGACTTGCCGATATTACAGGTGCAGCACGCAGTTGTGTGGGCTCTCCCGTACCTATGGTGATAAGTGAAACTTATTTAAATAAGCAAGCTAATAGCTTCTCTCGTAAAGATTGAAA
>NZ_JAIQZN010000198.1 GCF_023333585.1 Argonema antarcticum A004/B2
CGATCGCCCAAAAGTGTGAAAAAAGACAAGGTGCGATCGCATCCCTACTCCCTCATCGATCGCCTATCAATAAAAAAAGTAAAGAGCGATCGCGTAGCGTGTGCGTCAGCACGTATTGCAGACAAGACTCTTGTTAGCTTTTGCGATCGCATCCACACTCCTCATCGATCGCCTATCGATAAAAAAGTAAAGAGCGATCGCCTACCTACCTCCTCATCGCTCGCCTATCGATAAAAAAAGTAAGAGGCGATCGCGTCCTAGAAAGACGGGCCTAATAACCTATTTCCTTGGTAACTTGGAGAACTTGACTAACATGACGAATTAGTATATCATGGAATTAATTGCTAATTTAATGTTTTATGATTGACCTGAGAGATATTCACTCCTTGACTGACTTTCAGCGCAACGCCAAACAGTACATTCAGCGTACTAAAGAAACTCAGCAACCGCTCGTTTTAACGGTAAATGGTAAAGCTGAGGTAGTTGTCCAAGATGCACTCGCATACCAAAAATTGCTCGATCGACTTGAGTATGCTGAGTCTGTCGCCGCTATCCGTAAGGGAATAGAAGAATTTGAGCAAGGGAAAGGCAGATCGGCACGAGAGGCTTTAGAGAAATTGAGAACAAAACATGGCATTTAGCGTTGAGATATCACCATCTGCATTAGCTGACGCTGAGGAAGCTTTTTTATATATCCAAAAAGATTCGTCGTTGAATGCAGAAGAATGGTACGACGGCTTAGTTAATGCTATTCTCAGTCTAGAAAATTTTCCCAATCGATGTCCGCTAGCATCTGAAAGTGAAGAGATTGGGAGAGAGATTCATCAGTTAATTTACAGCAGATACCGTATTTTATTTAGTGTTACTGGGGATGTTGTGCAAGTTCTGCGAATTCGTCACACTGCACGGGATTGGCTTTCATCAGATGAACTATGAGAGTTAATTAGCGATCGCATCCAGACCCCTCATCGATCGCCTATCAATAAAAAAAGTAAAGATCGATCGCATCCCTACCTCCCGCCCTATTGGTGAAAGAAAGTAAAGGGCGATCGCATTTGCTATAGATTTGAGCCTGTTGTCTGTTATTCATCGAATGAGGCGAAACCCAACATTCATTGGCTTGAGCGAGTCTTAGGTGTTGGGTTTCATGCTTAAACCCAACCTACGAGGCTCAAATCAGCGGCGGCAGATAACCTCGAACTTATAACCTATGAATTTTAGCCGTCCGCTGCATTTGAATTGTTAGATTGTTGGCTTCTACGACTTCTTCCTGCTTCTAGTTTTTGCCGAATAGCTGCTTGCACCTTCTCGTCGAAATCAGGGTCATCAGGACTAGCAATAATCCTATGTGGGCGCTGATTGATTCTATCTAAGTAGGCTTGAAAAGCAGTTCGATTTCCACGATGCTTGAGAAAATACTGCTTCAATTCAGTATCAGACATTGCATCATAATTAATCTGGCTCATCAGACAGTTCTCCATTGGGTAAAATTTGGAACTCAAGCTCTTCCTCATACCCAGCGAGGACATATACATTTTGAGTTCGCGCATCAACGCAAATCAGATGTATGGGCTGAAGCATCGTAAACGTCAGTTGATAGCCGATACGATACAAACTCGCTAGTTGAGCAGCAGTAGGCATTACAATAAGTCACATCACACCATCTGCTGCCCATTTTAGCAGTTGTTTCAATTAACTCTGCGGTTTAGATTCTATCGGGACAAGTTCCTTGCCAACTTCTCTGAGCGCCCGCTTCAGCACCTCTTGGTAAGTTCTGAACTTGAGTTGCTCCTCCAAGACGAGCTAATTGAGGACCACTACCGATCCCACAAGCATAAAGTTGACGATCTGTACCTTATCCTCGACTGTATAGCCACCAAACGACTCCCGCTCGGTTAACTCGATAAAATCCATTGACTACTTCACAAGCACCGACCCATCTCCTACCAGAACCGAGTTCTCGCGCATCTTGCGGTAAAAAGGTAAGGAGCGATCGCATCCCTACTCCCTCATCGATCGCCTATCAATAAAAAAAGTAAAGAGCGATCGCGTAGCGTGTGCGTCAGCACGTATTGCAGACAAGACTCTTGTTAGCTTTTGCGATCGCATCCACACTCCTCATCGATCGCCTATCAATAAAAAAAGTAAAGAGCGATCGCATCCACACTCCCCATCGATCGCCTATCAATAAAAAAGTAAGAGCGATCGCACTGTGGCGGCTGAAGATGTTCATTTGGCATCAGCTTAATTATGTAATTGCAGTGCATTATTAGACCAGCGCTCGATTGGGAGTTTCACAACTTTCCGCCCGCTGGCAATTTGCTTCTTTCGCAAATCCTCAAATATTGCCTTGAGGTCATAGTTAAAGGATTTTGCGTATTCTTCTCTGTACTTGTGGATCTCTTCCAAAATTGGGTCTTTGTACATCGCTACTCTCCTAGAGGCTCAATTGTTATGAACTCGTAATGCTGTTCACGCATACGGGCGAGCGTCTATGCTTCACAACCAGGATCTCTCGCCCGTCCGCTTCATCGACTTGTTAGCTTGCGTTTGTACTGATGCTTAGAACTACAAGCGATCGATCGTTACCAACCCGCCCTGCGTAAACTGGACTACAAGCTCATGTTCATCCAGCAAAGCAGTTCCAACCAAGGGTCGCCGTCCTGTCGCAAACACACGAGCTTCTCGCTCCTCTCCGTTCCAAAGAATAATCGCTTTATGAACGGGCAGAATCACTCGGCTATTATCTGCCAAATTTGCACGCATATCGTATTTGAAAGGAAGATTCAATAATGCGACTGCTTCTGGTGGTAGACAAAGCTCATCTGTAAATCCTGTGTCTACTACGAACTCAATCGGGAAGTCAGCGCGATTGGGAATCCGAAATGGGATGCTAATAATTGCGTGTCCGTCAGCCACAATACCCGAAATCACTTGACCACACGCTCCATGACACCACCACTAAAAGCGGCAGCAACATTGTACCCAATTTTGATCCCGAAGAGTCGGGCATTGGGATGTTTCTCGCTCAAGTAGTCAGCAGCGCGTAAGCCATTTTCATCAACGCTGTAGTCACCTGTCTCAATGTCAATAATGACCATCTTGCCAATATTTTCTTCAATTTCCACTTCTGGGCGGATTCTGCTTTCGTACAGTCGATCTGCACGTTTGGCAACTTCTTCGCTGCTTAACAGGATCGCTTGCATAGGTTAACTCCCGATCGCTACACTACCCTCTGAACTTTTCCATAATACCTTACAAATCAATAGGATGGATATTGCCCACCCTACTTGCCTATCTAATTTACAAGATATTATTTAATTATCGCATCTACATAAAGAGTGCGATCGCCTATCAATAAAAAAAGTAAAGAGCGATCGCATCCCTACTCCCTCATCGATCGCCTATCAATAAAAAAAGTAAAGAGCGATCGCGTAGCGTGTGCGTCAGCACGTATTGCAGACAAGACTCTTGTTAGCTTTTGCGATCGCATCCACACTCCTCATCGATCGCCTATCGATAAAAAAAGTAAAGAGCGATCGCATCCACACTCCTCATCG
>NZ_JAIQZN010000038.1:0-14472 GCF_023333585.1 Argonema antarcticum A004/B2
TACTGAGCCTGCCGAAGTATCCCGCCGCTAAACTGGGTACAGTTATAGCGGGGGACAACAGGAGCGAGGAGTTAAAGGAGTACGCTTATCCCAATAATCTAGTTGTACCATTTTTCTTTAGCAAGCGGCAAGTTCAACCGTTTTTGCCTTCCTTTGCCCTTATATTTTGATGGGGTTCAATATCCCATGAAAATACCCCCTTTTCCTGCCACCGCCAAGCTCAGGATAGCTATGACGGGGGTCTCCAAGGGGGAAAACAGATGATATGGGGGCGGAGGGACTTGAACCCACACGGCCTTTTACGGCCAACGGATTTTCATTCTCCCGCAGCTTTCGCTACTGCTTCTGGGATAGTACCCAGGCTTTGAGAATTGGACTCTCCCTTTACCCTCGGCTTCACGTTAGGGTAGCTCCCGTCGAGTCTCTGCACCTTCCGAAAGAATTTAGGATTTGGGGCTAATCTCAAATCTCAAATCTATCGGCTTGGCTCAGGATTGCCTTGTCTGTTGCCAGATTTAGGTTTCCCTGAATTTGAGAGCGGTCACTTGACAGATTTCTCAATCAAGGCTCAGTTGCCTAAGTCCGTAGCGTCTACCATTCCGCCACGCCCCCAAAGTTGGCTTGGCTGTGGTTAGCTGTGTACTATTATTGCACCATTTGATTATACGTTTACACAAATTGCTAGGTTTTCTGAAAGATTTTGACGAAATTCCGCTTCTTGGGCCTCCCTAACCCAAGAGAGGTGCGTTCAATTACGGCATTTACCCACTCTGCCTGACGGAAAAAACACAGAAAGCAGTAAAATGTATTGAACGTGGCTCTTGGCCATATCCTGTGGGTGGTCAAAAGCCCTGGTCGATCTTCTCGAAGGTCGTTGTTATAAAGTTGCTGCTGCTTTAAAACCAATGCTTGTTGCACTTCTGTATCTGATTTTGGGTGGGGCTTACTTACTGGTAATTCCCTTGGCGTTATTTATGTACCTGCAAAACCGCTGGTATGTGGCTAGTTCGTTTGAGCGTACTTTTATGTATTTCCTGGTTTTCTTTTTCTTCCCAGGACTGTTGCTGCTTGCGCCGTTTTTAAATTTTCGACCCAAGCGGCGGCAGATTGAGGTATGAAAAGTGTAATGGGTCAACCTTAAAATGCGACGAATTGATGTTATAGGTATTGGTCTGGGCGTGTTCGCTGCTGGTGGCTTAGCTTATCTTGTTTTGCAGGTGGCTGGGCTAGATAGCCTGCAAGCTGGTATCTGGAGTCAGGTGTTGTTGATTGGAGGCTTAATCGGTTGGTTGCTGACTTACTTATTCCGAGCCGGAACGAAACAGATGACCTATAACCAGCAACTGAAAGATTATGAGGAAGCGGTTTTACAGAAACGGCTGGAAGAACTGACTCCTGAAGAACTGGCGAAGATGCAGACTGAAATAGAACAGAAAAAGAGTCATTAGTCATCAGTCTTTAGTATGTTAGTAATAGGTGATAAAAAAGAAGTTATCTACTATTTACTAACCTTTTGACTGATGACTGATGACTGATGAGCAATGACTAATGACTAATAAGAGATGACTTTAATTTCGGATTGCTTTGCAGCTTTACGCGATCGCTCTCAATGCGCCCTGATTCCTTTCATCACGGCTGGCGATCCAGATTTGGAGACGACAGCGAAGGCTTTACGGATTCTCGATCGCAGCGGTGCTGATATTATTGAACTGGGTGTCCCCTACTCAGACCCTTTGGCAGATGGCCCGGTAATTCAAGCGGCGGCTACTCGCGCCTTGGCTAGGGGGACTCAGTTAGATGATGTTTTGCAGATGTTAGAGGGCGTCATACCGGATTTGCGATCGCCTATCATCCTCTTCACCTACTACAACCCGATTCTCAACCGGGGCGTTGACAAATTTTTACAGCAGATATCAAAAGCAGGTGTAAGTGGTTTAGTCGTACCTGACTTACCCCTCGAAGAAGCTGAAGTTTTGCTCGCACCGGCGGCAAAATTAGGAATTGATATAGTTTTGTTGGTAGCGCCGACGAGTTCCCCAGAACGAATTGATGCGATCGCGCAAAAGTCCCAAGGATTTATCTATTTAGTTAGTGTAACTGGCGTCACGGGGATGCGATCGGGATTAGAATCGCGAGTGCAAGGTTTATTAGGACAAATGCGAACCATCACCGATAAACCGATAGGTGTAGGATTTGGTATTTCCGCACCCGAACACGCCAAACAGGTAAAAGATTGGGGTGCTGATGCAGCAATTGTGGGAAGTGCATTTGTCAAACGTTTAGTAGAAGGAACGCCGGAAGAAGGATTGAAATCAATTGAAGAATTTTGTCATAGTTTGAAGCAAGCGATAGACTGATATTTTCTATCGCTATGAGACAGGGAACTTATTCCCTGTCGGACTATAATCATATACCAATATCCCAAATCTACATCTACATCTGTGTTCATCTGTGTTCATCTGTGGATATCTGTGGTTAAAAAAAACTTCCATAGCAAATCGAGACTTTTCTGCTCGAATCATAGTTTAAATTTTTACCACAGATGAAACACAGATGAACACAGATGAACACAGATATGTTATGTTCACCTAGCACAAAGATTTTGAACAGGAACAGCTTTTTCTTAACAGTCGCCCCAGAAACCCGGTTTCTAGAGCATAATAAACCCAAGCGCCACCAAATCGGGAAAAATGACTTGGGTAAACGGGCATAAACTCCAAAACGGCAAATACACCATCGAAAGAAAACTCGGCGATGGTGGTTTTGGCATTACCTATCTTGCCACAACTGCCAACGGACAGCACATAGTCATCAAAACTCTTAACGACACCGTGCAACGTCGCCCCGAACACTTTGGTGGAACGAGAAACTGAGTTTCTACAATAGCCCAAATCTACATCTACATCTGTGTTCATCTGTGTTCATCTGTGTTTCATCTGTGGTAAAAAAAAATCCCATAGCAAATCGATAACTTCTCTACTCAAATCATAGTTAAATTTTAACTACAAGTCAACAATGATTTAGCGCTAAAGCGCAACTACGTACCTTTTGAGATGTTATATTTTAGCTAGCCGATTAAAGGTGGTAAAACTATGCAGATAGAACTAAAACAATTAATTATCCCCCCAGGCAATGTTCTGCAACTGAAAGACATCAGTTGGCAGATGTTCGAGCAAATTTTAGACGAATTAGGAGAAAGTCGCGCAACGAGAATTTCTTACAGCAAAGGATTTTTAGAGATTATGGCACCACTGCTAGAACATGAATTTGACAAAGGGTTTATTGGCGATTTTGTCAAAATTTTACTTGAACAACTGGATATCGATTTTATAGATTCTGGTTCTACCACTTTCAAAAAGGAAAATATGGCACAAGGAGTAGAACCAGATGCTAGTTTCTACATCCAAAATGAAGCAGCTATCCGAGGTAAGAAAAAAATCGATTTAACCATTGACCCTCCGCCAGATTTAGCGATTGAAATTGATATCACATCACGTACTGCTTTCACAAATTACGAAGCTTTAGGCGTGACCGAATTGTGGCGATATAATGGACAAAGGTTGCAAATTAATGTGCTGCAAGATAACAAATATATTGAATCGGAAAATAGCCGAATATTTTCACGATTTCCGCAGTTACGCGAGGTGATTCATCAGTATGTCGAAGAAAGTAAAGTTGTGGGTAGAAATGCGACAATGAAAGCGTTTCGGAATTGGGTGAGGGAGAGATTATATAGCTAGGGGCTAGGGAAGAGGGAAGAGGAAAAAGCTTACGATCTAAAGGATTATGGAGTAAAGGTAACAGTTGGAGTTGCCTTAATCGCCCTAAAGTTGCTATAACAAAATCGATTATCGAGTCTAAACTTTAATATCTAACGAAAATTAGTAATTGGGATTATGACCCATGCCCTATCGATACCTTCTTTTTTACAAGCCTTACGACGTTTTAAGCCAGTTTACAGACAAAGAGAGCGCTGAAAACGAAAGAGGGACTCTCAAAGACTATATACCTATTCCGTCAGTTTACCCGATCGGTCGTCTAGACCGAGATAGTGAGGGACTGCTGCTGCTGACGAATCACGGACAGTTCCAGCATCGCTTGAGCGATCGCAAATTCGAGCATCCGCGCACTTATTGGGTACAGGTGGAGCGAATACCCGATGAGGAAGCATTAGAGCGTTTGCGACAGGGTGTAACGATTCAAGATTATCGCACGCGATCGGCTTTGGTAAAAATCTTGCCAGCCGAACCAACATTACCACCCCGCGATCCACCAATCCGGTTTCGCAAAAACGTACCGACGTGCTGGTTAGAGATTACACTAACAGAAGGGCGTAATCGTCAAGTGCGGCGGATGACGGCAGCGGTAGGATTTCCGACGTTGCGACTGGTACGCTTCGCGATCGGGATCGAACCCCAAACTGGGTCAAGCCAACGCTATTACCTAAGTTTAGAAGGTCTACAACCCGGTCAGTGGCGCGATTTAACCCCTGTCGAACTCGAACTCCTCCTTGAAAAATTAAAACTTAACAAATTAAAAATTAAAACTTAAAAATAGGAAGCATGGAGAAAGCTATCAAGGAAGGCTAACTAACGATCGCCAATACCCCAGACCCTACAGATCGGTTAACCTGGATCTAGGGCCATGCGCTAGGAACTGCTGCGGCTGAGTTACCATCCACCATTAAAAGGCCAAGGAAAGGGAATTAAGGAAGTGCCCAAAATGCTTGTCTGTTCTCAATGTGAGTTTGAAAACCCGGATACAAACAAATTTTGTCAGCAATGTGGTGCCTCTTTAACCCACAAAGCCTGTCCAGAATGTGGCACTCAAGTTGCTTACAGCGCTAAAGTATGTCAAAACTGCGGCACTTTTACAGGCACCTTGTGGTTGGGCATTATTTTAGAGCGGGCAGATGCGCCACTACATGAATCCTCTCACCCAGAAAAACCTAAAATAGAGGATGCTTTGAATTTGCCAAGAGCAACTGGTTTAGCGAGCGAAGGTACTCCCTTATCTCCGGGGACTGCTGCACAAGAAAATTCAACTGAAATCCAGGTGTGGTGGGATAATGACCATCCTGAGACAGATAGGGAAGAAAATCTCCCCCAACCTGTCAGCAGCGATAAAAATCCCACCCCCGCATCAGGGTTAACCCAGAAAACTTTTTTAGACTCCCAACAGCGCTATCAATTGTTAGAAAGGTCAACGCCAAACCCAATGGGGGAAGTGCAGGTGCGAGTTTTGGATTGTCAGCCCCTGCAAGCAACTCCCCTAGAAGTCTTGCTCCATCAGCAAAACACAGAAGAAGGAAATATCCTCAATTTGTCGGCATCGATGCCTTCGCTTCCACCTCTAGCCAAACCGTATTTGGCTCTAGAATCGCAGTTATATCCAGCGCTGCCAAGAATTCACGATGCTTGGCTCGATAGTAACGGCCAGCAGGTGGTGTTATTAGAAGACAGGTCTGACTGGCCTATGTTATTAGACCTGTGGCACGATCAAGAAATTCCGCAGATGCAGCTGTTGCAGCTGTTCCACGAAATGGCGTCTATGTGGGTAGCCCTAGCAGCCCAGAATTGTGGTACCAGTCTGCTGAATATGAGTAATCTGCGGGTGGATGAAGACCAATCTCTAGGGCTATTACGCCTAGAGCAAGACGCGAATAACTTCACGCCAACACTGGAAGCTTTAGGACAAGTCTGGCAGCATCTATTTATGGAGTCTGGGCGGACATTATTTGGCTCGATAGCTATCCTGATGAGCGATTTGAAGGAGAATACAATTCAAACAATAGAAGAATTGCGATCGCGCCTGCAAGCGATCGCAACGGAATTCCAAGGTGAAACTACCCAGCAGCCCACTGATATGCCGAGCGTCGAGCCCGATCTCAACTTCAGCGTCGCATCCTCATACGTCAGGACTACTCCCAGTAGAGAGTATCAAACTAATGAACCGAGCGATCGTGGCGATGACAACGATCCCACTGTTGTTCTCCCCATGCAGTTGCTCAGCCTAGAAGATGCCGGTCGCACAGATGTGGGTCGCCAACGGCGACACAATGAGGACTACTTTGGCATCAGGACATTGTTCACCAAGGCGGAAACTCCCTTGGGTCGAAGTGTCCAGGCTCGCGGTCTGTATATCCTTTGCGATGGTATGGGTGGTCATGCCGGTGGAGAAGTTGCCAGTGCCTTAGCAGTGAAAACCCTCAGCCAATATTTTCAAGACCATTGGCAAGACGAACTGCCAGACGAAGATAGCATCCGCCAAGGCGTACTAAAAGCCAATCAAGCTATCTATGATGTAAACCAGCAGGATGCTCGCTCTGGCAGCGGACGCATGGGCACTACCTTGGTGATGGTCTTGGTTCAAGAAACACAAGTCGCTGTAGCTCATGTCGGAGACTCTCGCCTCTACCGCCTCAGTCGCCGTCAGGGGATCGAGCAAGTCACGGTGGATCACGAGGTCGGTCAACGGGAAATTAAACGGGGAGTGGAAAAATCGATCGCCTATTCCCGTCCTGACTCCTACCAACTCACCCAAGCACTAGGGCCGCGCAACGAGCATTTTGTCGCTCCCGACATAGAATTCTTCGAGCTAAACGAAGATACCCTGCTGCTGTTGTGTTCCGATGGTCTTTCTGATAATGACCTGATCGAAACTCACTGGCAAACCCATCTTCAACCACTCCTCAGTTCGCGAGCTAGTCTGGAACAAGGGGTAAGTGAATTAATCGATTTGGCCAACCAATATAATGGCCACGATAATATCACGGCCGTCCTGATTCGGGGGAAAGTGCGACCGGATCTCGAACAAGCTAGAGTTGCCAACAGCTAATGGTTAGCGGTCAATCGATTTTGGATTTTGGATTTTGGATTTTGGATTTTGGATTGACCCCTCTAGCCCCTTCTTCCCTCTTCTCTGTTTTAACTCAAAACTCAAAACTTTCCCTGGCCCCTAGCCCAACTAATGACTAATAACTAATGACTAATGACTAATGGGATCTTCTGATGCGGTCACGCTGACCCTATTACATCCCCAACAACCCGAACAACAGTGGCGCTTTGAGAGCCAGGATGTCATTCGGATTGGTCGCTCGCCAGATAATGATGTGGTTTTGAGCGATAGCCGGGTTTCCCGCTACCATCTGGATCTCCGGCGAATTGATATCTCAGGAGCAAGAGTTGGAAGCAATTTCCTGTCTAGCGCTTGGCGAATGGTCAATCAAGGCACTAATGGAACTTTCCTGGATGGCATTTTAGTGTCTCAAGCTTGGCTTACAGATGGTTCTCTGCTCCAGTTAGCTCAGAAAGGCCCGGTGCTAAAGTTCCAACTCCAGCATAGATCCCAACCCAGATCTGCTACAACATCGCCCTGCAATCACCCTGGGAATTCCCCAAATAATTTGTTCTGCATTCACTGCGGCCAACCGCTTCGCGTTGAGCGCACTATCCGTCAGTATCAGGTGTTGCGGACGCTGGGACAAGGGGGAATGGGCACTACTTACCTCGCTCGGATACCAGAAGCGCAGGGTGATGCTGGCGCTGTGCTGGCAGCTGGTAAGGGGTTAGTGGTTGTCAAGGAAATGAATGCAGATATGGCTGAAATTAGCAAAGCTATAGAATTATTCGATCGCGAAGCTCGTGCCCTCAAGTCGCTCCACCATCCAGGAATTCCGCAATTTTTTGACTTTTTTAGCGAAAGGGGTAAAAAATACCTGGTAATGGAGCTAGTTCACGGTCAGGATTTGGAGAAGCGGGTATACCAATCTGGGCCAGTGGCACCGAGCCAGGGGATTGAGTGGGCGATCCAAATCTGCGATGTTTTGAACTATATCCACGGACAAGACCCGCCGCTGATTCACCGCGACATTAAACCTGCCAATTTATTGGTGCGATCGCTTGACAATCGCATTGTAGTTCTGGATTTTGGGGCTGTTAAAGAAATCGGTACTCCCTTGGGAACTCGCATAGGCGTAGAAGGCTACAGCGCCCCGGAACAAGACCGAGGCCAACCTGTAACCCAATCTGACCTTTATGCGGTCGGAGCTACGCTAATTTTCCTGCTCACTGGCGAACCGCCCCACAAGTTTTATCGCCAGCAGGGTCGAACTTACCAGTTTCATTTGGAAAATATTCCTACGATCGCACCTAAATTGCGAGATGCAATCCAACGCGCTACTAAGCCGAATGTGCGCGATCGCTATCAAACCGCTCAGGAGCTAGCTACAGCTTTGACTGCTTGCCTTTAGGGAAAGTTTTGCATTTTAAGCTTTGAGTTAAAAAACTTTTTTAACTTAAAGCTTAAAACTAATCTTCGTCCCAGGCTTCTACAGCTAGCAGTTCGCTAATCGGATCTTGGGTCGTGAAGCCGAATTCGAGCAACTCTTTTTTCCAGTGAGCCCATTCATCTCCGTAAAGAAGGGCTATTTTCCATAGTCTATCGCTGGGTTTGATTAAATTCGAGTCCACAAGCGATCGCACCTGACGTTGCATCTTCACCATCGGGTGAATAACTTGCTTAGCCATAAACTGCATTGAATTGATTGATTTTTGCAAATATTTGACCGAAAAACGCTTCCCACTTGTGAGGGATTACCTGTGCTTTTATTTCTGTGCTGTGGGGAAGCTAACTTCTACCGCTTCTAAAAACCTACAGAAATCTGTAAGTCAAACTTAGCGGTTTATGTTTAGCCTAGATCAAGTGCTATAAGCTTCCTGATTGCTCAGGCTGCCCCGATCTTCCCAGTTAGAGACTGCCAAGATTAGCAGCGAACTTGAAATATTTGGTTTTTTGATGATTAGTTTGTGCCAAATATCTCTGTGGTTTTCACGCCAAGTAAGCTTTAGCAACCCGCACTAATCAAGCGCATCTCCAGTGTATCACGATTGTTGCCGCTTGAAAAAATCTAGAAAAATTCTAGATTTTGGGGCTACTGCTGCAAACCTTACCACCTTAGCATGGATCGTTTAAGCAAGTCTGTGTCTGTCTTGCTTTTATTACCAATGGCAATTTATAAGCGATCGTACATCAATACTCATAATAGCACAATAGCAAGTCGCATACCAGTAAAACTGCGCCTCGCCAATCAGGCTAAATATAGCTAGGGACTAGGGAAGAGGGGCTAGGGGCTAGGGAAGAGGGAAAAGGGAAGAGGGAAGAGGGAAGAGGGCTAAAACGCAACCAATACCTAAGATATATAGCAACTTATGTTACATAGCGATCGCTTAAGCTGTAGAAGGCGAACTATGCGAACGCA
This sequence comes from Argonema antarcticum A004/B2, assembly GCF_023333585.1. Taxonomy (GTDB): domain Bacteria; phylum Cyanobacteriota; class Cyanobacteriia; order Cyanobacteriales; family Aerosakkonemataceae; genus Argonema; species Argonema antarcticum. The sequence goes on from NZ_JAIQZN010000038.1 coordinate 9,260, forward strand.
GAACCGGAAACCCGGCTTGAGGCCAGCAAGTCTTCCATACTAGAGGCGATCGCTTTTTTCAGATGAGAAATATGAAACTTCAATTCTTAACTTCTATTCTCTTGTTAACTTTCTTGGGTTTAGCCGCTCCAGCACGAGCCTATAATCCCCAACACTTAAGGATATTGCTACAAACAAAGGTATGCCGAGGGTGCGACCTCAGCGATGCGCCTCTGGCGCGGATGGATCTCAGCGATGCCGACCTACGCAATGCTTACCTTGCAGGTGCTAACTTACAAGGTGCGAACCTATCCGGTGCCAAACTTGTTCGTGCCGATTTGACCAACGCTAACATGAGTCAGGCTTATTTAGTAGGGGCCGATCTCAAACAAGCCTTTCTCACTAACGCTGACTTAAGAGGTGCCGACATGAGATTAACCCGCCTCAGTTTTGCCGCTCTGGGCCATGCAGATCTCAGTAATGCCGACTTAAGCGGGGCTGAATTGATGGGCACGACTCTCCGAGAAGCCAACTTGATTGGCGTAGACTTAAGCAGAGCCATTCTCAAGAAAACAACTATGCCCGATGGCAGAATTCGCGATTCGGAGAACTTGCGGAGATAATTAAACATTGACATTCATGTCAATTTCAATTTAGCTGGAAGTTTGGAATTTTAGGGTCTGGGTTAACGCAGGTATTTATTACCTAAAAAATTAATTTTTCAAACCGACAATTACGGGTGCTAGTTTTTGGCTTTTTCTTTAAAAACGAGTAAATTGAGAGATTTTAAAATGCTAATGGTACAGAAGATCCGGTGTCCCAACTGCGGCAGTCATGGCGAACGTCACTACGTTAGCGAGATAATCACAACTCAATGTCCCACTTGCGATTACTTAATGGTGACTTGCTCTCGCACTGGAAAGGTTATAGAGGCTTACGCTCCTGGTAGATATGTCCACCGATAGAAGGTTTTTTTGTTAACTTTTTGTAATACATAGCTGCCAACTAATTACTCCTAAAGTAAACCCAGATCTTTTAGGTCTGGGATACTTGGCATGAAATCATTGACAATTCTATTTACTGTGCTAAGAAAGAGATCGAGCTAAAAAAATAAAAATTATCAGCTGTCTCAGTACAGAGGTTGAAGCATGGCATTTACCAGTAATTGTGCCTGTTTCCTTTCTTTTTCTTTAGCAGGTGCGATCGCGCTAGCAACAGCATCGGCTACGGCACAACCCATAGTTCCCGCACCCGACGGCACCGGCACTGTCGTCACCCCTCAAGAAAATCGCCTTGACATCACGGGCGGAACTAAGTCAGGAGATGGTAGCAACCTATTTCACAGTTTCACCGAATTCGGCCTCAACACCGGACAAATTGCTAATTTTTTATCGCAACCGAATATCGTCAATATTCTGGCGCGGATAAATGGCGGAAATATTTCTTATATTAATGGTCTGATTCAGGTTACGGGTGGTAATTCTAACATATTTTTAATGAATCCGTCTGGTATTGTGTTTGGCTCTAATGCGAGTTTAAATGTACCAGCTGGTTTTATGGCAACCACAGCCAACGGAATTGGCTTTGGCAATAACTGGTTTAACGCCGCTGGGGAAAATAATTATGCGGCACTGGTAGGAATGCCTAATGCCTTTGCCTTTACCATGAAGCAGCCTGGAGCTGTTGTCAACTCTGGTAATTTGGCGGTTGGGGCTGGGCAGGATCTAACTTTGCTGGGCGGTACGGTTGTCAATACGGGGCAATTGTCAGCGCCTGAAGGCACGATTACTGTAATGGCAGTTCCCGGCGAAAGCGTGGTGCGTCTGAGTCAACCGGGTTTCGTGCTGAGTTTGGAAGTTCAACCTCTAGCAAACAGCCTTACTCAACCGAATAACTGGACATTCCCGATCGCAACCTTACCCCAAATGCTGACTGGCGGGAGTGGGGGTCATGCGACGGGAGTAACCGTTAATCAAGATGGCAGCATACAGCTAACGGGTTCTGGAATTAGGATACCAACAGAAGGGAATACGGCTCTAGCTTCCGGCAGCCTCAACGTCTCAGGTGAAACTGGCGGTCAAATCAATATTTTGGGTAACAAAGTTGGTGTAGTCAGCGCCAATATTAACGCTGACGGCAATTCGGGTGGGGGTACAGTCCTGATTGGCGGCGATTACAAAGGTATGGGTACAGTGCCCAATGCCAGTGCTACTTTTGTAAGTAAAGATTCGGTAATTAATGCGGATGCGCTGCAAAGCGGTAACGGCGGTAAGGTAATTGTATGGGCAGATCAAACGAACCGTACTTTTGGCACTATTACAGCTCGTGGCGGTATTTTATCCGGCAATGGCGGTTTTGTAGAAGTATCGGGTAAGGAGTCTTTGGACTTTAGGGGAAATGTCAATACTTTGGCTGCCAATGGCAAAGCTGGAACGCTTTTATTAGACCCGACAAATATCACCGTTCAAGCTGGTGACGGAGATTTTGACTTGCTGGATTTTATAGATGAATTTTTCGATCCCGATAATGGAGCGAATACGATCGATGTTACCATAATTAATAACGCAACTACTAATGTAAAGCTGCAAGCTACCAATAACATTACTTTTAATAATGATGCTGCGGTTAATATTGCCGCTGCTGGTGTTGGACTGACTGCCGAAGCGGGTAATAACGTTACAGTTGACGGTAGCATTACTACCAATAACGGTGATATTAATCTGATCGGCAGTGCGGGTGGTGTGTTACTTAATGGGCCGCTCTCTTCAGGTGCGGGGAATATCACCATCAATGGAACGAATACAAGTTCTTGGGGTATTAAGGTTAATAACTCGATCGCCTCAACTAGCGGCAATATTATCCTCAATGGAAGTACCAGCACTTTTGAGGGTATTCGCATTGATGGCTCTATTACTTCCGGGACAGGTAATATTAACCTAACTGGAAAAAGCAGCGATACAACGGGAGTTTGGGTAATTGGATCGATTACCTCAACAGACGGCAGCATTAATATAGATGGAACCAGTACTGGCAACTTTAGAGGGATCGAAGTTAATGGCCCGATCGGTACGAACGGTAGCGGTAATATTGTCCTCAACGGTAATACCACTGGAGAGCAAGGTATTCTCGTCACTAATGGTATTAAGTCCCAGAATGGGAATATTAGCCTAACTGGAAGTAGTTCTGGCGTAAACTCTTTTGCTGACGGCATCTCTGTTAGTGGCCCGATCGATTCTGGCACCGGAAATATTACCCTCACAGCTGACAGTATAAATCTCGATCCTGGCGATTCTACTTCCATCAAGGGTAGCGGCAATCTGCTTTTGCAGCCATTAACCCCCACACTCAATCTGGAAATTGGCGGCACAGATACAACTTTCTTGAATACCAACGAACTGGCAAAATTGACAGATGGTTTTGCTTCGATCGCGATCGGACGAGATGATAGCAGTGGTACGATCTCTATTATTGGCGATATTATCTTCCTAGATCCGGTAACAATTCAAGCTCCATTTGGGGCAGGCTCCATCAGATCCAACGGAACAACTATTACCGGCAGTAATGGTTCCGGTGCTTCAATTTCACTAATAGCAAACCAAGATATCAATACTGGCAATATTAGCTCAGATGCCGGAATTAACCTGCTAAGTAATAGCGGCAACATTAATACAACCGGATTGATTTCAAGTTCTAATTCTTTGGATAATGCTGGCAATATCGACATCAAAGCTGCTGGCAATATTAATACAAGTGACCTTACTGCTCAAGGGGGTGGCACTTTAGGTAACGGCGGTAAAATTACGATAACTGGAAACAACGTTACCACGGGTAACCTCGATACTTCTGCTAACAGTCTTGTTGGTAGCGGCGGTCAAATTATTATTAATGGCTTCAGCAATATTACCACGGGCAACATTATCGCAATTGGTAATATTGAAGGTGGGAACGGTGGGAATATAGACCTAAATGGCCCAGTTACGCTCACAAGTCCTATCTCCATAACCACTGGGTTTAATTTGGGCGATATCAATTTTAATGGCCCTATTAACGGCGCTCATCTGCTGACACTAACCGCAGGAACTGCGGGTACGATTCGGTTCAACGGGAATGTTGGCGGAACAACACCTATAGGCGGACTGAACTTTGCTAGCGCCAAGAATATCGAGATAGCAAGTGATATTACCACTGCTAACGGCGACCTAACTTTTAACAGTCCGGTCAGTCTTAATGCAAATGCTATATTAAACGCAGGTAACGCCACAATTTCATTCAATAAAAGCTTGAATGCAGACATCCATGCGCTGACTTTAACAGCAGATGAAATTAACTTTACTGGAGGTTTCAGTTCGGTAAGTGGTACTAATAACCTCATACTTCAACCAACAACACCTAGTCAAAATATCGTGCTTGGTGGTAACACGGATACCGATATAAGCAGTTTAGAAATATCCTCAACTGACTTCAACGCCTTGCAACCGGGGTTTAACACCATCACTATCGGACGAGACAACGGTAGTGGTACGATTAGTATGGGTGGTAATGTTGTTTTAAATAGTTCAACAATTTTGCGATCGCCTGAAAGTTTGGGTGCGATCGATCTCAGCGGTTTCAGTCTCGGCGGCGCAAACAATGGCTCTATTACACTGTTAGCTAATGAGGATGTTAAAACTGGTTCTATTAACAGTTCTGGTGGCGCGATCGCAATTACCAGCATCACCGGCAAAATCGATACAAGTGCCGGTACGTTAGATTCAAGCTCAAGTGCTGGTGGCGGTGCGATCGCTCTAACTGCTCCCAAAGATATCACAACTGCCAACCTCAACGCCACTTCTACTGGTAGCGGTAGTGGGGGAAGTATTATCCTCAATAGCACTGAAGGAACTATTGACACCAGTCAAGGTAGCTTGAACTCTAGTTCAACTGCGGGTAACGGCGGTGCGATCGAACTCATCACCAAAGGCAATATTATCACATCCGCTGTAATCTCAGGACAAGATAGTGCCATCAGCGGCGCGGGAGGTAACATTACCCTCAAAAGTGAAAATGGCTCAATTACTACTACCTTAATTAATGCTCCTGGTGGCTTTAGTCGCGGTGGGGATATCGAAATTAGCGCTTTCGACAACATTTCGACAGACTTCATCAAATCCAGTGTGGTGGCATTTGGAAATGGCGGAAATATTAATGTAAAAAGCGAGAATGGGAAAATCAATACAGGCAGAATAGCAGCTTCA
>NZ_JAIQZN010000038.1:14572-18036 GCF_023333585.1 Argonema antarcticum A004/B2
ATCAAATCCAGTGTTTTGGCATTTGGAAATGGCGGAAATATTAATGTAAAAAGCGAGAATGGGAAAATCAATACAGGGAGAATAGCAGCTTCATCCGTGAATGGCAATGGCGGAAATGTCACTCTAAGTTCCCCAGGCAATATTCAAACAAAACAAATAATTTCTGCCGCTAGTAATGAGGGGGGAAAAGTCGAGATTACCAGTGGCGGAAATATTGCGATTACCGATACGACGCCAGTAACAATAGATTCTTCTAGTTCAAATCCGACTTCTACAGGTAATGGCGGTGCAATTACTCTTGATTCAGAAGGAGATATTACTATAAGCAATCAAATCTCATCTGGCGTGAAAGGATCTGGAACTGGCGGAAATATTAACTTCAACAGTAACAGTGGAAATCTAACAGCTGGAGATTTGAATTCTAGTTCAACTGGGGGTAATGCGGGTACAATCTCCTTAACGGCCCCCACCAGTATAACCGCAGCAGTTATCAATGCCAATGGTGCAGTCGATACGGGAAATATCAATTTAACAAGCGATGAAATTAACTTTATTGGTAATGTGTCGAGTCTTGGCAAATTGACAATTGAGCCTTTTAGTGCAAGTCAGGCGATCGCACTGGGAGGAACCGATAGCGGCAGTAGCAGCACTTTAGATATTACCACCAACGAGCTAAGTTTTCTGCAACCCGGCATATCCTCTATTATCATCGGACGTGCAGACGGTACTGGCACCATCACCCTTGATAATACAGCTACTTTTAATTCACCCGTTAATATTGTAGGTGGTTCCACTCTCGTAGGTGCTAATCGCGATACAAATTGGTATATCACAGACGCTAATTCTGGCAATCTCAGCGGTTACCCCAACAGCTTAACCTTCGATAATATTGAAAACATAGTCGGCGGGATTTCTAATGATACTTTCGTATTTAACGACGGCATTAATTTCAATGGCACAATAGACGGCAACCTTGGCAGCGACACCCTTAATTATTCAAATTTCACCACTCCCGTAACCATAAACTTAGGCGCAATTGGCGGTGTAAGTATTGAAAACCTTGTTGGTACAACTAAAGCATCCAGCACCTTAGTTGGCACTAATACCGAAAACACTTGGAATATTGCTGGTGGCGATACTGGTAATTTCAATGGCCAAATCAGCTTCAGTGCTTTCCAAAATATCATAGGCGGCGACTTAGACGACACCTTCCAATTTACTAACCAACTTAATAATGTTGTCAGCATCAGCGGTAATATAGACGGAAAAGCTGGCAATCTTACATTGAGGGGAGATGAGATTGATTTTGGGGGGAATATTTCCGGTACTGGTAATTTAACGCTTGAACCTTTAACTGCTAGCCAAAATATCGAAATCGGCGCTACAGATAGCAGCAGCAGTATTTTGGATTTGACGGCGAATGAAATAAGCCGATTTCAAAATAACTTCAAATCGATCGTTATCGGACGGAATGATGGCAGCGGTGCGATCGCATTTAACAACCCCATATCATTCAACGACCCAGTTACAATTCTATCTCCTCAAGGCTCAATTGCAGTCAACGCAACCATTCTGGGAATCGACGACGCCTCAATCACCTTGGCTGGCAAAACAACAAATCTTAATGCAGATATCACAACTGCCGATCGCAACATCACAATTAACGGTAATACTTCAATTGGTAATAACGTTAACCTCAGCACAGGTAATCAAGGCGATGGTGATATTACCATCAATGGGGAAATTGATGGTAACGGCAATCTTACTCTGGAAGCGGGTAGCGGTAACATCATTTTAAATGGAGATATAGGTAGTAATAATCGCTTCGGCAATCTGACTGTTAATAGTGCAAAAAACGTACAAACTGGCGCAATTACAGCTGCTAGCATTACCCAAAAAGCAGGGACGGGAACTACAATTTTCCAAGGCCCGATCGACACCAATAGCTCAAGTGGTGTTAATCTAAAAGGTAATAACTTTACCTTCATTAGTCCTGTCACCGCAAGTAAGTCTGGTGGTGTCACCATCAACAACAGCGGCACGCTGAATATTGTTGCCTCAGCAGACATAAATTTGGATGGTGTCTTCAATCAAAACGGCACCGGATCGGTATTTACCGCAGGCGATATCACCACTACCAAATACGACATCAAATTTAGTGGCCCAGTAACGTTAAATGGAAATGTAAACTTTAATTTGGGAACTGCTACAATTAGTTTTGGTTCTACGTTGTCCGCTGGGGATAACCCGCTGATTTTAACTGCTGGTGAAATTGATTTTGCCGGTGCAGTAAGTGGTACTAATAAGCTAATACTTCAACCTGCGACATCAGACCAAAATATTGCGATCGCATCTTCTAACGACACAACAGCTTTAGATTTTACGTCAGCAGAAATTAGCGCCATCCAACCTGGTTTTACTTCTATAGTAATTGGCAGAAGTGATTCGACAGCCGCTATTACTATCGACAATAAGGTTAATTTTAACAATCCGGTAACAATTCAATCTCCAGTTGGAACGGGTGCGATCGCAGCTAAAGGTGACATTACCACTAATGGTTCGGCAATTGAACTTTTCGCAGCAGGTAATATCACCACAAGCAATATTGTCACAGCAGGAGGAAACATCACCCTTACCAGTAAAAGTGGCGAGATCGATACCAGCACAAGTTCTCTCAACGCTACTTCTACCAAAGGTAATGGTGGAAACATTGCCGTAAATGCTGCTGGCAATATAACCACTAACGATATTACCACTCAATCCAGTAGTGCCGCTGGTGGTAATATCACCCTAAATAGCCAGACGGGATATGTACAAACTGGCAACTTAAATGCTACTGGAAATACAGCCGGTGGGTCAATTACCGTTATTACTCCTGTTCAAATTACCAGCGGAAAAATCGACACCAGCGCTATTACAGGAAAAGGAGGTAACGTAACCCTTGACCCCAAAGGAGACATCCAAGTTGAGTATATAAACGCCCAAGGAGGAAGTAAAGGCGCTGGTGGAACGGTTGATATTACCACCGAAAGGTTTTTCCGCGCTACAGGTACTTTTAAAGACCGAAATGGCGCTGTGTCCAGCATTTCCACTGCTGGAGGAACTGGGGGAGGCGCGATCGTAATTCGACATGGAGGAGGGCCAGAAACTGCCTTTAATGTCGCGGGTGATGCCACAAAAAATGGAACAGTCGGCAACATTACGTCTAGCCCTCAACAAACGGTACAACCTGGGTCTTATTTCGGGCCTTTCACTCAAGGTCTGACTCAAGTTATAACCACATCCTCTGGCAATAATCCCGACCCAGGTAATCCAAATCCCGGTAATCCAAATCCCGGTAATCCCGACCCAGGTAATCCAAATCCCGGTAATCCCGACCCAGGTAATCCCGACCCAGGTAATCCCGACCCAGGTAATCCCGACCCAGGTAATCCCGACCCAGGTAATCCCGACCCAGGTAATCC
>NZ_JAIQZN010000038.1:18136-67577 GCF_023333585.1 Argonema antarcticum A004/B2
CCCAATCCCGGTAATCCCAATCCCGGTAATCCCAATCCCGGTAATCCCAATCCCGGTAATCCCAATCCCGGTAATCCCAATCCCGGTAATCCTGACCCAGTTAATCCCAATCCGGGTAATCCCAATCCGGGTAATCCAGACCCAGGTAATCCCAATCCGGGTAATCCAGACCCAGGTAATCCCAATCCGGGTAATCCCAATCCGGGTAATCCTGACCCAGTTAATCCCAATCCGGGTAATCCCAATCCGGGTAATCCTGACCCAGTTAATCCCAATCCGGGTAATCCCACTCCAGTTAATCCCACTCCAGTTAATCCCACTCCAGTTAATCCCACTCCAGTTAATCCCAATCCTGGTAATAATCCTATGAATGGATTGTCGCCAGCGAACCAAATAACAATTTCAACAGACCTCCAAACGATAAGTATTTCGCCCGCACAGGCAGGAAATGCTAGCAGTACAGGCAGAAGTTCTCTAGATACAACTGGGTTACTGCGCGAGAACGTTGCGACAGCCCTTCAAAGAGGCAATTTAGAGGTATTCGTACCCGAAATTGAAAAACTCAGGCAGCAGGAATATGAGAATTACTTTGGCGAAAATATCCCTGGAAACAGTAAAAATTCACTGTCTCTTGTACAGGTTCAGCGCATCCTCAAAAGAATAGCCGAAAGACCGGGGAAAAAGCCAGCAATTCTCTACGTATTTATCCAACCAGAGCAATTAGAACTCGTGTTGGTTACGCCATCAGGCAGACCCATTCACCGCACCATCAGGGCGGCCAATCGCAATGCGCTGCTTAAAGTAGTTGCAGAGTTTCGTTCAGAAGTAACTGATAGTTCTAAAACTGATACGACTTCGTACCTCCCTTCTGCTAAAAAGCTTTATCAGTGGCTAATTGCACCTATCGAAGCCGAACTGCGATCGCAAGGCATAGAAACCCTCGCTTTTTCTTTAGACTCAGGGCTGAGATCGATACCGATAGCCGCCCTCCACGATGGACAAAAGTTTTTAGTAGAAAAGTACAGTATCGGCTTAATTCCCAGCGTCAATTTGATCGATAGCGATTACAAAGATATTAGAAACTCTCAAGTTCTAGCAATGGGAGCCTCAAAATTTACTGACTTAAGTCCTTTACCCGCTGTGCCAGTAGAGTTATTCACCATTGCGAAAGAAATATGGCAAGGTAAAACTTTCCTCAATGAAGGTTTTACATTAGCAAATCTCAAATTACAACGCTCTAACCAACCATTTTCAATTATTCACCTAGCAACGCACGCCGAATTTAGGGCGGGGAAACCAAATAACTCTTTTATCCAGCTTTGGAACTCGCAACTGGGGTTAGATCAATTACGGCAAATGAGATGGAATAAACCACAAGTGGAACTATTGGTACTAAGTGCCTGTCGCACCGCTTTGGGAGATGAACAAGCTGAGTTAGGGTTTGCGGGTTTGGCTGTAGCATCTGGTGTGAAGTCGGCTTTGGCGAGTTTGTGGTATGTGTCAGATCAAGGAACTCTGGGACTGATGACAGCGTTTTATCAGCATTTGAAAACAGCACCTATCAAAGCACAAGCCCTCCAGGAGGCTCAAATCTCTATGATTAGAGGGGATATCCGTATAGAGGATGGTAAAGTGCTAGGACTGGTTTCTCACCCCGAAGGAGTGCCTCTGCCACCAGAACTAGCTTCGCAAGGAAATCAAAATCTCTCCCATCCTTACTTCTGGGCAGGTTTTACGATGATTGGCAGCCCTTGGTAAGTCAAAAGTCAAAAGTCAAAAGTCAAAAGTCAAAAATTACTTTTTCTTGTTTTCTTTAGATTTGACAATCATGGCAGCAATAATGTTCATCAATTCATTTATCTCATTCAGGAGGGGCTGTAATCTGTTTTCTGGAACTATGTTAGCAGCAACAATTAACCTGATCCAGTACCTAGTTTCTCTAGCTTCTTTTAAGGCGATTTCTAGTTTATGGATAAAATCAGCTGTACTTTGTGCAGATCTTGATTCTTCCACATTCGCACCTATGGAAGTTCCCGAACGAATCAATTGTTTTGATAATTCCCTTGCTGGCCCTGGTGTTTCACTTAGAAAACTGCAAAGATTGACTATACGAACAGAAAACTGGAAAGTTCTCTCACAAATATCAAAAGGTTTGTCTGACATATTTTTTGACTTCCTTTGATCCCAGTCTTTTGACTTTTGACTTTTAACTTTTGACTTTTGACTGTCGCAATTGTCCGCAAGCTGCATCAGCTTCCAATCCCCGCGAATAGCGCACGCTAACGGCAATATTTCGCTTTTTCAGGGCAGCAACAAAAGCTTGAATGCGTTTCGTAGTGGGGCGTTGATAGTCAGCTTCCTGGATGGGATTGTAAGGAATCAGATTAACGTGACTCTGGAAACCTTTAACTTGTGCGGCTAGTTCTTCAGCGTGTTCTGGCAGGTCATTGACTCCAGCGAGGAGAATGTATTCAAATGTTACTCTGCGACCAGTGAGTTCGACATATTCCCGACATTCTGCAAGCATTGCTTTCAAGGGATAGTTTTTGGCGGTGGGTATCATGCTTTCCCGCAGAGTTTGATTGGAAGCGTGCAGGCTGACTGCTAAAGTGACTTGCAGTTGATATTGCGCCAGTTGCCGAATGCGATCGCGTATTCCTACAGTTGAGAGAGTGATCGATCGCTGTCCGATCCCCACATCTTCGTTGAGCGATTTAATTGCTCCGACTACATTTTCCACATTTAATAAAGGTTCACCCATACCCATGAATACAATATGGCTGACGCGCCGTTTAAAGTCTTCTTGAACAGTTAAAACCTGATCGATGATTTCATGGCGGGCCAGATTGCGGGTGAAACCTCCCTTCCCAGTAGCGCAGAAGTCGCAAGCCATCGGACAGCCCACTTGGGAAGAAACGCAAACGGTGAGGCGCTTTTCTGTAGGAATGCCAACAGTTTCGATAATTTGACCGTCTGCAAGTCGCAAAAGATATTTAATTGTGTCATCTGGGGCGACAGAGTGATGGTGTAGGGCCGATCGGCCAATCGGCACATCTGCTTGTGCTTCCCGCCACTGTTTGGGAAATACGGAGATTTCGCCGATACTTCTAGCACCTTGTTGATAAATCCACTGGTACAGCTGGCGTCCCCTGTACGCCGGTTGTCCCCGCTGCTGCACCCACTCCGTTAATTGTGTCAAATTTGCCCCCAGAAGAGAAGTGGGAGAGTAGGGAAGCGGGGGAGTGGGAGAGATGGGGAGAATTTCCCTAGACTTGAGATTATTGCCTTTTGGGGCCGATCGCTTCCTTAATTTGCTCTGTACCATAATTCCTGCCAAAAAACGTTCGACTTCTAGGCTAACTGTTTTGGCAACTAATGATCTCGTTTCCGGTTACATCGTTAGTACATGAGTGATGTCGTCAAATTGTTTGTTTTCATCCTTGGTTTGATTTTTTAACGCAGATGAAGACAGATGAACGCAGATAAACGCAGATAAGAATAAGAACAGGAATTTTTTAGATAAACGATGCGTAACGACATCGCACTCACCGAAAAACTGCAACTGGATGTAGTTCTCATGGAGGTGCGGATGCCGTTTGGGCTAAACAATATTTGTCTGGTTAATTTTTAGCTTTTTCAAGAAGTGGTAGCTTCACCGTAAAAGTCGCGCCCTGTCCTTCACCTGAACTGTAGGCAATAACAGTACCGCCATGTAATTCTACGAGATTGCGGACGATCGCTAAACCCAAACCGAGTCCAGTCTGCGATCGCGTCAGTGTGCTGTTAGCATTTTGCTTACTGCTAGTATTCTCTTGACGAAAGCGATCGAATACAAAAGGCATAAACTTAGGACTAATGCCTTTGCCTGTGTCGGTTACCGTAATTTGGGCATTGGCAATTGGCAATTCTTTCCCATTCCCCATTCCCCATTCCCCATTCCCCAATTCGAGTCGAATTTCCACCCGTCCCCCTTTTGGGGTAAACTTGATCGCATTGGAGAGCAAATTCCACACGATCTGCTGCAAGCGATCGCTATCACCCGCAATTTGTCCCACGGGATTGAGGTCATAGTTTAGCACAATACCTTTAGCCTCAGCTGTCGGTCGTACCGTATCGAGAGCAGCCATAATGACGGGGATGGGGTCAATCGGACAGAGATCCAGTTGGAGTTGGCCCCGAATAATGCGCGAAACATCGAGCAAGTCAGAAACCATTTCAGTTTGCAAACGGGCATTGCGCTCGATCGTTTCCAAGGCACGTTCTGTCATAGTAGCGTTAACTTTTCCAGCCCGTAGCAAACTCACCCAGCCCAGGATAGCGTGTAGGGGCGTTCGGAGTTCGTGAGAGAGGATAGCCAGAAATTCGTCTTTGAGGCGATTGGCTTCTTGCGCTTCCAAGTGTGTTCTGGAGTTGTCTACTGCTAGGGCGGCGCGATTAGCTAACTCCTCCGCCAAGGTCAGATCTTCGCTAGTGTAGTAGCGTCCAGATTCCCCAAAAGCAAAGCCCAAAGCCCCCAGAATTCGGCCTTGAGTAACTAAGGGCACGATCGTGACAGATCGGGGTTTTAATGCGTCAAACAGCTGGAGTTGTTCGGGATCGATCGCACTCTCCTGGAGTATGACATCGGGAATTTCAGGATAGAAAGCTGGCTTACCTGTGCGTAAAACTTCTACGACTGGGTGCGATCGATCCGAGTCAAGTCCAGAATTGCTTTGCAGTTGCAGGAGCAGTTTTTCCTGGGTTGAGTCTCTATGGGCGACTGCCAACCGACCGATCTCTCCATCTTCTTTAATAATATAAACGATACACCAGTCAGCAAGGTAAGGCACCGAAAGGCGTGCTAGCTGAGCCAGAGTAGTTTCGTAGTCGAGAGAAGAAGCCAGCACCATGCTAGCCTGGGCGAGGAAAGCAAATCGTCGCTGTTGATCTTCTGCCAAGACACGAGCTGCTTGTTCGCGAATCAGTTGGGCGCGTTCTTCTTCAGCTTGTTTGAGTTCGGTAATATCGCGAATGACAATTAGCGCTGATTCTATTGCACCTTCTTTGTTCAACTCTGGAACTAAGCGAGATTGATAGGCACGCAATCCCAGCACCGTGGGGCTCTCAAATTCAATCGTTTGTTGGATACCACTTTCAAAAACTTGATACAGCGTCCTCTCCCAAAGCAGGCATAAATCTTCGGGCGTTCCCATTTCTCGGAAAGTCTTGCCGATCGAGTTTTGGATTGGCGTTCCTGTTAACTTTTCCACGATTGGATTTGCATACAAGTAACGCATTTCTTTGTCGCAGCGGATAATGATATCGGGTGTATTTTCCACCAATGTTTTGAATTGTTGTTTGCGGCGATGCAATACCTCTTCTGAGAGCTTGCGATCGGTGATATCGCGTTGTATAGCGATCCAGTGCGTGTACCACCCTGTTTCGTCAGCCACGGGAACAACGCTGAGTTCAACCCAGAATTGGGAGCCATCTTTGCGGTAGTTAATTAATTCAACTACCGATGGTTGCCAGTTTTGCAAAGCTGTCCGAAGTTTGTTTAAGGCAGTGCGATCGCTCTTCGGGCCTTGCAAAATTCGCGGCGTTTTGCCCAGCACTTCCTGCTGAGTGTAGCCCGTCATGCGGGTGAAGGCATCGTTAACGTAAATAATTCGAGGCCCTGACTCCTCAATCGGTTCGGCTTCGGTAATGATAACGGCGTCATTGGCGTTGACTACCACCGATTCTAGTAGCCGCAGCCTCTCAAAAGCTTGTACGCGATCGGTAATGTCCTGAACTAAAACAACAAAATAATCAATTGACCTGTCAGCACGACGGACGCATTGGAGTGCAATGGTGGCATTAATCACCCCCCCATCTTTGCGAATAAACCGCTTGTCCATTGAATAGCTTTCGCTTTTGCCCGTCAAAATTAAGTTGAAATACTCAATGTCCGCCGCTAAATCATCGGGATGAGTTAAATCAACCCAAGTCATCTCGCTCAGTTCTTGCCGGGAATAGCCAAAAATGTCGCACAATTTATCGTTTACTTGCAGCCAATTTTTTTCCAGGGATGTGATGGCGATACCGATCAGAGGCAATTCAAAGTAGCTGCGAAAACGTTGTTCGCTTTGCCGCAAGGCTTCCTTTTCTATCTCTAATTCGGTAATCTTTTCTTGCAGCAGCGTATTTGCTTCTGCCAGAGCGGCAGTGCGTTGGGCAACTAAAATTTCTAATTCGGAAGCGAACTTTTGCAGCGCCGCTTCTGCTTGCTTGCGATCGGTAATATCTTCCGCAATCCCAGCGATGCGATCAACTTTTCCTGACTCGTCTTTAATCGGAAAAGCTCGATCCCATATCCACCGCAGCGTCCCATCAGGCTGAAGGATTCGATATTCTGTTTCAGTTCGATCTCCTTGTATGTGTCTAGCTGTGAGAGATTGCACGAACTCGCGATCGTCCGGGTGGATAGCGTCCAAAAAAGATCTAGGTCTAGAGTACAAACTCTGGCAAGTGCGACCCCATATTTGTTCGTAAGCCGGACTGATATACAGAATCTGAACGTTTTCGGGTTCAAACAGCCAGAAAATCTCGTGAATATGTTCTGCCAGTTGGCGGAAGCGTTGCTCGGATTCTTGCAAAAACAAGAGCGTTGTTTGCAATTCTTGCTGACGAATTTGTACTTCTTTCGCTAACACTGCCAAGTTTTCAGTAGCAGATCCCAACTCCTGCTGGAGTATTTCTCTAGCACGCTTCATAGCAATCAGATTGCCCACTCGCGCCTTCAGTTCTTCAACTGAAAAAGGTTTCATCACATAGTCTTGTGCTACTTCTCGCAACAGCTGCACGCGCAACTCATCGTCAGCTTTGGCCGTCAGCAGCACAATTGGCACAACATCAAGTTCTGGGCGTAGGCGGATCTCCCACACCAGTTCTTCGCCGCTCATTTCGGGCATCATCACATCGGTGAGAATCAAGTCGGGACGCAACTCAATCGCCAATTCCAGTGCTGTTCGCCCGTTAAAAGCTGTTACTGTTCTATATTCAGGTGTCAGCGTCTGTGTGATAAACCGATTCATTTCTGGATTATCTTCGACTACCAGTATTAGTGGGGATTCGGAAGAAGGGGATAGAGGAAGAGGGCAAAAATCATCCCGATCCGTAATTTCCTCTACTTGCAGTTCTGCGAGTGTTTGGCGGGCGAGTTCATTATTGATATTTTCCTTATCAATGGGAGTTTGTAAGGTAACACCTGCTGGTGCTAGCAACGGCAGTTCTACAGTAAACTTTGCTCCACCCAAGGCTGAGTCTTCAACTGCGATCGTACCACCGTGCAACTCAATAAATTCCTTGACAATCGCTAATCCCAGTCCAGTACTGCCAAAATTACGACTAATCCCCCGTTCTTCTTGGCGGAAAGGCTCGAAAATAACTTCTCGTAACTCTGGTGGCACGCCAGGGCCACTGTCTTCAACGATGATGGTAACGCGAAGGGGGAGTGGGGGAGTGGGGGAGTGGGGGAGTGGGGGAGTGGGGGAGTGGGGGAGTGGGGGAGTGGGGGAATTATGATGTACATTTTCTCCCGTTCTCCCGTTCTCCCGCTCTCCCGTTCTCCCGCTCTCTAGTTCTGCACTCTCCCCTGCTTCTCTCTGAATTTGCAGAATGCACCCGATCGTGCCACCATTAGGAGTAAATTTGAAAGCGTTGGAAAGCAAATTGAAGCATATACGCTGCAACTTCTCAGGATCGACCTGTGCAGGCAGGGATTGGGGCCCTTCAACTGCAAATGAAATGTGTAAATCTTCGGCTAGCGTTTCAAAGTGAGCGGCAGTGAGTCGTACAAGTTCCGCTAAATCGACTTGAGCGTAGTTCACACTCATTTTGCCTGCTTCTAACTTAGAAACATCAAGCAAATCGTTAACCTGTTTGAGCAAGGTTTGGGCGTTGCGACGCACTACTTGTAAGTCATGGCGATGTTCCTGGGGGAGCTGTTCCGACGCCAGCAATTTCTCTGTTGGGCCCAGGATCAAGGCTAAGGGCGTTCGCAGTTCGTGACTGACGTTAGCGAAAAACTGACTTTTGATGCGATCGAGTTCTTGAAGTTGGTGTGCTACTGTCTCCAGTTCAAGGTTAGCAGTTTCCAGTTTCAGTTTTCGCTCTTGAGAAATTTTAGCCACTTCCACAAGTGTCAACACTTGCGGAACCAGCGAAGGCAATACCGTAGCTGTTGTCACAGATACAACTGCCGTCATTAACTTCAATTCTCCCGATAACCAATAAGTCGGCGTCCACAGCGTCCACACTTCCATCAAGTGGGTACTGCCACAGGCAATAATGAATGTTCCAAATAAGAGAAACATCCAGTGGAACGGGATATCTTGATGAGATTTGTAGACTAAATAGGCTAGGGTAGCTGAAATGGCAATATATGCTCCACCAATCAGCAGATCGGCAGTAACGTGAAGCGACACCAATGCCGGTTTCCACAGATAGCAATGCCCGTGGGGAATAAAATCCTTCGCAACTAATAAATTTTTCAACACCCCCGGCCACAGTACCATTAACGCTAATGCTACTGCCAATACTCCTATGCCATATCCTGTCTTGGGATGATGTATTTTCATTTGTTTTGAAAATTTGGCTCTTTCGGAGTTGTTCTGCTTTTGTGCAAAAAGATAACCTTTTTATTCCTCGGCTCCCGATTTCCTCTGCTACCCTACTCAAATAGCATAGTAAATATGGAAGAGCCTATTTCTAGTTTAATATCAAATCTGTTAGCATTGGTAGTCTATAGTTAATGTTCATTGCTCATTGTTTATTTAAATAGCGATGAACCATGAAGACTCATACAATACCGATGCAACTGGACAGCTATAGCAAAGTGCTTCTGCTTTAGTGCTGAGTGCTGAGTAAAAACACAGTTTCTGCCTTGCTTTGAGCGTTTAATACTGTCCTAAGCGCCAAGGCGGTTGCTATATAAAATATAGTATAATAATTTGTTAAAAAAATTGCTACGGCACAATCAAGCATTTACCCTTTGGGGAGTTATGAGTTACGAGTTTTGAATTAAGAGCTTTCTTTAACTCAAAACTCAAAACTCAAAACTCAAAACTTTTGAGCTAAATCGTCACAGTAACATCGGTCTGAGTATTTGCCATCGCACCGGAATAAACCAGACCCCGCTGCATATCCAGGGTGAGAATTGCCCCATCGCGAATGGTCTGAGTGGCATTCTTGACACCGACAATTACCGGCACGCCCAAACGCAAGCCTATAATGGCCGCATGAGAAGTTAAACTCTCCTCCTCAGTAATCACGCCAGCTGCCTTGCGAATTGCATCTAGAAACTCGGCACTGGTGCGGGGTGCCACTAAAATTTCGCCATGATTGAAATTGCTGATATCCACAGCATTATGAGCCACCCGCGCCCGACCGCTGACGGAACCCGATCCTAAGCCGGTTCCCTTGCCCAGCACAGCGGTTACCACCTCAACTTTAATCAAATCCGTGGAGCCTGCGACCCCTTGGAGAGTACCGGCAGTCATTACTACCAAATCTCCCTGAGAAAGCAGGCCCCTTTCTTGGGCAACGTTAAGGGCGGCTTGAAAGGTTTGACTGGTTGAAGCTAACTCCAACATCAACAGAGGTTTGACGCCCCATACCATTTGGAGTTGCCGCGCCACATCAACGTGGGGAGTAACGGCGAGGATAGGTGTTTTGGGTCGGAATTTAGATACATTCCGAGCAGTAGCACCCGTTTTTGTCAAGCTCATAATTGCAGCAGCTCCCAGTTGCTCGGAAATTTGGCTGACTGCTTGACTGATGGCGTTGGGTATTGAGCGACCGTTGTTTGTGACTGTCTGAGTAGTTATTTGTCGCGCCTGTTCTTGCTCAATTCTGATGGCAATGCGAGCCATTGTGGCTACTGCTTCTACTGGGTATTTGCCGACGGCTGTTTCGTTGGAGAGCATGACGGCATCTGTTCCGTCGAGAATGGCATTGGCTACATCAGAAATCTCGGCACGGGTGGGTCGGGGGTTGCTAGCCATGCTATCGAGCATCTGGGTAGCGGTAATGATGGGAATTCCCAGATGGTTGGCTAAGACAATCAGGCGCTTTTGCAGGATGGGTACGTCTTCGGCGGGTAGTTCGACGCCTAAGTCGCCTCTGGCTATCATGACGCCATCGCATAAGGCCAGAATGGCTTCCATTTGCTCGATCGCTTCGTGCTTTTCTATTTTGGCAATCACCGGCACTCGTTTACCGGCACTGGAAATAAGTTCTTTTATTTCCAGTACGTCTTGGGGATTGCGGACAAACGAGAGCGCTACCCAGTCTACGCCTTGGTCTAGACCAAATACGAGGTCTTTACGGTCTTTGTCGGTTAATGCTCTGATCGATAGGTAAACTCCTGGGAAGTTGACGCCTTTGCTGTTGGAGAGCGTTCCGCCTACAACGATGCGACAGTGCAATTCTTCGGTGGTGCGGTCTACTTTCTCTACAACCATTTCGACTCTACCATCGTCGAGAAGAATGGTTGCCCCCGCTGGAACTTCGGCTGCTAGACGATCGTAGGTGACGGAGCTGATTTCCTGAGTACCTTTGATTTGGCGGTTGGTCAAAATAAAGGGATCGCCTTTTTTAACCTCAATGGAACCAGTTTCAAATTGCCCCAGTCTAATTTTCGGGCCTTGCAAATCTTGCAGTATGCCCACCGGCTGATTCAGCTCGAAGGAAGTCTGCCTGATTAGGCGGATATTCCGCTGGTGTTGGTCATGTGTTCCGTGAGAAAAGTTCAGCCGCAAGGTGGTAGCACCAGCTTCAATCAAAGCCTTCAGGACTTCTGGGCTGCTACAGGCTGGGCCAATGGTGGCGACTATTTTGGTTCGACGCAGGGAATTTCGCAGTTGCATGGATAATTTGGGGGCTAGGGCTAGGGGCTAGGGGAATTTTAGATTTTAGATTTTAGATTTTATTTCAATTTAAAATCTGAAATCTCAAATCTGAAATCTGAAATAAAATGGCTAGGGGCTAGGGGCTAGGGGCTAGAGTTGAGAAAAAGGGCTAAGGAAGAATATACACTAGCCTCTTTGCCCCCTCCCCTAACCCCTTTTCCCTCTTGTGCCTTTTTTCTTTTGAATGAGTGACTTTTGACTTTTCCTAGCAAGTAACTAAACAAAACTTTATTGTTACAGTGTCCGTATCGTATACTACGCGATGGATGTTAACAGGAGTAAAGATACTGATGTCGGAGGCACAGAGGCCGCTGACAGTACCTAAAGAGTTATTGGGTCCTCCCGGCGATTTTAATCCTACGCTACTTATGTTTGTAGCCGCTGTTATTATGGTCATACTTTCGACCTGCGGTTACTGGCTTTGGAATTGGCCAGATCCCTGCTGCTTTTTGACTAATGTCATTGCTTTGCACATGGCAGGGACGGTGATTCACGATGCTTCTCATAATGCGGCTCATCGCGATCGCGTCGCTAATGCTATTTTGGGACACGGTAGTGCGCTGATGTTGGGCTTCGCCTTTCCCGTGTTTACGCGAGTTCATATGCAGCACCACGCCCATGTCAACGATCCGGATAATGACCCGGATCATTTTGTTTCGACTGGTGGGCCACTCTGGCTGATTGCCGCCCGGTTTTTCTATCACGAGGTGTTTTTCTTCAAGCGGCGTTTGTGGCGAAAGTATGAGCTGCTGGAATGGTTTTTGAGCCGGTTATTTGTAGCTACGATTGTCTATATTGCCTGTCAATATGGCTTTTTGGGCTATATTCTCAATTTTTGGTTTTCACCGGCATTGGTGGTGGGGCTAGCATTGGGGTTGTTTTTTGATTATTTGCCGCACCGACCATTTCAGGAGCGCGATCGCTGGAAAAATGCCCGCGTCTATCCCAGTCCTATTCTCAATGTGCTGATTCTCGGACAAAATTATCATTTAATTCATCATTTGTGGCCTTCGATTCCCTGGTATAACTATCAGCCAGCTTATCGTGCCACTCAGCCGCTTTTAGATGAGAAAGGTTGCCACCAATCTCTGGGTCTTCTGGAAGGAAAAGATTTTTGGAGTTTTGTTTATGACATTTTTCTAGGCATTCGCTTTCACGGTTCCAAAGCGTCTAAAAAACGCTTGGAAGAAACATCTTAGTCAAGGGTAGAATGGGAGAAACTATCGCAAGAGCGATCGCGCTATACCTTATAAAAAAGTGCGATCGCTTTTGACATTCAAAAAACCAACTTTTGTGTTAGCCATATAGCAAAGTGCTTCGGCTTTAGTGCTGAGTGCTTCGGCTTTAGTAAAAACACAGTCCCAGCATTGCTTTGCGCGTTTAATACTGTCCTAATCGCCTTGGCGACTGCCATAACTAAATTCTTAGATAACTAGCTGTCGGACTCAAAGGCAAAAGAATAAGTCTTTGATTTTGCAAATCCAGTTCAATACCTAACGCCTCCAAGGGAATTACTCCCAGCAATGGAGATGAGCCTCCCGGCAATTCTAAACATTCAAACGTTCCTTCTCGTCCCATTAAAGAAATTTTGGCATCTTCAAAAATGCGTGCCTGACCTATGCCAGTTGCCGTCTCTACAGGCACTTCTTTGAGAAGTTTTAAGCCAAGTTGAGCAATAACATCCTGTGGCAGACACAAAGTGGTAGCGCCAGTGTCTACCAGCACATTTTTCAAAGTGATTAAACGCACTTCGTCTGGCGCGATAAAACCGCGTTCAGCTAGAACTTGGTCAGCATGATTTGCGATCGATAACGTTGTAGTAATTTTTCCCATTGAGTCCTTGATAGTTAATTCCACGATCGTATCCCTCCTGCCATAATTAAATTCTCAGATAACTAGCTGTAGGACTCAAAGGCAAAAGAATAAGTCTTTGATTTTGCAAATCCAGTTCAATACCTAATGCCTCCAAGGGAATTACTCCCAGCAATGGAGATGAGCCTCCCGGCAATTCTAAACATTCAAACGTTCCTTCTCGTCCCATTAAAGAAATTTTGGCATCTTCAAAAATGCGTGCCTGACCTATTCCAGTTGCCGTCTCTACAGACACTTCTTTGAGAAGTTTTAAGCCAAGTTGGGCAATAACATTCTGTGGCAAACACAAAGTGGTAGCGCCAGTATCCACTAGCACATTTTCCAAAGTTATTGAACGCACTTCGTCTGGCGCGATAAAACCGCGTTCAGCCAAACCTTGATCCAACCGATTCGTGACCGCTAGCGTTGTAGTAATTTTTCCCATTGAGTCCTTGATAGTTAACTGCATAATGATATTACTCCAGGGATTAATCTAGTCTAACAGACCTGTTGTATCTTGGGCGCTATCTTAAAGAGCGCTGAAGCGCAACAACATACCTAATAATTATTATTGGCGCTCGTTAGGAGATGATATTAATGGTGCGATCGCCACAATTTTTTCAGTTTCATCTATATTTATTTCAGCCAAGCCAAACTGCTGAATTACCCAAGCATTTGTCGTTAAATGGGTGCTAATTTCAGCCACGCGATACTGACTTTGTGACGACGCTAAAGCAGATGGTAACAACAATTGATCGGCAAGATGAACATCAACGGGCGCTAGTTTTTCATGGAAATCCAGTAACTCCTCACAAGCCATTTCAGCTACTTTTTCAGCAGGCAAATTCTGACGACCCAAGGCACTAAAGCCAGCTAAACTATTTTTGTATTCAGATGTGAGAAAAATACCCGCTCCTGGTGCAATACCCCGCTCCCGCAGGGGTTTAATATTAACTTGGAGGTTAGCGTCGCGCAAAATATTCTCAGCTCGATGAGCCATTCTGTCGGGAATGTGGGAGGGAAGTTCCGTCACCACCGCGACACCCCGCACCTGTCGCAAAGCGCCGCGATCGAGCAGATTAATCCCCGCCAAGGTATTACCCCCAGTTACCCGCAATACCACCTCTCCGCCACCTTGGGGATACCAACCCCAAGCATTCAGTCTTACGGAAGCTTGCACGCCCATCCGACTTGCGATCGGCAAGTAGACTTCCTGAATATAAGTCACTGGAGGGCTAAAAGGGACGTGAGTTCCCCCTCGCAGCGTTACCTGAGAGTCATCAGCAGCTAGCGCTAAGGGTAATAAGATGGTTTGCAAAACGAGGGTAAGAGCGCCAGCAGAACCGCCTTGCCGCGCCTCCGAGACATCGAAAGTATAGTGTCCCGCCTGCACTTGGCTACCAGGTACAAATTCCAGCATCATCGATCGCAGTGCATCACCGCGCACTTGGGCTTGACAAATTGCCGCCGCTGCCCTTACAGCAGTCAGATGTTGAGCCGCAAGTCCGGGTTTTTTGCGTCCCGCCCGAATGTTTTCGATGCGGATCGTCTCACCAGTAATAGCAGCCAGACTCAGTGAGGTGCGAAGTACCTGTCCGCCACCTTCTCCATAAGAACCATCAATGTGAATCATAGTCAATTTTAGATTTTAGATTTTAGATTTTAGATTGGTAAGTAGGTGAGCCTAAATAAACTCAACACCCAGAAACCCGGTTTCTCGAAGAAACCGGGTTTCTAATGGCGCGGCAGTTTTACGTTTAATTATGCCCACTTACTTATCTTAGTTGAAGCTAGGAGTTTGTATTAGTGTTGATCGGAAGTATGGAATCAATGACAAACTTAAGATTCTTCAAGATTTCTTTTAAATCTAAAATCTAAAATTGTTCGCTTATTGCTCCAAACGTACTCGCATTTTACCTGGATTGAGCAGCCCATAAGGGTCAACCATTTCCTTAAATTTTAGCTGTTCGATATCAACTTTCTTTCTACCTCCCAATTCCAAAATATAAACGTGGGGATTGGCAATAAAGACGCCCTGTTCTTCGTGATAGCGAATAATTTCGTTGAGGCGTTCTTCAGTGGTGTAGCGAACGAGTTGCAAAGCGCCAGGAATTGCTGTACCGCCTACTCGGAAAAATTCCAGGTGCATCATTACTTCGTCGCCGAAGCGATCGTACATATGCTCAACTAGCTTAAGGCTTGTATCTGCGGGGAATATACTTTGCAGGTAAGTTATGGACGGATCGACATTGCGAGCGTGTAAAGTGGTATGGTTCCAGGTAAATTCGGCCAGATGGAAACCTTTACCGGAGTCCTGTGCCAGTTTTTGATAAGTAATTGTGCCGCCGAATTCCTTTACCATATCTTGCAATGGTTCTAGGCAGGTTTCTGCCACCATCAGCAGTGCAGCGTGAGTGCCGTCGGGAATGTATGGGCGCAAAGCGTTAAGATAGCTGGGAATAGGCCACGCTGTAATGCAAATAAGTTTTTTGATCGTTCCATCTGCATTCGCTAGGGCTTGTCCAAATCTGGCAGCTGCCATGAAACTTTCAAAAATAACGATCGCTTCTGCCCAAGGATAAGCTGGCCCCAAGGGAATCTCTAACTCAGTGATGATGCCGTTGATGCCCCAGGCATGATTTACTTTCTGAACGTCGTCTCCTCGTAAGTCGATCGCACGTGGAGTGTCTTCGAGGGTGACTACTCGTAGGGCGAGGAGATTGCCGCGATCGGCCAACAGTCCATAGGTAATAGAACCTATGCCGCCGCTACCACCGGCAATAAAACCCCCGATCGTTGCAGTCCGATACGTCGAAGGTCCCATCCGCATTTCCCAGCCGATTTCTTTGGCTTTTTTATCCAGTTGTGCCAGCTTGACACCAGCTTCTACCCGCGCTACCCCCGGTTTCACCCAGCAGATATTCTGCATTCGAGTCATATCCAAGATGACGCCGCCTTGTAGCGGTACGCATTGCCCGTAGTTGCCAGTACCAGCGCCCCGCACTGTCAGGGGCACCTTATATTTTACGCAGGCGGCAGCTACCCGCAACACTTCTGCTTCGTTGGCTGGACGGACAACCAGATCGCCCGTCTTTCCGGCTAGCTGGGCTTGTAAAATTGGACTAAAAGTATGGTAATCCTGAGATAGTTTAGCTACTTGAGTCGGATCGGTAATAATTTCCAATCCTTCCAGCGCAGCGGTTAGGGCATCCCAGTCGCTAGGTTTCATTGGCGTTGCTGTCATGTTTGGGTGCTAGTAATTATACGGTCAACAATATCAAACGCTTTGCCTTTAGCTATATGGGAGTTTTTTGTACGTAGGTTAACAGAAGTTAAATATTATACTTCGCTTTTTTTCATCTACGTGCATTCTATCAAGCCAAAAAGGCAATCCAAATGGCTTGGGTCAACCCTTACTCCCTTCCCGCCAGATTATCTCCCACTCTCCCACTCTCCCACTCTCCCACTCTCCCACTCTCCCACTCTCCCACTCTCCCACTCTCCCACTCTCCCATTCATTCTTTCAGCGGGGAAGGAGTAGGCAGATCGCACCCTAGCTCCTATAGCAAACATTTGTTTCTTTATAGAGATTTTAACAAAATCTTAAGTATATTAAATATAATTTAAAGATTTTAGCGGAAAAAATGTAAACTTGTATACATAAAGGAAAAATTTAAATCTTAGTCGATCGCAACCTGGTTTTTTAACAAATACTTCAGAAGGGAGCATCACAGACCGCTCAAATTAGAAGGTTTATTAGGATGGCGCATAAAAAAAATCCAAAAGCACCGGACTTAGGGATAACGGAAGAGCAAGCCCAGCTTTACGATCGCGAAAGTTTGCTAAATCGGATTGCGACTCGAATTCGCCGCTCCTTAGAGCTGCGAGAAATTTTGACAACTACAGTACAGGAAATCCGGTCATTTTTAGAGACCGATCGTGTAAAAATTTATTTATTTCATCCAGATGGGAGCGGAGAAGTGATTGCTGAGGCTCGTCGCGGCGCTCGGCTCCCTTCATTGCTGGGACTGCATTTTCCCGCTAGCGATGTTCCTCCCCATAGCCGTCAGATGTTCATTAAAGCTCGTCAGCGGGTGATCGTGGATGTGACTTCCAGGCACAAAACCGTCAGCCAGCTAGATTGCCCGAATACAGGAGAAAGCCTAGTTACGGAAGATATTCGCTACAGCCCGGTCGATTCCTGCCACGTAGAATATCTTACCGCTATGGGGGTGAATTCTTCCCTGAGCGTGCCGATTTTGCACCAAAATCAGCTTTGGGGTTTGTTAGTCTCTCACCATGTCAAGCCAAAAAGCTTTACAGAACAAGATTTAAAAATTGTACAGCTGTTGGTGGATCAAGTGTCGATCGCGATCGCCCAGTCTAATCTGCTTTCCCGCACTCGACAGCAAGCTCAACACGAAGCAGTATGTAACCAAATCAGCCGTCTGCTGCACTCGCCGCTTAACATTACAGAAATTCGGCAAAAAGTGCTGGAGCAAACCGTCAAAGCGTTACAGGGTGCTGGTGGTCGGTTGTATATAACAGCAGAGCCTATAGGTCAGCCCGCGCAACTTTACACCTACGGCGAACAGTTGTCTTTGACCTGTATAGAAGAAAGCCCCTTTTGGCAACAAATCATCAATCCTACCAAAGACACCCCCAATACCAACAACGAAAATAGCTTTGAGTTATTTTTTCTCAATCCTGAGTTAAAGAATATAAGCGATCTGCCGCTAAACACTCAAAACTTTCCTTACATTATTACCGAGATCTATCAAGAGTCTCAACTTGAATTTTTAAAACCGGAGCTAGAATCAACTCCTATTCGTTCCTTGCTTGTCGTCCCCCTGCGGTATCAGCAACAATGCGTGGGGTGTCTCACCATTTTCCGCAATGAGATTGAAACCGAAACATTATGGGCTGGACGTTTAAATCAAGACGAACGCAACTTGCGACCCCGCAGGTCTTTTGAAGCTTGGCGAGAAATCAAAAAAGGAAAAGCCAAAGAGTGGAGTTCCGATGAAATTAAACTCGCGCAAGCTTTGGGAGTTCACCTCTACATGGCGGTGATGCAGAGAAGAGTGGAGGATACAATCCGGCATCAAGCTTCCCACGACCTTCTGACAGGTTTGCCGAATCGGCTACTATTTAATGACCGCCTTTCTCTGGCACTAGCAAAAATCCATCAGCGTCGAGAAATGTTGGCTGTCGTGTTTCTCGACTTGGATTGTTTCAAGAATATTAACGATACGCTAGGTCATGCTGTTGGCGATGAGTTGCTGCAAAATGTCGCCAAACGACTGAAACATTCTCTGCGCGAAAGTGACATTGTTGCCCGTTGGGGAGGTGATGAATTTACCATATTGCTATCGCCCATCCACAGTACAGAGGATGCCGCACAAATTGCCCAGCGATTTCTGGATATACTGAGCGTTCCGTTTAAATTTAGAGAACAGGAACTCAACGTCAAAGCTAGCATAGGAATTGCCCTAGCTCCCTATGACGGTGAAGACGCTGAAACCCTCTTGAAAAATGCCGATGCTGCGATGTATCGCGCTAAGCAACTGGGTCGAAACAATTACCAACTTTATACATCAGCGATCGGCAACAAAGCGTTTGAGCGATTGGTACTAGAAAACAATCTCTATAAAGCATTAGAACGCGAAGAGTTTCTGTTGCACTACCAACCGCAGGTGGACTTAAATACAGGTGAGATTGTGGGCATGGAAGCTTTGATTCGCTGGCAGTCTGCCTCTAGCGGATTAATTCCCCCCGATCGCTTTATTCCCCTAGCAGAAGAAACCGGACTAATCTGCCCGATCGGAGAATGGGTACTCAGAACTGCTTGCGCCCAAAATCGAGCTTGGCAGTTAGCTGGCTTACCGCCGTTACGGATGGCCGTTAATCTTTCGACTCGTCAGTTCCAGCAACGCAATCTGGTAAAAATAATAGCACAAGTTTTAAAAGAAACAGGGCTAGAACCTGGTTATCTGGAAATAGAAATTACTGAAAGCATTGCGATCCAAGATGTAGACTTTACAATTTCAGTATTGCAGTCGTTACAAAGGATGGGAATTCACATTTCGATGGATGATTTTGGCACGGGCTACTCTTCTTTGTGGACGTTGAAACAATTGCCTTTAGATACGCTTAAAATAGATCGCTCGTTTATCCACGGTTTGATGAATGATACAAAGGAAGCGGCAATTATCAGGGCAGTCATTGCTTTAGGGCATGGGCTAAACTTAAAAGTGATTGCTGAAGGAGTTGAAAAAGCGGAAGAATTAGAATTTTTGCGCTTAGTCAAATGCGACGGCGTACAAGGATACTTCTTTAGCCGACCCTTGTCAGCCGAAAATGCAACCAAACTCTATAGGATAAAAAGTCAATCTAAAGCTGGAAAAGACGACTATGATTGCAACTATTTGAGTTGGTAATGAGGTGCAATCGTTCTCTTGTTGATTTTTAATGTTCGATCGGAAGTCATAATTAAAGATGGGTATAAAAATGAGCGAGCAAGAAGATAATTTAGATTTAGAAAGGGCAGACGCATTCAGTATTCCGGTTGCACCGGCGGGATACAAGTCTGGCTTTATTGGGATTATCGGACGCCCCAATGTGGGGAAGTCCACTCTGATGAATCAGTTGGTGGGGCAAAAAGTGGCGATCGTATCCCCGGTAGCCCAGACGACGCGCAATCGTCTGCGGGGGATTTTAACTACGCCAGAGGCGCAGCTGATTTTTGTGGATACGCCGGGAATTCACAAGCCTCACCACCAGTTGGGGAAAGTGCTGGTGAAAAATGCCCAAATTGCGATTCAGTCGGTGGATGTGCTGCTGTTTGTGGTGGATGGTTCGGTGGAAGCTGGTGGTGGCGATCGCTATATCGTCGATCTTTTAACCCACAGCCAAATGCCTCTAGTCTTGGGGTTGAACAAAATAGACCAACAATCTTCAAATTACCATCAGATTGAGGATACTTATGCCAATCTGGCTGGGCCGCACAATTGGCCGATCGTCAAATTTTCGGCCCTCAACGGCGATGGTTTGGAAGCGTTGCAGAAATTTTTAATCGATCGCTTAGAACCTGGGCCATATTATTATCCCCCCGATCTGGTAACAGACCAACCGGAACGCTTTATTATGGCAGAACTGATTCGCGAACAAATTTTGCTTTTAACTCGCGAAGAAATTCCTCACTCTGTAGCTGTGACGATCGAGAAAGTAGAGGAAACACCCACAATTACTCGCGTTTTCGCCGCCATCAATGTCGAACGCGACTCCCAAAAGGGTATTGTGATCGGCAAAGGCGGAATCATGCTAAAAACTATTGGCAGCGCAGCTCGCGAACAAATGCAAAAATTAATTGATGGGAAAGTTTATCTAGAGTTGTTTGTGAGAGTGGAGCCAAAATGGCGGCAATCTCGCAGTCGGTTGGCAGAATTTGGCTATCGTGTCGAGGAATGATATCGATTTGAGATTTTAGATTTAAAATAGCAGTAGTCGAAAAACTTTTCGGCTGTTGTAAACAAACTCAGTACTCAGCACTAAAGTCGAAGCACTTTGCTATAAAAACTGTGGAAATTACGGATTCCAACTAGAGGGCAGGTAAGCTACTATTCTCTCTGTTATAAAACGTTGTTAACCCCAAAACTTTAGCAAAGTATCCTCAAAAATACAAAATTTACTTTAATCGGCTGTATATTTTAGTACAGGATCTACTTTCATCATTTTTAAGATAGGTAAAAATTTATGAATATCAGGGCTGGCTACAAACTAATAGAAAAAATTAACGAGGGTTTGAATACAGTAGTTTATCGTGCAGAGAGAAAGGAAGATAAGAAGGCTGCGATCGTCAAAATCCTTAGAGCCGATTATCCTACGCTCGAAGAGATCATGCAATTGAGACATGAATATGAAATCTCCAGAAATCTAAATTTAGAAGGTATTGTCAAACCATACAGTTTGGAAAATCACCGTAACGGTTTGGCACTGATATTGGAAGATTCGAGCGGAGAAGCGCTCAACAAGTTTTTGTGCGATCGCAAACTGGAACTAACAGAGTTTCTGAACATCGGTATTGAACTAGCAGATACCCTGGGTAAATTGCACGACAACCAAATTATTCATAAAGATATTAAGCCAACAAACATCATCATTAATCCCACAACCCTCAAAGTAAAAATTACTGACTTTAGCATTGCCACGCGATTGTCTAGAGAAACCCAAGCACTCAGCCATCCCACTTTACTAGAAGGAACCCTCGCCTATATATCACCAGAGCAAACGGGACGAATGAATCGCTCCATTGACTACCGCACCGACTTCTATTCTTTGGGTGTGACATTTTATGAAATACTGTGCGGTGAACTACCATTTAAAGCTACCGATCCGATGGAATTAGTTCACTGCCACATCGCTAAACAGCCAGTACCACCCCATCAAGTCCGTTCCCAGGCAGAGCAG
Organism: Argonema antarcticum A004/B2; assembly: GCF_023333585.1. GTDB lineage: Bacteria > Cyanobacteriota > Cyanobacteriia > Cyanobacteriales > Aerosakkonemataceae > Argonema > Argonema antarcticum. Next base: position 39,388 of record NZ_JAIQZN010000038.1, read on the forward strand.
TGGGAACGAGGTCAAAAGTCCGTTCCCACTGCTCTGCCTGGGAACAAGGTCAAAAGTGAGTCAGGCAATAAAATCCAAAATAGCGAGATTCCCAAAGCAATTTCTGACATTGTGATGAAATTATTAGCCAAGACTGCTGAAGACAGATATCAAAGTGCTTATGGCCTTAAAGCGGATCTAGAACAATGTCTAAGTCAGTTGCAACAAACTGGCCAAATTTCCCACTTCATTCCCGGTCAGCGCGATAAATCCGGTCAATTTCTCATTCCGCAAAAACTGTACGGACGAGAAACGCAAGTAGCCACCCTGATGGATGCCTTTGACCGTGTTAGCTCTGGCACAGCCGAAATGATGCTAGTTTCCGGTTACTCAGGCATAGGCAAATCTTGTTTGGTTTATGAAGTTCATAAACCCATTGTTGCAGCGCGGGGTTATTTTATCGCGGGCAAGTTCGACCAATTTAAGCGGAATATTCCCTATGCAGCCTTGATTCAAGCATTCCAGGAACTAATTCGGCAACTGTTAACAGAAAGCCCTGAAAAAATTATTTTTTGGAAACAAAAGATTTTAAAGGCTTTAGGGCAAAATGCTAGGGTAATAATAGACGTTATTCCAGAATTGGAATTGATAGTTGGCGTGCAACCCGAAGTTTCCCAGCTAGGAGCGAACGAATCACAAAATCGGTTTAATCTAGTCTTTAAACAATTTATTCATATTTTTACACAAAAAGCACATCCGCTAGTCTTATTTTTAGATGATTTACAGTGGGCAGATTCAGCTTCTTTAAAATTGGTTCAGTTGCTGCTAACTGACCAAGATAGCCAATATTTGTTGCTGATTGGAGCGTATCGAGATAACGAAGTCAGCCCAACCCATCCATTTATGCAGACCTTAGATAAGATTCATTCATCCGGGTCAATAGTAAATAATATTATCCTCCCACCGTTGGCACTTAGTACAGTCAGTCAATTAGTTGCCGATACCTTGGGTGAAAGCAGTTCATCACCAGTGCCTTCTCTTGCTTCCTTATCTCATAAACAAGGAGAACTTGAGGGAGAATGTTTGCTCGCCAGTCAGGATAGAAATGAAACAGAAAAATGCCCGTTATTAGCTGAGCTAGTTTTCAATAAAACTCAAGGCAATCCATTTTTCTTAACTCAGTTGCTCACCTCCCTTTACGCAGAAAAGCTGTTGACATTTGACTTCAATATCGGCAGTTGGCAGTGGGACATTGGGAGAATTCAAACTATTGGAATTGCGGATTATAACGTCGTCGAACTCATCGCCAGAAATATCCAAAAACTGCCACCAGACACCCAGAAAATTTTAAAATTAGCTGCTTGTATTGGGAACAGATTTAATTTAGACGTTTTGGCGATCGTGAATGAACAATCTATATCAGAAACGGCATCTGCTTTATGGGATGGACTTCAGAGCGGTCTAATTCTGCCCATCGGGGAAGGTGCCTACAAAATCCCTTTACTTTTCAAAGGTAATGAGTCCTTGGTAATGGGTAATAGTCAAGAAAACAAATTAGAAATTAACACTTACAAAGTATCCTACAAGTTTTTGCACGATCGGGTACAACAAGCAGCTTATTCTTTGATTCCTACTGACGATCAAAAAGCTACTCACCTGAAAATTGGTCAACTCCTGTTACAGAATACAAATCAAGACGAGCTAGAAGAAAATGTCTTTGATATTGTTAATCAGCTAAATGTGGGAGTAGAATTCATTACAGATCCAGAAGAAAAATACAAGCTGGCTCAATTAAATTTAATAGCTGCTCGAAAAGCTAAAGCAGCGACAGCTTACGAAGCTGCCATCACACAACTAAGAGTAGGGTTGGAGCTATTAGCAGAAAACAGTTGGCAGAGTAACTATGACCTGACGCTCGGACTCTATGTAGAAGCCGTAGAAGCGGAATATCTTAATACCAATTACGAAAGGTCAGCAACTCTTGCTGAAGTTGTTCTGCAACAAGCTAACACCCTGCTCGAAAAAGTGAAAGTATACGAATTGCAAATCCAGTTTTACATGGCTCAAAATCAGATGCTAAAAGCGATCGATACTGGACTGCAAGTGTTGGATATGCTGGGTGTTTCCTTGTCAAATGAAGCCGATGAGGGTGGTTTTTCCGTTAAGTTGCCTTCTCTGACAGATTTAGAAAACATCCCAGAAATGACCGATCCGTATCAATTAGCAGCCTTGCGGATACTGATTAGCATTATTTCTCCTGCTTACACAGTGAAGCCAGATATTGTGCCCCTGCTTGTACTTACCCAAACAAAGCTCTGTGTTGAACATGGTCATTCAGCACTGGCGGCTTTTGCGTATGCTTTTTATGGCATTTTTATATATTTGATGACCGAAAATATAAATGCCGGATATCATGCAGGTCAGCTAGCTTTAAAACTGTTGGATAAATTTAACGCCAGAGAACTTCAATGTAAAGTCTACAATTTATTTCATGGTGTAATCAGACCCTGGAAAGTTCATGTTAAGGACACACTAACATCACTTCGGGAGGGGGTGCAAAGTGGACAGGAAAGCGGAGATATAGAATATGTTAGCTATAATGCTACTGTTTATTGCGCTAGCGTGTTTTTGATTGGAGATCAATTAGACATTGTAGAGCAGCAACAAAGGCACTATCTTAATTTAGCACTGAAACTCAAACAAGACTATTCTATCTATTACATTAAAATATTCCACCAACTGACGTTAAATCTTCAAAAGAAAGCCGATGGTAAATGTCAGCTGGTGGGCGAGAGTTTTGATGAAACACAAATGCTGCCTGTTTTTATTGAAACTAACAATAGAATTTTGCTTTTTATTCTCTATCTTGTCAAGACGATTTTATTTTATTTTTTTAAAGAATTTAATAGTGCCGTTGCCACCGCCAGTTTAGCCGTAGAACATGGAATCACTGTGATGAGCATGATAGTTTATGCTGTTCACAACTTTTATTATTCGTTGGCTCTCCTTTCTCACTATCCCAAAGTTTCAAGTTCGGAACAACAAAAATATTTGGCTATTGTAGATAAAAATCAGCAAAAAATGCGGCGGTGGGCTGATTCTGCTCCATCAAATTTCAAACATAAGTACGAGCTTGTGGAGGCAGAAAAAGCTCGTGTTTTAGGACAAATTTTAGAAGCAATGGAATATTATGACCGAGCTATAATGGGAGCCAAAGAACAAGGATATCTTCAGGAAGAAGCACTAGCGTCGGAACTAGCAGCAGAGTTTTATTTCTCCCTTGGCAGAGACAAGTTTGCTCAAATTTATCTGACACAGGCTTACTATGGATATGTTCATTGGGGCGCGAAAGCTAAGGCTAAAGATTTGGAATCAAGATATCCTGCGGTCTTTTCCGAGATGCTGAAGCGAGAACCCATAGCTATCCAGACTAATAGGACAACGACATCTACCACAGGAGGAAGTTCGGCGGTCTTAGATTTGTCAACTGTGAACAAAGCGTCTCTTGCGTTGGCTGAAGAAATAGTTCTGGATAAGTTGCTGGATAAATTACTTAGAATTGTGATGGAAAATGCTGGAGCTACAACCAGTTGTCTGATTTTAGAAAAAGATGGACATTTACTGATAGAAGCTACGGGTAATGTGGATAAAAATGAGGTCTTATTTTGGTCGCCAACGCCAATTGAAACTACTCATAATTTACCAGTGTCCGTAATTAATTATGTTGCTATAAGTAAAGAAAATGTGGTGTTGAATGATGCAGCCATATCGGCCAGATTTGCAACCGATACTTATATCGAAAAAAATAAAACAAAGTCAATATTATGTACGCCTCTGATCAATCAAGGCAACCTGATTGGAATTATTTATTTGGAGAACAATATAACAAATGGAGCGTTTACGACTGAGAGGCTGGAAGTTTTAAAAATACTTTCTTCACAGGTGGCTATATCGCTAAAAAATGCGATTTTATATGGAAAATTGGACACCACTAGCCAAAACTTGAGAAAAGCCAACGAGCAATTAGAGGATTACAACCGATCGCTCGAACAGAAAGTAGAAGAAAGGACGCTAGAGTTACAAGAAAAAAATAGGTTGTTGAGACAACAAGCAACTCAGCTTGAACTTGCCTTAAAGGAACTGCAAGCGACACAGACTCAGCTGATTCAAACTGAAAAAATGTCTAGCCTGGGGCAAATGGTTGCCGGAATAGCTCACGAAATAAACAACCCAATTAACTTTATCTACGGCAATCTTATCCATGCTACTGAATATTTCCAAGACTTACTCAAGTTGCTAGATTTTTACGAGCAGCATTCTTATAATGCAACATCTGAGATTAAAGAACTTGCAAAAACTATCGATCTTGAATTCATAGTCTCAGACTTCCCTAGACTCATCAATTCGATGCAGGTAGGGGCAGACCGTATTCGCCAAATTGTTCTGTCGCTGCGGAATTTCTCGCGCCTGGATGAGGCGGCAATGAAATCAGTAGATATCCATGAAGGGATAGATAGCGCTCTACTGCTGTTGCAAAATCGGCTGAAAGCCAGGCCAGAACATCCTGGGATTGACATTGTTAAAGAGTATAGCCAGCTGCCAGGAGTAGAGTGTTACGCCAGCTTCCTGAATCAGGTATTTATGAATATACTCAGCAATGCGATCGATGCTATTGAAGAGTCATTTATCATTGCTCCTGTAGCAAAACAAAAGAAAAACGGACTGATTAACATTCGCACCTGTGTCATAAAAGGTGATAAAGTGGAAATCAGAATTGCTGACAATGGATCGGGTATGACAGAGGAAATATGCCGAAGGGTTTTTGACCCTTTCTTTACTACAAAACCTGTCGGTTCTGGTACTGGTTTGGGGTTGGCTATTAGCTACCAAATTGTGGTAGAGAAACATCAGGGTAGGCTGACTTGTATTTCGGCACCAGGACAGGGGGCAGAGTTTGTTGTTGAGATTCCTTTGAAGCAGAAAATTAAGCATAATGAAGGTGAAGTATTAACTAAGATCGGCGCAACACCTCTTTCAACAGATATGCCGAATTAATAAGCACTGACGACTGACGACTAAAGTCGCGGCTAGACAAACTCTCGCCAGAGAAGCGCGGGCTTCAAGAAAAAGGGAGTAGCTAACCCGGATTTGGTATGAGAAAGTGATATTTTCAATCCTTTGTTGTGAGCGTCAGCTCATGGGTAGTCTTGCAGCAGAGGAAAGTAGAATCTCTCAGATGTAGTTTTTAGATCAAATATGGGAACAATAATTTAAGGTTCCTCATCGAAGCAAGAATAAAATGCTCAGTAATTTCAGGGATGCGTGGATCCACCAGCTATTTGAGTTTCAAGTAGAACACTTGCCCGACGAGATCGCAGTAATTTATGAAGGGAAGCAGCTAACTTATCAGGAGCTAAACTCCCAAGCTAACCAGCTAGCGCACCATCTGAGAAGTCTGGGCGTAGGGCCAGAGGTACTGGTTGCCGCCTGCGTGGAACGCTCTTTAGAAAGCGTAGTAGGTTTGTTGGGTATTCTCAAAGCTGGCGGAGCTTACGTACCACTAGATCCGAATTATCCTCCAAGTAGGCTGGCGTTCATGTTGGAGCATTCGCAGGCACCTGTGCTGCTGACGCAACAACATTTAGTCGAATCGCTTCCCGAACATCAAGCCCATGTTATCTGCTTGGATGCAAACCCTGAAACATTACTGGGGAAAGGAACAGGTGTTAGCTTCACCGACGAAAATCCAGACAGTGGGGTGACACCGGATAACTTAGCTTATGTTATTTATACATCCGGTTCGACGGGACAACCCAAGGGAGTGGCGATCGAGCATCGCGGTGCAGTCAATACATTACTCGATATTAACCAACGCTTTGAAGTGGGAGTTGGCGATCGCGTTTTAGCCGTATCATCCCTAAGTTTCGACCTGTCAGTTTATGATATTTTCGGCTTGCTAGCTGTTGGAGGAACCGTCGTTATCCCCAAAGCTTCCGCTACACCAGACCCAGCTGACTGGCTCGATGTGATGACGCGAGAACGAGTCACCCTCTGGGATTCAGCACCACCATTGATGCAAATGCTGGCGGATTATGCGACTGCTGGCGATAAAACTCTGCCATCATCTCTGCGATTAGTCCTACTCAGCGGAGATTGGATACCCCTGAATTTGCCAGATCGAATCAAAGATTTGGTTTCTAAATCCGGGTCTGAAATAAATTTGACCTCTCCCCCAGCCCCTCTCCTGCAAGGAGAGGGGAGTAATCTTACTCCCCCCTTCCCTTGCAGGGAAGGGGGGTCGGGGGGGTTAGGTCTATCCTCAACTCCTGCGGTCATCAGTTTAGGAGGGGCAACCGAAGCTTCCATCTGGTCTATTTTATATCCGATCGCTAAAGTTGAGCCTGACTGGAAAAGCATACCCTACGGTCGGGCCATGACTAACCAGCAGTTCTACGTGCTGAACGAAGCAATGGAAGAATGCCAGGAAGGAGAAGCAGGACAACTCTACATCGGCGGTATCGGTTTAGCTAGGTGCTATTGGCGAGATCCAGAAAAGACCAGCCAGCGCTTCATTACTCATCCCCATACAGGCACACGCCTTTACTGTACCGGAGATCTCGGTCGCTACCTACCCGATGGCAACATCGAATTTATCGGTCGCATCGACAACCAAGTAAAAATTCGCGGCTTCCGCATCGAACTCGGAGAAATCGAGGCGGTATTGAACCAACATCCGGACGTGCAGGTAGCAGTGGTAACAGCACCAGAAGAGATTGCCGGACAAAAACGCCTAGTGGCTTTTGTTGTTTCCAAACTCACCGCAGAACGCATACCCTGCAAAACAGAAGTAATTACCGAATTTGATGACAATAGTTCGGTCAAAGTACAGACAGAGGACATATCCATAGGTGGTATCGGCTTAGTAAATGTCCCGAATCATTGGTTCAAAGATCAATCCATCAACCTGCGCCTTATCCTACCGGGAAATATTCAAGAAAGTAGCTTTCAGGGGACAGTTGCTTGGTGTAACGGAAATCGGGCTGGAATTGAATTATCTCTCACATCAACAGAACAGACTGTTATTCAGCAAAGCATTGATTACCTCTTAGAATCCCAAGGCTTTTTAAAGTTTTTACAACGCACTGCCGCTGGTAAGTTGCGTAGCTTTCTGAAGGATAAGTTACCTGACTATATGGTGCCTTCCAGCTTTGTATTCCTCAATAGTTTGCCCCTAACTCCCAACGGAAAAATCGATCGTCAGAACCTAGTAGCAGATGCTGTTAAAAATTCCCACACCCAATCAGATTTGTCAACATCAACCGTTGCCATTTCCGGTTTAGACTCAAATTTTGTAGCCCCCCGAACTCCCACAGAAGAAGTGTTGGCAGGAATTTGGGCGGAAGTCTTGGGACTAGAACATATCAGCATCCAAGACAAGTTTTTGGAATTGGGCGGTCACTCTTTGCTCGTTACCAAAATCGTCACCCGCATTCGAGAAACCTTTCAGATTGAAATCCCCTTACGTACCGTATTTGAGTCTTCCACAGTAGCTGAACTTGCTCACAAGATTGAAGTTGCTACTCATAAAACGCTTCTCCCCCAAGCTCCACCGATTCAACCAATTTCACGCAACCAAAACTTGCCTCTGTCCTTGGGTCAGGAACAACTGTGGTTCCTGTGTCAACTAGCTCCAGATACGCCATTTTATAACGAACCGATTACAATTCACTTGCCTGGTTCAGTAAACGCAGCCATCCTAGAACGCAGCATCGACGAAATTATCAAACGGCACGAAATTTTGCGAACGACTTTTGCTTGGGTGGATGGAGAACCCATGATGGTAATTCGAGATGCGGCTACTTTTACACTGCCACTGGTAAATTTAGCGGAATTTCCCGAAACTGAGCGGGAGTCTGAAGCTTTGCGAATCGCGACTTTAGAAGCTCGGCTGCCTTTCGATCTAGTCCAAGGGCCACTATTGCGGGCTACTCTCATTCAGTTGAGCGCAACAGATTGCAGGTTGTTCATCACTCTGCACCATATAATTACTGATGCAGTTTCCTTATATAGCGTATTTTTGAAGGAAATTGCGACTTTCTACACAGCTTTCTCTTTAGGCTTACCAGCGCCTCTCCCAGAAGTGTCGATCCAGTATGCAGACTTTGCCTACTGGCAACGACAATCGCTACAGGGAGAGTTCCTCGCTAATCAGCTTGATTATTGGAAGCAACAGTTAGCCAATCTGCCGACATTGCAACTGCCTACTGACCGATCGCGATCGCCAGTACAGAGCTTCCGGGGTGCGAGGCAATGTCTAACACTACCACTGAGCCTAACCGAGATGCTCAAAGATCTCAGTCGTAAGGAAGGTGTCACCCTATTTGTAACCTTAATGGCAGCATTCCAAACATTGCTCAGTCGCTATACGGGACAGACTGATGTTCCAGTAGGCACTGCGGTCAACATCCGCAACCGACAAGAGCTAGAGAGAACAATGGGTTACTTACTCAACAGTTTAGTAATCCGTAGTGACCTTTCTGGTAATCCCAGTTTTAAAGAACTGCTGGCAAGAGTGCGAGAGGTAATATTAGGAGCTTATGCTCACCAAGAATTGCCCTTCCAGAAACTGGTGGAAGAACTGCAACCGGAGCGGAATCTTAGCTACAATCCTCTATTCCAAGTCGCGTTTGTCCTCGAGCCACCGCTTGTCCAAATAGATGGGTGGAGGATTAGCCAGCTAGATGTCGATACTGGCACGGCAAAGTCTGATCTATACCTCGAACTTGATGAGAGACCATCGGGCATCATTGGTCGTATTGAGTACAACACCGATTTGTTTGATGCCGCAACTATCACTAGGATGGTGGGGCATTTTCAGACTTTACTGGAAGGTATCGTCGCTAATCCAGAGCAGAAAATCTCCCAATTGCCTCTGTTAACTGAGTTTGAACGGCAGCAGTTGGCGGCGTGGAATAATACCCAAACCGATTATCCCAAAGATGCGTGCATACACCAGTTGTTTGAGGAGCAGGTAGAGCGATCGCGCAATGCGATCGCATTAGTATTTGAAGATAAGCAACTTACCTACCAAGAACTAAATCAACGAGCAAATCAACTAGCGCACCACCTGCGGAATTTGGGTGTAGAGCCAGAGGTACTGGTAGGGATCTGCGTCGAGCGTTCCTTAGAGATGGTGGTGGGAATTTTGGGCATTCTCAAAGCTGGTGGAGCTTATGTGCCGCTAGACCCAGCTTATCCTCCCGAACGTTTAACCTTCATGCTAGAAGACGCCTCCGTACCAGTGTTGCTGACTCAGGCGAAGTTAGTCGAATCTCTTCCCAAACACCAAGGGCGTGTGGTTTGTATCGACACAGATTGGGAAGTGATTCAGCGACAGAGCGAGGAAAACCCTGAATATAGCTTAAAACCGGATAATCTGGCCTACGTGATTTACACTTCGGGGTCTACAGGAAAGCCCAAGGGTGTTCTAGTGGCGCACTCTGGACTCAGCAATCTAGCGACAGCACAGATCCAAATTTTCAACGTGCAACCAAATAGCCGCGTTCTCCAGTTTGCCTCTTTGAGCTTCGATGCCTCGGTTTCAGAAATTTTCATGGCTTTGGTGGGAGGAGCGACGCTAGTTATCGGAACGCGGGAGTCCCTGTTACCTGGAGCCGATCTAATTCAGCTATTGCGCGACTATGCGATCGCGACTGTTACGCTGCCACCGTCAGTCCTGGCGTTACTTCTCCCAGAGGAACTACCCACGTTGCAAACAATTATCGTGGCTGGAGAAGCCTGTTCCCCGGATCTTGCAGCCAAATGGTCATTAGGGCGTCGCTTCTTTAACGCTTATGGGCCGACGGAATCCACTGTCTGTGCAACAATTGCCGAATATACCGATCGCCATAAGTCACTACTACCCATCGGACGCCCCATTGCTAATACGCAAGTTTATATTTTAGATGCTCAACTGCAACCCGTTCCGATCGGTATCCCCGGCGAGCTATACATTGGTGGCGCTGGTTTAGCACGAGGTTACCTCAACCGCCCCGATCTAACTGAACAGAAATTTATCCCCAATCCTTTTAGTAATGAGCCAAATTCCCGCCTCTACAAAACAGGTGACTTAGTTCGTTATTTATCAGATGGTAACATTGAGTTTCTCGGTCGCATCGACCACCAGGTGAAAATTCGCGGTTTCCGGATCGAACTGGGGGAAATCGAGGCGGTATTGAGTCAACACCCGGATGTGCGAGAGTCTGTAGTCATTAAGCGGGAAGATGAATCTGGTAATCAACGCTTAGTCGCTTATATTGTTTCCCATTTCAGACCAGAACGAGTTCCTTATCAGATCCCCTGTTTGGCTGAATTTGATGGTCATCCGGCAGTGAAACTTCGCACGGAAGACATTTCCATTGGTGGCGTCTGCTTAGTTGATGTACCAGATACTTGTGTTCTTGGTCAATCGGTGCGCTTGTGCTTGCATCTCCCTGGATTTAATGATGAGCTATGGTTGGAGGGAACGGTGGCTTGGTGTCGGAGAAACCAAGCGGGGATTGAGTTGGTGCTAAATGCTAGAGAACAAAATATTTTGCAGAAAAGTATCGAATCTCTTCTGGAAACTCAGGGCTTCTGGAAAGTTTTGCAACGCACGGCAGTGGGTAGTTTACGCAATGTTCTCAAAGAGAAGTTGCCCAACTATATGATGCCTTCTAGCTTCGTATTTTTGAATGCTTTGCCATTGTCTCCCAATGGCAAAATAGACCGCAAAGCGCTGCCAGAACCGGATACTATTAATCCACAATTGGATTATGTGCCACCCCAAAATGAGAGTGAAAATGCGATCGCTATAGATTGGGAACAAGTATTGCACCCAGAAAAAGTTGCTGTCGATGATAGTTTATCAGATGTTGAATTGGGCGACATCGAAGCGCTATTGAGTCAACACCCGGATGTGCGAGAGTCTGTGGTTATGAAGCGGGAAGATGCTTCGGGCAATCAACGTCTAGTCGCTTATATCGTTTCTAAACTCACTCCAGAACGTACTCCCTTTAAGAGTGAGTGTTGGGCAGAATTGGATGGCAATTCACCAGTAAAACTTCGCACGGAAGACATTTCCATTGGAGGTGTCGGTTTAGTGGATGTGCCAGATACTTGTCAGCCCGGTCAATCAGTGCGCTTGTGTTTGCGTATGCCTAGTTCCGGTGAGGAGCGTTGGTTAGAGGGAAGAGTCGCTTGGCGTCGGGAAAATCAAGCTGGGATTGAGTTGGCGCTAAATGGGAGCGAACAAGACCTCGTGCAACAAAGTATAGCGTATCTTCTGGAAACGCAGGGTTTCTGGAAAGTTTTGCAACGCACGGCAGTCGGTAGTTTGCGTAATCTTCTCCAGCAGAAGTTGCCCAACTATATGATCCCTTCCAGCTTCGTGTTTTTGAATGCCTTGCCACTGATATCTAATGGCAAAGTAGACCCTATAGCGCTACCAGTTCCCGATCCTCTTAACATAGAGTTAGAAACAACTTATGTCGCACCGCAGACTGAGATTGAAAAAGCGATCGCAATCGTTTGGCAACAAGTATTGCATTTAGAAAAAGTTGGTGTAGATGATAATTTCTTCGATTTGGGGGGTCATTCACTACTGATGGCGCAGGCTCATAGCAAATTGAAAGAAGTGGTTAACAAAGATGTTTCCATGATTGAATTGTTTAAATACCCAACTATCAGTTCTTTGGCTAAACATTTAAGTCAAAATGTGACAGAAAAAGACTCTTCTGCAAACAGCCTCGAATCTAGTGCCAATAAACAAAAAGAAAATCGCATTCAAAAGCAAAAAGCAGCACTAAATCGACAAAAAGAAAAACGACAAATTCAGGGGAAAGATTGAATAAACAGTCAGAATTCAGAATTCTGACTCGGCGGCTCCTGAATTATATTTCGTTCAAAACGGTTACAATATACTAAGCTCAAATCCCTACAATATGGGAGTTTCATGGATGTCATCCCCTTTCCCCGGTATGAACCCATATCTGGAATTGCCTGCTTTGTGGCACGAGTTTCACAACAGATTGATTGTGGCAATTTCTGATGCCCTTACCCCCTATCTGCGACCCAGGTATTATGTAGCAGTCGAAACTCGTACTTATCTAGATGACGACAATCCTGAATTGCTGGTAGGGATTCCCGATGCGATTGTGTTGACAGCTTCAAGCACCCCTGTAGTAGATTTTACCGCAACCGCTACGCAAACTCGCCCGAAACAAATCCAACTCCCCATGCCTGTCGAAATCAAAGATCGCTATTTAGAAGTGCGGGAGGTGGGTACTCATCAAGTAATTACTGTAATTGAGGTGCTATCACCCAAAAATAAGCGCAAAGGCGAAGGGCGAAGTGCATACGAGAAGAAGCGGCAGCTAGTGCTGGGTAGTTCCTCTCATCTGGTTGAAATCGATTTACTCCGAGAAAATATACCCATGCCTATGATTGGGGTAGAGGAAACGAGCGATTATCGGATCGTGGTGAGTCGAGCTTTTAACCGTCCAATGGCAGATTTATATGAATTTCAACTAAGAGAACCAATCCCTAGTTTCTTATTACCTCTCAAGCCTGAAGATCCAGAATTAACTGTCGATTTACAATCGATTTTGCTGGGTGTTTACGATCGCGGTAGTTACCAATTACGCATCGATTATCGGCAGCCAGTTCCGGGGCCAAAACTATCGGAAACGGATCGGCAGTGGGTGGATGCGCTACTCGTGCCATTTCGAGGTGAGTGATGCCAAAACAACAATTTCAGAGGAAAGAATAAAAATGGATAATTCTGAAAATTCTAACTCTATAGATGCGATCGCAATTATCGGAATGGCAGGGCGTTTTCCTGGTGCGAAAAATGTCGATGAGTTTTGGCGAAATATTCGGGATGGCATAGAATCTATTTCTTTCTTTTCAGAAGAAGAACTGAAATCTTTAGGCATTGATGAGTCAGTGTTGCGCGATCCGCGTTATGTCAAAGCAAAAGCGGTATTAGATGATATTGAGTTGTTTGATGCTGCATTTTTTGGGTTTAATCCTAGAGAAGCTGAAATCACCGATCCGCAACACCGATTTTTCTTGGAGTCAGCGTGGGAAGCGCTAGAAAATGCTGGATATAACCCGGAAACTTACGCAGGGCCGATCGGGGTTTATGGTGGTGCGGGAAGTTTCAATACTTATTTTTTGAATAATCTTTATCCCAATCGTACTTTAAGAGAATCGCTGGGAGATTTTCAACTTGTAATCGCCAACGATAAAGATTTTCTGTCTACTCGCGTTTCTTATAAATTAAACTTGAAAGGGCCGAGCGTCACCGTCCAAACTGCTTGTTCTACTTCATTAGTTGCTATTAGTATGGCTTGCCAAAGTTTGCTAAATTATCAATGCGATATGGCTTTGGCAGGTGGTGTTGCGATCGGTGCGATCCAAAAGACAGGATATTTTTATAAAGAGGGAATGATTCTTTCACCGGACGGACATTGCAGAGCCTTTGATGCGAAAGCACAGGGAACTGTGAGCGGTAATGGCGTGGGAATTGTGGTTTTGAAAAGATTGGAGGATGCAATAGCAGATCGAGATTACATCCATGCAGTCATCAAAGGTTGGACTATCAATAATGATGGTTCTCTGAAAGTTGGCTACACAGCCCCCAGTGTAGAGGGTCAGGCGCAAGCGATCGCAGATGCTTTAGCACTTGCTGATGTGGAACCGGAAACTGTCAGCTATATAGAAGCTCACGGAACTGGAACACCTCTTGGCGATCCGATCGAAATTGCTGCCTTGACGCAAGCTTTCTCCCAGGAAACTAATAAGAAATGTTTCTGTGCTATAGGTTCGGCAAAAACTAATATCGGACATTTAGATACCGCTGCTGGTGTGACTGGTTTAATCAAAACCGTTCAAGCTCTCAAACACAAATTAATACCACCTAGCTTGCATTTTGAACAGCCTAATCCCAAAATTGATTTTGCCAACAGTCCCTTTTATGTTAATACAAAACTGACGGAATGGAAAGCAGGCAAAACTCCCCGTCGTGCTGGAGTTAGTTCATTTGGTATCGGTGGAACTAATGCTCATGTGGTACTAGAAGAAGCGCCGAATTTAGAGCGGGAGAGCAGGGGAGCGGGGGAGCAAGCGAGAGAGTATCAACTGTTAGTTTTGTCTGCCAAAAATAGCGCTACACTCGATAATGCAACTGCAAATTTAGCAAAATTTTTAAACCAGCACCCTGATGTAAATCTTGGTGATGTTGCTTACACTCTGGAAGTTGGTAGAAAGGCTTTTAGCCATCGACGGATAGTAGTTTGCAATGATATTGAAGAGAGTGTAACTGCCCTCAACAATCTTGATCCAAAACGAGTTTTTACAACCTTCCAAGAGTCCAAAGCTCGACCTGTCGTGTTTATGTTTTCAGGACAGGGTTCGCAATACGTGAATATGGGCTTAGAACTCTACCAAGTTGAACCAACATTTCGCGAACAGATCGATTTATGTTCGGACATTCTTCAACCTCACTTGGGAATCGATCTACGCCATGTACTTTATCCCAATGAAGCACAAGCAGAAGCAGCTACAAACCAACTAAAGCAGACCGCGATTACACAGCCAGCGCTGTTTGCGATCGAGTATGCTTTAGCTAAATTATGGATGTCTTGGGGCGTAAATCCTGTATCTGCGATCGGACATAGCATTGGCGAATACGTTGCCGCTTGTTTGGCGGGTGTTTTCTCCTTAGAAGATGCTTTATCGTTGGTAGCTGCACGAGGCAAATTGATGCAACAAATGCCTGGTGGTTCGATGCTTGCAGTTCCACTTCCAGAACAAGAAATTCAACCATTACTGGGAGATAAACTCGACTTAGCCTTAATTAACGGAACATCTGCGATCGTAGTTTCAGGTACTAACGATGCTATCGATGAATTGCAACAAAAGCTATTAGAAAAAGGTATCGATTGTCGCCGCCTCCACACTTCCCATGCCTTCCATTCGCGAATGATGGAACCAATTTTAGAACCATTTATCGAACTGGTCAAAAAAATTAAACTAAACTCACCTAAAATTCCGTACATATCCAACGTAACTGGTACTTGGATTACCGCCACGGAAGCCACAAATCCAAGTTATTATGCTCAACATTTGCGGCAAACAGTACGCTTTGCAGAAGGCTTGCAAAAGTTATGCAAAGAACCCAATCAAATATTATTAGAAGTAGGCCCTGGACGGACATTAAATACCCTGGCGAAACAGCACCCAGATAAAGTTTCTGAGCAAGTTACACTTTCTTCATTGCGTCATCCCCAAGACCAACAATCAGATGAAAATTTCTTGCTCACTACATTAGGAAAACTCTGGTTAGCAGGAGTACAAATAGATTGGTCTAATTTTTATGCTGACGAACAGCATTATCGGATTCCCTTGCCAACTTATCCGTTCGATCGACAACGTTACTGGATCGAACCACCAGGTGTGGAACAACCAATTAAAACTGCTTCACCAAATATCGCAAATGAGCAATCAATAGATTCAAATTCACTACATTTAAGACCAAATTTAGGCAATATTTATATTGCTCCCAGAGATGAAGTCGAGCAAACTATTGCCCAAATATGGCAAGAATTTCTCGGTATCCAGCAAGTGGGAATTCATGATGATTTTTTCGATTTAGGTGGAGATTCATTACTAGCAGTTCAGCTAATAACTAAGATAAGCGAAACACTGCAAAAAACTTTGTCTCCTCATAGCTTATTGCAAGCACCAACTGTTGCAGCATTAGCTGAATTAACCAAAGAAAATTCATCTTTATCTGAAGATTATAAACAACTCCAGTCAACTTCTGAATCCTTGTTAGTAGAAATTCAACGCGGTAGCTTCAAACATCCTTTGTTCCTAGTTCATCCGGTAGGTGGCCACGTTTACATTTATCGAGATTTAGCTCGTTATTTAGGTTCAAATTGGCCTGTTGTTGGGATACAAGCACCTGCTTCAGTTGAGGAAAACACAGTGGAAGAAATGGCGACTCGCTATATTGAAGCGCTGCGGATTCGCCAACCTGAAGGGCCTTATTTTATGGGGGGTTCTTCCTTTGGCGGTACGGTTGCTTTTGAAATGGCGCAACAACTCAACGCGCTAGGTGAAAAAGTAGCATTACTAACCCTGATAGATACTCCTGGCCCTGGTCAAATGCCCGTTTTGTCAATGGAAGATGACACGGCAATTCTAGTTTACATATTGGGTGTTGGTTTCAATCTTTCTCTTTCTTTAGATGTCTTGCAAAAACTCAATGCAGATGAGCAACTTCTCTACTTTTTGGAACAGGTAAAAATTGCCAATAGAGTTGTCCCTCCAGATTTTGGATTGCCGGAAATTCGCCAATTTATTCATTTGTTTAAAGTCCACGCCCAAGCAATGAAAAATTACATACCCCGCACTTATCCAGGTCAAATTATCTTTTTCCGCGCCACCGAACAAAATGAAGTCAATCCCAAAAATCCAGAATTACCTTGGCTCGAAGTTGCTTCTGGAGGAGTAGAAGTGCGAGATGTTCCAGGAAATCACATTACTATGAATTATCCTCCTAACGTTCAGTTTATGGCGGAACAACTTAGAGGATACCTTGATGAGGCAAGGCAGATAATTTAGACGATAGAGGTACGTTGTTGCGCTTCAGCGCACTCTTGGGCTAAAGTTCAACAACGTACCTTAATCATCCCATCTTTTTTAATTCTTAAATAGATAACTTTCAGAAGGAGTTTCCATGACTTTATATTCAGAAAATTCGCAAACCGAAGGTGAAAGCTCATCGTCAGTGCTACTGGAAATGATGTATGGGTATCAAAAATCGCAGGCCATTTTTGTGGCCACCAAACTGGGAATAGCAGATATTCTCAATAACGGTTCTAAGACTGCCGATGAACTTGCCGAAGCTACGGGAGTAGATTCTCGTAGTATTTATCACTTGATGCGTATGCTGGTAAGCGTTGGCGTTTTTTCTGTGGAAAATAATGATAAGTTTCAATTAAATAATCTTGGCAAACATCTCCTGACTGGTACTTCTGATTCTTTGCGGGGTACAGTGATGGCAATGGGTGATGAACTGTATCAAGCATGGGGTAATTTACTGCCCAGTATAAAGTCTGGAGAAACGGCTTTTGAATCTACTTTTAAGATGAGTTTATATAGTTATTTTAAGCAGAATTATGAGGCCAGTGTAAATTTCAATGAGTGGATGAAGGAGACGACAAGGGAGTGGCTGCTTCCGGTTCTGGAAGCGTATGATTTTTCAGAAGTTAAAACACTTGTGGATGTGGGAGGGGGCATTGGAACGCTAACTGCTGTTATTTTGAAGGCAAATCCGCAAATGCAAGCTATTTTGTTCGATCGCGAAGATGTTGTTGTCGATGCGGATAAGGTTTTGGAAGTGGCTGGAGTTGCAGATAGGTGTCGAATAGTGGGAGGAAACTTTTTTGATTCGGTTCCCTCTGGTGGCGATCTTTATTTACTCTCTCGCGTCCTCCTGAATTGGGACGATACTCATGCTATTAAAATTCTGCAAAATTGCTATCAAGCGATGACAGCTAAAGATAAGCTGGTGGTGGTTGATTTTATGTTGCCTCAAGGCAAAATGTCGCCATTTATTGGTATGGGTAGCTTAACTTTGTTCGTTCTAGGTGGTAATTTTATGCGTAGAGAGGATGAGTTTTATAATTTACTTTCATCAGCGGGATTCAAGGTGACTAATACGATCGAAACAAAAGGGCCTGTAAGTGCGATCGAGGCGAAGCCTGCATAAGACATCTTCAAGGGCCTTAAAGTGCGAATGGCTGTAAAACTGTAACTAAGAGCATTTTGGGCATATTTGGTGATGTTTTAGGTGAATGGCCAGAGTTGGATGTAGTTTTGGGGGAAAGTGCGATCGCACTATTGTTGTTCTGGCGCTTGAACTCCAAATAAATGAACAGCACCAGGGATTTTGGATAGGTCATTGAGAAATTGCGATCGCAAATGACTAGAATTAGGTGTTTGTCCACCCATAAACAAGCAAACAACTTCTTGACAATTTGTATTTTGTTCCTTATTAGGAATATTCACCCGCTTAATGCTCACCCAAGAGCAATGAGCATTACCTCCACCTGCCGCATTACCGCCTACATCAATTTTTCTCTTATACTTTAAGTCGTAAATTAAATTCATACCACACCCACGAGTATCAGTAGGATTAGTTATGCTCCATTCAAAATCTTGTCGGTCTAATGGCTCTTGACATGGTTCAGGAACGAGATAAATAGCACAAGTTGTTGGCGAAAAAACTTCTGCTGTCGGATTATTACCCAGAGCGTATCTATCAGACCATTGAAGTTGAACAGCAGTTTGCCAATCTTGATAAAGTTTTTGCCAATCGGAAGGATTACAAGCTATTCCGTACAGTTTAACTTGATATTCATTACTATCCGGTTTTCTAATCTTGTGCGTTAAACTTAAATAAGTTCCTCTGGCGGCAGACCTACCGTTATTCATAACGAAAATATGCAAAGGTCTGCGCCAACCTCTACCTACACCACCAACCATCACTGCAAATTTGACTATAGGCAAAACAATTTGATTTAAAATATTTTTGGTTGCGCTAATTTTTAACTGACCTTTCCAGGTATAAAAACGTGGCTGATTTCCAGAAACTTCTCCCCAATTTTCTCCTTGAATCATTTCTAAACGCACGCATCCTTTTCGACCTTTCCCATCTCCTGCATCCAAGGTGCCGAACAGTTCTCCTAAAGTTTTTTGGGCGTTTTCTGGAGACATTACTCCCAAGAGAAACCGTAAAACCCAAGAGCGTAACCATCCTCGCCAATGGGCGGGGCGCAAATCTGGAGAGTGGGGATCTGCACCGTAGCATCCCTGACTGAAGAGGCTAAAATCAAATTGCTTTACAGCATAGCTAGGGTCAATAGTTAGCTTAGGTAAGTTAGCAGTTTTAATCGCACCATAACCGGAAGCAGTGCGACTACCAACTCCATATAAACTAAGTGCTTGTTGCACCCATCCCCACACTTCCTCAACCTCTGTTTCTGTAACTTTACCGGGAATACCCCGAATCGCGACAGTTACATTTATAGGTTTCTCACCGTTGCCTAGCGTATAGAAAGATAGGGGCGTGCTTTGCCCTTGATGATAAACTTGAAAATGCTCTTGCGGGTTAACAATATCTAATGTTAACTTGGTTGCTTTTTCAGGCCAAGCATCCAAAAATTCAATCTTTCCAGGCGTAATGTTTTCGTTATCTTGAAACCCTAATATTTCAAGCATTCTTGGCTTAATTTCCGGTATTTGTTTTGCCCAAGTTCTTACCAACCCTCGAATGGAAGACCCTGGAATATATCCGTTCAGTGGTAGCACTGATAATAAATTCAAGTTATCACATACATTACGTTTATCTTCTGGTCTTCCGTTATTTAGTTTCCACGCACCGCAAGGTTCACCCGCAGAAACAATCGTTTCTAAATCGGGGTGAGGGAAAGAGCCAACTTTGGCTCGCCACTGGATAGTAAAAGTGGCTTTTTTGAATAAGCCTTTGTACTTTTCCGACTTCTCCAATCGCTTCTCGTGCTGTTTCTCTAGCAGTTCGGCTAATCGATTTCCTGAATACATTAATCCTCCTGATAGGCTCTTGCCCAAAAATTCCAGTGATTGGATAAATTGAGAGATTTTCGCCAACTTGCCATGTACTCAGATGGTCGCTCGTTAGCCATCTTGACTATTTCTTTCATTAACTCTCTTGCCATCTCATTTGGAGCTTCTATTTCCATCAGTTTGCGAGTACCTGACGGATTAATTTCATCAATCATTTGACCTAATAATACTCGCCATACTGGAAAGGTTCTTTTGCGAGTTTCGTTATTTTCTTGTGCATTAGATTGATTGAGATAGCCTACTGCTGAAAGTAACCCAAATATTCGCAAATGCTGAGATAGTCGCAAAATGGCATTCAGATCGTTTTTATCTAATTTTGGCTTGTGGCTAATCTCTAGATATTTCTGAATGTGGTGATGAGCATCTAAACTGATTTGTTCTGGCTTTATCCTGCTAGGTTCGGAAGGTGCGATCGCTTCTTGTACCGCAGGTGTAGAATTTGGCATACTATTAAGCTTGGTAAGATTGCCAGAATTTTGTCCTGCTGGTGATTGGTTGGGAGGATTCGATCGAGAGGGAGGAAATTGAGACGATTTGTGTTTCTTAGACATGATTAAACTCCAACAGGCGCAGCAATGGATTCAGATATAGAGGATTGAAAGGTATTATCGCTAACCCAACTTTGCACCCAACCCCGTCCTACATTTGCTTGTCCGCCAACTTGCAATAAGCCTTGCAGGACTTCCATCATTAAATCGTGTTCAAAAGAGGTAACGGGTTTTTCTTTTAGCAAGCGGTAGCCCCAAGTAAAATACAAAATGGTATCTCTGGGAATGCAAACATCTGTCCAAAATACTTCGGCAGAACCAGCTTGATTTGCTCCTTTTGTTTCATCCTGAATTTTGTTGCGAATTTGCGTCCAGAGTGAATGTTCCATTAAAACTTGGAAATCTGCATCCGGTAGGACAATTTGATTTTGTTCCCAAGTTGGTTTTACGGAATCTTTCAGTGAAGAAGGCCAATTTCCCGAAAGTGCGATCGCCTGTTTTTGTTGGTCAGACATAGCGGATACTTCAATCTGTGCATCTGCTACAACGTAAGTACCCGCACGAGTTCCTACTGGTCGATTTGGAAAAGTAACAAATTGTTTGCCAGAAGCGATCGCACAATCTCTAATTAAAGAGTGACAACTTACCCAAGTGAAAATATCAGCACCGCCTCTTAAAGACATCGTTCGCATGGGAACCCACAACAAACGCGCATCACCAAACCAAACTTGATGCACTCCCATTTGACCGTTATTATCTAATTCTTTGCCAAATAGTAGATCTGCTGATTTTGAATCGAGTAATTTCACTTCATCTCTCAAGCTACCTCGTAAGGAAGAACCTGGTACATAAGGGAAATTGGTATGCACTTCACGGGCAATTTCTAAAATATTGCCCAAATCGCCTTCACCACCACAATGAATAGGTGCAAGGCTGTAAAGATAACCAATCCGAAAGTCTTTCATCTTAATTACTCCTTGTAAGAAACCCACAACAATTCTGAATAACCCAATTGCCGCCAACGTTTAGCTTTTTCCGTTCCCTCCCCACTATCCTGAAACAATCCTTGCGGTTTTTCCAGATAGTAAATACTCCCAGCAGGTGCTGCAAATACTTGCGGTGCAGGAATGCTACTATTTTCTTTAGAAAATATCCGACAACTAATGGGAACTGCCCTATCTGTTGCTACACTCACTAATTGTCCTGCTTTTTGGTTACTATTAGTAGTATGGGCTAATTTCCACTCCCAAGGCCATGCTTGACAAATGGCTTTATTATTATCGTGAAGCCGTTCAAATACTCCCGGTGTGATTAGGTAAGCAAGAGATTTTCCGACTGTTTCAAAATTATTTTCTGATAACTGTTGCAAATCATCCCACTGTGCTATTAAATCATCGCCACGTTGCAAAATTACGCGATGTCCTTCACCACCCAGTCGCAAGGTTGTAGGAGTTTCGATTTCTTTATTAACTCCTATTGCCAAACTCCAATTTGGTTTTAGCCTAATCGCATTCTCGACAAAGTAACCATCGGCATCTTTAACTTGGCGCGTACCTTCTAAAAGGGCGTTGTGCGATCGCGTTTCGATCTCCCAAGGTTGGTCTTCGCCGTCTACTTCAATTTCCCAATCTTCTAGGCTAATTTTTCCGCTGTCTAGATATTTCTTAACTATATTATAAGGCAAAAATTGCCGATATTTGGAATTCTTTTGGTCAAAATCCTCTTCATTTTTACAATCTTTATCTTTTGGGTAGGGACGTGATAATGGGCATGGTTGTTGTTCATCCCATAAAACATGATGTAGGGGCGATTTTTTATTCCATTCTAAAGGAATTAAAGGGGTTGTACCGACAAATCCCAAGGGCCGAGGAAAGTATAAGGTTTGTTGGTTGTAGCAGAAAAATGGGCCTGTGATTTGGAAGTTTATTTTGTCACCCAGGTGTTGTCGTAATGCACCTGCGATCGCATGACCGTTGGGCGGGAAAACGCTGCTTGCCCATGCCCTTTCCCCTGGGGTAAATGGTTTGGCATCCCTGAATAATAAGACATCCAACGGAATAAGATTATACCAGAACATTGGCTTTTTTCCCTGATTTTATGTTACGATTTCGTAAAGTAAAAGCGGCTATTTTTAGCCAGTTTTGAATCTCTCGATCCAAATCTTCTGGGACAGTTGTCTGCCACAAATTATCGATAAATTGAGATAATTTGTGTTGAAATTTATCGCGAACTCCATCATCGCCTTTGAAGAAATCGCGACGGCTGCAAAATGCTTTTGTCCAAGGTAAAATGGCATCTTGAACTGGCGCATTGTGTTGCATCCACAGGGCTGCCGCTTGCTCAAAAATCGCCGGTTCTAAATCATCTATTACTGTTAGCAGTTCTTTCCACTGTTGGAAAGTATCGAATTTGGCAGTAGCTTTTAGAATGTTGCCATTGCTGTAGAGGATGCGGACTTGGACGGCATCTTTTAATTCACCGTCTGGAGATAGATGTTTTTTCGCACCTTCCTTTTCCGCTTCCCACATATTTTCTAAAGCAATTGCGAGGGGAACAGCTTGATTTGCGATTACAATCCCAAAGCTAATCGTAGCTTTTTTTCCCATCGTGAATAACGGTCTATCTGGTAACTTTTCATCCTTCAATTGCCAATAATTTCCGTCATTATTAAATTCATCTTTGGGATCTTTATCTCCTCGGAAACATTGGCGAATATCCCATAACCATTTATCCCATTCCCAGAGATTTGTGTAAGCTAAAACATCATCGCCACCACTATAAATTAACCTTCCAGCATAACGTTGTTCTGTCAGATAAGGAACTAATTGATTGGAAAAGTCTAATAAGGCGCGACTGAGGGCGCTGTGAGTGGATGGCCCCATGCGTTTTTTTTCTAGCAAGAACTTTTTAAATGGTTCTTGCAGTTCTGTTGCCATTTCATTAAGTTTGGGAAGGAGAGAATTGGGAATATATTCGCTATAATTTTCTAGCGGTTCTCCTTTCAGCCAATTTGCCATGCCGTCGCCATCTCCGGCGGCTAAAATATACCAATCGGTAGGATTATTGTTGGGGTAATATTCCTCAATAGTTTGTGATAGTTTTGGGCGTATTTCTTGCCGATTTTCTTCGGGTGCGTCTTCGATTAACCAGCCTACATTTAAGAGGCGGGGATGATATTTTTGGGGTCTGTTATCTGCCCAAGGTATTCCCCAACTTTTCTTCATCGTGTCTGCTACATTTTGGGCGAAATCAAATTTATCGGTAATCGCTTGGCAAGCTTGATTAAAGTTGTCTAAGTCGTCGCTATGAGATACTTTTAAATATCCGGCAACACCCGCAGTTAAATCTGGGTAAGAAGCTGACATTTCATCTTCCTTAATATCCAGCAAATCTGGTAAGATTTTATGTAAGCCTCGCTTTAAGGTTTCTGTGGCATTCAGTTGTTCTATTCCATCAAATAAACCTACTTTGTTTTGCCAATATTTTTTGGTTTCTCCCTCACTCATCCAATCATTTTTTTTACCTTCTGGATGTGGATGCACTACTGGCCCAATGCCGGAAACGGTGGAACGGGGGCCGAAAGCGGTGGGTAATTGCCAATTACGGGCGTTTTTAATGGCGTTCATGGCTAAGCGTGTTTGGTCGAAAATACTTGCCCACCAAGAACCAACATTTAAGTTGGGTTTTTTGGCTTTATAGCTTTGTTTGGAGGAATGACGATTTGAAAAAGCTTCTTTTATTGCTGATTCAAAAACGGCTTGGAGAAATTCTGTTTCCGATTCTATAAATAGTTTTGGTTTAGGACAAGCAAACTCATTTTGTTTGTCTATCCATTCCTGATAATTTTTACGTTTGCGGGGGGAATGATGCAGGATTGTTTGGGGATTTCCAATGGGTAAACCTACCCAATAAGTTTGCCATTGGGCTTTTAGCCAACTATCCCAACTTTGGGGATTGATATTGGGCATCCAAGCTTTATCTTTGAGGCGGTTTAAAACTAAATCGCCTAAATTTTTCCATTCTTGTTTCAGCACTTGTTCGGCATAAGCCATTGCCGATTTGACTGGGTTTTTCTCGGTATTTCCGCCTTGGGATGCGCCGTTATCTGGTAAGATGAAAACGAGGACGTTGGGAAATCCAGCGGTTAGTAGTTTGGCGGGTGTAGGCTGTTTGATGACTTCGGAAAAACTGGCATCTTTGCCGTATTCTTTTAACAGCCAATGGTCGATTAATGGTTGTTCGTAAAGACAGGGATATAATAAGGCATCGGGGCCGTATTTGTTGGCTAATTCCCAAGAAATTTTAGCTGAAAGATAGTGCAGTAACCAGGAACTTGCCCAAAAATCGCGCATTTTGCGGCTGGCTTTGATTAATTCCTGTACGGGTGAGAAGCTGAAAATGGCTAAATGGGGGCGAGATTCGGTAAATCTTTGATATTTTTGGGGATAATCTTCTGGTTTGTTGTAATAACCTGCTAAACTGCCTGCTAATGCGGCTGTTATGCTGGCGTGACTCCAGAGGGAACCATCGGGAAGGCGGGTTTCGGCGGGTAATAGTGGTAAACTGGTTTCTTGGGGGATATTTTCGCTGCGTTCTAAGGCTTTGCTGAGTACGACGGGGTAGCAGCGCCACAACCACCAAAAGACTTTGCGAGCATCTTTTTCTTGTTTGATAGAATCGGGTATGACAGCGGCTTCGACTTGCGCCAGCCAATCGGCCCGATTTCTGCCTAAACCCATTAAAAAATCGTGCCATTGTCCGAGTTTGAGGGTTTGTGGCTGACCGGAAAGTAGATGACGAATTTGCAATCCCGTGTCATTATAATCGATGGTAATGTTAGGAAGTCTGCCGACGGCGGCCCGATCGCTTGCCGAAGCAATTAAATCGCACAAAGCCACCGTATCTAGCCATTTACCGCTCAATGGGGATGTTTTGTGGGATTTTTTGTCTTTTGGGGATACCCACCCCGCCATACATTCCAGCGAGTTCCAGGCTCCTTCCAAGCCACGTCCGCTATTATTGTGTAAGGCTTTCAAAGCGGGATCGTGTAGCAGTCCCCAGATTTTCGCTTGCCAGTATCCTTCCGACACGGGTTTTATCCTTATATATAGTGCTTTGACTTCGATAAGAGTGAGGGGGTGAAAGTTCTCCCTCTCGATTAACTGCACTGTATCAAGCATTACCCTAAAATTGCCAGGATAAGTAAATATCCATATTTTTTTAATCTCAAGTCCTACAAGCTTCTATTGGTCAGGTTTTCCGGTGATGTAGTGAGTTTTGATTGATTATTGGCTTTTGCTTGACAATTTAGTGCGATCGCGCTATGCAGAAAAGAAACCCGGTTTCTGGGCTAACCATTATAATTGACTTAAGCAATTCCTCAATCCAAAATCCCAAATCAAAAATCAAAAATTGAATGACTGTATTTCCTTACGACCAATTTGCTAAAGACTATCTGAAAGAATTGTTATCACCGTTGGGAGAGGTAGAAACAAGTCGTAATATTGCTGGTGAAGTTCGGGAAATCGATGTTTGGTTTGCACCAAGAGCGCAAGTTGTCAATGCTACTGAATTGGGATTACTAGGACGTTTGGCCGCTACGGCAGCGATTTTTGAACCTTTCCGCAACGCTATCAACCTGGGAGATGTGCGTAGCTGTATAGGCAAATTGTTTGATGTTTTTGCTTTTTTAGAACGTCAAGCAAGACGAAATAATACCCGTTTTGAGGAAACAGATTTACCTCATCTGTGGATAATTTGTCCGACTGCATCAGAGTTTTATAGGCTAGTCAAAAGTTACCTGTGGGTTCAGAAACCCGGTTTCTTCAAGAAACCGGGTTTCTCTGTTCTGTTGTTTCCCTAGCGAGTAGGGAGTTTCGCCGTACTTTGTCCTTACCGCTTGGTACTAGGTTTCCATTCAACTAATTTCCCTAGCGAGTAGGGAGACGTCACCAAGCTAATCGCCAAATACGAATCCCTCGGTTTCCATTCAACTAATTTCCCTAGCGAGTAGGGAGGTCGAGAAGCTGGCGGCGGCCATTGCTGCAATACAGGGTTTCCATTCAACTAATTTCCCTAGCGAGTAGGGAGATGACTAAAATCTTCTTTTTCGATCTTGACGGAACATTACGCCAAACGTTTCCATTCAACTAATTTCCCTAGCGAGTAGGGAGAGGGGCCTCATGTGTGTGCCTTTCCGTTGAAAAACGTTTCCATTCAACTAATTTCCCTAGCGAGTAGGGAGCCACTGGTTAGAAGTAGAAAAAGGCTGCATTATGACGTTTCCATTCAACTAATTTCCCTAGCGAGTAGGGAGGGTTTGACCGACCTAGGCGCGTTCTTGACCTCTTTCGTTTCCATTCAACTAATTTCCCTAGCGAGTAGGGAGGAGTGCAAAGAGGTGGCACGTGGCAGTTTCTCAAAGGAGTTTCCATTCAACTAATTTCCCTAGCGAGTAGGGAGGAAATTAAGGTCCACGGTCACTGTGACTATGGCGACTGTTTCCATTCAACTAATTTCCCTAGCGAGTAGGGAGATATGTGCTACCCAATACTTATGGCAAAAGAAGTAGGGTTTCCATTCAACTAATTTCCCTAGCGAGTAGGGAGGCAATTCCACTCCCCCCTAATTAGCGTAGCTGGAACGTTTCCATTCAACTAATTTCCCTAGCGAGTAGGGAGGTTTGCATCTGTGGCAGAAGCGCTGACCGTGAAGAAGTTTCCATTCAACTAATTTCCCTAGCGAGTAGGGAGCTTAGCAACAAAATCAAGGAACAAACAGCCCTTGCAGTTTCCATTCAACTAATTTCCCTAGCGAGTAGGGAGAGTAGAAAGAGCGTTATTAGAAAACATTCTACTTTAAGTTTCCATTCAACTAATTTCCCTAGCGAGTAGGGAGTATCACTGAAAATTACCTCAGCTACTTTACGGTTATGTTTCCATTCAACTAATTTCCCTAGCGAGTAGGGAGCTTAAATTCGTCAAAGTGTCAAGCTCAATAAAGCAATTGCCGGGGTTTCCATTCAACTAATTTCCCTAGCGAGTAGGGAGGTTGCTGTGCCGGGGGGTGTTTTCGTGTCCTTCCCGTGTTTCCATTCAACTAATTTCCCTAGCGAGTAGGGAGTAACTAAAGAAATCTCACACCTGGATTACGGATATGCCCTAGTTTCCATTCAACTAATTTCCCTAGCGAGTAGGGAGCCGAGACAACATCCCACAGCAAATAACAGAGATGTTTCCATTCAACTAATTTCCCTAGCGAGTAGGGAGGGAACGGTCACGTTGTAATCGCCTACCTCTAAGACTGGAAAGAGTTTCCATTCAACTAATTTCCCTAGCGAGTAGGGAGTGGAGTTAATAACAGATTACATTAACTCTTCAGAGGTTTCCATTCAACTAATTTCCCTAGCGAGTAGGGAGACCTGCTTCTGAAACCCTTACCTGGCCTAATGTCCAGAAGGCATTTGCGAAGCTCAGTTAATCCTACCACAAAACCAGACAACCTCGCCTTGGGAAAATCCCCCAAACCCTTACCCAGCACAGCTGCGAGGCTCGCAACGAAACTGCGTCAATCCAGCCATTTTTCCTCAGCCTCGCAACCAAACCTAAATAATCACCGACCCAGGCAACTCAGTCACAGACGGCCCAACGCCCCAAGTTTCCACCTGTCCCAAAGTATGCCCAGACAAAGGATAAAACCGCACATTATCCTCCTCCAGCTTTACCCTTTCCCTCAATCTTTCCCGCAATTCCTCATATTTACTAGAAGACAGCACACATTCAAACACCGAATATTGCACCCGCCGTCCGTACCCCTCCAACAAATCCGACACTTTCTTTCGTCGCTTATCGCAAGGAATATCTTGACACTCCCCAGCCCTAAAGGGACGGGGATTCTTGCTTCAATGAGCAATCTTGCTTAAACGCTGTTTCCAGGTTTAAGTAGAGGATCGTCTCTCCACAAGCGTTAATTTCGGTATGCCCTACCGTATTTGAAACATAACCAAGC
>NZ_JAIQZN010000039.1 GCF_023333585.1 Argonema antarcticum A004/B2
GGAAGAGGGAAGAGGGAAGAGGGAAGAGGGAAGAGGGAAGAGGGAAGAGGGAAGAGGGAAGAGGGAAGAGGGAAGAGCTTACGACAATCAGGGATTATGAACCAGAGGTAAGAGTTGGAGTTGCCCTAACCGCCTTTCGTCGGTTGCTATAGTTCTTGTTCCGAATGAATAATGAATATTGGTTGCGCTTTAGCGCTCTTATAGCGCTAAAGCGCAATCAATACCTGCTGCAAAAGCCTTAAGTCAATAGTAGAAAGAATTAGTTTTCGGGCAATAATCGGGACAGTCGATCGCATCCTCAGAATTGGCAACACCGGGACGTACCGTACACTTGAGACGATAGTCATTAGTGAAAAACCGACACCCAGGGCAGGGGATTTGGTGCATACGCTTAGCCCTGGTGACGCTATGGGAGAATGCCGACCAGAGATTCCAAGCTAAAAGAAGCATAAATCCCCAGGCCAAGACAAAGCAAATCGGCACCAAAAAAGGTTGGAGAGAATGTATTAGCGGGTACAGCAGTTGGAACACGACAACTCTCGATTCAGTTAAACGCCAGCGTGCCCTAAAGCCAAACCTGCTACCAGCATTCCTAAAACCAGAAAAGGCTGGGCACTTGCCTGATACTTTACATCATTTTTCAGAGGATCGCGCAGGAAGTACATATCCTGAAAAGTGATCTGCGGGATAACTAGCAGCAGCAGAATTGTAGCGTATAAGTTTTGGTGAATGGCGATCAAGTAAACTGCGATCGCAGCTTGAAACACATCGATCATCACCACACAAATCCAAGCCGCTGTGGTGACGCCAAACATCACCGGAAGCGACTGCAAACCTAACTGCCTGTCTCCGTCCACACTTTTGAAGTCATTGACGATCGCAATTCCCAATCCTGCCAAACTATATAACAGCGTCAGAACAACGATCGTGGCATTGAGGTCGCCAAACAAAGCGTGACCCGCCCACCAAGGCAAAGCAATGTAACTGGCACCCAAAGCATAATTGCCCAGCCAGCCATTTTTTTTCAACTTCAGGGGTGGAGCCGAATAAATGTACGATATAAACGAACCGCCCAAAGCTAGAACTGCGATCGTGGGAAAACTGTGACCAGCCCACAAATCTAGGAGAAATGCCACGCCAATACCAGCGAGTAACAACACCCAAATCTGCGTCACCACTTGGGGAATAGCAATTGCCCCTGAAGGAATCGGACGATAGGGTTCGTTAATCGCGTCAAGATCCTTGTCGTAGAAATCATTCACAGTTTGGGTATAACCCGTCAGCAATGGTCCTGACATCAACATACAAGCGGCTGCTATCAGCACATTTTCCAGCGTCCAGGTGTAGTTGCCAGAGGAAGCCGCACCGCAAACGACGCCCCAAATTAGGGGAATCCAGGTAATTGGCTTCATCAGTTGCAGCCGGATTTTCCAAATGTTGGTTTCCCCAGCTGCGGCACCTTTCATACCCAGCATCTGTCGCGTTCTAGCACCACTGCTGGCAGCTATAGGAGCCTCAATACTGGGATTTACCTCCACAGATGTCGGTTCTGCCAGATCTTGAGTAAGGGTTTCGGGGTCTGTGGAAAACTGGGAGGGAGTCGGGTCAGACATATCAATTTTGGATTTTGGATTTTAGATTTTGGATTTAATTTTCCGTCGATCGATGATTAATTTCAGATTTAAAAAGGGAAGATTTTCAATTCAAAATAAATTTGAAATCTGCAATCTAAAATCTTCCCTTTTCCCATGAACAATGACCAAAGTCTCTTACTAACGCAAGTTGCTAGTTATATTAAGTAGGGTATGTCAGAGCGAGAAAATTAGCGATTATATGCCAAATTTTGGGGTCTGACGCACCCTACAACCTTAAAAATCCCTGAAAATTAATAACTAGCAACTTGCGTTACTAGAAGGAAATAGTTAAATAACTATTTTGGAATTTGGCTCCCTTGACGGATTGGCCGCTCAGCTGGGGAGGAAGGAAAATATTGCGTCGCTGGTCGCCCGCTTCGATGGTGACTTCTGGGCCGTTCTGGGTGAGTTTAACCTGCTTTTTGTCAAAACCGGGCAAGAATAACCTGACTTGGCGAGCCGGAATGTCAATTTCTATGGGTTTGGGAGCCCGATAGGCTTGACGGAAATCTGGCATAGCGTTGATTAGGGGTTGCCAGTCGCCCCCGGTGCGGGTGGGAATGGCGATCGCAGATAGAGGGGCAAACTCAGCGGTAACGATGTCGATAGCAGCTGTTTCGCGATCGAATGTCTCGTAAACCTGCGCCAGGTTTTGGGCAACCTCAGCTGCCACGGTATCTGCCATTGTCGCTTGATTGAGAATCACGCCGCCAACCGTTAAACCGATTTGTTGAGCGCTACCCCACAGATATTTGGCAGTCGCTACAGCCGTTGGGTCGCCTGTCGTCACCAGATAAGCCGCCATGCGATTGGGATTGGCAACAGCGTCCTTGCCTTGGTCTAACAAATTGTTGACCTGGTTAGTGGGTTGAGCGAAGTTATCCTCGCCCCAATTCACGTTTAAAACAGCGCTGGCGACGGGTTGGATAAACGGCGATACAGTTTTACCCAAGTCGGAATTAAGAAATAAATTCCGAAAGCGGCGGATGTACCAGCTGACAATCTCCGGCATTCCCAGCATCCGCAGCATCGTTTGGTCGCCCGTTCCGTCATAGACAATTGCATCGTATTTGCCGGAAGTATCGTACTCCCGAAGGGCGTTTAACGCCAACGCACTATCCATCCCCGGCAGGACGCCCAACTCTTGACCGAATACCTCTTTGACGATCGGCGTGCGGAGGTATTGCGCTTCCAGCTGTTTAATCTCTTCCCAACTGCGTTCCAGCAGTTGGGCTGTCTGGAACTGCACCCCCTGGAAATTAGTCGCTAGTTCCTGGGGGTCGGGGCCAAGCGTAGCACCTAAAATTAAGCTCAGTACCGGGTCAGTGCCCTGTCCGGCCAGCAGCACGCGCTTTCCTTGACTAGCTAGCTGTTTGGCAGCTGCGATCGCCACTGTAGTGCGACCAGTGCCACCCTTGCCCAAAAATGTCAAAATCAGGGACATTACTCTTCCTTAAGCGTTTACGGGTTCTAGTTCGTCTTCAAAGAACCAGGTAGCAAACTTATCCTCAAACTTTACAACCACTCCCACACCGCTGCCATCTACCATTTTGTATCCCTGAATGACGCCAGTCTTACCCAGGCATCCAATCACATTTGCAGGCGCACGATCCCGAAGACGACGCACGCGGACTGTTTGACCGATTTCCATTGCAACTCCAATCTATGAACCATTCCACAGTCTATATGGAGTTAGGGCGTCGGGGGAAGAGAGGGAGTGGGGGAGTGGGGGAGTGGGGGAGTGAGTAACCTTTCTTCTTCCACTGACCAATCATCCAGAATAAACTTTTTACCCAAATTGCCAAAATATGAATAAAATCTTAACTTAAGACCTTTTGCGTCTTTTGGTGTGTTGGTAGTGAACGTGGGAGCAAGCATTGCTTCAGATGAGAGGAGTTGTTAGTCAAGCTGGGAGATTTTACCGCAATTTGCCGCCCAATAACCCGTGGTGCGCTAAGTTGGATCTCCTAAAAGCGTTGGTACTGCGAGACTTAGAGGCTCGATATAAAGGCGCTGTTTTGGGCAATTTTTGGCCGTTACTGAACCAATTATCCCAATTACTGATTTATACTTACGTTTTTGCGATCGTTCTCAGAGTTAAACTCAGCCTGCAAGGATTGCCAGAAAATAAGTTAACCTTTGGTCTGTGGATATTTGCGGGATTGCTGCCTTGGACTGCATTCATCAGTGGTTTGTTACCAGCAGCAGTTTCCGTACTCAGCCAACCCAATCTGGTAAAAAAGGTGGTGTTTCCCTTGGCGCTGTTGCCTTTGGTGCCAGTGTTTTCCGCCTTTGTGGAAAGTACGATCGGGATAATGGGGTTGATTTTGTTAGTTGGGATAACAACCCATACCATTCACAGTACCCTTTTGTTACTGCCGCTGGTCTGGTTGCCCCAGTTGCTTTTAACAGCAGGTTTAAGTTATTTAGTAGCAGGGCTAACTGTATTTCTGCGGGATATACCCCAAACCTTGTCGGTAGTTACAAATTTGTGGTTTTACCTGACTCCGATCGTCTACCCTGCTTCCCTAATTCCAGCACAATGGCGTATTTGGGTATTTTGGTTGAATCCCATGACTGCGATCGCCGAAACTTATCGTGACCTCATCTTAGAAGGCAACGTGAAGCACTGGCAAGAATGGGGCATAGCTTCTTTCGTCTCTTTAGTGGTGTTCTATGGCGGCTTACAAGTTTACCGGCGATTGCGTCCGGCATTTGCTGATGTACTTTAAATTTTAATCCAAAAAAACCTCCACTAAAAACCCCACTTGTCAACTCAATCGTTTGTCATTTAAACAGCAGTGCCATGACTGAAATAGCAATTTCTCTCAGCAATATCTCCAAGTGCTTTAAGTGCTATACTCGTCCCGCCGATCGGTTGAAAGATTTATTACTGCCAGGAAAAAGCAAAGCCAATGAATTTTGGGCACTGCGAGACATGAACCTGGAAGTTCCCAAAGGACAAACCTTGGGAATTGTCGGACGTAACGGTTCTGGAAAAAGTACTCTCCTCCAAATTATCGTAGGCACCCTGACACCAACGACAGGTAAAGTGGGGGTAAACGGCAGAATAGCCGCATTGCTGGAGCTAGGTAGCGGATTTAACCCAGAATTTACCGGCAGGCAAAATGTGTTTTTTAACGGTCGGTTAATGGGGTTGAGCCAAAAGGAAATTGAAGCGAAGTTTGATGAAATTGTTGCCTTTGCAGATATTGGCGATTTTCTCGATCACCCTGTCAAAACTTATTCCAGCGGAATGTTCGTAAGGTTGGCGTTTGCAGTTTCCACTAGCGTCGATCCAGATATTCTCGTAGTAGATGAAGCTCTCTCCGTTGGCGATGAAGCTTTTCAGCGTAAATGCTTCGCTCGCATTCAATCAATCAGAGCTAGAGGTGGAACAATTCTGTTTGTTTCTCACTCAGCTACTTCGGTTATAGAAATCTGCGATGCCGCTATCTTGATGGATAGAGGCGAAAAACTCCTCTTTCACCATCCTAAGTTTGTTGTCGATAAATATCATAAACTGATGTATGCGCCGGAAGATAAAGCGCCGGAGTTACGCGAAGAAATACGGGATCTGCAAAGAAGTGTTAGTTATGATTCATTCAAACAGCACGTTTCTGTTGTCGAAAACAAATCAATAGTAACTGTTTCCAACGATCCAGCAAACGAGGAACCAGAACCACAAGAAATACGAGAATTTTACGACCCGGAGTTGGTTCCCACCAACACAATTTCTTATGTGCCTCGTGGAGCTAAAATTACTAATCCTCATATAACCATGCCTGATGGAAAAGTGGTGAATCATCTGGTTGGACGGAAAGAGTACATTTACACTTACTCAGTTGCTTTTCTCAAACACGCTCAACAAGTTCGGTTTGGTATGCTGGTTAAAACCGTGTCTGGATTGGAACTTGGAGGCGCTTCTTTTACGGCATCGTCTCAATGTATTAACGACATTGAACCGGAGACGATAGTAATAGTAAAATTCCCCTTCAAATGTCTGCTTAATCCAGGCGTTTACTTTTTAAATGCAGGTGTTACAGGGTTAGTTGACGGACATTTTACGTATCTTGCCAGACATATTGATGTGGCGATGTTTAGAGTCCAACCCGAAACTAATTCCTACGCTAGTGGTATAGTTGACTTGATGATTGAGCCAAGTTTAACTATCAATGCTGATTTGATCGAAAAACATCAAGAAATTAACGTTTTTTGAAGCTCCTTTTGCACTAGCTTCGTTTAGTTAAATTAGGGTTAATGCACATGGAGATTGAAGCGATCGAGTATAGAAAACGTGAAATCACAAATAAATTCGGTGAATGGACTAACCACAACATCCATCTGGATGAGGATATTTACACGATCGGTCAACAAATCACCGGCGCTGAAGTAAAATTAAGACGGATCTTGCAAGCGATCGCAGATATAGTCTATCGGCCTTTTGAAAAGCTGCGCGTTCTGGACTTGGCGTGTCTGGAGGGGTTATATGGAATAGAACTGGCACTCCACGGCGCTGAAGTAGTCGCCATAGAAGGCAGAGAAGCGAATATTGAGAAAGCGCGATTTGTCAAGGATGTCCTTTCTCTACACAACCTTCAGCTTGTCCAAGACGATGTACGCAATCTCAGTCGGGAAAAGTACGGCTGTTTCGATGTAGTATTGTGCATCGGTATACTTTACCACTTGGATGCGCCAGACGTTTTTTCATTTCTGGATAAAATAGCAGATGTCTGCAAAAAAGTGGTAATCTTAGATACTCATGTAAGTATGTCGGCAGAAAAATGCTATATTTACAAAGAGCAAAAATATTGGGGTTGTTCATATTTAGAGCATAATGATAATTCAACACCGGAGGAAAAGAATAAATTATTGTGGGCATCATTGGACAACTTAACAAGTTTTTGGCCGACCCGTCCTTCCCTGTATAATTTATTATCAGAAGTAGGCTTTACGTCAGTTTATGAATGTCATAATCCAGCGGTGATAAAATATGAAATAATGAGACAGAAAAAAGAAGCTGACAGAAACACATTTATGGGAATTAAAGGGGAACGACAAAACATCATTTCGTCACCAATAGCAAATAAAATAGCACAGGAAAGATGGCCAGAAAAAGAAGAGTTAGAACTATAAAATCCAGGTTGTTAGAAATGTCTCAACCGCTGATAATAACTGGAATGCACCGCTCTGGCACTTCTCTGACTGCTTCATTTATAAAAGCGATCGGAGTTAATTTAGGCAACAATTTTTTGAATGCGGATGATCGTAACCTCAAAGGCTACTTTGAAGAAATTGACTTTTTAGAATTCCAACGTTCTGTTTTGCAAAATAGCTGTCCTCCTGACGAAGCGGGATGGCATGATTGGGGTTGGACAGAAAGTGAGAAGTTGGATTGCAGTAAGTTTGAAAATTATATTGAAAATGCACGGAATTTAATTAATCGCCGCCAGCAAAACTTTAGTATTTGGGGTTGGAAAGACCCTCGTACCACTCTAATGCTTGAATTTTGGAACAAGGTACTTCCCGAAGCAAAATACTTGCTAGTTTATCGGTTTCCCTGGGATGTGGCGGACTCTATTAGTCGTCTGAATGAAAGAGTTTTTGACGAACATCCTGATTATGCTTTAAGGATTTGGGCTTATTACAACAATCATTTACTGGATTTTTACAAAAAGCATTCGGAGCGTTGCATTCTTTTTAATATAAATGCTTGGCTAGAAGAGCCAGAAAAGCTGATAGAATTAATTAAAAATAAGTTAAAGATAAATTTTGTAAATACATACAAGGAGAGTGAATTTAAAGAAGTATACGAACAGCAAATGTTTACAACATTAGCATGGGATGCTTTTGTTGTTAAAAAGTTATATAGTGGTAGTAACCAATATTCTTCATTGTTAGCAGAATTGGATGAGGTTGCCGATATACCCAGCGGCTTTTCTGTGAAAGCGATCGCAGAATTGTCCCATAGTAGATTGACCGTTAAGTCGGCATTTGCAAATTTCTTAGATCGGGGCACAATTTCAGAGTCTTTGAAGTCAACTTCGTTAGAGCAGAATGAAACAATTGTCAAGGAGATGAGCGTGGTAAATGAATATGAAAATGAGATAGCGGTATCGGTTGTTATTCCTTGCTTTAATCAAGGCGAGTTTATCCTAGAAGCTATTTCTAGTGTACAGAGTTGTCAAGATCGTATTTACGAGATATTAATTATTAATGATTGCTCAACCGAAAAACTGACATTAAAGGTTTTAAATTATTTAAAAGAAAACGGGTATCATATTATAGAACATCAAAGCAATCAAGGACTGGCTGAGGCTAGAAATACTGGTGTAAAGAAGGCAAGAGGTCGATATATTTTGCCTTTGGATTCGGATAATAAAATTAGAGCGAAATATTTGACAAAGGCAATTGAAATACTGGATAAATATCCTGAAATAGGGGTAGTTTACGGAGACGCGGAATTTTTTGGAGAGAAAACGGGGATTTGGGAAGTTCCCGAATTCAATATAAACAAGCTGGCGGCGAGAAACTATATTGACGCTTGTGCTGTTTACCGGAAGGAAGTATGGTCAGATTGCGGGGGTTATGACTCAAAAATACCGGGGAAAATGGGATATGAAGACTGGGATTTTTGGCTGGGGTCTGTAGAAAAAGGGTGGAAATTTTATCATGTTCGTGAAGTATTATTTGATTATCGGGTAAGATCTGACTCAATGGTGAGTTTGTGCCGAATACCGGAGAATCATGCCAGGTTAGTAAATTATATATGTGCCAAGCATTTAGAGATTTATAAAACTAACTTTGCCAGCATTTTGGCAGAAAAAGACTCTGCTTTGTTAAAGGAGCAGATCCGTTATGAAGGAATGGAAATGGAACTGCAAAAAACGCAGGCAGCATTTGAAGAATCGCAGTCAGAGCTAGAGCGCATTCAATCGGCGTGGTCAGAATCGCAGGAGCAAGTACAGCGCATTCAATCGGCTTGGGAGCAAGCGCAGTCGGAAGTGCAGCGGATCGAATCGGCTTGGAAGGAAGCACAGAAAGAAGTGCAAATAGCTTATGCCGCATCTGAGCGATCGCAATCCGAACTCCGGCGCATCCAAACTGCTTGGGAGGAAGCGCAGTCGGAAGTAGAACACATCCGCAGCGCCTGGTCAGAATCCCAAGAGCAACTGCGGTTAACTCACTCCGAGTGGGACTTCGCACAGTTGGAGGTAGAGGAAATCCGAAATGCCTGGGAAAAATCTCAGGAGCAATTAAAGCGAACTCAGGCTGAGTTGGAACAATCCCAGGAGCGATCGCAAAAAGAAGCAAAGCGCATCCAAACTGCTTGGGAGGAAGCACAGTCAGAAGCAAAGCGCATCCAAACTGCTTGGGAGGAAGCAGAGCAGCAAGTCCAGCTAACTCAAGCCGAGTGGGAGCGAGCAGAGCAGCAATTACAGCTAACTCAAGCCGAGTGGGAGACTACACAATCAGAAGCACAGCGCATCCAAACTGCCTGGAACCAAGCAGAGCAGCAATTAGAGCTAACTCAGGCCGAGTGGGAGACTACACAATCAGAAGCAAAGCGCATCCAAACTGCCTGGAACCAAGCAGAGCAGCAATTAGAGCTAACTCAAGTCGAGTGGGAGACTACACAATCAGAAGCAAAGCGCATCCAAACTGCCTGGAACCAAGCGCAGGAGAAAGTGCAGCTAACTCAAGTCGAGTGGGAGCGATCGCAGTCGGAACTACAGCTAACTCGCACCGAGTGGCAGAAAGTACAGCAACAAACACAGTACATTCAAGGTGCCTGGGAGCAAACCCAGCAACAAGCGCAGCACATCCAAACTGTCTGGGAGCAAACGCAGTCGGAGGTACAGCACATTCAAGGTGCCTGGGAGCAAACCCAACAACAAACACAGCACATCCAAACTGCCTGGGAGCAAACCCAGCAACAAACACAGCACATCCAAACTGCCTGGGAGCAAACCCAGCAACAAACACAGCACATCCAAACTGCCTGGGAGCAAACCCAGCAGCAAGTGGATCTCATCCAAACTGCCTGGGAGCAAGCGCAGCAACAAGCGCAGCAGTCCCAATCCCAGTTACAACAGATGCAAGTAGAGTGGGAGCGATCGCAATCCCAGTTACAACAGATGCAGGCAGAGTGGGAGCGATCGCAATCCCAGTTACAACAGATGCAGGCAGAGTGGGAGCGATCGCAAAATCAACTCCAAATCGTTCAAGCAGAACACCAACAGACGCAAGCCATTATTAACCAAATGGAGAGCAGTAAATTTTGGAAATTGAGAAAAGCATGGGTTCGATTCAAGCAAGCAATTGGTTTTAGCAACAATATTGAGAAACAATGAAAAAAATTGTTAGTCATATAACAGAATTTGTTCGGAACGCCAACTTAAACCTATTAAGAGGAACTCAAGCAAATATTCTTCAAGAAAATGACTTATTCCAGGAAATAGTTCCAACTGGCGACTTACTGGGTTGTCTCGACTCTCCCACTATTAATGAAATTAATATAAACGGCACGCTGATTGTTTTTGGCTGGCTTAGTAGCAGAAATTCGCGCATCGAATCCCTCCTATTAGCCATCGACAACTTACCAGAAGAAACCATAACCTACGACCTGCCTCGGCCTGATGTCGCTCAAGTATTTCCAGATCTGCCAAATGCCGCTTTATCTGGCTTTAGATGGAATATCCTTTTAGGCCCTAACTACGCCGGAAATCTCACGCTCACCATTTGGGCAGTACTTGAAAATGGGGAAAAAACTTGTTGTTTTACTCGCCGAGTCACAGTTAAAACCTCTATCCCAACCCAAATTAAACGCTTAAACCCCTATACTTTTATTTATGGAGCAGCACTCAAAGCAATAGCCGCATACCAGCACGGACGCTTGTCACCCTCTCCTGTTGTGTGGGTTCGCAAACTACGTCGTTACTACCAACAAATACAAGCCGATCCAAATGTCGAACTAGAAAATTTCCACGTAACTCATCCCTGGCAGATGCAAGATCCATATCAAAGATGGATTGAGACAAACCGCCTCACACCAAAGCTTTTGACACGCATGGCAGAAGATGCCGAAAAGCTTAAAAATAACAACCCCAAAATCAGCATTATTGTTCCTGTTTACAATACATCAGAGCTATTTTTGACGGAGATGATCGATTCAGTCACCTCCCAAATTTATCCCAATTGGGAACTTTGTTTAGCTGACGATGCCTCCTCTAAACCTCATGTCAAAAGCATTCTCGAACAAGCACAAGCATCAGACTCACGAATCAAAGTAAATTTTCGGCCCCAAAACGGTCACATTGTAGAAGCTACAAACTCAGCCTTAGATTTAGCTACAGGTGAATACGTTGCCTTCTTAGATCATGATGACATCCTGTCACCAGATGCCCTATTACACATTGCTGAATGTATTACCAAGAATCCAGATATCGATTGGATTTACACCGATGAAGATAAAATAGATCTAACTGGGCGCAGGTACGACCCCCAGATGAAGGGTAAGTGGAGTCCAGAAATGATGCTCACCCATAATTTTACTCAACACTTTACTGCGATCCGAAAGACCTTAGTAGATAAAGTTGGGCGGATGCGAAAAGGATATGAAGGGGCGCAGGATCTCGATTTATTTTTACGGGTAAGCGAACATACCACCCCAGATAAAGTTAAACACATTCCCAAAGTTTGTTATCACTGGCGATGTCATGCTGAAAGTACCGCTTCTCACGGTACTCAAAAGCGCTACATTTTCGATAGCGCCGATCGCGGCATAACAGATGCTCTAGCACGTCGCGGTCTCAAAGCCAAGCCATTTTTGCCCGATATTGCAGAAAAGCACGGTTTATGTTTGTACCAGCTTAAGTGGGACGAAAGCTTACTGGCTCAAAATCCTGTCACCATTGCCATCCCCACAAGAGACAAAGTAGAACTCCTAGAAAAATGTGTAGCCAGTTTAGAAAGAACCGTTGATAAGCGTTACGTCAAGTTATTAATAATTGACGATGGTTCTAGGGAACAAAAAACTCACGAATATTTCAAAAAATTAGTACAAAATCAAGTCCTGCAATGCCGAGTTATCAACTCAGGACGAACCAACGGCTCCTTCAACTATGCTCGCTTGATGAACCTAGCTGCCAGCTACGTTGACACACCCTATATGCTTCATCTCAATAATGATATAGAAGCGATCGCCCCAGGCTGGTTAGAAGATATGGTAGGCTGGATGTCAATAGATGGTGTCGAAATAGTAGGAGCTAGACTTTTTTATCCCGATCGCACTATTCAGCACGCAGGCGTTGTCATCGGGCCACATAACGGACTTGCCGATCATCTATTTCATCATCTACCAAAAGAAGAAGTAGGTTATATTTGTTTACCCCATGCAGCACGCAATGTG
This sequence comes from Argonema antarcticum A004/B2, assembly GCF_023333585.1. Lineage (GTDB taxonomy): Bacteria > Cyanobacteriota > Cyanobacteriia > Cyanobacteriales > Aerosakkonemataceae > Argonema > Argonema antarcticum. The sequence goes on from NZ_JAIQZN010000039.1 coordinate 12,046, forward strand.
TCAGCAGTCACAGGCGCTTGTCTTCTAACCTCAACAGCTTTATATCGAGAAATAGGTGGGTTTGACGAAGAAAATTTCGCCGTTCAGTACAACGATGTGGATTACTGTCTGCGCGTCATGCAATTAGGCAAACGTATTGTCTACACACCCCAAGCGAGCTTAATTCACCTAACGAGCGCATCTAGAGGCAACGATCATAACTATCAAGAACATTTGAACTTTTTAGCTAAATACAAAGACTTTAAAGATCCATTTTTTAATGAAAGCTTAGATATTGATTCCATGTGGATGGCTGTAAATCCATATCATTATTGCCACACCGAACGAGCATCTAAATTAAAAGTACTTGTACTTACCCACAACTTAAACCTGGAAGGTGCTACCCTAATTGTTTACAATTATGCCCGCCATTTTGCTACGGTTGGCAACTATCAAGTTAACGTTCTATCTCCTGAAGACGGTCTGTTACGAGAAGCTTATGAAAATTTGAATATCCCCGTTAAAATTGTCTCCAAACAAGTACCGTTCCCAAATGAAACAATAGAGCAGTTTCGTAGCCGATTAAAAGAATTAGGCGATCGCATAGACTTAGCTTCATTTGACTTGGTGGTATGTAACACCTTGATTAGCTTTTGGGGCGTGGAATTGGCGCGTTTATTTGGCTTGCCAACTATATGGCATATCCATGAAAGTGCAACTCTAGATAAAAGTATTAAGAACTTTTTTGGTGAAGCTTGCGAAGAGTCAATGCCGCGATTGCTGAAAGATTGTTTCTTAAATACCAATCAAGTAGTATTCCAAGCTAAAGCTACACAGAATGTGTTTCAATCGTTAAACGTTAAAGATAATTTCCGAACCATACCCGGCGCAGTTCCTATAGACAAAATCAATCACTTTCGCCAATCCTATAGCAAATCTGAATTGCGTGCTAAATATGGCATCAATGAAAATGACGTAGTTTTAACTGTGGTGGGAACGATTTGCGAAAGAAAAGGACAACATATTTTCATAGAAGCAATTAAAGAGTTAGAGGCTCAATACTCTGAGAGAAATTTTAACTTATCTTGTGCGATCGTTGGCGGCAGAGTGATTAGCTATTATAACTTCTTGCAGCACCAAATCCGAAAATACAAGTTGGAAAATATGTACATTTACGATCAAACCACAGATGTTTATGACTTTTTCGCTTTCAGCGATATTTTCGTTTGTTCAAGTTTTGAAGAGTCGTTCCCTAGAGTGATATTAGAAGCAATGGCATTCGAGTTAAAAATTGTTAGTACCAATGTGTTTGGGATTCCCGAAATGATTAGCGATCGCTATGAAGCATACTTAGTTGAACCGGGGAATTCCAAAGCTTTAGCTGATGCAATTCAAAACTGTTTGGAAAACCCAGAAGTATCGGCTCGTATGGCTAGTAATGCTTATGCGAAAGTATCGAGAATGTTTGACGAAGCAGACTTACTCCGAAGACAGCTTTTGCTAACGAAGCAAGTAGCATTAAAATAGCAGTAAAGAGAGCAGTAATTGTGGTGCAAAGGAAGTAAAGATTTGTATGGCAAAAATATATCAAAAAGAACGACAACCAGACTTCCTTATTATTGGAGCCCAAAGGTGTGGAACTACATCCTTTTATAGCTATCTAGTTCGCCATCCCCAGATTGTCCCCGCCGAAAAAAAAGAGGTGCATTTTTTTGACTTAAACTTTCACAAAGGCGTTGATTGGTATCGAGATCAATTTCCCAGATTTGCCAAGTATGTCTCGCAGTCAGCTGAGGAATCTATCGCGGATGAGCAAGATAATTTTCCGGGGTTTATCACTGGTGAAGCAAGTCCTTATTATATCTTTCATCCTTCAGTTCCCCAACGCCTTTACCAATTGTTCCCCCAAGTGAAACTGATTGTGCTGCTGAGAGATCCCGTGGCTAGGGCAATTTCGCACTACAATCATGAAATAAGGCTAGGTGTAGAGTATCTGTCGATCGAGGATGCTCTAGCACAAGAAGAATTCCGACTCAAAGGCGAAATCGAAAAAATCCTCGCCTGTGAAACTTACTACAGCTTCAACCATCAGCACTATTCCTACCTATCTAGGGGAACCTACATCGAACAACTCACAACTTGGATGAATTTTTTCCCCAGAGAACAGTTTTTGATTCTAAAAAGCGAAGATTTTTACGACAACCCAGCAGTCATCTTGAATAAAGCATTTGATTTTTTAAATCTCCCCTCTCATAAACTCGATAAGTATGACAAACTCAATGTTGGTGATTACCTGGAAACAGAAATTAGCGAAGCAACACGGCTTCAACTAAAAGCATATTTCCAACCTTATAACCAAAAATTAGAAGAGTATTTTGGCACAAATTTTGATTGGATATAAAACTAAGGTTTTGCTCCCTAGCCCCACAAATCTGGGGTGCTACCCTCCTCATTCCCCCCAGATTTGGGGGGCTAGGGGGGCGATTGCGTAAGTCCTATTTCTTAATCATCGCCATCTTAGTGCTAGGCATCTTTTTTCGCTTCGTAAATTTGGACAAAAAAGTTTACTGGGGCGATGAAGTATATACCTCATTCCGTATTGCTGGTTACACCCTTACAGAAGCGACTCAGGAACTCTTTGATGGTAAGCCAAAAAGCATCGAAGAATTGCAGGAATATCAGCAACCCCATCGAAACAGAGGTGTAACCGATACTATTAAATCTTTAGCACTTGAAGATTCTCAGCACCCGCCATTATATTACATAATGGCATATTTTTGGGAAAAGTGGTTGGGTTCTGACCTGGCAATAAAAAGAAGTTTGCCCGCTCTAATTAGTTTATTTGTATTTCCTTGCCTTTATTGGTTGTGCTGGGAATTATTTAACTCAACGCCGATCGCTTGGGTAACAGTAGCAATGGTAGCAGTTTCGCCTTTCCATGTGCTTTATGCTCAGGAAGTTCGAGAGTACAGCTTGTGGAGTGTGACCATTTTGTTATCCAGTTGGTTGCTGCTGCGAGCCTTATGCCTTAAAACAAAATTAAGTTGGGTAATTTATGCAGCCACTTTGCCAATTTTATTATATACTTACTTATTTTCTGTGCTAATTCTAATCGGACAGGGAATTTATGTATTTGCTAACGAAGGCTGGCAGTGGACTAAAACGCGAACTGCCTTCTTACTGGCATCTGGCTTTGGATTGATAACATTTACACCTTGGCTGTTTGTTGTCGCTAATAACTTATCGACTATTCAAAGCACAACTAGCCACTTCCAAGAAAAAGTGTCGCTGCCATCTTTATTTCAAATGTGGGGTTTTAATCTCAGCCGTGCTTTCATCGATCTAGATAGTCAGGGTAGAATTGTAGAATTTGGCAATCCAATAGCAGGTATTATCCGGGTGATTTTGGTAGTAACGCTGGCAATTTTGGTAGTATATAGCATTTATTTTATCTGCCGGAAAACTCCAAAGAGAGTTTGGTTATTTATTTTGACTTTGATGGGAGTAACAGGGCTAGCTGCGATCTTGCCAGATTTAATTTTTGGGGGCATCCGTTCAAGTGTAAGTCGTTACCTTGTTCCCTGTTATTTAGGGATTCAAATCGCAGTTGCTTATACTATTTATAGTTTGATGTCTTACCAGGAGATCCCCCCCACCCCCCCCTTAAAAAGGGGGAGCAAACATTGTCGTGACCAGGCTCTACCTCACGACAATGTAGAGGCTCAGCCTCTTATGGAGGGTGGCTTTACAGGGCGAATAACGAGCGAAAAGCGTCGTCTATTGTGGCGTTTTATCGCGCTTGTGCTAATATCTGGTGGTGTTATATCATGTGCTATTAGCTCTCAAGCAGAATCTTGGTGGAGTAAATACGGAAGCTATTACAATCCTCAAGTAGCTGGCATTATTAACCAGCATCAACGTCCACTTGCGATCAGTAGCGGTTATGTCCCAAGAGTCCTGTCTCTCAGCTATTTGCTTAATCCAAAAGCAAAGATTCAGTTTGTGGCTGAAAAAGATATAACCCAGATTCCCGATGGCTTCAGCGATGTGTTTTTATACCGACCTTCAGAAAAATTAAAATCTCGACACTGGAAACAAGGTAACTATAAAATAGAAACGGTTTACCAGTCACCGCCAGTTTTCGATTACCTGGAGCCAATTTCCCGCTCAAGCGAAATCTGGCTCTGGAAATTAGCGAAACGCTGATGAATAGTAATATAGCTAGGGACTAGGGGCTAGGGGCTAGGGACTAGGGAAGAGGGAAGAGGAAAAAGCTTGACGAAGTAAGGGATTATGGACTAAAGGTAACCCCGCCCCTACTTAATCGCCCTGGCGGTTGCTATATAAGAAAGAAATAAAGTAGGTTGGGTTTTGTTGCCTCAACCCAACCTACTATTCTTCAAGAAAAAGGGGTATTATCGCACCGCACCCGCCCTTCTTCCCTCTTCCCTCTTCCCTCTTCCCTCTTCCCTCTTCCCTCTTCCCTAGCCCCTAGCCCCTAGCCCCTCTCTTCCCCTAGCCCATGCGAATTCTTTTCCTGCATCCTAATTTTCCAGCTCAATTTCGCCACGTGGCGACACTTTTAGCTCAAGACCCCAACAATGAAGTGGTCTTTGGCTGTAAAATCGAAAATCCAGAGTGGCAGATTCCTGGCGTCCGCAAAGTGCTGTTCAAGGTGAGCCGCGAAGCAAGAGCTGAGACGCACCACTATGTCCGTTTCCTAGAAAATGGCGTTTTGCATGGACAAGCTATGTTTCGGGTAGCGGAACAGCTGAAGGCAGAAGGATTTATTCCAGACATAATCTACGGCCATTCCGGTTGGGGGCCAACGCTGTTTATGAAGGATGCCTTCCCGAACAGTCAGCTGATGTGTTATTTCGAGTGGTTTTACCATGCCGTTGGGTCAGATGCTGACTTTGACCCAGCTGACCCGTTATCGGTGGATGATATGGCGCGAATTCGCACGAAAAATGCGCCTATTTTGATAGATTTGTATAGTTGTGACCGGGGAATATCTCCAACTAACTGGCAAAAGTCCCAGTTTCCTCAAGAATTCCACAGCAAGATTTCTGTGCTGCACGACGGGGTGGATACCGACTACTTTAAACCGAATCCCGGCGCGAAACTGATCCTGCCAAATCTAGATTTGTCAGAAGTTGATGAAATTGTCACTTATGTAGGGCGGGGAATGGAGCCTTATCGGGGCTTTCCCGAATTTATTGAAAGCCTTGCCTACGTGCAAGAGAGACGTCCTAACTGCCATATAGTAGTGGTAGGGGCCGATCGCGTCTGTTATGGCAAAGCTTTGCCCAATGGCGTCACCTATAAAGAGCAGATGCTCAAGAAAGTACCCCTGGATTTATCCCGAATTCACTTTGTCGGCTCCCTACCCTACGGGTTATACCTAAAAGTAATTCAGGCGTCAAAAGCCCACATCTATTTAACTCGGCCATTTGTGTTATCTTGGTCGATGATTGAAGCCATGTCTACCGGATGCGTGGTGATTGGCTCCGATACCCCTCCAGTGAGCGAAGTTATCCGCAGTGGCGAAAATGGTTTGCTCGTCGATTTCTTCTCACCCAAGCAGATTGCTGACAAAATCGATGCAGTTTTGGATCATCCCACCCGCATGGCAGAAATCCGCCAAAAGGCTCGGAAAACAGTTTTAGAACAGTATTCCCATGATGTCTTGCTGCCCCGCCATATCCAGCTAATTCAAGACGTAGCTAATCGTTCCCTCTCACCACAACAGAAGGTGGCGTCCAGCCTTGGGCTGCAAACCCAAGATTTTGCCTTGGCGCAGGGAAATTTAACCAAATCTTGACAAAGATTGTAAAGAATCTTCGCTATTATAGGCAAGATTGCACATAATTTGCGTATGGAGGGAACTATAAAATAAGTTGAACAGTCAGGAAGCAAAAAAGTTATGGCCTGGAAACCTATTTAGGTAATTGGGGAAAATTATGATGCAAGCTATACTACTGAAAGCAAGCGTGGTAGAGGGAGCCAGCGAATCTACCTGTGAAACTCTATCACCGCAAGCTATTTTCGCGAATCCGTCGGATATCTTAGAAAATATCCAATCCACGACTAAGGAATGAGGAGTGAACGATAAATGCCTTTAATTACACTCACGACAAATGCCGATACTTTTACTGGAGGTGCCCCTGGGGACACCATATTAGGACTGGATGGAAATGACACCATCACGGTTATTGCTGGGGGTGTCATTTCTAGCGGTAACCAAGGGAATGATAACCTCCAGTCCTTCGTGGCTGGCAATACCCTCAGAGGCGGTCAGGGTGCTGACACTTTGAAAAGTGGTTCTAATAGCCTCTTATACGGAGATAAGGGCAAGGACAGCCTACAAGCTATTTTTGGCGATACCTTGTACGGCGGTGACGGTATCAACATACTGACGGACGATGACGACATCCTGATAGGAGCGGCATCATCCATCCTGTACGGCGAAGCTGGTAAAGATACCCTGATCGGTGCGGCAACTGCCACCCTGTACGGCGGTCAGGGTAACGATAGCCTCAAAGGTGCGGGTACTGGTTACTTGTCTGGTGATGAAGGCAACGATACCCTCGAAGGACTGGCTGCCGATACACTGCTGGGCGGTGATGGCAATGACAGTCTCCTTGCTAAGGCAAGCGGTATCCTCGCCAACGGCAACGCAGGAAACGATATGCTTGTGGTTGCTGATAACGTAACGGGCGCTACCCTTTATGGCGGCAAAGACAACGATACCCTTATGGGTAAGGGTGGCAGCGTTTTGGAAGGCCAAAAGGGCACCGACTCTTTAGTAGGGTTTTCGCAAGGTGGTAAAAGCGATACCCTGATTGGTGGTGAAGACGGCGACACCCTCATAGGTACCGCCGACGCTGATTTACTGTTTGGTGGCTCTACAATTACGGGAGGAGCTGACACTGGGGATGGCGCTGACTTCATCAGTGGCAAAGCTGGTACTGATACCATATACGGTGGAGATGGTGGTGACACAGTAGACGGGGGAACTGGTGCTGACACCATTTTTGGCGGCGCTGGCGATGACAGCCTCTTTGGTGGTGTTGGTGGTGAAGCTGACTCCATAATTGGTGGAGAAGGTAGCGATACCCTGATTGGTTGGGGTGGCAATGACACCCTGATTGGTGGAGAAGGTGCCGATTACTTCGTGTTTTCTGGCGGTACATTCGCAACGAGCCTAGTATCACCAGATACGGGATCGATCAACAACTTTGGCGAACTGGGCCTGGATAGCATCATAGGCTTTGAAGTAGGAATAGACAAGATTGTCCTGGATGGTAATGGTACTGCACCCGGTTTTACAACTCCAGGTGCTGGCCTATTTGCGAACTTGAGCGTGACGAATGCCCCAGGAGTTTCAGTAGTCACAGGTAGCGACAATGCTTCAGCTGAGGTAGCCCAAGGCTTGATTGTCTATAACAAGGACACTGGTAAACTCTTCTACAATCCAAATGGTCAAGGCCCAGGTTTTGAATCTGGTAACCAGTTTGCGACCTTAGATACTGGCTTAAACATTTCCTCCGGCGACTTCATCATCGTGTAGTGAGTTGTAAAAATCACTGCAATTGTAGATAAAACTTAGTAGAAACAGGACTAGATACATTTCTGGTTCTGTTTTGTTTTATGGGCTGTTTCGTTTTCTGTACGATCTGAACACACCTTAGCTAAACTCCAGTTATAGCTAGGGGCTAGGGGCTAGGGGCTAGGGACTAGGGGAAGAAGGGTTTAGAATCCGCCAACGTTTCAGGAATTCAGAATGGCTTAACCGCCAAGGCGGTTGCTATACATGAAGTCCATAATCCCTTACGGAGTAACGTCTTCCCTCTTCCCTCAACGCTCGCAAGAGCAAGAAAGCCCCTAGTCCCTAGCTATATCAACGAGGTCACCGAGCCGAAAAGCTTATCCAGTCTATTTTTGAGCAATAGTTGTCGCCGCGTCAGATCAAATAAATGGAGATTTACAATTGACACTCTCAGGTCTAAAGACACTGAGATTCTGCGGACAGAGTAAGATTAGGTAGCACCCAAAGTCTAACTCTCGCTACGGTTGTCAAAGACCGTCTACCCAGTAAGCCTAAGTCTATGCTTAGATTGCTGGCTACTTTTCTTAAAATATTTGCTGCCCCATTGAGGTCAGCATTAACAATCCACCCGTTTGCTGACCGATACAATCCACGTTCAACGCGCTTACCTGATGCTTTCCACCCTTCTGGCTTAGAACCATATACAGGTAGGGCGTCTCCATCTAAGAAAGATGCTTTTGAAGTGTAAGATTCTTCGGTTTCTTGAAATCTGATTCCGTGTAAATCACACAGTTGTTTTAATCGGTCTTTGAGTTTACCCAGAGGCATTTGAACAAATTTTTGGTTATTCAACCTTCCCATATTGGCATTAGATTTAAAACCTTCATTCCAACCAATTACTAATGTTCCAATGCCGTATTTTAAGCAATGGTCAATAATTAGTTTTGCGGCTTTGTTAATACCATCTCGCATTTGATGGTTGCGTTTACGGGTTACTCTATCCAACCAGTTGTCCCAATAGGCTTCTGGTTTTCCTTCTTTTCGTGTTGATACTTTCTTATTCCAGAGTTGATTAAATGCTTTCATTGCACGAGCATCAATCAATAAAGAATTGCCCAAAGTATCAACACAGGCGGCTAGATTATCAGCAGTCCCAAGATCAATAGATAAAGCTTGATTAATGTCTAAGTTATGCTGTTGTTTTTGAACTTCATAAGAGATTTCAAGGTAGAAAGCACCATTTTTAGGGAGAATTGTAAATTCTTTAACCTGGGAATAGTCGATATTTGAAGGCATTGGTAAGAAAAACTCTGAAACACCAAACCATCTTTTAACAGTTAAACCTAACGAAAATCTAAGTTGACCATTAACGATAACTGGTTTTTGCCCTCCTGAGTTTGGGTAAGCAACCTTGAACAGTTTAGATCCTGTCAAGTAGTTGGGTGCTTTAGGTTTGAAATGCAATTGACCTTTGAGGAACAAAGACCGCAATTCTTTAAAGGATTTAAACCCCTCGGTTACTGACATTAAAGTTTGCTGCATCGGGGTAGACGGCATTGACTGAGCAACAAGTGATTTACTAATAGATTCTTCGTAAATCAAGTCAAACTTTCTAGTCAGCAATTTTCCGGTCTTGAAAAACGTTTGTCTAGCAAAGTAAACAGCATTATTGTAAAGCTTCCCTGATTGTTGACAAAGGTACTCTAATAACGCTTTTGTTTCATGAGCGGGAGATAGCAAGATTTGCTGAACTCCCATTGATTTTTTGTTTTTAGCCACTGGTTCGACTTGCCAGATTTTGTTGACCTCTTTATAGTAATCGACTAAACTATAATTGTCAACAGCTATACAGGAAACAACAAAAAATATGCTAACTCAAGAAGACTACAAAACCCATAACCATGTTAAATTCTTGGTTAATTACCATTTTGGATGGATTCCTAAACGCAGAAAGAAAGTTTTAGTTGGGGAGATAGCGACAAGAACTAGACAAATATTTGCCGAATTAGCTATAGAAAAAGGGTGGGATATTCTAGCCTTAGAAGTAGCTCCAGACCACATACATTTATTTGTTAGTGTTAAACCTACTGACACCCCGCATTTAGTTATTAAGGCGTTTAAGGGACGTTCAACTTTTTATCTAAGAAAAGAATTCCCACAATTAAAAAAACTTCCATCTCTTTGGACTAGTAGCTACTTTGTAAGTACAGCAGGTAATGTAAGTAGTGAAGCGGTTAGGCGATACATTGAAGACCCATACCACGGATAATATAGAGAAGACCACGGTGGTTAAAACCACTCGTGTCGCTTCCCTCTCAGCACTAAAGTGACTGAGTTTCCCGCATACCGCGAGGTCTTATGAGAAATTGGCCAAAATGGATTCCTAACCCTAATTCGTGGCTGAGTGCAGTTCTCCTAATTTTGCTCGTGAGGGGAATTGCAGTTGGGATCAGGAGAATTTTTGAAATGGGATACTCCCTGATGGAGCTTTCACCCAAGATGCAAATCTTGTTGTATTTTGCACTATTACTTTCGCCTATTCCCGTAGTTGCGATCGCACACCATTGGCTGCACGTATTTCTCGATCGCTATTCTCCCAACACGCGATCGCCAGAATTGGGCAAAATTGAGGGAATATTCCCCGGTTTAATGAGTTGGTGGGAGGGATTGTATGGCTGGATGACGATCGCACTCGCAATGCTCCTGAGCGGCATGATTCGCTTTCTCTTCTTTTTGTCGGATGACTCACTATATGAAATGCTTGGCTGGTGGGATGAATTGAGAAATTTCTTCACAATTTATACACTCATCCGGGTAGTTACTGCCGCCTACCTTTACCAATTTGAATATACAGTGCGGCATCATCTAATCGCGATCGGTGCTGCCAATCAATCGAATGAGGAATAATAAATAAGTAGGGTGGATAATTTCCACCTTACTTAACTACTTAGCTAAAACACTATGAAACAGCATGAAATTGGTAGCAGCTTTGTAGATTGTCTCAAATCTGCCTTGGGTTTGCTAGAACTCGATCCGAAATCCCAGCTTTATCAAGATGTCACGTCTGTTTGCAACCATCTTGCCAATCCCGGTTTTCGGATTGCTGTTTTTGGCCCTTTTAATTACGGCAAATCAACCCTCATCAATGCCATCCTGGGAAACCGCGCCTTACCAATTGATATTATCCCCACCACGGGTGCTGCCATTTACGTCAAATATGGCAACGAACTGCGAACTAAAATCGCGATGTTGGATGGTAGAGAAATTAATGAAAGCGGTACGGAAATCCTCAAGAAGTTTGCTATCCTGGATGGCGATCGCAGAATGCGAGATGATGTCGCCGGAGTGCAGGTTTTTTGTCCTCACCCATTCCTGCAAAATAACGTAGAATTATTGGATTTACCGGGAACGAACGATCGCGAAGAACAAGATAACTTAGTACGGGATAAACTACTAACCGCAGATTTAATTGTTCAGGTATTGGATGGTCGTCAATTGATGACTTTAGGCGAACGGGAAAAATTGCGTGATTGGCTGAGCGATCGCGGGATTATAACCGTTATTTTTGTTGTTAATTTCGTTAATTTACTGGAACCAGAAGACCAGAAAGAAGTCTACAAGCGTTTGCGGTTTGTAGCGGAAAGTTTTCGCGCCGATTTACCACAAAATATCAGCAATTTATACCGCGTTGATGCACTTCCTGCCTTGCGATCGAGATTAAAAGGAGATGTCGCAGCGGCACAAAGTAGCGGACTGGCTAGTTTTGAATCCGCGTTGCAAAGTATTTTAGCAGTAAAACAGGAGAAAATGGGAGATATTCGGCTTCCGCGTATGGTAGCTTTAGCTTCTCAAGTCAAGCAATTATTACAAGCAAAAGTTCAACCTATTGCCGCTGAAGTAGAAACCGCTGAAAATAAGCGCAATGCCAAGATCCAAATTCAACAAAAAGCAGAGAAATTAATTCAACAGGGTTTCGCTGCTAGTGTTACTGAATTAAGAGATTGGCTAAACGAACAAACGCTTTTATATCGCTATCAATCAGAAGCCTCCGCAGCACTTCAGCACAATCAATTTAGTACCTGGGAAAGAGACTTTTTCAAACCAAAAGTTGTACAACTTCAACAGGGAATTGTAAAATGGGTTATCCAAGCTTGTGAGTTTTTTAATTACCCTCAGCCTGAAGAATTATCTATTTTTTTTCCAACCCACCCACAAGTAAATTTGCCAAATAAATCTACAGATTCCGATAGTTTAAGCGATACGGCTTCAGTAGGTGTAGCAACTGGTTTGGGTTGGGTTTTGGGTGGCCCGGTGGGAGCAGCGTTTGTTGGTGGTGCTGCCTATCTTTTGAATAAGAATGTAAAACAAGACAAACAAGTATCTTCTGAAGAAAGTTATCGCGATCGAGCTACACAAATATATGCTGATGCTGTTAAAGAATATCTAACTCGTTTCAGTAGTGAAGCTCTTTCAGCGTTGCGTCAATATGAGGAAAAAGCCGTCAAGGTGATTAATTTTAAGGTAACTGAAACGCCTTTAGAAATTACTAGAAAGCGCGATCGGCTAAATCTATTAAACACTTGTTTGGAGAATCTCGATCGAGAATTGGAATCTGTCAGATCGAGTTTAGGTTAGGCACGCTGCGATCGCATTCTCGTCTTTTTAAACGCACACCCGCAGTTGTTAATCCCTTACAGAGTAAGCTTTTTCCTCTTCCCTCTTCCCTAGTCCCTAGCCAGAAAGCCCCTAGTCCCTAGCTATATCTGGGAAGTTACAGAAGCGGAACTTTGCTGAATAGCCTTTTGTAACGCTTGTTTGTTGGGTTGGGATTCTGAAGAGTTGACATCACCAAGATTACTTCCAGAACTCAAGTGATTATTGAGGATATCGAGTTGGGCGTCAAGGATTTTCGGACGTTTTTCGTACCAAGCTGCGATCGCAACCGACAGTTTTTCAATATCATCTGGTAAGGAATCGATTAACTTAGTTAAGCTGGCGATATCTTGAGGAGTGAATAAGCGCGATCGCTTATCGTTTAATAATTCAATAAAAGCTTCCAGATTTTGTTCGTCAAATGACATGATTTAGACTCCTACCGATGAATTTTTATGCAATACTTGAGTTGATGCCACTTGCTAGAATACCTAATATTTTACCGACGTCGTTGATAAAATATTCGAGCAAGTCAATTTCGATCGCCTGTTTTGTCAGCCTCAGAAATTTCCAGTTAGTTCCGGTGGTAACAGAACCGTAAATAACAGGAATTTCATTGCCTTCATTTGCATTAAAAAGTTGTGCTGCTAACATTTCGGCTACGCATTGGCCCAAACCAGCTAAAATATTTTCTTTTTTCGCTTCTACTAGGGTGATGACTGGCGCACTGACAAATAAAAGTTCCGGCGATCGACTGATGATAAAATCACAACTGCCGTTCAATCCTTTACTAGCATCTACACTAAAGTCAATCCCAGAAAACCAGCTAATTTGATAATTTAACTGTTTCCTCAGTTCAACGAGAATCGGAGCGATAATTAATTCCGATCGCGCTTTTTCTGTATTGCTGCCAAGGGCTAAAGCCATATTATCACGCAAGGTTTCTTGGAGAAAATCGCTAGGTGCTAATTCTGGAATTTCCCTAAAAATATTAGAGCGTTCGGAAATCGTTAAATTAAAGTCTTTAGCAACTCGATTTAAAGTAAAATCACTGTAAGACATTTGATTAGCATCCAGAAACTATAGTTGACAACTAAGAGCGTATTTAACACCTCCGGTAAAATATTATTCTAGGGGGCGAAGCATTTGCGCCAATAGTCTTTGGATTTTCACCGGGATTGATATTCGCAAATGCTTCGCCCTATAATATTAACTCAATTCATCAGGATTAATTCCTTGAGAACGCAAATACTCTGCTAAACGTTCAGCGCGTTGACGTTCCTGTTCCGCCCGTTGACGTTCCTGTTCAGCGCGTTGATGTTCCTGTTCAGCGCGTTGATGTTCCTGTTCAGCGCGTTGATGTTCCTGTTCCGCCCGTTGAGCTTCTTGTTCCGTCCGTTGACGTTCCTGTTCAATTTGTTCGACTGCCCAAGGTAACAAATTCCCGGCTTCATCCCACCAACGCAACCAATAACCCGTTCGTTCTTCCTTTTTGCCGTGCCATGTTCCTAAAAATAACCCCAGTTCCGGTAACCAATGGCGGCCATTTTCATTCGGTAATTCCAATTCATACCGTTTTTCTTGCAACCGATAGACTTCCAAAAGTCCCGCTTCTGGCTCAAAAACTACATAAATTGTAACCTTCAGAATTTGCTCATAGAAAAACCATTTTCCCGGTGGATAGGTTCGTTTCACTGAATATTCGCCGCCGTCATTTTCCGAGAGAAATTCCATCACCACCTGCGGTACTTCTCCCTCTAAATTCGGCGTATAACTCCTCCGAGCTTTTGCCACTGCCAGCGGCTCAACAGAGGAAACATAAACCCAATCAGGGGCTTTAATAATTAACTGTTCATCGACTGTAGCACAGAGTCCAAAATTGGAGGCGATTAACATTTGTGGTTTGATAAACCCGCTCAATTCTAGGGTTTCTCGTAAAGCACCAGCAATCAGCGGTTGACCAGTATTTTCCACAGGTTTCTCTTCTAATTGATAGTCGTCGGGGAGTTTTTCCCAGGTAATTTTGAGTGTTGCTGTTCTGAATAGGGGAGGGGCTTGTGTCACGACCATTGCTTTCGATCTCCTAGTAGGGAATAGAGTTATCGTTGTTTGCGCTGTGTTTTAATTGTTAAGGAATGATTTAGGATTGCTATATCAATTAATTTTATCTTATTTGAACGCGCTATGTCCGAAGTGCGTAAAAGAAAGACACTCATAGTTGAGGATAAAGAAAGTGCGATCGCTTTTTTTTAAGAAAGTGCGATCGCCCTGTGCCAAACTTCTCGTTCTTCCTTCAAAATATGCTTTGACTCACGAGCAAGAAGTTGTAGTTGCTGAATCTCGATCGTTCTCAACACCTTCTGGTTTTTCTTCGGGGAAATTTAGCAAACGCTTCGCTTTCTTCAAGCGGGACTGATATAGAGGCGAGCGTCGATTATCTTCCTCTAATTGGGCAATTATTTCATCCAGAATCAAGATATTAGCATCGGCTCGTTTGCAGATTTCCTGCACTCTAGCCGATCTTTCCTTAACTTTCTCGATGCTAGGAGGTTGTGGTTTCTCAGTCATCGGATGTTCCAATCCCTTTTGATCTCTTGTGTACTTGCTGCCAAGGCATCTAGTGTAGCCTCTGCTTCTGCGATCGAACGGTCTAGTAAATCTAGCATAGCAGGAGTAGCGGTTGGTTGGATTTCTGCAATTTGTCGCAAAAGTCTGTAAAACCGCGAGTAGTATGTATCTGCCCTCTCTTTGATATTCTGGAGTTGATCTAGGTCGATCGATGTTGCTTCTGTCTCGCCATACCGTTGTGCGATCGCAAATTCTGTAGCTTTTGCCTGATGAACAATTTTCAGCAGCCCTCGTTCCAAGTTTAAAACAGTGTTTGTTGTTTCTTCCGGTAATTCTGCCATTGCAGCTGATATTCTCAAAATCTACATCTAATAGATTACAGTCAAATTACCAGACTTTATCCCAAAACCTCATCTACAGTAATATTAATATCGGTAAAAGCTAGTATAGATAAACTTTCTCCGCGCTGAAATCTCTGCACATTCTGATAACCTGTTGGCGATGGTGAGCGATAAACTTCAACGCATTGCTCGTTGATATCCACTAACCAAGCTTCCACGATATCATTTTCTGCATAAAGCGTAATTTTTACATTTCGGTCAGCTTCAACTGTCGTATCTGCCACTTCTACTAACAAAATAATATCCGGTATTTGAGGATGTCCTGACTCATAAAAATCTGGACGAGGTTGCAGCAATGCTATATCTGGCTGAGGTTCAGAGGCATCATTCAATTCAACTGGGTTTTGCGGAGAAAGTATTATGTTATCTCCAAGAAGTTGGGTAAATAATCTGACTAATCGATTCACACCAGCTGCGTGTCTTCTCCCAATTGATGCCATCTCAACAATTTCTCCTCGAATCAATTCTACTCTGTCATCCTCCGTAAGGATACCAGCATCCACCATTTGGTGATACTGCTCTACTGTAAATTTTCGTCTTAGTAATTGAACAGACATTGCTACCTCCAATATTGGATATTATCTTATTTTAATAGGAATTACGCAAACCTTTGTTTTTCCGTAATTCCTGTATCTAATCGTCCTTATCCCAAAACCTCATCTACAGTAATATTAATATCGGGAAAAGCTAGGATAGATAAACTTTCACCACGCTGAAACCTCTGCACATTCTGATAACCTGTTGGCGATGGTGAGCGATAAACTTCAACGCATTGCTCGTTGATATCCACTAACCAAGCTTCCACAATACCATTTTCAGCATAAAGCGTAATTTTTACATTTCGGTCAGCTTCAACTGTCGTATCTGCAACTTCTACTAACAAAATAATATCCTGTATTTGAGGATGTCCTGACTCATAAAAATCTGCCCGTCGTAGCAATAACGTAACATCTGGCTGAGGTTCAGAATTCTCATCCAATTCAACTGGATTCTGAGGCCAAACAATTACCATTTGTGCCAGACGCACAATAAACAATTCGGTAAGACGACCAACACAAGCAGCGTGTCTTCTACCAATTGATGCCATTTCAACAATTTCTCCTCGAATCAATTCAACTCTGTCATCCTCCGTAAGGATACCAGCATCAACCATTTGGTGATATTGCTCTACTGTAAATTTTCGTCTCAGTAATTGGACAGACATTGCTACCTCCACCATTGAATATTATTTGATTTTTCAATTATTTTATTTGATTTTAACACGAGTTTATCTATTCTATCACATCTAAGACTGTCTTGGGCAATAACTTATCCTTAAACCAGATAATTTTCGCTGGTGTATCGCTCACCTTTACCCCAGCTTTCTCCAAATTCAATCTTTCCGAAACAGCCAAGATCAAATTATCGCATTCAGCCTTTCGCGCTTGGGCGAATTTTTTTTGCAGATATTCAGGACGCCAATAACCAACTATTTCTAATAAGTAGGTTCTGCCATCTGGATGTACAAGCCGAAAATCAGGAATCATTACGCTACCGGGAATAGGAATAAGGTCAACTTCTCGCTCTAAAACCCAATCCGTTTTTAAGGAATCCCAGCGGTTGGCAAATGATGCTTCTAACATACTATCATAAGGCTTACCGGGTGGATAATGAGACACCAAACCGCAATCGGAATTAAGAGTGAATCTGCCAGTTTTTGATGCACCAGTATAGAAATCGCGAGTTTGCAAAGTGGCGCTGAGACTCCATTTGGTAACGTGCAGCAAAGCTGGGAGCATTTTAGCGATCGCTAATCCATATCTCGTACTAGGTTTAAACAAACTTGTTGGCCCATCAATAGTAATTGTAAAACCGTGGTCGGCATCACCCTCAATGTATGTCATTAATTGAAATAGTTTTAGATAGCGAAATAATAACTTATACTCACCCGGAACATTGCGATGAGCATTCAGAGTCATCTGACTGGCGCGATAAAAAACTCCCTGCACTTGCGATAGATTGTAACGATGCAATAAATCCTCTGGGATGGGAGCATCAAACTGAGTTAAAATACGATTTTCTTGTAAATCAGCATACAACCCAGTCCGAATTTGTTCTGGCAAAACTTCTCGATTTAGTTCTTGGCTGAGTTTATCTGCTAAAGTAATAAGTGTTTGACTAGAAGCCTGGGAACTAGGAATCGATCGGGCCGATAAAACAAACACGCGATCGCGCAATTCCTGGGGTTCTAAAGGACTAACAACCTCAAAAGTACAAAAACTGCTTTTGAGCAGATGAACTAATCCCCGAATTAGGCGATAATCAGGACTATCGCCTTCAAATTCTGACAACTTATTATCTAATTCTCCCTGAGTTTTACCGACAGCTTCCTCAAAATAAGTAATCAGATCGATCGCTAATTCCAAATTGCGATCGTCAATCTTCAGGCGCTTCGGAATTATCGTCTCCCCATTTTGCCGGTGACTCAGCAACTCGCTTGGTAACATTTGGATTTTGGATTTTGGATTTTGGATTTTGGATTGAATATTTCTCAGTCGGATTTTCACCCCATGATTCCGGCGACTCAGCAGCTAAATAACCACTCTGATGATTTACCTCATAAATTGGTTTAGACGGCACAACCTTTAAATTCCCTTTCTTCTTCTTCTTATTCTTTCCTATTTCTTGTGACACAGGCGTCTCGCCTGTAACTCTGATTGGTTCATTTTTCCGATCCACTCCCCGCCGACGTTCAGAAGTACCCTCCTCACTCGTATTTTCCGCCACCACCTCATAAAGTACAGCGCGTTTATTATTATCGTTCCCCTTACGCAAAATCCGCCCCAGTCGCTGAATAAACTCGCGCTGGGAACCCGTACCGGATAAGATAATCGCAATACTGGCAGCCGGAACATCAACACCTTCATTTAAAACATGAGAAGCGACCAGACTTTTGTATTCCCCTTCGCGAAAGCGTGTTAAAATTTCGTGGCGTTCTTTCACCGGAGTTTGATGAGTAATTGCAGGGATTAAAAACTCTTGAGAAATCCGGTAAACCGTAGCATTATCCGCTGTAAATATAAGAGTGCGTTCGGGATAATGTTCGGCAATCAAATTACCGAGAACCCGCAACTTGCCATCCGTACCCAAAGCAATTTCCCTAGCTTCTCGGTGAGCTAGCATAGCACGGCGTCCGCCTGGAGATCTAGCGCTCATTTGCACAAATCGCTGCCAACCTTCCAAACTGCCTAAACTAATCTTTTCAGTCTTCAAAAAGTCATTGCGAATTTTGATAAGTTCGGTGTAGCGATCGCGCTCCAGTTGCGATAACTTCACTTTAATGGGAATAATCTCATGCTGCGCTAGCGCTAAACCAGCCAATTCCTCAGCCGTTTTGCGATAAACCACCAGGCCGATGAGATGATTGAGATCGGTATGCTTGCCATCCGATCGGTCCGGCGTTGCAGATAATCCCAGACGATAAGGTGCGATCGCATATTCTGCAATTACCCGATAAAATTCTGTTGGCAAATGGTGACACTCATCAAAAATTAACAGCGCATAGCCATTTCCCAACGCCTCAGCATTAATTGCCGCACTATCATAAGTAGCAACCAGAATCGGCGTCCTATCCCGCGAACCGCCACCCAGCAACCCCACCTCTACATCGGGAAAAGCGGCCACCAATTGAGCATACCACTGGTGCATCAAATCCAACGTTGGCACCACAATCAGCGTACTCCGAGGTGTTGCCTGCATCGCCAATTGCGCCAAATAAGTCTTACCAGCAGCAGTGGGAAGCACCACCACCCCCCTCCTTCCTGCCAACTTCCAAGCCATCAACGCCTCACTCTGGTGCAGGTAGGGTTCCATTTCCACACTAGGGATCAATTGCAGGGGCGCAAATGCCTTCGCCTCATCGATAAAGTTAGTTCCTTCGGCTTGCAATGCTTCCACCAAAGGGCGATAGTGGATAGCGGGGATGCGAAATTTCTCCACGCGATCGTCCCAAGTAGCGAATTCCACCCAGATTTTGCCCCTTGGCGGCGGATGCAAAATCAGAGTGCCCCTGTCAAAAGATAATGTGGGAGTACGAACCATTACTTCTTCAAATTCTCGTTCACCGCGATCACAGTCGAGTTATTTAGTCCAGCGCTATCAAGCATGAAACCCATACAACCTTGGCATTGGCGATCGCTCCCTCTTGCTAATCGTAGTGGATCGCAAGTCTTCGAGGCGCTATTTCTTCATCCCAGAAATGAAACCAGCGACAATCTCGAAACAGTGCAAAGTCATTCCCATCAGCGGATTGCTACCCTCCTAGAAAGTCCAGTTACACCAAACAGCACCAATCTGGCTCGATATTCTATCTGTGCGGGTTCTCCTCGCTATATTGAGGGTCAACCGCAGCTATGGACTCCCCCTAGAGGAGACATTCTTCCCTTTCTGCGTCGCCTCCTCAACTCTCATCATCAGGATGAAGATGCGAATGTTCCTGAACTTCCCTTTACAGGCGGTTGGCTAGGATGGTTGGGATATGACTTGGCGTGGGAGATTGAGCAACTACCCCAACTCAAAACCGATCCACTTCCCTTTCCAACTGCTTACTGGTACGAACCAGAATCCTTTGCAGTTGCAGATCATCAACAACAAATTTTGTGGTTAGCCACCACTGACTCCGCGCAACTTGACTCTATGCAAAGTCAAATAGATCGAGAGACAGGAGTGCAGAATTCACCGGAAACCAGCAAAACTAATCCCATCACTCCCATTTTCCAAATGTCTCAGGAGGATTATGAAGCGGCGGTACGACAAGCTCAGAAATATATTCAAGCAGGCGATATTTTTCAAGCTAATTTGTCATTGCGGTTTGAAGCGTATACTCCAAGTGATAGCTGGTCAATTTATCGAGCTTTGCAACAGATCAATCCTTCCCCCTTCGCCAGTTATTGGCAGACTCCTTGGGGGGCAATTATTAGCTGTTCCCCAGAAAGATTAGTTAAATTATCAGGAAGGCAAGTTGAGACTCGACCGATCGCAGGAACGCGATCGCGTGGCCCTACCTCCACGGCTGATGAACAGTTAGCCGAAGAATTAATCGCCAACATCAAAGAAAGAGCCGAACACATCATGTTAGTCGATCTAGAGCGCAATGACATCGGCAGAGTATGCGAATGGGGATCTGTAAAAGTCAATGAACTCCTCACCATCGAACGCTACAGCCACGTCATGCACCTAGTCAGCAACATCATTGGTACGTTACACCCAAACTGTGACGCCGTAGACTTGATTCGATCTGTGTTTCCTGGGGGGACAATTACTGGTTGTCCGAAAGTTCGCTGCATGGAAATTATTGAAGAACTCGAACCCGTAAAGCGCAACTTATTCTACGGTTCCTGCGGTTATCTAGATTGGCGGGGAAACCTCGACTTAAATATCCTGATTCGCACTTTGCTATATACTGACACAAGCGACCCTACACTAGGGGCAACTGTTTGGGGACAAGTCGGTGCTGGCATTGTTGCAGACAGCGACCCGGAAAAAGAATGGTATGAGTCTCTACATAAAGCACAAGCTCAACTCAACGCCCTAAATCTGGCTGAGATATTTCAGCAAAATCGCCACTAAGTGACTCGTGCCCACTACAGATGCTTTTGCAACGATCGAATTTGCCAGCATCGGCTTTTCTTGTGCGATCGCAACCCTCTACGAAAATATTGAGCAGCTATTGTAAACCTTGAGCAGACCTCAGCCTCCAAAGGCTAATCGCTCACAGAGAGCATATTCATCGAGTTATAGTGATCGCCAAAGTCAAGACTCAGCATCCCAGGAAACTGGAAAACTGGAAGCGATCGCAGTCGGAGGCATTCTGGCACCCGATCAGATTATCTCCCTGGATGCAAATCTGTTCTAAGGTTCTCATCCTGAGAGAACTTTTCAAGATAAGCCTAACGTTCGCGCTCACCGGACGCAGATATCCTTTGCAACACAGCCATCTATATTGGTAGTTCCGGTGCAGCGCGGTTGTTAGACACGCCCACACAGAGAATCACAAGACTACCTCGCAACAATCTGCCAAAGTTCACCATTGTAAGCTCCGGTTGTAGGATTGTAGGGTTGGTCTGCCAGACTGATAGTTCTGCTTGCAATTTGGTGGTCGAGGAAGAAATTGCCATGAGCAGACTTGATAAATACCCTGCCGCCTCCAGCATCAACAATCTCCCAAAGCTCGCCATTGTAAGCTCCGGTTGTAGGATTGTAGGGTTGGTCTGCTAGCGTGATAGTTTTGCTTGCAATTTGGTGGTCGAGGAAGAAATTGCCATGAGCAGACTTGATAAATACCCTGCCGCCTCCAGCATCAACAATCTCCCAAAGCTCGCCATTGTAAGCTCCGGTTGTAGGATTGTAGGGTTGGTCTGCTAGCGTGATAGTTCTGCTTGCAATTTGGTGGTCTAAAAAGTAATTACCATGAGCGGATCTGATGAAAACTCTCCGGGTGCTGATAGGTGATGTAGGGTTTTTGATACTAGCAACCCATGATTCATAGCGTCTTTGCTTATCTTGGGCTTTATTAAAAACTCCAAGTGCAACACCACCTTGAACACCAGCATAATAGCCCGAGGCTATAGTGTAGCAAGCAGCTAATCTTGCTGGATCGGGTGGTCCATCAACACGTCGAGTTCTAAGTGGATTACTCAAGGTTGGCGCGGGCACATTAAATGAAACTTTCAGATCACGCTCACATGCTGCCCTTAAATCGGAATACAAGCGTTCATTACATATGTTCCAATTGGAACCTACTGTGTAGTAGCACTTATCATGTGTATTGCAGGCTCCTCGAAAGTCAACAGGTCCCCAAGTATCTCTGATTTCTCCATTACTGTCTGGTCTATTAGTTACGCCACTACAAGCATCAGGAGCTTGAGCATAAGGGTACTCAGCTTTAGGAAAATCGGGATTGAAAGGAATTCCATTTATGTCAGCATATGCAATGTTGGAAGAACTGAGCGTACTTATAGTGATAAGAATGCTACTCAAGCGAGTAAACTTACTAATTCTTTGAGCTTTGGAAAAGTATTTTTGCATTACAAATCCTTACCATTACAAGTTTAAGACTATATCCCTACCGAGGAATTGTGGTCTAACTATTATTAGACGGAAACTTTCTGCCTAAGATCCTACAGTGGGTAAATAGGCAGAATGATTCGGCATAACACCCCAAATTTGGTACTTAGGTAGAACCCATGCCCTTTAAAGCTTGAAAACACCAGGAAATCGTCTTGGCGGGTGAAGTCCTGGTGCCTTCGATGCTTCGGTTAAAACCAGAACGACCATATCAACGATATGCCCTTCCCGATTGGATAGGTTGCGGCCTGCCCATTAATGACAGGTTAGCAAATTACTCGATCCTTGAAAAGGGCAGAAGTTCTTACCTCGTAAGAATCTAGGTATGGCGTTTTGGTTCCGTATAGTTCTTTTCAACGATTGAGCCATGATACAACCCAAACCCAGCGATCGCGAGGACAGCACCCCCCTCCTCGAAGCCTCCACCCAGTTAGAATTAACTGAGGTAGAAGTTCTGCCCTCTCAGTCCACCCGGACTAAAATCCGCAAGCCGCGCAACCTGCCTCGAACGGAACCACCTCTATTTAGCACCAAGTCAATGGAGATGATGTTAAAGTTATCCCTTCTAATCCCTATATTCAGAATACCTCATGCCGCCAAATAATGCGATCGCAGTCGAATTCCGCGATGTCACCTACTCCCTAAACCGCCGTCCTCTAGTATCTAATCTCAATTTCACGATCGGGCCTGGGGAAACCGTCGTATTGCTGGGACGCAGCGGCAGTGGTAAGACGACGACTATGAAGCTAATTAATAGCCTGCTGACACCGACTACAGGGGAGGTTCGCGTTGAGGGGATGAGTACTGTTGAGTGGAATCCCATTAAGTTGCGGCGACAGATTGGTTATGTGATTCAAGAAACTGGCTTGTTTCCCCATTTTACTGTGGAGCGTAATGTGGGATTAGTACCTAGTTTAGAGGGTTGGAATAGCGATCGCATTCGCCAGCGCGTTTTTGAACTACTGCATCTAGTCGGTTTAGATCCCCAGGTATTTGCACGCCGCTATCCCCACGAACTATCCGGCGGACAACGCCAGCGCATCGGCGTCGCACGTTCACTGGCGGCAGATCCGCCGATATTGCTGATGGATGAACCTTTCGGCGCACTCGATCCCATCACGCGCCTGGAACTGCAAGGTGAGTTTCGTCGGTTGCAACAAGACTTGGGTAAAACGGTTGTCTTTGTCACCCACGATATTCAAGAAGCGTTTGTCTTGGGATCGAGAATTGGTTTGATGCAGGAGGGACGCTTGCTGCTGTTGGGGACTAAGGAGGAATTTTTGCGATCGCAACTACCAGAAGCACAAGCTTTTATGCAATGTCTAAACAGGGTCTAGGGAAGTCAAAAGAAAGAATTGTTTTTATCGTTGGTTAAATTTTTACCACAGATGAAGACAGATGAACACAGATGAACACAGATAAGAATAAGAACAGGATTTTTTTAGTAACCGATGCGTAAGGGAGTGATATTATTTTTTACTAAAATCGATAATTTCTTTATTAGCTAAACAACAAAATTATGAGTGACTTTTTCTTGTTTAAGTATGGCTGGGAAATTTTATCCCACACCGGCGAACATTTGTTTCTCGTAGGCATTTCTATTGGCATTGCTACACTCGTTGGCATTCCGCTTGGCATCCTCATCACCCGCCAGCCAAAATTTAGCCAACCGATTTTAGGCATTGCCAATATCATGCAAACTATTCCCAGTTTGGCGCTGTTTGGCTTTCTGATTTCTGTACCGCCTCCCATTGGGGGAATTGGTGACACTCCAGCAATTGTAGCGCTAACTCTCTATTCTCTCCTACCCATTATCCGCAATACCTACGTTGGGATTAACGGCGTCGATCCAGCGATTCGCGAAGTTGGACGCGGCATGGGTATGACCGATCGACAACTCTTATTTCAGGTCGAGATTCCATTAGCAATAGGTGTTATTCTAGCGGGGGTGCGCGTAGCTACAGTCATTGCCATAGGTGTCGCCACTATTGCTGCTGCAATTGGCGCTGGCGGTTTGGGAGTGTTCGTTTTTCGGGGTATCGCTGTGGTGAATAATCAACTAATCCTTGCCGGTGCAGTTCCAGCTGCTGTAATGGCTGTTTTGGCGGATTTTGCTATTGGTTGGTTGGAATATCTGCTCACACCTACTGGCACAAGGAAAAAGGAAAAATGAAACAAAATAAAATTTGGGTATTGTGTTTTTTAGCTTTGGCTTTGATAGTTGCGCTCGCAAGTTGCAACCCCAATGTTAATAGCCGTGGTGCAGACATCGTTATCGGGTCAAAAGATTTCACCGAACAAGACATTTTAGGCGAAATTTTAGCACAGCAAATCGAAGCCAAAACTAATCTAAAAGTAGACCGCAGATTTCGTCTTGGTTTCACTTATGTATGTCATAAAGCTCTATTGGCAGGTCAAATTGATGCCTACGTTGAATATACGGGAACAGCGTTGACAAGTGTTTTGAAACAAAAGCCGATTAGCGATCCGAAACTTGTTTATCAACGATTGAAACAAGCTTACGCCAACCAATTTGAATTGTCAGTCATGCCATCGTTAGGTTTTGAAAACACTTTCGCCATAATTGTGCGGGGAGAAGATGCTAAAGCGTTAAATTTGCAAACTCTTTCCCAAGCTACTAAGTATACACCCCAATGGCGAGGAGGATTCGGCTACGAATTTTTAGAACGGGAAGATGGATTTCCCGGATTAGCAAAAACTTACAATTTACAGTTTGCCAAACCACCCCGCGTGATGGATTTGGGGCTGATGTACCGGGCTTTGATTCAGAAGCAAGTAGACATGATAGCGGGAAATTCAACTGATGGACAAATTGCCCGATTGAATTTAGTAGTTTTAAAAGACGATAAGCAATATTTTCCCCCTTATGAAGCGGTGCCGATCGTGCGTTCTGCTACTTTAAAAAAATATCCCCAACTGCGTCAGGTATTTCAGCAATTGGGCGGATTAATTACGGCAGACGAAATGCGACGCCTAAACTACCTGGTAGAGGGAGAACTGCGAGATGTCAAAGAAGTGGTGCGAGAGTTTCTTGAGTTGAAAGGTTTGGTAAAAAAATAAAAATGTTTGTTTACTACCTTCAGGCCATCACGATAAATCTAGATCTTCATCTGTGTTTATCTGTGTTCATCTGTGGATATCTGTGGTAAAAAATATCCACGCACTCACTTTAACTTTATAAAAATCATGAGTCTGTTTGCCAACCAATCTCGTATCTTTTTCAGATATGCTCGGTTTTTGCTGCTTATGTTGATTATTGGTGTCTCGATTTCCCTATTTTGGTCTCAGGAACCGACAAAATCCGCCTTTGTCCCGCCGCTGCGAACTAAAAAAGGTATGGTAGTTTCAGCTCATCCTCTCGCTTCTGATGCGGGACTTTCCATGCTACGCAAGGGCGGCAATGCCGTAGATGCGGCGGTAGCAACAGCTTTTGCGATTTCAGTGGTGGAACCTTTTTCGGCGGGGATTGGCGGCGGTGGCTTTTTGATGCTGCATTTGGGGCAAACTGGCGAGATGAAGGCGTTAGATTTCCGAGAACGAGCCCCCCTCCGGGCTACGCAGAATATGTATCTGGACGAACAGGGGAAAGTGCGCCCAAATGCCAGCGTTACAGGCTATTTGGCAGTGGGGGTTCCGGGTACGGTGGCTGGACTTTATGAACTGCATCGTCAGTATGGTAAGCTTCCTTGGCAAGAGACGATCGCACCTGCTATCCGTCTGGCTAATGAAGGCTACATCATCAGTTCTCTCGCCTCTGAGCGTTTTGTGCCGATGTCGGAAAGCCGCAAGGATGCCATTCTCAATAATCCGGCAGCACGTCAAATTTTCGCTCCCAATGGTAGATTGTTGGGACGGGGAGATCGTGTAGTGCAGCGAGATTTAGCACGCACTTTACAGAGGATCGCTAAAGATCCGCAAAGTTTTTACACTGGTGAAATTGCTCGTACCATTGCCGATGATATGGCAAAAAACGGCGGTCTAATTACTCTTGAAGACCTTAAAACTTACAAACCAACTTGGCGATCGCCTTTATGCGGTACTTTCCGAGTTTACCGCATCTGTTCAATGCCACCGCCTTCTTCTGGAGGCGTTCACCTCTTGCAAATTTTGAACATTATTGGCGATACCGATCTAAAATCCTTGGGATGGCACCACCCCGATGCACTGCACTTGCTTGTGGAAGCAATGAAAATTGCTTATGCCGATCGCGCAGTGTATCTGGGCGATCCTGATTTTGTCAATGTTCCGGTTGCAGCGCTCACCAGTCGCGCCTATGCTCTTAAAAGGCGTCAGGAAATTTCTATGCAAAGGGCGCGACCTTCAAGCGAGGTAAGCGCAGTCGATCGAGAGACTTTGCAGCGTTTTGCTAATTCCAAAGAATCTTCTGACACCAGTCATCTCAACGTTGTGGACGAACAGCGAAATAGTGTCAGTCTCACCTTTACTATTAATTATGGTTTTGGATCTGGTGTAGTTGTGCCTGGAACGGGCATTTTGCTAAACAACGAAATGGACGATTTTGCTGTTGCACCAGGTGTACCCAACCTTTTTGGTTTGGTGGGTGGAGATGCAAATGCGATCGCACCCCGCAAAATTCCCCTTTCCAGTATGACTCCGCTCATCGTGACTGAAAACGGACGCTTGCGCTTGGCAACTGGTGCGCCTGGGGGCAGCACTATCATCACAACGGTACTGCAAGTCGTACTCAATGTATTAGAATACGACATGGATGTTGGTGCGGCTGTTTCTGCTCCGCGCATTCACCATCAGTGGTTACCTGATAAACTGAGGGTAGAACCATTTGGCTTGGATGCTCTTACCCTGGCAGAACTGCGTCGTCGCGGACATCAGATCGAGCAGCAAACTCCTTGGGGTAATGCTAATGCGATCGCACTCACCTCAGACGGTTTTTTAGAAGGCGCAGCCGATCCCCGTGGCGAAGGTTCTCCCAGTGGCTATTAAGCTACCTCTGTTTCTGGATTAAAGAATGAACGTTGTTGCACCTCGCCAGTGGGTATCAGCTTCCAGCCTACTTTGATTAGCTTCTGATAGGTTGCCTTTGCCTTTGGAACCGCCTGGTTTGCGGTATTCTGGTACGGCATATTGAGGAAAATTCTGTGACTTGTCTATGAGACAATTGTGGGTCTGGAATGTGGGTCTAAACTTCCGTGAGGAGAGAGGTGGAAAAAACTAATTCTCAGAAGCGAGAATTCCTCATTTTTGCGATCGCGCATTTTAGTAGGTTTCATGATACTATTTAAACCTAGAATTAGGAATACCTGCACTATGTCTCAAAATTTCTTAAAGTCCTTAACGGCTAAAGTGCTATTAGGGTTACCGGCAATCTTATTAACCCCTAGTAGCTTATTAGCTGAGCGTTACCAACCTAGACTATCCTTAAATCTAGAGAACTATGAGAATAGTAACTTAGTACAGTTTTTTGTGTATCCTCCCGGAAGTGATGACAGAATTCACGAAAAACTCCAGGGTAGGGTGGTGGAACCGGGAGAAACCGCAAATATTGATATTTACAACAAGCCTGCACCCCACCAGCTAATAAAAGCATCCCCACCCCCTGGCCAACTGTACTAAAAGTACCCAGGATATCAAATCCCTCACTGGAAAAGGCTTGAGCTGTACTAGCACCAAAAGTAGTCGCCACAACCATACAACCGACTGTCATCCCATACCATAGCCAATCAAAGCGATCGTGTTTATGGACTTCTTGAGGGGCAAAGGATTCGAGAAACCACCACCAAGACGACTCCGGTGGGTTGACGCTCAGCCGATAGTTAGCTAGGGGAAACTTTTTGGCTATTATCCCCGCAAGCCCCTTCAATCGTTCATCCAAATCAATCAACAGGGCGTACTGACTCGCGTTCAATTCGGCACCGTTCTCCTTGAGGTTTTCCACTCCATCGCGGCTCAAGAGCATTTCTATAATCTTCCGCTTTGACAGTATAAATCCTGCTTTTTCTACAGTGGATAATGCAGCTTGATAACCAGCGATGGCTTCGTCTATTGGGGATTTGGTTCCCTCGGCATAATCGTTCATGATTGGAACTTGCGCTATTTTGTAATGACTTTCTGTAGGGTCTGACCCAGCAACAGATGAGTTATTATACTATCTAAGCGCATTCACCATCAATAGGTTACCAAAAAGCCGAGAGAGAAGCCCCTGACTTCAGACACGGGGATGTAGGCGTTTGCGATTTTAGTCGCCTAACTCCTTGTTTTTTGTCTTATAATCCTTGTCATTAACTCACGCCAGACGGTTTTTTAGAAGGAGCCGCAGATCCCCGTGGAGAAGGTTCGCCAAGCGGTTTTTAAGCTACCTCTGTTTCTGGATTTGCATTCAGGAATAAAGGTTGCTGCACTTCGCTGCTGGGTACTAATTTCCAACCTGCTTTGGATAATTTCTGGTAAGTTGCCCAACCCTTAGAACCATCTGGTTCGCGGTAGTCTGGCGCGGCATATTGACGAAAAGCTGTATAAGGTCGCCACCCTTCGTTGGATGCTAATTGTAAATGCAATATTTTTTGCCCGTTTGTACCAAAGGCAGGTAACCAGCACATCTGTCCAGCCATAAATAAACTCCTTTGCGTAATTAAGGGAGGTGAAGCTGCAAGCAGGCTGTGTGAGGATGTGCTTTTTAGCTTCTGTTTTCAGCTAACCTACCCTATGTTGACTCATTTGTCAATATCATCGCAAAAATTTATGAGTACCTACGTCATCCTTGCAGAGTAGTTTTGCTTTACTAGAAGCCATTAAATATCAACCTTAAGAAAGAATTAATATTTATGGACGCTTTTAGCGGCTGATTTTGTAGTGGATATAACAAATGTCTGAGGTTGTAGTGGAATACCACAACCCAGCTTTTAATTAGAACAAACAAATAATTTATTTGTTACATTCGCTACTACTTTGCTGCTAATTCATCTCTTCTGCTTCTGAATTTTTAACCTTTAATTTATAATTGCGCTGACTGCGGGTTAGCGATAGCGGCACGGATGACATTTGCTTGTTTGACGTACTCACCATCACTCAGTACTGGTGTGGCATCCGCGATCGAGACTGGTTCGACCAAATCGATCCAAGATTTGCAGCCGCCGTATTCTGGTAGATAGGGAATGAATTGGGGTTGAGAGAGTTGATAAGTCCGCAGCAATAAAATATACACAGGCTGACGGTGTTTCCATTTGAGACGATCGCTCACAAATTGCTCGTTCCAAATGTGGTAAGGTAGCAGTGCTTTGACGCTGGGCTCGTAACTCACCATAAAAATATCAGTTATTTTCGCCCAAGCACCGATTCGTACAGTTTCTGGGTGCCAACCGGATTCTACTGGGCTGACTTTGCCAGCATATTCTGGTTTGAGCAAATCCGGTTGTTGATGTTCAAAAGTCGGATAAAGTAAAATCTCGTCCTGGGCAACTTTGAACTGGTTCCCCTCCTCGCGAATACCGCCCTTACGAAGCAGCACAATGGTTTTGCCTTCCGACAAGGCATCGACAGCAACTGCCCATTCCTTGAGTGCGTGAGTAGTCGATCGCATAGCTTTTCACCTGAGTTCTTCTTCCAGGCTAGCGGTTACAACACCAGTCAGCAGGTTGGATTCACCGATAGTTATCCCGATTAAGGAAGAGTTTGTATCCGACATACGCTACCCCGCCTGCGATCGCCAAACCCAAAATTATCGAAACGAAACTCACAGCTGTGCCAAAAACCCAAACGCCAACCAGTCCCGTAGCGACAAATACTGTAGCCTTCGCCACTTTCTTTAGTTTTGCGTAAGAAAGCTTGAAGTGGTTGGGCTCAGGTTTCGCGGATCTAGGTATATGCTGTATAGAGATTTCTGCCTCTAGTTCTTTGAGCCGCTGCTCTATGGGGTCATTATTTTGAGGACTCATTAGTAGTCACCGAGTTGAAGACTATGACTTTGTTATACAGTCTATCCTCCGCAAGACAAGGATTTGTGAATGTAAGCAGAAATTTACACCGTCGCTTTTAGTACATAAGACAGATGTTGCATCCACCGCCGCTTGCTGCAAGTCAAGATAGTTAAGAAGGCACAATAAACTCGGTATCAGACATGGAAATGCGACGCTTGGGCACTTCAGAGGTGTATATCTCGCCCATCATTATGGGCACTTGGCAAGCTGGGAAAGCGATGTGGGTGGGGATTGAGGATTCGGAAACTATCAAAGCTATACGGGCAGCTTTTGAGGCAGGTATTACAACGATCGACACTGCGGAAGTATACGGTCAAGGCCATTCTGAGCAGATTGTCGCACAAGCTTTATCAGATGTGCGCTCTAGCGTGGTTTACGCCACCAAAGTTTTCGCCAATCATCTTAAGTATGACCAAGCGATCGAGGCGTGCGATCGGTCCCTGAAAAACCTCAAAACCGACTACATCGACCTCTACCAAATTCATTGGCCTTCCGGCGCTTTCAAAAGTGAAGTTGTACCGATCGAAGAAACGATAAGGGCGATGAACGATTTGAAACAGCAAGGAAAAATTCGGGCAATTGGCGTTTCCAATTTTGACCGCGCCCAGATAGCAGAAGCCAGCCAGTACGGACGCATCGATAGCCTACAGCCGCCTTACTCTTTATTCTGGCGTCAGGTAGAAAAAGATGCGATGCCCTACTGCATCGAAAACAATATTTCCATCATTGCTTATTCCTCTTTAGCGCAAGGATTATTGACGGGAAAATTCAGATCCAGTCACAAGTTTGAGGCAGCAGATAACCGCGCTAAGAACAAGCTGTTTATGGGTGAGAATTATGAGCGGGCGCAGTCAGCTTTAAGCAAACTGGAGCCCTTCGCCGAACAACATCAATGCACTCTTGCCCAGCTGGCGCTAGCTTGGTTAATTGCCCAACCACAAACGAATGCGATCGTCGGTGCGCGTAATGCCCAACAATCAGTACAAAATGCCAAAGCATCTGATGTCAAACTATCTCCTGATGAACTAGCGGAAATAGACGCCATTGGCCGCACTGTCACCGATTATTTGGATGACAGTCCAATTATGTGGGATTGGTAATTAGAATAAAGTTTGGTATGTTGTTGCGCTTTAGCGCTCTTTAAGATAGCGCTAAAGCGCAACAACATACCTAAATATAGAGTCTGGAAATAATATCAGATCGTGTCCTTACACATCGGTTACCTAAAAAATTCCTGTGATTATTCTTATCTGTGTTCATCTGCGTTCATCTGTCTTCATCTGTGGTAAAAATTTAACCAACGATGAAAACAGACAATTTGACGATATAGCAACCGCCAGGGCGATTAAGGCAACTCCAACTGTTACCTTTAGTCCATAATCCCTGGTCGTAAGCTTTTTCCTCTTCCCTAGCCCCTAGTCCCTAGCTATATCACTTATTAATATATAACTAAATCCGTAATTAAAGGCAGATGATCCGAACCAACATTCCCGCCAGTCCGAATCTTCAAAACCTTAATTTCTGGACTTACCAAACAATGATCTATCGGAATGGATAATAGCGGCATATAATAAGTTGGCCAAGACGGTAGGACGCCAAAGCCATATCGCGCATTCCGCAAGCCTGTCTGATGTACAAAATGCTTGTAATACGGCGACCACATCGTTATATTGAAATCGCCGATCGCCAAAACAGGAGTTTTTATTTTTGCTATATAATCTCCCAGTTCTGCTAGTTCTTTATTTCGTAAATTAAAACTAGATTTTTTGGTGGGAATGCTAGTATGAATAGTTAAAACCGAGAGGATTTTATCTTTAAGTTTTATCTGTGCAAATATAGTTTTTTTGCCTTCACCCAAATATTGAATTGATGATTTTTGCAGCGGTATTTTACTATAAATAGCTGTTCCGAATCGCGAGTCATCTCGGTGAACAACAGAATAGGGAAGAATCTCTTGTAAAACTGTTAATTCTTTTTCCCAATACTCGCTGACCTCTATAAAAACTGCTAGTTCAGGGTCTTCTCGCTTTACTAAGGATATTACCTGAGAATACTGTTTGTTTCTATATAAAACATTGGACTGCAAAACTCGCAATTGTTGTGCGGCTGTTGGAGTGGCGATCGCAGTTTGAGGCAGATACCACGGCACCACTTCAACCAAGTTAATTAAAATGCAAAAAAGACTAACAATACACCAAGCTTTTTGGCGAGTAATCAAAAAGAAAAAGAAGGTACAGAATCCAATAACCAAATATTGCAGTTTAAAGCTGGAGGTGAGGTCTAGAATATAGTGTAATTCTCCCAGATACCCAGTTAGAGAAAAGAAACAAGTTAAAACCGTTGCGAGAATAAACGTCGGGCCGATCGCACGAGACGCTCCTTTAGCTATCATTGGCAATATAACCTTTTAGTTATTGATTTTGATTACTTTTCAATTCAGTCTCTTGGTCAGAATTAACATCAAGCGACATGGGATTGACTTCAATCTGCTTTTCTGCTACCAACTTAGTCGTTTGTTTATTCTCCTTACTGTTGTCTAATTCAGTTTCTCGGTCAGAATTAACCTCAAGCGACATGGGATTGACTTCAATCTGCTTTTCTGGTAGAGATTGAGTCGTTTCTTCATGTTCCAAATGGCTTGACAATTCCGTATATTCGGATGAAGTAACATCAAGCGACATGGGATTGACTTCAATCTGCTGTTCTGGTAGCTGAGTCGTTTGTTGATATTCGGAATTGCTTGACAATTCAGTCTCTTGGGAAAAAGCAACCTCAAGCAAAATCGGATTGATTTCAATCTGCTGTTCTGTTAGCAACTGAGCCGTTTGTTGATATTCGGAATTGTCAAGCAATTCAGTTTCGCGGTCAGAAGTAACCTCAAGAGACATGGGGGTGACTTCAATCTGCTCTTCTGGTAGCAACTGAGTAGTTCGATCGCCTACAGGAACCACCGTCTCTACCTTCGGCTGCTTTTGCTGTCTACTATCGAAGAGTTGGAAGACTCCGGCGACTAATGATTCTGTCACATTAGTGAGAACAGCATCAACTTTTTTCTGCGCTGATTCGATTCCACTAGGGTTAACAGTTTCTTGCTCTAGGGTATAGTCATAAGTAGTTGCTTGAGATTGGCCTGATAAATTCTTCACCTCAGAGTGTATCTCCGTCTGGGAATCGTCTTCACTAACTTGTTGCGATCGCACACCTTGCTCCGGTACAGCAGTCTGCGACTGCACCTTAAACAGATGAGAGACGCATTCCACCAGTCGCTGAAGTTTCGATCGCCAAAAGTCACCCGGATTGGCGATTGGAGCGTTTAATTTTGTGTGAACCGAATCAATTTCGCTAGTATTTCGCGAACTTTGGATCGCTTCGTGTAGAAATTGGAGTTCTTTTCTAAGCTGTTGAATTTCATCTTCCAGATAACTGGGATCGAAGCGATCGCCAATTGCAGAAATTTGTGGTTTAACTTCAGACCCTATCTGGGTTAACTCTTCTGCTTCACTAGATTGCAACCCCTGGGAAGCCATAGAACTAGCCATTGCAAGGTTCTGTTCTTCTAGCTGAGTTAGGTTAGAACGAGTAATTTGTTCTACCTGGGTGAGCGATCCCTTTAATTCTTCAATCTGTCGCTCTAAATAACTGGGGTCAAAGCGTGGAGTTGGTGGAGGTGATGGAGGAAGTGCAGAAAGATGATATTGAAATTGAGATGTAATTTGCCTAACTTCTTCTAGGCGCTGGTTAAAAGTCTCAGCTACTAAAGAGACATTTGTTTGGACTTGCTGAATCTGTTGTTCCAGGTAACTGGGATCGAACGGTGCAGGTGGTGGAGCAAATGCAGACAACTGCTGTTGAACTTCCGCTGCGATTTGTCTAATCTCTTCTATACGAATAAGATCTTCCCGATCGTTAAACGCCGCTGTTAAAGAGGAAACATTTCCTTGCAGTTGCTGGATTTGTTGCTCTAAGTAATTGGGGTTAAACGACGGTGGAACTTGAGCTATTTGCTTTAATTGGTCGATCGGCAAAGCGAAGTTTTCGCCGCTAGCTGAGGAAATAAGACTGGTTATGGTGAGTTCTAAGGTATCAAACCGCTGTCCCATCTGGGAGAGTTCTT
The DNA here is from genome assembly GCF_023333585.1 of Argonema antarcticum A004/B2. GTDB lineage: Bacteria > Cyanobacteriota > Cyanobacteriia > Cyanobacteriales > Aerosakkonemataceae > Argonema > Argonema antarcticum. The sequence goes on from NZ_JAIQZN010000039.1 coordinate 46,390, forward strand.
CCTGGATGGGAGTGAGATTAACGGGTTTGGGCGAAAGAGACAGAGTTTGAACAGAACCTTTTAAAGCTTGCATTTCCTCTGATATTTCCCGATCTACTTGTCTGACGCGAGTTCCCATCTCCGACAAGACAGCAGTCATATTCTGCTGGAAAGTCTGCTCGAATCGGCGTCGGTTGATCAGGCTCAGGGAAAGAGCTAAAGTCAGGGGAGCCGCCGCATAGATCAGCTGCTGGGAAAAAACTGCAACTACCGTCCCTGCAACAGAACCGGCTACGGAAACGTACTCTGTTACCTCTAAGCCATTGCGTTCCGTGGTGTCTGTCATCTTTCTTCCCCCTTGGAGACCCCCGCCAAGCTGGGTACAGCTATGGCGGGGGTTGGAATTGGGGGGCGAGGTTTAGTTTGCATAAAGATTATTAAGACGTAGATGTGAAAAAACCGTTTCGCCTCAGAAGTGGGAACTTCCTGACATACCTGCTGGCATCACAGGATAGAGGCTACCGATACTGTGACCCGCCTCGGTGGGGCGTTTGATTGGGGATTACTCCCCCTCCCATTTCTGGGGTGATGTTCGCCTCGACAATGTTAGTAGTCGGTACTATCCAAGTAGCACTAGCTTAACCCTTTAAACCTGTTTAACCACTTGGTTCTAGAGCTACAGACTGGCGTCGCATCCGTAGGTAGGAACTCGAACTCTTGCCACTAACGTAGGTATTGTATACCTGAGTCTGGTCAACTAGGACTATCTTTCAAGCCCCCGTTATAGTCGGTACTCCGAAACACACGGTGGGTTGTTGACGGGGTACACCTTCTATATATGCCTATCAAGCAAAACTTATCACAAAAATAAGGGTGAGTGGGAGAGGGAAACGAAAAGGCTGCGGTCAAAAATAGTTGGTGATGGAGAGGAAAAGGGGGACAGGGAGGACAAGGGAGACAAAGGGGACAAGGGGGACTCTTTCTCCCAACTAACTACTTAGACTTTATTTCAGCCTGTTTTTCAATCAGGTGAACTCCAAACACTTCAGCAAAAGAGGCTGCTACTTGCTGACGCACTTGGTTGATATCGATTTCGGGAATAAATTCTGCTAAACTGCCTACCGGCTTGTCTGAAATCCCACAAGGAACAATTTGCTTAAAACCTTCCAAATCTGGACAAACGTTTAAAGCAAAGCCGTGCATGGTAATCCAACGGCTGACTTTAATGCCTAGAGCAGCTACTTTGCGTCCTTGCAGCCAGACGCCTGTAAAACCGGCCAGCCGTTCCCCTTTCAATCCGTAATCAGCCAGCACGCGGATTAACACCTCTTCCAGCTGTCGCAGATACCAGTGCAAGTCTTGCTGGTAATATCGTAAATTCAGAATCGGGTAGCCGACAACTTGACCGGGACAATGGTAAGTCACTTCACCACCCCGCTCGATCCGGTGTACCTCCCAGCTTGTTTGCTCCAAAGCAAACTTGAGAAATTCTAGACTAGCTCCCTGTCCCAGAGTATACACGGGTGGATGTTCCAACAATATGAGGATGTCCTCTAGGCTGGGGTTGTCCCGCCGTTGGGCCATTAGTTCTCGCTGCCATTCCCAAGCCGTTGAATACTCCACTATGCCTTGGTTGTACAGCCAACAGACCCGATCGGGCGGCTCATTATTACAAACAGACCGTTTGGTACTTGAAATCACCACAAAAATCAAGAGTAATTTACGTTAAATTTCGTTAGAATCCAGGAACAGAAATCAAGAAATGTCAACAGATGCAAAAGATTTTGAAGACAAGCCAAATGGCTATGTACTTCAGAATACAAAGTGCTACTGTTTTATATATAACCTCAATGCGAATAGGAGGAAGCCCACAAGGTTGAGGCGGCTCTAGCCTACCGTCCCTCTGGAAATCATAGTTGGTGGAATCGCCCAAAGAAACTGCCAATCCGGGTGTGGCTTAGGCTCAAGTCAATCTATTTTGGATTTGGGATTGACTTATCGAAGATATCAGCGTTTGGGAACCAACCGACGCAGAAAATGCGATCGTGGAAAGCAGCAATTTCTGCTAAACTTTCCTCTCAGAGCAAAAGTAGACGCAGGCCAAAAATATGCCTGCATTATGATGGACTATTCAGCGGGAGAATTGAATATGAACGTTGTGATTCATGGCAAAAATATTGAAATCACCGATGCAATTCGCGAGTACGTACATCAAAAAATAGAAAAGGCGGCAAGCCACTTTCTAAACGTAACCAATGAGATTGATGTGCATTTATCAGTAGCCCGCAATCCGAGGGTAAACTCTAAGCAGACTGCTGAAGTAACTATTTACGCCAACGGCGCAGTAATTCGTGCTGAAGAAGGAAGTGAAAGTTTATACGCGAGCATAGACCTAGTAGCTGATAAAATTGCCCGCAAACTGCGGAAGTACAAAGAAAAACGTCTTGATAAAAAGACTCAAGCTCAGCCTAAAACTAGCGAGTTAGTAGAAGAAACGCCAGTAGCAGTGGATTTGATTGGCGATCGCACTCCCGAACTTCCAGGCGAAGTAGTGCGTACCAAGTATTTTGCCATGCCGCCGATGACCATTGATGAAGCCCTAGAACAGCTACAGCTAGTAGACCACGACTTTTATATGTTCTGCAATGCTGAAACCGGCGAAATCAACGTCATGTACGAACGTAACCACGGCGGCTACGGGGTGATTCAGCCGCGTCAGGGGAATGGGCATAGCGATCGCAAAAATGGTAAAACAGCCCACAGCAGTAATCCTGCACCCGAAAAGTCAAACGTACATAAAACTTAAGACCAGGCCCAGAAGCTGTTATAGCTAGGGACTAGGGACTAGGGGCTAGGGGCGAGCGTTGAGGGAAGAGGTTACGACCTAAGGGATTATGGACTTCATGTAACAGTTGAAGTTGGCTTAATCGCCCTGGCGGTTGCTATAGCTGCGATCTCAGGCTACCAGTAGCGGCACAGTCGAACCCCACCCCCTTGGCCCTTGCCCCTTGGCCCTTGCCCAACCCCCCTCTCCGTTGACGGAGAGGGGGAGGGGGGGTGAGGTTTGTCCCGTCGCTCAAAATACCGCTTCCAGTGCTTGAACGTTTTATGTGTTGTAAATGTAAGCTTGTCTCAAGCGCCGCACCATCTCTCTACGCACTTCATTGCTGACCCGATAGCCTCGCTCCCAATGTTCTAACCGGATATTGTCAACATAGAACTTGACCGTAAATTGCATACCGGAACCTTGGATGTCCATCAGCCGAATTTTTGGCTCTTTCCAAAGGGTTTTGGATTCTTTGAAGTTTTCGTGCAACCACGCTACAAAGTTGATCGCATAATCATCCAGCCTAGTTTCGTCTCCTCCAGGGTTAGCCATTCTCTGATAAAGTTTGTTCATTTTGCCCTTAAGGATGTCAATCTTTTGCTCCCATTCTTCCGGTAAGATATTGAAGTCTTCAACTACCAAATCGGGGTCTTTTAACCAGGCGTCATACCAGGCTCTAATATATCCGATGAGGGTAGTTTTCAAAGCTGGCTCTACTTCTTCTTCCAGTCTGTAACGCACCCGTTTGCCCTTGCGTTCTGTTACTACCTGCAAGCCAACTAAGTCCAAAACGTCTATGTATTCTTTTAGAACAATTTTGAGTTCATCTTTATCCAATCCTCCTTTTTCCAGACTCTTGATTTTGTTAACCAAATCCTCAACTTCATCTTCAATTTTTTTCAGTTGCTTGTTCACCTCTATTTCCGCTAATACCCGGAGGCGTCCTGCTTCCCTCTTGGAAAGCTTACCTGGTTCGGCATGATCCCATCCATAGAAGTGGTCTAAATATTGTAGTTTTTCCTCCAGATCGCCCAATGTATCTGGATGTCCGAGAACAATTTCTCTCAATATTTTTGTTGCTGTCACCGGGTCGGCATCCACTCTGACTGCGATATTAGCTGAATAAGCAAAGTGCGGAGTGGGACGACTGAAGTTAATTATATCTTTACCTCCCAAGGCAGAATTTGGCGTATACATCTCGCAATGGGTATCGATCATATATAACTTGGTCACCCGGATGCCGATGTTTTTGATGACCGCCATTGACCCGTTCATTTCGATTACATCTCCGAATTGAAAGGGTGTATCGATCAACAAAACCAAACCGCCAAAAAAGTCGCTTAAAATCTCCTTCACCGACAAGCCAAGTACAACGGTAATACTACCTAACGCTAACCCGATTCCCGTTAAATCAACCCCAAATGTTTGCAAGAAAAGAGAAAACCCAATCAGGTAAGCTAACACTGGGATAGTGCGTCCTAGTATTGGGATCAATATGTCGTCCCAGACAGCCTCGCTTTTTCTAGCGTATGCTTTCAAGTAGTAGACAACTACTTCAGTAAATAGCCGCGCAATCAAGTGGGTCACAGTCAGAACCAGAAAGGCACTGAAGGCTTTCTGAATCACATCAATGACGGGACTTGGGCCTAACTGTCGAAAGGAGAATTTTAGACTGACAAGTATGAAAATAATTAGAACTGGGATACGCGAGACAGTCAGGCTAACTAGGGCTGCATCGCTTTCCATCTGGCGAAACAAGGCTCGCAGTAGATAGAAGAGTACTATGTACAGTACGAAAGCGACAATTGCCTCGATAATCAAGGCTGCCACGAAAGGGCCAAATTTCTCTGGAAAGGATAAGGAAGCTGCTAGTACAGTTGGAAAGTCCAAGATAGCAATCATAGGTGCCTGCCTTAAATATTTAGCTGTTACTCTCGTTTAATACGATACGCTCTAGGGACGCACCAAAGCAAACTATAGTTTGGCCTACTCCAATATTAAGCGTTGTGTAAGTTCATTTATAACATTCCAGTCACCTGTATGGGGGACGGTAGATTTGATATCAAATCCGGTTGCTGGGTGACTATAGCAAAAGTCAAAAGTCAAAAGTCAAAAGTCAAAAGTGAAATGCTTGCTGTGAATTGGTTCTGGCGTTTTAGGATGCCCTAACCGCCCTGGCGGTTGCTATAAGTTAAAGGTTAAAAAGGTTTATTAGCCGTTTTCAGACCCAAACTACAGGATTTTGGTCATCTTCGGCTGCATCTACCAAACCCATTTCTCCATTAAGTCGCTGAGGGATAATTGTTTTTTATGAACAGAAACAAGCTTCAAATTTGGTTCGCGTTCTGTAGCTTGAGAGCCCTCTTTGTCAATGTCATCTGATTGAAACAGGGTAATCTCCTATTCTAAACAAACTGGCTGTAAACAGCTTACCTATTTGTATTAAGAGCGTGTCTATGATTCTTTCCATCTTTTTGAGTTACTGTTATTCAAATTTTTGGATCTAGTTTATCATTTGACAGAGTATAGCAAATTACGACCAGACTAATAAGTTGGGTTGAGGAAGGAAACCCAACCTACAACTCACGACTCAAGATTCGCCATCGAGCGCTTGCAGGGGAAGTTCTACGGTAATAGTTGTTCCCAGTCCCAGGCCCGGACTTGCGGCGCGGACAGTTCCGCCGTGTAGTTCTACCAAGTAGCGAACTAGGGCTAGGCCCAGTCCAAGTCCGCCGTGCAACCTTGCGATCGTATTATGGGCTTGGCGGTAGCGATCGAATACATAAGGCAAAAACTCACGTTCAATCCCTATGCCGTTATCGCTAATCTGGATCTGGGCATAAGAGGTTTGGGAAATTTGAGATTGCACAGAGTCGGCTGGGTTTTGATTTTCGATCGGCAATTTTTCCAGTTTGACCTCAATCCGTCCCCCGGTTGGGGTGAACTTGATGGCGTTGGAAAGCAGATTCCAGAATACCTGCTTCAAGCGATCTGAATCGCCCAATGTGGCTATTTCAGAGTTAAGCGCCAATTCAAGTTGAATTTGCTTAGCGTCAGCAGACAGACGCACAATATCGATCGCTTCTGATAGGATCAACGCGAGGTTAACTGTGCAGACATTCAGGTAGATTTTACCAGTAGTTATGCGCGAAATGTCTAAGATATCCTCAATCAGCTTATTTTGCGCCTGTGCGCTGCGCTGAATTACCTCAAGGCCCTTAGCGATCTTGGTCTCGTCTAAATGTTTGGTAAGCAGCAGCTTAGACCAACCCAGGATGGCGCTGAGAGGGTTCCGCAGCTCGTGAGAAAGGATCGAGAGGAACTCATCCTTAGCGCGGTTCGCCGCTTCAGCCACCTCGCGGGCTGAGTGTTCGCAAATTAGTAGCTGATGGCGCTCCTCCTCAATTCGCCTGCGATCGGTAATATCCTCAATTGCAAGTAGGATCGTCTCTATAGAGCCGCTTTTCAGAGGGATTTTGCAGGCATTAAGCAGCATCGTCTTGTCGCCAATGTTTAAAAAATTATGGCTAACTTCAAAGTCATTAAGGGTGGTGTTGTTTGAGATTACCTCTGATAGAAGATAGCGCAGTCTGAGAATATCCCACTGACGGTTACCCAAATCGAAGAGTAAATTCTGCTCTGTCTCTTCTGGCGTTACTTGAAAAGTTTCATAGAAAGAGGGATTCGCCGTCTTCACGCGCAATTCTGCATCGAGGACGACTAGAGGCGATCGCACTGTCTCCACAATCGATCGAGCATAATCGCGAGCTTCCTTAAGCAGATCGGCGCTTCGTTTGAGGGCGTCAATATCCACCAACGCCATTACTGTACCCTCAATCCGATTATCTGCGGTCTTATAAGGCCGTATTCGCAGGTCATACCAATGGCCCGATCGGTCTTGCACCTCAAGTTCAACTATGGTGGCGGTTTTGATGACATTAGATATTAACTTCTGCAAATTGGGGACGTTGATATGGGTACGAATATCGCCGATCGATCTGCCGATGTCCGTAGGCAATATATTTAGCACCGTTTTCGCTTTCGGAGTGAAAAGTCGAATGCACAGATCGTTTCCCAGCATGACGATGGGGATGCTAACACTATCGAGCAGATTATTCAGATCGTTGTTGACCTGATTCAATTCCAGATTCCGATGTTGCAGTTCTTCGTTAATCGTGTTCAGTTCTTCATTCGTCGCCTGAATCTCTTCTTTGGCAGTTTCCAGTTCCTCATTCGTGCTTTGGAATTCCTCATTGCTCGACAAGACTTCCTCACTGGAGGCTTTGAGTTCTTCGTTGACGACCTCCTGTTCTTCGATAATGGATTGCAGATACTCCCTCGTGCTAGCAAGCTCTTGCCGAAGTTGGAGAATCTCGCGCTCTTGGTCTGCCAAAACGGTTTCCTGCTTTGGCTGAAGAGTCCTTTTCGCCTTGGACTGAGGAATATCTGGTAGAGTAACATCCTCAAACAAAACCAAGAAGTAGCCTTCAGAGGAGGCTAGAGGTTTAAAAGGAATCACCTCAATATTGACCGTCCTGAATTCCTTGTTACATTTGATTTGCAAGCCTTCTTTTCTAATCGCGATATTCTGCTCTTTCGCCTTATGAATCGCTGTACGCAGATCTAACAAAAAGCCCGATCGTACCATTCTCAGGAGGTTGAGGCTGGCCGATCCTGGAGCGGGTTCTAGATAAAGACTAACCTCTCCCCGAAATTGCCGAATTTCCAGATCGTTATCGATCACCACACCGACTGGGGCGTATCTATTCAAGACGATTCGATCGGCCTCTTTTTGCAGATCCGATCCCTTCGAGATGTCCTCGTTTATCCTCTTGGTAGTGTTTGATTTCTGTAGTGGATAGTTGCTGGTAGTAAACTCAAAATTCAGCCGAGGGACTGCTAGTTTTCTGGAATAAATATTGTACTTTTTGTCCACCACGGCAAACAGATCGGAGAATCCGCCCGTTCCCTCCGATGCTCCCAGCATCAGAAAGCCTGTGGATTTGAGCGCATAATGGAACAGCGGTATGACCTTCTTCTGTAAAACTGCGCCCATATAAATCAGCATATTCCGGCAACTGATCAGATCCAGCTTGGAGAAAGGCGGGTCTTGGCTGACGTTTTGCTTGGCAAAGACGCACATATCGCGAATCCTCTTGCTAAGCTGGTAGCCGTTCTCTATCTTGACAAAAAAGCGTTTTTTACGTTCCTCTGAGACATGAAGCAAAAGCTTGTCTGGGTATATGCCTGCACGGGCTTTCTCGATCGCTTTTTCATTAATATCCGTGGCAAAAATCTGGATTTGAGGTAGGGTAGGCAGATCCTCCAAAAATTCCAGCAAGCATATAGCCATAGAGTAAGCTTCCTCACCTGTGGAACACCCAGGTATCCAGATCCTGATGGATGCTTCTGGTGGTCTATCCATCATCAGCTTGGGAAAGACTTTTTTCTTTAACGCTTCATAAGATTCGGGGTCGCGGAAAAAAGTGGTGAAAGGGATCAGGATGTCTTGGTACAAAGCCGCCACTTCGGGCGGTGTTTTCTGGAGATATGCGACGTAATCCTCCAGCTTTTGAAAGTGGTTTAGAATCAAGCGGCGCATGATCCGTCGCTTGATAGTGGCGTGCTTGTAACGAGTAAAATCAGCCCCGGTGCTGGTTCGCAGCAACGTGAAAATCTGCTCTAGAAGGTTCGGATCTGACAAAGGTAACTCATCCGTTGATAAAGATGAGGTCTCGGCGACATAGGGATGGTGACCGATCTTCGCCAGCTCGTGGGCGATTTCTTGAGGAGGCAAGATAAAATCTACATGACCGCTGGCAACAGCAGTGTTTGGCATACTATCGTATCTCGCTGTTTCTTCACACTGGGCAAAGGTGATGCCGCCCTCGGCTTTGATTGCCTCCACCCCCAGAGTGCCGTCTCCGTCCATTCCCGACAGAATTACTGCGATCGCTTTATTCCCCCGTTCTTTTGCCAGGGATTGCAGGAAAGCATCGATCGGCATATACTTTCCTTCAATCTTCTCGCGGGGCATGAGTTTCAAAATACCCCTGATAATAATCATTTTTTTATTAGGGGGAATGATGTAGACGCAGTTTGGTTCTACTGCCATACCATCCTCGATCTGCCTAACCGGCATCTCAGTCGATTGGGAAAGGATCTCGCTCAACAAGCTTTTATGATTGGGGTCTAAGTGTTGGATCAGCACAAAAGCCATGCCAGTATCGATCTCTAGAGATCCAAGTAACTGGGTAAATGCTTCCAGTCCACCAGCAGACGCTCCGATACAGACAATAGGATACGATCGGTCCAAGGACCGATCGCGATCGAGTTCTGCTGTAGCAGGCGGCGGGGATTCAGATTGATTGGAAGAGTCACTGGTATTCATAATTTGGATTCTTTTGCCTTATATAAGCAAAATTGGCGACAGAAATGGAATTTTTAAGCCTCAAATTTATATTCGTTTTTTTCAAAAGCTACTTTTAGCGGCTGAGTGTCCTATTTGTCTCATTTTATACTGCACAAACGAATGGTCAACTTGACATGATTCCCGCCCGAACCAACATCCTATTAAATCCTACAATACCTTCGCCAAAATTCCACCCCGTTGGGGAGGAATTTTGGCGACGGTATTGTAGGATTGGAAATTGTAGGTTGGGCTTTTGTGAAGCGAAACCCAACCTACAAATTAGTCCATTTTTCGGTTTGGCGAAGGTATTGTTTAAGAAACCTGGTTACCGATATTTGAAATTAAGACATAATTGGGTTAAGGTCTAAGACAAAACCAGGTAAAACATCTTCACCGGAAAGAGTTGCAGGATTTTCGAGTATTTCCACATCTTGATTTGGGCGATAAATTTCTACTCGCCTATTTTTTCGGTCAATTAACCAACCCAATCTCGTACCATTGTCAATGTATTCTTGCATTTTTTCCCGCAATTCTTTTAGGGTATCAGTAAGAGAGCGTAACTCGACTACAAAATCAGGACAGATGGGAGCAAATTTCTGTTGTTCTTCTGGGGTTAAAGCGTCCCAACGCTCTTGCTTAATCCACGATACATCAGGGGAACGTTCCGCACCGTTGGGCAGTGTGAAGCCGCTTGACGAGTCGAAACCTTGGCCTAGTTTAGTTTGTTTGTTCCAGATTCCTAGCTCAACCGCGAGATCGAAGTTACGGTTGCCAGTAACACTGCCCGTAGGTGGCATAATTAGTAATACTCCTTTGGCTGTGCGCTCAAATCTTAAATCGCGGTTGTTTTGACAGATCTGAAAATACTGCTCGTCAGTTAAATCGATTTTCAATTTGAGGGTAGGTGGTAAGGCGATTGTAGGGACGTTCATAACCTTATCCAAATATCTGTTGTTATACACTTTTAGGATATCAGGTTATCATTTTAAAGATTGAGCAACTTCTCTCAGTTTTTCAATATATATTTTTTTTAATGACTGCAACTGCCAACCCGAATATGTCCGATCGTCACAACCACGAGCCAGCAAATTACAGCCGCGCCTTTGCGATCGCTATTGCCCTCAACAGCGGGTTTGTCATCTGCGAAGCTGTTTTTGGCATCCTGAGTCACTCCCTGGCGCTTCTAGCCGATGCAGGCCATAATCTGAGTGATGTTCTGGGACTGCTGCTGGCTTGGGGAGCCTCTATGCTAGCCCGTCGCCCCACCACGCCGCGTTACACTTACGGGCTGCGTCGTTCTTCGATTTTGGCCGCTCTTTTCAATGCTATATTCTTACTTCTCGCTGTAGGTGCGATCGCGTGGGAAGCGATCCAACGCTTCGTGGAGCCTAGCCCGGTGCTTGGTGGTATGGTGATCGGAGTGGCATCTGTGGGAATTGTCATTAACACAGCCACTGCCTTACTGTTTATGTCAGGCCGCAAGGGAGATTTGAACATTCGCGCCGCCTTCTGGCACATGGCTAGCGATGCTCTAGTATCTCTCGGTGTTGTATTAGCTGGTATCGCCATTATTTTAACTGACTGGCTTTGGTTCGACCCAGTTGTGAGCTTGATTATCGTTGCAGTTATTGTTGTGGGAACTTGGGAATTATTCAAAGACTCCCTGAACTTGGCGTTAGATGCAGTACCAGAGGGTATCGAACCCCTGGCTGTGCAAACTTACTTGTCTGAACTCCTTGGCGTGGCTCAAGTCCACGACTTGCATATCTGGGGAATGAGTACAACTGAGATCGCACTCACCGCACATTTGGTGATCCCGGAAGGACATCCCGGCGATGCTTTTTTAGCTAAGGTAACCCACGATCTTCACGATCGCTTCGGCATCGAACACGCTACCCTTCAAGTAGAAACAGGTAGTTCTGGAAACCTCTGCTCTCAAATATCCTGTTCCAATCGATGAGATAAGAGTTCAGAACTACTGCTGAGTGACTTCGTTGAGTGCTTCATGGATAACTTCATCACTCACACCATGACGCTTCAAACTTGCAATAAGTGCAGATACCGGATCGCCTTCTAGACGCTCAAGATCGGAGCGAAGTCCTTGTCCAATATAGGCACGCGCCAATGGCTGATAACCAGAAAACCCAAGCAATGGTGCTACTCGCTTCAAATCTTCGATCGTATCTTCGGGAATGCGAATGGTGATAGTTGCCATTGGACGATTTCTATCTAGCCGCTTTTTCAATGCCTCAACTTTCATAATATTCACGCTCCTTGCGTGTCGCTTCACGAGCCGAAACGATCCGAATCATGCTATAACGCGATCGAAGTTTTATTTTCGCTCAAAAGTTGCAATCAAAGGATTAGCGTTATTTAAAATATTTTCAAGTGCCTCCGATGCTTCTGGTTTGTGTCGAACGCGATCGTCAATAAACAAACCAACAACTTGGCCCAGCAGAGAACGAATTTTATCTTCCGACTGCGTAGCTGGTAAGTCAAGCAGCGATGCGCTAATGGTGGTGTCTAGCGGATAAGTTATAGAAAAGTGGTTGGCACCTTCCAGCAACATCAGATAGGTGTCATTTCGCCCGCCTGCGATCGCCTCATTGAAAGTACGCACAATTGATGTAGTAGCATTCCCGTTACTCAGTCCATATATCCCACTCATAGCGGCTATCACCCCATCCCTTGTGCCACCCATCATCAGCATTGGTAACGACGAAGGTAGAGGCAAAATCGTCCCCGGTGCAAACCCCAGCATAGTAGGTGCGGCGCTGTGGGCACCATAGGAAAAAGCCGCCACAACTTGCGGATAAAATTGCGGATTTGCATTTTCTAAAGCAATTCTGCCACCACCGGAATGTCCGCCCAAAACTATTTGTTGCAAGTTTAGCATTCCAGCTAGAATTCCTTCTGCTTGGAGGCGATCGAGTTCCGCTAACAGTGTTGGCAAAGCTAATGCAGTCGAACCAGTACCGTAAGTGGTGGGTGTACACATTGCCATATTAACGCCGGGGGTAATACCAATTGCTTTTGGCAGGTATTCGGCAATCCAAGCAAAGGTAATTACCACCATTCCGCGAGTTGCAAGCTGAACTGCCAACCATTGGTATAGTGAGGGTTCGCAGTTAAACCCGCTAAAGAAAATAACTACTGGAAATGGTGCTTGTTCCGAGTCTGGCGGTAGAGTCCCTTGATAGGATTCGATGTTTTCACCTGGCATCCGAGCGGGATATAGCACTTTTAAATAAAGTGTGTCGTAGGGTGCAGTGGCGTTCTCTATTTTAACGGATCGAAAAAAAGCGCGAACTGTCATGGAATTTTAGATTTTCGAGTTTAATTGTCAGGTGTTTTCCGGTATTTTTAACACACCCTTCCTTAATTTTATCAACGAATCAATTGTTTTATTTCTCTCCACAGCAGCAATGCCCCACTATCGGAATGGCGTTGCGTGAAGATTCCGTAACTGGGGCTAAATAACAACGCCAGTACAAACAAGCTTGATGCTACTAATACGATCGCAGGGCCAGAAGGCAAATTAAAAAAGTAACTCAAGTACATCCCGCTGATACTGGAAATAATCCCAATTGCAGCACCAAGCATCATGACTTGATGCAATCTTTTGACTAACAAATATGCCGTTGCTCCTGGTGTGATTAGCAGGGATAAAACTAGAATGACTCCCACAGCTTTCATGCTGGCAACTATCGTTAATGCTATTAGCAGCATCAAGCCAAAATTGAGCAAGTTTACTGGCAATCCGACTGCTTGAGCGCCCAAAGGGTCGAAGGTATAAAACAGCAATTCTTTATACAATAAACCGACAACTAATAGCACTATGGCGGCAATGAAAGCGGTATTCCAAACTTCGTCGCTGGTGACGCCCAAGATATTGCCGAATAAGAAGTGATTGAGGTCGATTTTGTTGCTTTTTTGGATGAGAGTAATTAAGGTAATGCCGAGGGCAAAAAAGGCAGAGAAAACTATTCCCATTGCGGCATCTTCTTTGATAGGCGATCGCGTCCTAATCCAAGCGATCGCCATCGTACTCAAAACCCCAGCAATAAACGCGCCGACAAAAATATTGGCCCCCAGCATAAACGCGATCGCCAATCCCGGCAAAACCGAGTGGCTGATCGCATCTCCCAGCAAAGCTAACCGCTGCACCATTAAATAACTGCCGACGACAGCGCACAATAAACCGACTAAAATGGCAACGATGAGCGATCGCTGCATGAAACCGTATTGCAATGGCTCAATTAACGCTTCTAACATATTATTAAAGGAGGAATAGGCGATCACCCGTAAGCACCATTGGGCAAAAATCCCAATAATTGTTTTAACCTAGAACTTGCACCTTCGTAACAATGACTCGGCATTTGGTAATTCATAAATGGATAATACTTATGTCCGACTAACCTTTTAGCATAAGTCACCTGTGTAATGTATCTAGTCACCTGCGAATCATTTCTCGAACCTCTATGCCACACTTGATTATTGAAACACACGACAGAACCCTTCGCGCCTAAACAGCTATAAATTTTATCTTCATATCCCGAAATCTCACCATCACAAAGTTTCCCAAACAAATGGGAACCAGGTATAACTTGCGTAGGCCCATTCTCCACCCGCAGAACATCAGTCAAGTAATAATTGGCGGTAAATGCCAGCACGTTTAGCCGCACATTCGTTAAAGGTTTACCGTCAAGAGATAGGATATGTGGCGTATCATCTTGATGCCATTTATTGCCAGCAAGTCCATCTGTTTCTGGAGAAACTTTAAAAGAATTATTGTGAATTACATGGATCGCATTCGCATTGGGGATGCCATCAGAGATCGAGTATCCCTCTCCATTAGCGCCTCCGATTAAATGTTCGGCAAATGTTACGACTGGCTCTAATTCAAAAAGATTTAAATTAGGTTGGGAATGCTCGAACATTCGCTTCATTATCTGGCGAGAGTTACCAGCTTTTTTCTGACCGACCTCCTCGATCAGAGCTTCATCTAAATCATTTCTCAGTAACTCGCATTGTGCTGGTGTTAAGACATTGTGAATAACCAGAAAACCATTAGCATGAAAGAATGCAATCCATTCATCCAATTGTTCTGCTGTTGGCACATTACCAGCTAAATACTCAGCCATTATGTCCTCCGCAACTAAGCAGCTTCGCCAGCAAAAAATCCTACATGACCGCCATAAGCACGATATAGATTTTCCTGAGTTAGTACCTGTTGGCGAGAACCAGCAGCAATTAATTCTGTATTCAGCAAAATCAAGTCATCAAAATGAGTAATAGATTCGCCCAAATCGTGGTTGACGACGATAACAGTTTTGTCGGCGCGAGCAAGTTCGTGGAAAATATTAAAAATTATAGACTGAGTTTTTTGGTCAATGCCAGAAAACGGCTCATCAAAACAGAAAATATCTGCCTCTTGAGCTAAAGCTCTAGCTAAAAATACCCGCTGCTGTTGTCCTCCCGAAAGTTGTCCGATCGGACGATCGCAATATCCACTCATCCCCACCCGTTCTAGCGCATCTTGGGCAATTCGCCGACTTACACCTGAAAAACGACGAAACCAGCCACTTTTCCTGACTCTACCCATCATCACTACATCCCAGACAGTCGCAGGGTAAGTCCAGTCGATTTGCGTCCGCTGCGGCACATAAGCAATGCGATCGCGTTGATCCATCAAAGGTTTAGCGTCGTACATCACCGTCCCGCCACTAACGGGAATCAACCCCAGCATCGCTTTGAGCATGGTACTCTTTCCAGCACCGTTTGGGCCAATAATCCCAGTGACCCGTCCGCTGTTCGCAACGCAGCTAACATCCCGCAACGCCTCTACCGTGCGGTACTGAACGCTCAGTTTGGTGATTGTTATTGTTGGGTGTAGGGCAGACCTCTCGCCTGCTACATCTCTAAGATCGCATACCATCTGACTCCAATGCCTGTCCCCTGACCAAGTAACCGTGTTCATACTGCCCTCCTAAATACTGCTATCTCTGAGCATAGTGTAAAAATGAAACAATTATGAAAACATCTATAAAAGGAAGCAATACTAAAGATAGACAAAAGTGATTACTCACAGAAGCAGCAGACATCAATGGTTGGCAGCGGCCAGTATCTTACTCACACTCTGGCTAAGTGGATGTACGCAAACAACCCGCAACACAAGCGCAGACAGCAAGCCGAGTGTAGTCGCAACCAGCACCATCATTGCCGACTTGACAGAAGAAGTAGGGGGAAACGAAATACAGCTCAAGGGAATTCTGCAACCAGGGGCCGATCCCCACGTTTACGAACCAGTACCCGCAGACAGTGTGGCTTTGGAAAAAGCTAACCTGATTCTGTACAATGGCTACAACCTGGAGCCGGGATTGATTAAGCTGATGAACGCCAGTGGCATGAAAGCGCGTAAGCTAGCCGTGGGGGAAGCGGTAAAATCTTTGCAGCTAGACAAAGGCAAAGGGGAAGTAGTGCCAGATCCCCACGTTTGGGGTGATGCGGATAATGTGATTGAGATGGTGAATGCGATTCGCGATGGGTTGATTGAGCTATCACCCGAAGACAAACAGAAATTTACCCAGAATGCGGCACAACTCACCAGTGAATTAAAACAATTGGATACATGGATAACGCAGCAGATTGCTACGATCCCAGCTGACAAGCGCAGATTGGTGACGACGCACGATGCCTTTCAATATTATGCCCGCGCTTATGGGATGGCAGTTGTCGGTACTTTGATCGGGATCAGTACGGAGGAACAACCCAGTGCCCAAACAGTGCGGCGACTGGTAGAGTCGGTTAAGGCGGCGGGTGTCCCAGCCATTTTTGCAGAAACAACAATTAATCCCGCTTTGATTAAGACTGTAGCCCAGGAAGCTGGGGTTAAATTAGCGCCTAAGCAACTTTATTCTGATTCAATCGGTGCTGTCGGTAGTGACGGGGATTCGTATATCAAGATGATGGTTGCCAATACGCGATCGATCGTGGAAGCTTTAGGAGGAAAGTACACCCCTTTTCAACCAACCGATCAACCCAAAACCACTTCTTGACGCTGAAGTTGGTAAAGTTTTGTAAACGAAGAGTAGCAGGAGTCAAGTTATGTGCGTGCAGTGTGTAGTTTATTCGACCTTAATGCTTTTCATGCCAGCGCCGCAACCAGCTAATGTGGCGGCAGTTAACGTTCCAGAGGCTGTGTACAGCCAAGTTAACGCAGGGACGGTGGCTAGAGATACCCAAAGTGCGATCGCTCAAATGCTCAAAGAACTCCCGAATTCTCACGATATGAGCTTGCTGCGAGAAGAACTAAACTCGCTGTACGCACGACTGGCTACAATCAAAGATGACGCCGAAGCGCAAAACCTCATCAATAATAGTATAAGTTCTCTCTCCGAACGCCTCAAAGCTCAACCTAATTATGACCGAGTAGCCCAGGCATTGACAGCAATGCTAGTAATAGATGACGATAGTTCATTAACTAAAGCTTTAGGCTTGAAGTTATTCCATAACCCAAATAAAAGCGGCATTTCTCTTCAAAACTCAGGTAAAAAAGGAGGTTGGTTGCGCTAGATAAGCTAACACGCATCTAATTCGGATATTTCTAATCCGGCAATCAAACCTTCAATTCCTCTCCCACTCCCCCACTCCCCCACTCTCCCACTCCCGCTAAACATCCAAATTAAATGCGTAGCAGCTTAGGAAATTTCTGGCTACCAACCTAAAAGGGGACAGTTTCGCCCCCCTAACCCCCCAACTTTGGGGGGAAATCTTCCGACCCTATCCCTTACTCCGTAACCCTTTTCTCTCTTCCCTTTTCCCTCTTCCCTAGCCCCTAGCCCCTAGCTATAGTGGCTGCGGGATAGCTTTAAAGCATTGAATGAACAGCAAAAAACGACCTATAGGTGTAGATTTATTCGCCGGTGCCGGTGGTATGACCCTTGGCTTTGAACAAGCTGGGTTTGATGTGCTAGCTGCTGTGGAATTAGACCCAATTCATTGTGCCACGCACGAATTCAACTTTCCATTTTGGTCTATCTTGTGCCGGGATATCACAAACATTACTGGCGCAGAAATTAGAGAGAGTTCTGGAATTGGCAATCGCGATATCGACGTTGTGTTTGGCGGTTCACCTTGCCAAGGATTTTCGTTAATAGGAAAACGCGGTTTAGACGACCCGCGCAATGCTCTTGTATTTCACTTTCATCGGTTAGTTATCGAACTAAACCCTAAGTTTTTTGTGTTTGAGAATGTGCCAGGACTTACGCTAGGTAAGCATAAGGTATTCCTCTTAGAAATTATCGATTACTTTAGAGCAAACGGATATCAAGTAGAAGAAAATTACAAAGTTCTCAACTCTGCCAATTACGGAGTACCGCAAAATCGCTCCCGATTATTTCTTCTGGGATGTCGTAAAGATTTATATTTGCCCAAATATCCCGAACCGATTACAGCTATTAATAAGCGAACAGGCAAAAATAATGTAAATTTTTACTCTTGTTTGCCACCTGTTCCAACTGTTTGGGATGCTATAGGAGACTTGCCAAAGGTAGAAATATATTCCGATTTGTTGAAGAGAGACTGGGTTATTGCTAAGTATAGTAAGCCCAGCGATTATGCTTTTAAACTTCGAGGTATCCATTCTGTAGATAAAGATTATTCTTATGGACGCAAATTTGATTGGAGAATACTAACTTCAAGTTTGCGGACTAACCATTCCCTAGAAGCTATTAACAGATTTAAGGAAACAGAACGGGGGAAAATTGAAAAGATTAGTCACTTTTATAAACTTAATCCCGAAGGAATTTGTAACACCCTAAGAGCTGGAACTGCTAGCAATCTCGGTGCTTTCACATCACCTCGACCGATTCACCCATTCATACCGCGATGTATCACTGTACGAGAAGCAGCGCGATTGCACTCCTATCCTGATTGGTTCAGGTTTCATGTGACAAAATGGCACGGGTTTCGTCAAGTGGGAAATTCAGTTCCACCTTTCTTAGCCAAAGCAATAGCGTCAGAAATTATCTGCGTTTTGGGGGTATCTCCAGTTAAACCTAAGCGAAAAAAACATTTAGGAAATGAAGAATTACTTGGACTAAATATGTTTCATGCGGCTCAACGTTACGGTGTGAGTCCCCACGCGATCGAGCCAAGAAAAAGACTTAAACGCGAGATATAGCTAGGGGCTAGGGGCGAGCGTTGAGGGAAGAGAGAAAATTCAGTTTTTTGAAGTACGATCGCATCAACACCAGCGCATTTTCCTTCCCTGTGGCTGAAATTTCATCTGATTTACTCATTTTTGTGATAAAAGTTAACAATAGGCCACTAGGAGGAACAGCGATGGCGGCGACTCTGCCAGACATTGATATTGCGACCTTCATAGAACACACCCTGCTGAATCCAACGGCTACCCCGGATCTAGTACGACAGTGGTGTGAAGAAGCAGAACGGTTTGACTTTGCAACAGTTTGCGTGTACCCCGCCTACGTGCGATTAGCAGCTGAGCTTCTGTACCGCAAGACACCGAAGGTATGTACGGTGATTGGTTTCCCCTCCGGCGCGACAACTTCAGCAGTGAAACTCTATGAGGCGCAAGAAGCAGTAGAAAATGGTGCCGCAGAATTAGATGTCGTTATCAATCTGGGATGGTTGAAAACTGGTAAAACAAGCGAAGTGCATCGGGAAATTGCCGAAATTTGCTCCGAAACTGGGCAACCCGTCAAAGCTATTTTAGAAACCGCCCTGCTGACAGATGCAGAAAAACAACTAGCAGCTGAAATATGTATGGATGCTGGTGTGCAATTTTTGAAGACAAGCACTGGCTTATACGCTGGTGCAACAGTTGCGGACGTAAAATTGCTAACGGAAGTAACTAAAGGAGCTGTAGGCATAAAGGCGTCGGGAGGCATACTCACCTATTTGCAGGCGATCGAATTAATTATCGCAGGAGCTACCCGCTTAGGCACGTCTCGCGGCCCCGATCTACTACATCAGCGCCATAACCTGAAGAAGGAGCCCAAAGATTAGCCCTAGCCCCTAGCAAGAAAGCCCATTGCCCCTTTCTTTTGACTTTTGACTTTTGACTTTTGACTTTTGAGTTCCCTAGCCCCTAGCCCCCAATAATGAGTCGAATTTACAAAGCAACTGGTATTAATCTCAAGAGTATGCCTCTGGGCGAGTCAGACCGGGTGCTGACAATTTTGACGCCAGAATTTGGCTTGATTCGGGCAGTAGCACCGGGTTCTCGCAAGCACCATTCTAAGCTGGGCGGTAGGAGTGCATTGTTTGTGGTGAACGAGCTGCTGATTGCGAAAGGGCGATCGCTCGATAAAATTACTCAAGCGGAAACTTTAGAATCTTATCCCGGCCTCAGTCAAAATTTGGCAAAACTAGCTGCCAGCCAATACCTGGCTGAAATGGTACTCTACAGTGCCTTGAGCGAACAACCTCAAGAAGAACTGTTTTGCTTGCTAAATACACATTTGGGGCGTTTGGAGCAGTTGCCCAGCACGACTGACAACAAATCGTTTACTGTCGTAGCCCATCTCGCCCATGCCGTCTTTCACATCCTAGCTCTCTCCGGGATTGCTCCCCAGGTGCAGGCTTGTTGCGTCACCCAACAGGTTTTGACACCAGATTTTACGACAGCCGACTGGCGCGTCGGTTTTAGCATCGCAGCTGGTGGAACGGTAAGTTTGCCAGCGTTAGCGCGTTTATCGGCTCCCGGACGGTTGAAGGTGTCGAGATCGCTGTACACTGCACAAGAAGTGCCAGTTGCTGTTAGCCAGGAAAATGGGGTGTGGTCAAAACCCGTTGGTGATGTAGGGGACAAGGGGGACAAGGGGGACAAGGAGGACAAGGGGGACAAGGGG
>NZ_JAIQZN010000199.1 GCF_023333585.1 Argonema antarcticum A004/B2
CTTTTTACTCTTGCTTAGCCTTTTTTTCTCCGTAATTTCCGATTGTGACAGTTGCGGGTGCGGAATGTGGGTTATAGCCTACTATGTAGAACCTACCAAAACCACCTTGTATTTCTGATAATCCAGGAATATTGATACCAAAGCTACCAGATAAAAACACTCCATTTAAATCTCCAACACCGGGAGTACCAATAAATGAGCGTGAAATGACCTCTACAGGAGTTCTTGTAGCAGATAAGAAGAATCCAGCCGCATAGGTTGCTCCAACTATCAACCATTTTCCCTCAATACCGGAAGTTGAAGTTAAGCTTAGTGTTCCCAATGCCCCGCCAGAACCGAACTCAGGACTCAAGCCTAACAGACCACCGGGAGCTGAAAGACTAGCAATTGAGAACTCTCCGTTCCAATCGATGCGCGAGTTTTGGAAGTTGCTTCGTAAAGCTGAAATACCAGCGCCAATTCCTATCCCAGCTGCAACTGTCCCAACTACTCCGCCTACGTGAGCCCAGGGTATACCTGCCAATATCCCTCCCAATGTTGGCCCACTCATAACGTCCGTTAGGGTAAATAAACCACTAGGATCTGTGTAACTTACAGGATTAGCATTGCCATACAAATACCGATGCCGCGACATCGGCTCTTTTTGCATACCCTCAAACGGATCTACAGAAGGGAAACGCCCTACATTCGGATCATAATACCTAGCCCTTAAATACTGCCAACCAAGATTTGAATCCAACTGCTCACCCCGATACAGGTAATTATTATTCGTATTGCCAGTTGAAGAAAGCAGATTACCAAAAGCATCGTAATTGTACTTATCCGTAACAGAACCCAACCCATCAGTGAGTTGTCGCACCCCACTATGTCCATCAAACAAATAAAATGACTTATTCCCATTACGATTCTGAGAAATCAAATCCAAACCATGCACGTAAGAAACCCGATTTCCCCCACCAGGCGCGTACTCCTCTAACACCTCTGCATAAGGACGATTAGCATCAACTAAATATCGTGTTTCCTCACCACCAACAATTGATGCCACCCGAATTCCATCAGCATCGTACCGATAATTAATCTCATTCGTACCGCTGGCATCTATAATTTCCACACTGGTCAGGCGATTTTCCCCATCCCAGAAATATTCCACCTGTTCGGGAGAATTTTGCACGTCAGCGAGAGTGAGATTGCCATTATTGTCATAAGTGTAATTTGTCGTTACCCCAGCAGTAGTCTCGCTCTGCAATCGGTCATTCCCGTCATAAGTATAAGTCGTCAAACCAAAAACTGAATCATTTTTAGTCTGACGATTTCCCACCGCATCATAAGTGTAAGAGATAGTGCGATCGCCATTCACAGAATCTGCGATCGCTTCTTTTGTGAGTCGATGCAGTTCGTCATAGGTATATTCAACTTTCCTTCCGCCATATTCTTCAACTTTTTGGCGGTTGCCAACTGCATCAAGAGTGTAGGTGTAGCTAGAAAGAATATTACCCTGGAGGTTTTTGTTTTCTAAATACTTCAGGCGATTTAGCTCGTCATAAGTGTAAGTTTGAGTCGTACCGTTGGGAAGAGAGACGTTTTTCAAGTTGCCAACTTCGTTGTAGGTGTAAATCGTCTCTTTATTATTGGGGTCGATAACTTTTTCCAAGCGGTTCAAATTATCGTAACGGTAGGTGGTAGTACCGGAAGGAGTCGTTATGGTTTCTACCAGTCCCGACTGATTATAAGTGTAGGAGATGGGAGTATTATCGGGTTCCATTCGGGAACGCAACAGACCCCGTTCGTCGTAGTCGTAGGTGGTGATACCGCGCCCATCCGTTACCGTTTCCCGTCTGCCAGTGGGGGTGTAAGTGAATTGAACCGACCTATTTTCGTTGAGGAAGTGTTTGGTTTTTAATCGGTTGAGAGAGTCGTAAGAGTATTCAATTGTCTTGCCGTTGAAGTCAGCAGTACGCTTGATATTACCGACTTTATCGTAGACTGTTTCCAAACGCTGAAGTAAAGGTCGCACGACCGCAGTGCGCCGACCCAAACCATCGTACTCGAACTTAGTAATACGGTCGTTAGCATCTTCCTGATAGACTAGATTGCCCGCTTCGTCATATTTATACTCAGTGCGCTGTTGTTTGGCATCTACAACTGCTGTAAGTCGGTCAAGGGCATCGTACTCGAAAAAGGTAGTTCGATTAGCTTGGTCAGTTTGGGCAATTACATTGCCAAAAGCATCGTATTTAGTCTTGGTAGTGGTTTTATCGGGGAAAATCGTTTCAACTATGCGATCTAGATTATCGTAAACAAATTTTGTCGTCCGATTTAATGCGTCGGTTTTGGTTATCTCTCGACCCGCCGCATCGCGAGTAGAGGTGGTTTTCTGAGTGCCACCTACCCCGCTGCGGGCAACTTTCATTCGACCTGCGGCGTCGTATTCAAACTCGCTGCGGTTGCCCCTTTCGTCAATTAAAGCTTTCATCCGACCCAGTTTGTCGTATTCGACTTTGATGCGGGGGTTGTCTTCTAGATTGCTAGGAGTGCTGTCGGGAAGAATCATTTCAGTGGGTCGCTTGAGGGGGTCGTACTTGAAGTGAGTCGTATTCCCCTCTTGGTCTGTCACAGCTTTGCGGTTGCCAGCTTCATCGTAGTCGATCTCAATTCTAAGGTTGTCAGTGAGGTCGTTGGGCGTATCGTCGGGCAAAATCGTTTCGTGCAATTGATTTTTATCGTCATACCGCATTTCGGTACGGCGACCAGAGGCATCAATTACAACTGTTTGATTGCCGTTTTTATCGTATTCGTACTTAGTCAAACCATTTTCAGCATCGAGGACTGTTTTAACATTCCCCTCGTTATCGTAGGTTTTGGTCGTTACCAGCGTGCGAACGCCGTTGGGTGTAGTTAGCTTGGTAGTTTCGGTGAGGATGTTACCGTTGGCATCGGGTGTGTACGTTGTTTGGTTATTTTCGGCATCTATTTTACGAATTCGATTGCCGTAGCTGTCATATTCAAATTTAGTGATATCGTCCTGGCCTTCGGTGATGGTGAGGGCATTGCCTCTATTGTCGTAAGTGTAGCTAATAATGTTACCTTCGGCGTCTTTTTTAGACAGTACGTTACCGCGCTTATCGAAGGTATAAGTGGTGGTGTTACCAAGGGGGTCTGTACTGGTGAGAAGCTGACCGAATTGATTGTAAGTGTAGCGGTCGGTTTGATTTAAGGGGTTAGTTCGAGTTAGCTGATTGCCTTGACTGTCATAGGTGTATTTAGTGGTGTACCCTTCCGTTCCAGTTTCGGGAGTAATCACCGTCTCACTCAGTGTATTATTCTCATCATCATAAGTCCGTTTCGTCACCTTACCCAACGGGTCAATCTCCGTCAGAATATTCCCCCTAGAATCATATTCATAAGTAGTCGCCTTACCAAAAACATCCTTAACAGTCTCCACAAAATTATTTGGGTCGTGAATCAACTCCACCGCATT
>NZ_JAIQZN010000200.1 GCF_023333585.1 Argonema antarcticum A004/B2
AGTGGTAAAAATCAAGATTTCCAGAGCAATCATTGGCAATTTTTAGTGGTGAGTTATTTCCGCCATCCTGCACTAGCTAACTTTTAGCCAAAGCTTGTATTGCTTGTGCCTTTTGAGGCGCGGATTCCGAGCCCGCTGGCAGTTGCGGATCGTTTTCGGAAATTTCTACTTTGTATTGTTCCAAATCTTTTTCCAGCTTTTGAATTCGGCTATCTTTCTCGCGTATTTGACGGATTTGCTTGCGGGACTCCAGCAGTCGCAGCATCCGAAACCAGACACTAAACATTCCGGCGAGGATGGCTCCTAGCCCCATTGCTACAATCAGTTCAATGCACAAAGGTGCTTGTAAGTCAACCCCCTTGATAACTTTAATAACGGCTGGTTCGGTATTTTCTAAGCTAAATAGAACGAGAGCTAAGCAACTCACAAAAATAATCAAAAAATTAACTGCTCGGATCATCGCACTGCTTCTCCTTTATGTCCCATAACGCTTGCCTAATTTTAGTCCTGTCGCTTTAACTGCTGGGATCTGGCTACAACCATTATCCGCTCGGTCTTCCAATTATTTTGTACTATACTTCGCAAGTAGCACTAACGGAAGTGGCGAAGCATTCCGTACCAGATCTTTGGGTTGAACCAACAAATTATCCCCGTCAGGCGTTCGCCCCTACAGGATAAAAAAGCTTTGTCTGTGACCGCGAACAGTATACCTAGCCGAAAATCAGATTACTCTCCGTTAAGCAATCTAAAGAAAAGAGAAAATAAATGTTAAGAAAATAGAAAAGCTCCTCCAATAGTTGTACTTGTCTGTGGATAAATTTCTGTGGCTAGATCAGATTCAAAAAAGCGATCGCTCGCAAGTCGGCGAAAAGGCGTTTTACTTAAGCCACTTGGCCCAGAGGGGTTATCCTGTAATCCCCGGTTTTGCGATCGAGGCACAAGCACTGCGCGAATTTCTAGAAAGTATCCACTGGTTAGACCCGCTGTTTGCCGACCTGCCTAATTCTTCGCTGCATCTTGATGTTGATAATCCCCGACAGTTGCAGCTAGTGGCTAGGGCTATCCGTCAAGAGATCGCCGCAGCTGCCCTACCAGCTAAGTGGCTAGAGACACTAGCATCTATTTCAGAGCATCTAAAAGCACCAGCGCTCATTCTGCGCCCCTCCCTGGCGCTACCATCCCCAACAGGGATAGATCGCGACCTGAAGATTTCTGGACTGCTGGATGCCCATGTTTGCTTTAGCAGCCCGGATGCACTAGCCGCCGCCGTCAAGCGAGTCTGGGCTGAGGTATTTAGAGCCAGAAGCCTGCTGTTCTGGCGGCGTAATGGTATTCAACTCCAGCAGATTAACGTGGCTATCTTAGTGCAACCGCTCCACAACAGCGTAGCAGCCGGTGTATTGCAAGCCAACTCCAACTTATGGGAAATTAAAGCAACCTGCGGGCTGGGAATAGCTTTGGTAAAAGGAGAAGTCCTACCAGACTACTACCAGGTGCAGCCAGAAAGCGGTGCTGTGCTAATGCGAAAGCTAGGTGTAAAAACGATCGCTTATAACCTAGAAGAACATAAATCCTGGCAGCGGATTGAGACTAAAAACAGGATAAATTTACCCCTACAAACATATCTATTGAGCGAGGAACAACAAAAACAGTACGCTTTAGAAGAACAGTACCTCCAAGAATTGATTCAGCTAGCCCAGCAGTTTAAGGCTGAAATAGGTTCGGCTTTTACTTTGGAGTGGACGCTTACAGCCAAGGCGTCAGAAAGTACAGCAGATAGACTGTATCTTACGAAAATCCGCACCGATCGAGAAATGGAGAACAAAGCAACTTCAAAGCAGGCGAGTAGGAAAGCAGAGGAAAATCAAACTATTCAACTCAAAACTCCTGGGCCTTCAATCCCTCACTTGTTCAGGGGAATAGGGGCAGCTGGGGGACGAGCGGTCGCACTAGCCCAAGTAATTATCGAGCCTAGCGAGAACCCAGAAACTATTCCCACTGGCAAAATATTAGTAGTCAAAAGCTTTCACCCCGATTGGCTACCCCTCCTCAAACAAGCAGCTGGCGTCATAGCCGAACAGGGAGGAATGACTTGTCATGCGGGAATTGTGGCGAGAGAACTGGGAATTCCAGCTGTAGTCGGTGTCAGGAATGCCACTCAGAGTATTCAGTCTGACGAGTTGGTGATGGTGGATGGGGATCGAGGCGAAATATATTTGCTCCGAGAACAGGAAATGGCAAATCAGGAATTTGTTAGTACAGGGGATAGGTTATTGAGTATGGGACACGGACAAGAAGAACAATCTTCAATTTCCAATACTCAAGATCCAATTCCGGCGTTGTGGCGGAATACTACAGCTTCACCCAATGCAGAATTGCCTCTAGCGCATACGCAACATCCAATTGCTAATGCCCAATTGCCAACTACCAATATTCAATACCCGATCGTAGCCACTCAACTACTGGTCAACCTAAGTCAGCCCAGTGCTATTAAGCGTGCAGCCAGCTTACCAGTAGATGGGGTGGGATTATTGCGATCGGAACTAATGATGCTGGAAGTTCTGGAGGGACAACACCCCAGTCGGTGGGTGACTATGGGACAAAGACAAGAGTTGATCGAACTACTTGCCCAAGCTGTCTCTCAGTTTGCCAGTGCCTTTGCACCCCGCCCGGTTTTTTATCGCTCATTGGATTGGCGATCGCACGAATTTCAATCTCTAGCGCCACTCTTGCCCACAGAAGTCAATCCAATGCTGGGTATGCGGGGGACATTTAGCTATGTGCAAGATCCTACTTTATTCGATCTAGAATTAGCAGCGCTACATCGGGTTTACGAATCAGGCTACACCAATATCAACTTACTTTTGCCGTTTGTTCGCACAGTCGAAGAGTTCTCTTTCTGCAAGAACCGCGTTGAACAAGCTGGTTTGCTACACAAATCCCATTTCCAACTTTGGATTATGGCAGAAGTTCCTTCTATCCTGTTTTTGCTGCCTGATTATATTAAAGCAGGGTGTATGGGAATTTCTATTGGTACTAACGATCTAACCCAATTGCTTTTGGGAGTCGATCGCGATCGCTCTGAGATGGCTATAGCATTTGACGAACGCCATCCAGCAGTGATGAAAGCTATATTTCAGTTGATCCTTATGGCGAAAGAGGCAGGCATTCCTTGCTCAATTTGCGGTCAAGCGCCTGCCCAGTATCCCGAAGTGATCGATCGCCTCGTAGAATGGGGCATCACATCAATTTCTGTCAGTTTGGATGCGGTTGAGCGTACTTATAGTGCGATCGCTCGTGCCGAACAACGCTTGCTTGTTGAAGGGGCTAGGGGCTATAAAAGTCAAAAGTCAAAAGTCAAAAGTCAAAAGTAAAGAAGGGATTGGGGGCTAGGGGCTATAAAAGTCAAAAGTCAAAAGTCAAAAGTCAAAAGTCAAAAGTCAAAAGTCAAAAGTCAAAAGTCAAAAGTCAAAAGT
>NZ_JAIQZN010000040.1:0-35102 GCF_023333585.1 Argonema antarcticum A004/B2
GAAACGAAAAGCTTTTCTTCTGGGCCTTGTCCCCCTTGTCCTCCTTGTCCCCCTTGTCCCCCTTGTCCCCCTTGTCCTCCTTGTCCCCTACATCACCAACGGGTTTTGACCACACCCTCTTAGTCTTTCCCCGACCTTTTTTGAACCGCTCCCGGACGAAGAAAAGAAAAGAAGCATAAATAACTCCAATTACGACAAATATAGTCAAATAAAAATGAACCTACCTTCAGGCCCCAAAGCTCCTATTTGGTTGCAATACCTTAAAATCGCTACAAATCCCATTGGCTACATGGATTCTGTTGGCAAACGCTACGGTGACATTTTCACCATCACATTTGGGGATACGCCCGTATTATTTGTCAGCAATCCCCAAGGAATCGAGCAGATTTTTTCCAATACCAAAGAGATTACAGCAGCCGGAGAGTTAAACCGAGATATGGCCTTAATTACAGGCGATCGAGGAATACTTCAACTCGACGGATTGCGCCACAAACATCGACGCAGACTAATAATGCCTGCCTTTCACGGTGCGAGATTGCGTTCTTACGGACAGCGAATCTGCGATTTGACCGATAAAATTATCGGTCAACATCCAACTGGCAAAGTTTTTGTAGCTTACCCATCCATAGAAGATATTACTTTACAAATAAGCATTCAAGTTGTGTTGGGTTTACGTGAGGGAGAACGATACGATCGACTCAGGCAATTGCTTCCCGCAATGCTAAAGTTGATGCGGAGCAACTCAATTCAGATCTCCAATATTTTTCCTTTCCTGCAACGAGATTTAGGAAAGTGGAGTCCTTGGGGACGACTTCTTCATTTCCGCCACGAACTTTACCAGCTATTGGAAACGGAAATCAAAGAACGCCGCCAGCAGGCAGAGATATCTAGTGCCGATATTTTATCAGATCTCATGTCAGCTAAAGATGAAACGGGAGAAGCGATCGACAATGAGGAGTTGCGCGATTTAATTATCTCGCCTTTATTGGCTGCTCAAGATGCTTCCGCAATTGCGATCGCTTGGGCGTTATACTGGATTCACAGTTTACCGACAGTGCGCGATCGACTATTAGCAGAACTCGATAATATTGGCAAGTCTCCAGATCCCATGAGTATCGTCGGACTACCCTACCTCAGCGCTGTCTGTAACGAAACCTTGCGAATTTACCCAACTCAATTATTCACCTTCCCACGAATCGTAGAATCACCAATTGAATTAATGGGTTACCAATTAGAACCAGGTACGCTGCTAAGAGTTAATATTTGTTCAACTCATCAGCGTGAAGACTTATACCCACAACCGCAGAAATTTAAGCCAGAACGTTTTTTAGAAAGACAATTCTCCGCCTATGAATTTCTGCCCTTTGGCGGTGGTGCGCGTAGCTGTCTTGGAGCAGCTTTAGCCTTATTTGAAATGAAACTAATATTGGCAACTATGCTTTCACGCTATCAATTAGAACTAGCCAATCGACAACCAGAACGACCTAAGTTTGAAGGACTCCTCTGTTACCCTGCTAGTGGCGTGAAAATGGCGATAAAAAATCAGCGCCAGCAGCAAGAGCTAGAGCAGCAACCAGTTTCCACCTCAGTTTAACCAAAATTGAAATTATTGGTTTGGTCGCCACTTGGATTCATATAATATTCGGTTGCATCGGTTGCCTAAACAAATCGCTCTCTTATCTGTGTTTATCTGTGTTCATCTGTCTTCATCTGTGGTAAAAATTTAACCCCAAATGACAGCAGAGAATTTCCCGTATCACTCTTACACTACCGATGCAATCGACACGATATGAGGTCAATTACATTAGCCAAAATCTAAAATCCAAAATCAAATGACTTCACAAAAACAAACCAAAATTACAGATAAAATCCTGCAAGGCAATCTGATTCAACTAATGTTGAAATTATCCATTCCCGGTATTATGGGAATGTTACTAATTGGCTTGAACACTTTTGTCGATGCTTTATTTGCAGGAAGACTAATTGGTGAAAGTGCTTTAGCAGCTATATCCCTCGCACTACCGTTGACGACGATTGTAATTGGATGTGCCTTGTTAGTTGGCGTAGGTTCTGCTTCGGTTCTCAGTCGCGCTATTGGTGCGGGAGATATCAAAACTCAGTCTAAGATATTTGGCACTTTTACAGTGATAAGTTTGATTATCTCTTTTTTTATTACCATTTTAGGTTACGTTTTTGGCGATCGATTAATCTCTTTCATGGGAGGAGAAGGTGAAGTTGCCTTATTAGGATCGGAATATTTTAAGACTTATATGTTGGGAGCGGTATTTCTTGTCCTAGCGATAGGTTCTAGCCAGTTAATCAAATCTGAAGGTAAAATCGGTTTAGCCGCTGGATTCTCTGCTATTTACGTTTTGACTAATACCATTTTAAATCCGATATTTGTTGCTGTTTTTGACTGGGGTATTCGAGGAATAGCTTTGGCAACAGTTGTTTCTTCACTCGTTTATGCGATCGTAAATTTTACCTATTTTCTTTCGGGGAAAAGTGCTACTCCGGTTAGCCTAAAAAAGTTAACTTTGGCAACCGATTTAGTATCACCAATTTTATCGGTGGGTGTATCGGTGCTACTCATGGAATTAATGGCTATCGTTCAGCAAATCGTAATTTTTAAGTCGATCGCCTACTATGGAAGCGATACTGATATCGCCTTCGCTGGAGCAACATTGAACCTGTATTCTTTAGCAGTAACTCCTGTCTATGGTTTCGTATTTGCTTTACAGCCAGTAATCGGTATAAATTATGGAGCAGGAAATCATGACAGAATGAAGAAAGCCTACTTAATTTTTGGCATTGGCGGTACTATTCTGTTAAGCATAATCTGGTTGCCACTACAATTATTCCCGGCAAGTTTTCTTGGCTTGTTGCTACCGAAAGTGGCTTTCAACGCCAACGATTTACTAAACTTTCGGATCGTCACAATATTACTACCCGTGTTGTCATTCGTATTCTCTAGCATTACCTTGTTTCAGTCCATAGGCAACGGTAAAATTGCGGGAATCATAGTTGTGGCAAGACAAGTATTTTTCTTTATCCCAGTAGTGTTAATATTGCCACTATTCATAGGAATAAATGGTATTTATTATAGCTTAACTGCTGTGGATATTTTAGTTTCCATAATTGTCGCTTTCTTTACTTGGATGGAATTTAATCAACTTAGGCTTCAACTGAAAGCAAGGTAAGGTGGTGTATCCAAACTGCGAAATGTCGGCTATATAGCCGAATGACACTAAGTTAAGCAAAATTTGCTGGCCAGATCCCCGACTTCTTGAAGAAGTCGGGGATCTAGATCCAGCTTATCTTAAGTCCATATCCGCAAGCAGCTTATTAATGCAAAATTTGCACGAGTCTATATTGCCACAGCCCGATTTAATGATATTATTTGGCAATAACTCCTCAACTCTAAGGACGCGATCGCGTTCTCCTTCCCTACCCTTGTTAATTTAAAGGAACCTGAATTGAAACTACAACAGTTATTCCCCAGCGTGTTGCTCGCAAGTGCAGTTTCCGTGCAGATTGCCGCTCCTGCTGTAGCTCAAGTCGTACAAGTCACGAATGTCCGAGTCGAATCCACCCCTAGCGGACTACAGTTAATTTTACAGACCGATACGGGCGCTGCACCCCAAGTCTCTACAAGCAGCGATGGCAAAACTTTTTTCGCTGACATCCAGAATGCTCAACTGCGTTTGGATAATGGTGAAGAGTTCAGTCAAAATAACCCCGTGGAAGGAATTGCTAGCGTTACCGTGACTCAACGGGAGGGCGATATTATCCGGGTAACGGTGACTGGTACGAGAGCAGTCCCCACAGGCAATGTCACGAGTACCCCTCAAGGATTAGCGCTCAGCTTAACGGCACCCGCAGTTACCGCAGAGACTCCACCAGAGCGAAAGCCTGAAGATAGGGAGGCGATCGAAATTTTGGTAATTCGCGAACAGCAAAGAACTTACGTGACACCAAATGCAACCACTGGGACACGAATAGATACGCCGTTGCGCGATGTTCCCCAGTCAGTTCAGGTAGTCCCTCCCCAGGTAATCAGAGATCAACAGGTGGTTCGAGTTGATGAGGCGGTACGGAACGTCAGTGGCGTAACCTTCGGCGGTAATTCGGAAGGTAGAGGTGTTGAGTTTAGCTTGCGCGGTTTCGATGAAGTTCCTATACTGCGAGATGGCTTTAGAGTATATGGTTTGGGTGAGAACTTCTTAGGGATTCCAGAAGGCTTTACAGAAACGGCAAATCTAGAGCGCGTCGAAGTTCTCAAAGGCCCCGCTTCAATTTTATACGGGGAGGTGCAACCGGGGGGCGTGATTAACCTGGTGAGTAAGCAACCTTTGCCGACACCTTTGTATGAAGGCCAATTTCAGGTGGGAAATCGTGGATTTATCCGCCCCAGTCTGGATATTTCTGGGCCATTAAATGCCGATCGCAGCTTGCTTTATCGACTAAATACGGTGTACCAAAGAGGTGAGAGCTTTCGGGACTTCAATACGGACATTGAGAAGTTTTTTATTGCACCAGTGGTAAGTTGGAAGGTGAGCGATCGCACTGATGTAAGCCTACGATTAGAATATGCTCACAGCGAACAGCCTGCGGATAACGGTTTGATCGCCTTTGGCAATCGAGTGATCGATATCCCTTACGATCGCATTACGAATGAACCCAATGATTTTGTCAGACAGGAATATCTAAACATTGGGTATAACGTAGAGCATCGCTTTAGTGATAATTGGAAATTGCGTAATGCCTTTCGCTACATCCGAACCGATCTGGAAACAGAGCTGGCGCTGATTTTCTCAGCTGATAGTTTTAACGAGCAAACTGGCATTATTACTCGTAACTTAGCTAGACAAGAAATACCGACTGAAAACTATTCGCTGCAAACCAATGTAGTCGGTGAGTTTGCTACGGGTTCGATCGGACATACACTCTTGTTTGGAGTAGACCTGAATCGCAGCGAACTCGGCGTGAAATCAGCGGTTGATTTCACCGGACAAGACCTCGATATATTCAATCCCGTTTACGAAGCATTCACCAGAATCGATCTTAAAAATGAAACGCCCTTTCAAGATCGCATCACCGAAACAAATAGGCTGGGCATTTACGTGCAAGATCAAGTTGCACTGCTGGACAATTTAAAAGTTTTGGTGGGTTTGCGCTACGACGTTGTAGACCAAAACCTCACAGATTTTCCCAATGCGTTCAGCGAGGAGGGTTCCGAAACAAGTCAAAATAACGATGCTTTTAGTCCTCGCGTGGGAATAGTTTATCAACCGATTAAAGAAGTTTCTCTCTACGCCAGCTATTCGCGAGCGTTTACTCCCAACAGCGCAACTACAACAAATGGCGATTTCATCGAACCAGAAAGCAGTCAGGGATATGAAGTGGGTGTCAAAGCTGAATTAGTTAGAGGCAGGCTTTCCACTACTTTAAGCTATTTCGACATTACCAAACAAAATGTGGCCACGGCAGACCCCAACGATCCTTTCTCTTCTGTAGCAACTGGCGAGCAAAAAAGCCGAGGCGTTGAACTGGATGTAGTAGGAGAAATTCTACCAGGTTGGAATATTATTGCCTCCTACGCCTACATAGATGCTGAAGTCAGTCAAGACAACACCATACCAGTTGGCAATCAATTAGCAGGTATTCCCAGAAACAGCGCTAGTTTGTGGACAACCTATACAATCCAAAAAGGTGACTTGCAAGGGTTGGGTTTTGGATTTGGATTCAATTACGCTCAGTCAAGAGTGGGAGATCTAGAAAATACTTTCGATTTGCCCAGCCACTTCGTCACTAATGCTGGTATCTTTTACCGCCGAGACAATTGGCAAGTCGCGTTCAACGTTAAAAACCTGTTTAATGTCGATTATATCGATGGGATACCGAATACCAGAGTAGCAGGAATCTCACCGGGCGAACCTTTGACGGTAATTGGCTCAGTTTCAATCCGATTTTGATTTTTTGATGAGGCTGCTTCTTGATTTCCGTCTTCGCCAATTCAGTATTCGCGATCGGGATGAGAAACCGGGTTTCTTTGGTTGTCAAGGTCTATATTTCGTTGCTCTAACCCAAAGAAACCGGGTTTCTGGGATGACGGAATTGGTGTTTTATATCACTTCCGTTTAGGTAGTCACAGTATCGTAGAAAATGTGCAAAGACCTTTGTTCAAGATCCCCTCTGCCCCTCTGCCCCTCTGCCTCTCTGCGGTCTTAGTGTAAGCAATCGTCTCCGCTTCCAGTTGATTAAGCCTGTGATCAGTAAGAGGGTGGGCATGAAGCCAACAAATACATATAGAATGCGGGTGGGCAGTCCACCAAAAGTACCGAAGTGGAGATTTGCGATCGCCACCAAAAACGCAAAGAACGGATCTGCCTTGATGACTTTGTTGACTTCTACGACCTCACTGCTGTACCGATCCAACTCAACAAAACTAAGATCGAACCGACCTGTTTCTTGATTCGGCAATTTCTTTGTTATAATCAGTTTTTGATTATCGTGTTCGGGAAATTCGATCGAGGTCGTTTTGCCTTCTGGGATGGCGACATCGGCTTTTTGGATCAGTTTGCTTAGAGCAACGGGTGGCTTTTGAGGTATTGGTTTCATGTCCGGCGGATGGTTGAACATTGGCAAAAGGTGGACAATGACCATCACAACCCCCGTAAACGCAGTGATTGACAAAAACAGGCTCGATAGAATCCCGCCTACTTTATGAATGTCATAGCCGATCAGAGGCAGAGGAGCTTGCCAGCGAATTATCAAACCGCTCATCAGCTTTCGCCAGCCTGTCCACAACAGCATTCCACTGAGTGCCATCAACAACAACAGAACTCCTGTAACACCGACGATGATTTCCCCGACTTTGCCTACAAACAAATCATGGTGCAAAGTGTAAAGAAATCCGACTAGGGAATACTCCCAAATTCGGGAACCTAAAAGATCTCCTGTATAGGGATTCACAAAGGTTTGCAATCGATGTTTGTTGGCTATCTTCTGGTTGATAACGTAGCTTTCATCGGGTTTTTTAGGAATTTCGATAAACCCCAGGGGTAGATCGGGACGGGCAGTTTGAACCAAAGCAACCATTGTATCCAGTGACACCTGTTGTGTTTGAGGTGTGACGTGATAAAGCGATCGATTCAAGGCACGATCCAATTCCTGATAAAACACAATACTGCCACCTGTCAGGCTAATGACCGTCAGCAACAGTCCCATCACAATGCCGATCGAACCATGTAGCCTTAATACGAAGTTGCGAAATTTCATGGCTAGAACTCCTCTGTAAAAGACTATAAAACCTAATGACAATATTTAGCAAGTAATTCTGCTATTGATCGCAATTGCTTATATTTTCTGTCTCTTCAGGAAGCTTCTTTAAAGAGGGCTTTTCAGGCTTGGTGGATGAAAAGGACTTGAAAAAATCTCATCCAGTTATTGATAATATTTATTAATCACTAAATATACTTATATTACTATTTAGCTATATAAGTATTCAATAATATTTTTAGCAACCTTAAGGCAGAGAGCTTAGGTCTTGATTCGATCGCACCTTATTCGTCAGTTTCTGCTTGACATTGGCAACAACTCCATTTTATCGTTCTAGTGTTAATGCTAAATAATAGCAATAGTTTTAGTGCTATTATTTAGCATTAACAGAGAATGGCCTAGAGGACGTTAAAACCGTCCCTGTCCATAGTCTTCCGATGTCAGGGAAGTAAGGATGAGCATTTCTAGCGTTTGTATTGAGCAACGAGAAAAGGAACAAGAAGCGCTGAAGACCTTTCTCGCTTGTAGTATTGTGGGTTCGGCGGCATTCCATTTGGTGCTGGCCTTCGGACTCGATCTGGTTTGGCCTAAAGGCTCGTCCTTAGCAAGTGAACCAATTGAATTTATAGTGGTCGATCCTCCGAAAGCGGAAATAAAGCAGCCTGAAGAAAAAATTCCGCCAAAACCACCCAGCCCAGAGCCTTTGGCTAAGCCAACTCCGGTTGCGACTCCAGAGGCAATTAAACCGCCAAAACCGGATCTAGTAACTCCCCCACCGCCAGCGATCCCCCAACAATCGGTGGAAAAACCACCAGAGGTAGTGAAACCTATAGCACCCCCACCGGAGCCTCCAGCACCTCAGCCGGAAGTCGTCCCGATCCCTACCGAGCCAAAAAAGGTAATAACTACTCCTGTGGAAGAACCTCGAACCAGTCCCGCTCCTCTCCCGCCACCAAAGGTGACCAGAGAATTCAAACCACAGATTACCGAGCCTACTCCCACTCAACCTACGCCAGAAGAAACTCCCACACAACCAAAATCGGTAGCAGCCAACACTCTACCACCGCAACAACCCACAGCGATTTCTCAACCCTTGCAAACGCGATCGCAAAGTTCTAGGTCATTCCGAAACAACATCCCCGAATCGACTCCAGCCAAAACAATTGAGTCAGATCCCTCCGAAACTAATCCTGAAACACCAGGAACTGTCACCAACAACCAACCGCCGCCTCCCACTCGATCGACTGCTAACAATCAACCCCTGCAAGCCTCTAATACTGGAAATCGGGCATTTCGAGATAATTTCAGTGCCAATAATTCCCCAGTAGCCTCAAATCTAACCGACGATCCCATACAATCAGCACCCGGAGTATCTGGAGGAGTAGCAGTAAATCGGGAAGCACCGCCAAGACCGACAGTAAATAGTCAACCTATACAAGGTTCGGGAACAGGAAATCGCGGATTTAGAGATAATTTAAGTTCCAATAATTCCCCAGTGGCGTCAAATCCAACCGACGAGGTTACACCATTCAATCCCGAAGTATCCGCAGGAGTAGCAGTAAATCGAGAAGCACCACCAAGACCGACAGTAAATAGTCAACCGTTACAAGGTTCTGTGACTGGAAATCGCGGATTTAGAGAAAATTTCGGCTCTTCTAACAGTTCTGGGATCGACTCAACGCCAACGGACGATCCTCTAGCATCGAATCTGGGAGGATCTTCGGGAGTAGCAGTAAATCGGGAAGCACCGCCAAGACCGGCAGTAAATAGTCAACCTATACAAGGATCGGGGACTGGAAATCGCGGATTTAGAGAAAATTTCGGCTCTTCTAACAGTTCTGGGATCGACTCAACGCCAACGGACGATCCTCTAGCATCGAATCTGGGAGGTTCCGCAGGAGTAACAGTGAATCGAGAAGCACCGCCAAGACCGACAGTAAATAGTCAACCGCTGCAAGGTTCGGGGACTGGAAATCGCGGATTTAGAGAAAATTTCGCCAGTTCTAACAGTTCTGCGATCGGCTCCGGGACTAATTCTGACACATCACCGGCAGGTCTGGGCACCTCAACGGGAGTAGTAGCAAATCGAATCCCAACACCAGGTTCCAGAAGGAGTCGCGGCGGGTCAGGGGGAATTCGCTGTATCAGCGGATGCAATCCCCAATTTCCCGCTAGTCTAGCAGACCTGGATGTGGAAGGTCGGCCAGTTATCCAGTTTGTCGTAGAGACAGATGGTAGGACTTCGGAAGCACAACTCATCCAATCTAGTGGGAATAGCGAACTCGATCGAATAGCAGTGGAAGCTGTTACCAATATGAAGTTTGCGTCACCACAAGGCGGACGAGCTCCCGTAGAATTGGCGATTAACTTTGCCAACAGCGGTTCCGATTTCGAGCGTCAAGCGCGTCAGCGTCGGGAAGCAAACGAACGTCAGCGTCGAGAGCGAGAACGCCAGCAACAGCGAGAAAGGTAACAATTTTAGATTTTGGATTTTGGATTTTGGATTATGTTTATGGAGCGTTTCATCAAGCAAGTTGGGATTTCGGTATTAATTGCTTCTGGCATTAATTTGGTTAACTGGATAACTCATCCAGTGCTAACAGAAGCAGCAGTAATTACCTTAGCCGATGGCGGTCGTTGCGAAGCGGAAATTACGAACGGACAAATAAATGGCAAAGGCGTTTGCAATTACGCAAATGGCGATCGCTATGAAGGTAATTTCGTCAACGGCAATAAAGAAGGCACTGGGGTTTACGCCTTTGCCGATAAAAGTCGGTACACAGGCGAATTCAAGAATAATCAGATTAGTGGTAAAGGTGTTTGGGAATACCCCGATGGCGATCGCTATGAAGGAGAATTTAGTAACGGTCAGCCAAATGGGACAGGTATCTATATCATAGCTGGTGGCGGTCGCTACGAAGGACAATTTAAAGATGGTTCGCCTAATGGCAAAGGAACTTACATCTTAGCGAATGGGGATAAGTGTTCTGGTAACGTTACAAACGGTCAAATCAACGGTACAGGTAATTGCACTTACACCAACGGCAACCGCTACGAAGGAGAATTACGCAATAACCAACCTAACGGTAAAGGCGTTTATACCTTCGCCAGTGGTGGGAGTTATAAAGGCGAGTTCAGTAACGGGCAATTTAACGGTACGGGGGTAAGAGAATACCCGAATGGGAACCGTTATGAAGGTGGATTTGAAAATGGTAAACCCCACGGTCAAGGGACATTTACGATCGCCAAAGAAGGTAGTTATAAAGGAGAGTTTGCCAACGGGCAATTTAGAGGACAAGGGATATTTACTTTCGCCAATGGTAACCGTTACGAAGGTCAGTTCAGCGATGGGAAGTTTAACGGTGCTGGAGTTTATACTTTTGCCAATGGCGATCGCTGTGAAGGGCAATTTGCCGCCGGGAATTTGAACGGCAGAGGTATTTGTAAATATGCCAACGGCGACAGCTACGAAGGGGAATTTAAAAACGGCGACAAACACGGTCAAGGAATTTATGTTTATGCAGATGGAACGAGATTGCAAGGCACTTGGAAAGATGGCAAGTTTCAAAGCTAGTGCAGCCCACAACAGTTTCAGAAATTAGGCAGGCTCTCCAGCCAGTCCCACAAAAGTTTCAGAAATTGCGCGAGTCAAAAAAATCACGAGTTGAAGAGGAAAACAAGTAAGAATGGAAATTGTTAAAATTTTCCGAGAAGGCGGCCTAGTAATGTGGCCTCTGCTGATATTTTCGGTGGTAGCGATCGGGCTAATCATAGAGCGGATTGTTTTTTGGGTGAGAGTCTATCGCCGCGAAAATCGCGTGGTAAAAGATGTGTTGAATATCTACCGACGCGATAACGTAGTGGGTGCGATAGATAAGCTAAAACAAAATGTCGATTTGCCGATCGCGCGGATTTTTTTGGCGGCTTTGTTACTTGAAGAACCGAATCCAGAAGAATTTCGCCTTGCTTTAGAAACAGAATCGCAAGCCGAAATACCCGTCCTGAAGCGGTTTAACAATGTGTTCGAGACAATTATCAGTATTGCACCGCTATTTGGACTGCTAGGCACCGTGACGGGATTAATTAACTCATTTAGCTCGCTCAATCTCGGTGATGTGGGCGGTACTAAAACTGCTGGCGTTTCAGCGGGGATTAGCGAAGCGCTTGTTTCTACAGCTAGTGGTTTGGTAGTAGCTATTTTTACGCTCATGTTTGCCAATACCTTTCGGGGTTTTTACATCCGCCAAATCGCCCGCGTTCAGGAGTATGGCGGACAGTTAGAACTGCTATTTCGTCATCGTTACGAAAGAGGAGAAAAATCTTATGCGTCTACCCGATGAACCCGATATCCCACCTCAGATTAACAT
This sequence comes from Argonema antarcticum A004/B2, assembly GCF_023333585.1. GTDB lineage: Bacteria > Cyanobacteriota > Cyanobacteriia > Cyanobacteriales > Aerosakkonemataceae > Argonema > Argonema antarcticum. The sequence goes on from NZ_JAIQZN010000040.1 coordinate 11,649, forward strand.
CGTACCGATGATCGACGTGGTGTTTGCAATTCTGACTTTCTTTATCATGTCATCCTTGTTTTTAAGTAGGTCAGAAGGACTCTCTGTTAACTTGCCATCAGCTTCCAGTGGAAAATCGCAACCACCAGCTCAAGTTACGGTGACGATCGACGAGCGAGGTCAGTTAGCTTTCAACCGCCAACCAATTCAAATAGACGCGCTTGAAGGTGCAGTACGTCAGCAGATAAAACCAGACCAAAAATTGTTAGTTGTATTAAATGCTGATAAGGCTGTCAATCACGGTCAAGTGGTGGAAGTAATGGATCGATTGCGTCGGGTTGAGGGAGCAACTTTAGCGATCGCTACTCAAAAGCCATAAAGTGGTGGCTTTTGCCCGCCGTCAACTCAAGGATACTGTTGATGAATTCACTGGGCATGGCTACTTCATTGTGATGAGAGAAAATTTACTGTGATTTTCCTGACCCTCTTCTGGAGCGATCGAACAGAGGAAGTCGAAAAAAATACGAATCGATATTAGCTAAAATACCCGATATCGAGCCCGAAGACTAAGCTATTACGCATCTAAGATCGCTCTTTTGGTGAAAAGACAAGGTGCGATCGCAGTTTGTTGTAAGAAAAAGCATCGCATCTTTCGCTCTCATCTCTTATTGGGGTCTTGCGGCATAATGAGGTAAAATGTAGCGATCGCTACATTTTACCCGTGAATAAAAATGGACTTTCATCTAGATAACTTATTAAACCTAGAAAAACAGGTGATGAATTATTTAGCAAAACAAGAAGATGCGGTTACTTTGATGCAGGTATTACAGTCAATATCTCATCCTCCCACAGAGGTATTAAAAGCCATACAATCCTTAAAAATACGTTGTTTGTTAGAAGATACACCAAATTGCGATCGATCTTCTTTACCGAAAAACGAGCTAAAGCCCCCGGCTTTAGACGTGGGGATGTAAGCGATTCGCGGTTTTAACCGCAGTCAAATATTACATTTTGTTACTAAAGCTATTAATTTTACGCTGTTCATGTCAGATTAAGGATAGGCAACAAAGGTCGAAACATGATAGTCTACGAGTTCAAACTCAAAGGAAAAGAACAGCAATATCAAGCCGTTGATGATGCGATCCGCACATCGCAATTCATCAGAAACAAATGTTTGCGTTTCTGGATGGATAATAAAGGCATAAACAAATATGACCTAAGTGCTTATACGGCGGTATTAGCTAAAGAATTTCCCTTTGCGAATGAACTTAATTCGACGGCTAGACAATCTTCTGCCGAACGTTGTTGGTCAGGGATTAATAGATTCTTTGAGAACTGCAAAAAGAAGATTGCTCTTAAAAAAGGATTCCCTAGATTCAAGAAGAATCAACGTTCTGTGGAATATAAAAAGTCAGGATGGAAGCTTTCTGAGGACAGGAAGAGGATAACTTTTACTGATAAAAAAGGGATTGGTAGTGTTAAACTCGTCGGCACTTACGACCTACACTTTTACCAAGTTGAACAAATTCAACGAGTAAGACTGGTTAAAAAAGCCGATGGCTATTATTGTCAATTCTGTATCCAAGTAGAAGTTAAACAGACTTTACAACCTACGGGTAGAGCAATTGGTATAGATGTGGGATTGAACCATTTCTATACTGATAGCCAAGGCGAAAAGGTTGACAACCCACGATTTCTAAGAAAGTCGGAAAAAAGACTAAAGAAAGCACAACGTCAAGTTTCTAAAAAGGTTAAAGGCTCAAATAATAGAAAGAAAGCTATTAACCGTTTAGGTAGAACGCATTTAAAAGTATCACGCCAGCGTAAAGATTTTGCTGTGAAATTAGCAAGATGCGTAGTGATGTCTAATGACATCGTGGCGGTGGAGGACTTAAAGGTGCGAAACATGGTAAAAAATCATCATTTAGCTAAGTCAATTAGCGATGCCGCTTGGTCACAATTTAGGGAATGGCTAGAATATTTTGCACTTAAGTTTGGCAAGATTGTTGTAGCCGTTCCGACTCATTTCACGAGCCAGAATTGTTCTGGTTGTGGAGAAGTTGTGAAAAAATCCCTATCTATTCGCACCCACGTTTGTAAATGTGGGGTCGTTTTAGATCGGGATGAAAATGCCGCAATTAATATTTTAATTAAGGCATTAAGATTGCTTGGTTATGTTTCAAATACGGTAGGGCATACCGAAATTAACGCTTGTGGAGAGACGATCCTCTACTTAAACCTGGCAGCAGCGTTTAAGCAAGATTGCTCATTGAAGCAAGAATCCCCGTCCCTTTAGGGCTGGGGAGTGTCAAGTACCTATGCTTACAGCGTCGCACGTTTGGCGACGCTATAAGCACATAGCTTTCGATTATTTGACTTCAGCTGCACCAGGACGATCGACACCAGAATCTTCTGCACCAGTCGAATTTACCCCAGGATTAGTTGTATCGCTCGAATTTACGTCGGGAGCGGTTACACCAGCCGGATTTACGCTAGGATTCGTTGCCCCAGTTGGATTTACACCAGAAGATGCCCGCAAAATGCGATTATCTAGCTTGCGAGCGACATAGCCCAACTGTACCGTTGGCACCCGACCCTTGGGATACATAATACCTGTGAACGCGCCCACATTGCTGCGACGAAAAGCGGCTACATCAAGACGTAAAGGTTGTCCTTGCATTGAAACCGATACAGTCATGCCACTAGAAGTATCGGCAACGTTATTAAGCTCCGGCATACTGCCGTATTCCAGAATCTCAATTCCCTGAGATGCTTTTAGCGCTTCTCGATATTGGCTCATCAGTTGTTGCTGATACTCTGGTTCTTGGATTTGCTTGAGAGTAGCATCAAAGTTGGCTCGATCGGGCTGTTCGCTCAGCTCCCCAGTAAAACCGAAGACTATTTGGAAGTTCTGTGGATTGATATAAGCAAAGAATTTATTTGGCTTCATTCCCGCTTGAGTTAGCTGTTCTCTAAGCGCTTCAAATTTGGTGCTAACTTCAGCTGCTACATCTGCGGGAAGTTCCCGAAAGCCAGGTGGCAGATCTTCCAACATCAAGGCAGAATTTGCTGGAGTCTGCTGTTGGGTAGCGCTGGAGGGAACGGGATCGGCAGCAAATACGGGGAGAAGAAAGCCGCCAGTCCATGTTGTACCTGTCAACAGACACAAGGTTATTGCTAATTTTCTGAGCATTTGAGTTTTAGTAAGGACGTTCCTACTAAGGATAGCGTCTTCTTCTTGCCTGTCATCCCGATTTTGGTTTTTGCGCTAGCTCATCCGAAACAAGTATTTGTGGCGTTGAAGGTGCAAGCTCGATCCCGCAAAGTCTTATTCCAGAAAAAAACCTATCCGTAGAATCACCCTAAAATCTAAAATTATTCTACCAGCCAGATCTGGCAAACCATATCAGCAGCAACGACGCCAGACTAAGGGCTATAAATTGCAAAGCAATTGTTTCCATTAGCCACTTAATTGTTAAGATGGTCTTCATAAACTCCTCCTCACCTAAATCATTACCTAGAACATACACTAGCCTCCCCAATATGGCCAATCTGTATACAAAGGCTTGTGATCCATATTGGTAGGAATGTGTGACAATATTTGTCTTCTTGAGTGATTTATATCACGCAATAGTTACTTTGAGATTGTTGAGAAAAATTAGCGTTAGCCTTTCATCGTTTCCTTGATGGCATTTAAATCGAGAGCGAACTTTTGGGCGATCTTTTCGATTACTTGATTTTCTGATGGCGTAATAATTTTATAGCCATAATCAGATATCTTAGGACACTATTGAGCTATTCCCCGCAAGGAAGCGACTGTGTTTGCACGGCATCCGTTGCACTTTGCGATATCTCCTTGAGCTATTCTATAACATTGTACCAGCAAAGATATCGCATAATCGCGGTTTAGGCCAGCCAAGAGCGTATCTACAGGCTCTATACCTACGGCAAGCACTACAAACAAAAACGTCCGAGGCGTCCCGGACGTTCCTGTAAGGTTAAACATCACCAGCTTCTAAAGACGCTGATAGTCCTGCCTTATTACCCGTTAGATCTTCTGGGAGTTACCTCCGAACACTTGGTTTTTCAGCACTTTGACCTCTTCACCTAATTCCTGGCGACTCGACGCCTTAAGTAAATAGCGCCAAACAAACCAACCTGAGTATCCAATACCTACAAGTTCAAAGAAGGGCGATAGCAGGGGTACATCGTCAAGGGCATCCAGCACCGCCAGCGTTACCTTGACAGTAACAAAGCCACCCGCGATCAATCCAAGGGTGATCAGAGGTTTTTGGTATTCGCCAAAAAAATCGCCCAGGTAATCTGGGAGTTTAGACAGATATAAAAGAAACTGATCCCAGTACTCCTGCCACTGAGCCGAAGCCTCGTCTGCGGGGGGGAGTTTCGCCAAAGGTGCGGAATCGGTTTCTTGAACGGTGACCTCTATTTTAGGAGTGTCTGTTTGCGGGAATCGGGTTTCCTTACTTTCCATTTTGTTATCTCGATAAGTGCAACCTTGGTTATGTTAGCTAGGAGGCGACCCTGCTTGCAGCAGAACTTTAAGTAGCTTTGCAAAACAATTTTTGCTATTAGGGGTAGATTTTTGTCCCTAAAGGACAGGTGTGTCCGTTGCTATGGCAATGGCCTTACAATCCTAGTTAACGTTACAATAGCCTGTTGCAGCGTCCTTCTTAAGGATTAGTCCACGATCGCATTGTCGATCGCGTTCTTCCCAAAACGGTAAACTGGCGATCGAAAAAAAGCGAAGGGGAAGTGCGTGTGTGGTTTTACAGTCTGGGCATTCCGCCATAGCTCTCGGCAGCAATCTAGGCGATTCTCGCGCCATTCTGGAGTCTGCCCTCAAAATACTAGCCCAAACGCCCGGAATTAGTCTGCAAGCCCAGTCCGGCTGGTATCAAACTAAAGCTGTCGGGCCACCTCAACCAGATTACTTGAATGGCTGTGCCCTACTGCAAACCCAGATGAGTCCGCCGCAATTGTTAGAGACGCTACTGGGGATTGAAGCCAAGTTTGGTCGCCTCCGCCGAGAACGTTGGGGGCCAAGAACATTAGATCTTGACTTATTGTTATTTGATGATATAATCCTCGACACAGATACTCTCCAGCTACCTCACCCCCGCATGAGGGAACGAGCTTTTGTGCTGGTGCCTTTGGCGGAAATTGCCCCAGCTTGGATCGAGCCAGTTTCGGGAATGCCGATCGCAGAACTCCTTGGCACTGTAGACTGTTCAGGTGTCCGCCGATTAATACCTGCGGATTGAATGTCAATTCAATTCCAAAATCCAAAATCCAAAATCGACTATGGCATCGGGTCAAGAACCACCAGAACTGCTCAAACAACGCCTGCGCTACCAAGGTCGCAAATTTAACTTTGAAGTCAGCCATCTACGCCTTCCCAACCAGGCTGAGGGCGACTGGGAGTGTATTCGTCACCCAGGTGGTGCCCTCGCCGTGCCAGTGACCTCAGAGGGCAAGCTGGTGCTATTGCGGCAGTATCGCTTCGCCGCAGAAGGGCGTCTGTTGGAATTCCCAGCGGGAACTATTGAGCCAAATGAAGATCCAGCACAAACGATCGAGCGCGAAATTGAGGAAGAAACTGGCTATCGCGCCCACAAATGGCAAAAATTAGGACAATTCTTCCTTTGTCCGGGATATTCCGATGAAATTATCTATGCCTTTCTCGCTCAAGATTTGGAACTCTTGGAAACGCCTCCAGAACAAGATATTGACGAAGACATAGAAACAGTTTTGATGACTCCCCAGGAATTGGAAAAAGCGATTTGGGCTGGAGAACCAGTAGACGCCAAATCTATTTCTAGCTTTTTCTTAGCTCGCCCATTTTTATTTTAGTGGTCAGTGGTCAGTGGTCAGTTGTCAGTGGTCAGTTGTCATTAGAAGGAGTAGAAAGAGGGAGTTATCAAGATAATCGACCCTTTGTGAAAATAGCGAGAGGTTCTTTAAACGAAACACAACATTAATTGAGACGAGCTTATTGCCGAAAACTATTAACTGCTGAACAAGTAACTATACTCAAACAAATGATTAATGACTTAGCGCCTCAATTAAAAGCATACATCAAATCAATCCACAACATCCCAAACAAGTAATCACAACTGACAATTGACAACTGACCACTGACAATTGACAACTGACCACTGACCACTGACAATTGACAACTGACCACTGACCACTGAGAATTGACAACTGACCACTGACCACTGACCACTGACAATTGACAATTGACAACTGACCACTGACAACTGACAACTGACAACTGACCAAATTATATGTCTGATTTAATTCTCTTTTGGCATCGTCGCGATTTACGCATTTCGGATAATGTAGGACTTGCTGCCGCACAGCAGCAAAGCCAAAAAGTAGTAGGCGTTTTCTGCCTCGATCGCAACATCCTTCGTCGGGATGATGTTGCACCGGCAAGAGTTACTTATATGATTGGTTGTTTGGAGGAACTTCAGCGAAGTTATGCCCAAGCTGGTAGCCAGTTGTTGATAGTGGATGACGAACCCAGCAAAGCAATACCAACGTTGGCAGCAGATATTAACGCTAAGGCAGTATACTGGAATTGGGATGTAGAACCTTACTCGAAAGAGCGCGATCGCATCGTCAGCGAATCCCTGAACGCAAAAGGCATTCAAGTCCAAAACTTCTGGGATCAGTTATTGCACGCCCCACAAGAAATTTTCACCGGGTCCGATCGGCCCTACACCGTTTACACTCCCTTTTGGAAAAACTGGATTAACAAACCTAAAACTGAACCAGTAAAGATATTTCAAAATCAGATAAATTTAACCGCAACCGAACAAGAAGCAGCGCGAAATGCCGGTGCTATAGAATTGCCTACAGCCAAAGATTTAGGATTTATTTGGGAGAATGAATTGCTGTTGTCACCAGGCGAAAAAGCAGCACAGGAAAGACTAGAAGAATTTTGCGAAAAAGCTATATTTGAATATCAAGAACAGCGCAACTTTCCATCCGTTGACGGCACATCCAGGTTGAGTGCAGCATTAAAATTTGGTGCGATCGGCATTCGTACAGTTTGGGATCGTGCTATGCAGGTAATGGAACAAAGTCCCAGCGAAGAAGTACAAACAAATATCCGAACATGGCAACAAGAATTAGCGTGGCGCGAATTTTATCAACACGCGATGTATTGGTTTCCAGAATTAGCAGAAGGTGCTTTTCGCGAAGTCTTTAAAACTTTTCCTTACGACAATAATCCAGAATATTTTAAAGCTTGGTGTGAAGGCAAAACCGGCTATCCAATTGTCGATGCAGCCATGCGACAGATGAACGAAACTGGCTGGATGCACAACCGCTGTCGTATGATAGTTGCCAGTTTTCTGACCAAAGATTTGCTTATAGATCCCCGTCTGGGAGAAAAATATTTTATGCAGAAGTTATATGATTGGGATCTTTCTGCTAATAACGGTGGTTGGCAATGGAGTGCTTCCAGCGGGATGGACCCCAAACCAGTGCGTATATTTAATCCGGCTTCTCAAGCGCAGAAATTCGATCCAAAAGCAGAATATATTAGAAAATGGGTGCCTGAATTGCGATCGGGCCATCCAGAATCCTTGGTAACCGGAAAAATTCCCCCTTTAGAACGCGCCGCCCTTGGCTATCCTCAACCTATAGTAGATCATAATAAACAGCAACAAGAATTCAAAAATAGATATAGCCAGCAGAAAGCCGATCGGTGAACTAAGAAACCAGGTTGATGTTTATGCAAGTGGGGGGAATTTTTAGGAGTGCGATCGCCAGTCCCTATGATGATCCGATCGCAGAATGCTACTACCCGAGCCATTTAGAGAACGCGGCTGAATGTGATCGATGGTGAAACGAGAGGTGCTGATTTTTTCTGGAGAGTGGCAATATTCGCACAGGTAGCCTGCGCGTTTCCGCACGAGTTGCCTTGTCAATTCATTAATAGTCATTGCTGGGCAACCAAGAGTGAATTGAGGTAGGTAAAGATGCGGTCTAGTTCCCTTATGGCATTGAGTTCTGCCTCTTCTTCTAGGGTCAGCGAACCTGTCTTGTTCTTTTCTAGCAGGTCTTCGAGGTGAAATTGTAACTCGTCGGTAAATTTGAAAAGTCGAAGGTTATCAACTTTCTCAACTTTAATGCCCGTTTCCAGCAAGGACTGTGGGCTAATCACTACTTTGATCATGACTTTGCTACTCCAGCACAAAGCACTAGCTTAACCCTAGTCAATTCTGATCGGCCACCATTTTCTACTATAGCAACCGCCAGGGCGATTAAGCCAACTCCAACTGTTACATGAAGTCCATAATCCCTTACGGAGTAACCTCTTCCCTCTTCCCTCTTCCCTAGCCCCTAGCCCCTAGCCCCTAGTCCCTAGCTATAATATTTTATTAGGAAGGAATTGGGGACTCTTAAGAGAAGAATTGGCATAGCTTCTCTTAAGAGTCCCCAAAAAGAACAGTTTCTACCCGTGGTCAGTATAGATTGCCGCTAAAGATCTAATTCAATATTTCCTAGTTCTTTGCGAATTCGTAGCATACCAATCCCATCAATTAAGACTTGTCTCAATTCAGGATCGGTCTCTGACAAAATCCACTGCGGCTGCCATTGGTAAGGCAGTAACGTACCATATTTTTCAGGTATTCTCACGCCATGATAGGCATATACGCAAAATCCGTCTGTAAACTGAATTGCTGGCTGTGCGTCTGCGTGAAGGAGTCGTTGATTATCAAAACTGAGTTTTGAGGGCCGATCGCACACAAAGCAAGTTTTCCTCCAGGGGAAAATCCAGCCACACTCCCTCACCACCGACTCAAGCGCTTCCCATGAAGCGCTTGAGTAATCCCAGTTCAAGACAGAAATATAAAACTCAAACAAACCACCATGACTTGCCCACATCTCCGGTTGAATGCAGTTATCATTTTGACTGCCCAGTTGCTTCCTCAGCTCGAGCCACAGTGATTTCCCCACTTGGAGTCCGAATTGGTTCGCTAGCAGACCCCACAGTTGCCGCTTCAGATAGTCGATCGCTTCGCTTGAGAGTCGATCTTCCAGTTCGTTCCTCAGTTGGCTTCCCTGTTGAATCCCCAGTTCCTTTTCTATTTTGCCCCTCAAGAGACTTCCCAAGAAACTGGCCAGCAGGTTCTTTGGTTGTCTCAAAGCTGCGTGGGGACTATCAAAAAAAACCATTTCCGGTTCTGGCAAACCGATCGCGGCGTAAACAGCTTTGACTGCTTGCGCTGCACGCTCTCTGTCAATCCGCTCGGTCGAGAGTGCATACGCTCGCCACTTTTCGCGGATTGGAGGAATCTCAGATTTTTGTGAGAGAGTAAGTTGTTCGATCGCTGTTTTCAAAATTCTGCCATCCCACCCTTTTTCTCTGGTATCTCTTTATTTCCAGTGTAAAGTGGTGGATATTGGCGCTGGGGGATTGGGATCGGCCTCAAATGGCACTAAGTAGGTGGGCGTAAATAAACTGAACATCCAGAAACCCGGTTTCTCCAAGAAACCGGGTTTCTTGAGCCCGCAGTTTTACGTTTAATTATGCCCACCTACTTAGCTGCTTATCTATAAGTTAATTTATCAGCAATATTTTTCTATGAGATACTTTCTGGTTACGGTTTGTCGGCAGAGGCAAGATGCGGACAGCCGTGGGATTTAACTGCTGCCGCTCCAAGTTAAATAACAACGATCGCACTAGCCAGTACCGAACAAACCCAATAGGTAAATAGCATATAAGTTTGGCGATCGGCCCCGATTGAGCGATAAAAAACAATCCGCGCCGCAATAGTCAAGCTTATTACTGCTAAGCCAATATCGCACAACTCTACATTCCAGCTATTCGCAATTGGCTCCATCAATATAGTATGAGTTACTAAGGGCAAGATTGCAAAACCTAGACTAAGCACAACTCGACTTGCAGTTTCCCCAAATGCAATTGGGAATGTGTTCCTACCTATAGCGCGATCGCCTTCAATATCGCGAAGATCCTGAACAGCAGCAAGCATTAGCCAGACAGAAGCTACCACTGCAATCCACCGCCAAGCGACAGGAGTAATTGGCGTAACCAGTTGCCAAGCAGCTGCAAGTTGGGCAAATGCGCCGACTCCCATGAAGAGGTTTTTGGTAAACCAGTGCTTAGATCCACTACTCATGTTGTGCAAGATAATGCAGGCTTGCCACAGCAGCGTCCACTCCAAAACTCCAAACCACCATCCAAAGAGCGTAAATAGCACCATACTTACAACGCATCTTACCTTTGCTCCCTGAAGCGAGACCACTTCTTTCACCAGTGGACGATGGGGTTTATTGATCCGATCTTCCTCAACACCGACAATTTGGTTCGACACGCAAAACGGCACAATGTATAGCAAAAAATAAACTATGCCGCGTCCCATTACCAGAAGAAAGTCGAGTACATCAGTTGGATGAGTTTTCCACGCCGCCACCATAAATAGCAGTCCCGGTATTATCGACGCTGAAATATCGCCCCCGATGAATTGCCAACTCAGATGCGCTTCGCGCCGGAAACTGCGGTAAAAACGCTTAATGAAAGTCAACACGGTAGATAGCACCCTTATTTGCACGGACAACTTTCTCTCCAAAAACCATTAATAAACAACGTATGGACTTGCGCCCTGCAATTACTCGGTCAATTTCTCTTCGTCTGTGATCTGTATCACTTAACGTAGATAAGCATATCAGTAAATTTGCTATTTAGTAGATTTACTCACAGATATTTCTATTGAAATTTATTAATTTATGTGAATAAAAGATAAGCTTTTATTATTGAAGAGCTTACTCTCTTCCCGCCAGAAGATTATCTATCATTCCTTTTCTCCTCTGCCCCTCTGCCCCTCTGCCCCTCTGCCCCTCTGCCCCTCTGCGGCCTTTATAGATATTCTTGAGAGCGGGAAAGGAGTAGCAGACAGGTCACCCAAATGCAATATCCCATATTTATCGCTTTGGTATCCCACTTAAGAGATAATATCCCGCATAGCAGTAGCATCTACTCAAAAAAGGAAGAACCTCTTGAAACTCCCTGATGGCCCCCAGTCTCCACTCTGGCTAGAGACACTCCAGTTTGTTTTTCGTCCCGTAGAATTTTTGGAGGCACGTGCATTGCGCTACGGTGACGCTTTCACAATAGGCTCTCAAAGCAATTCTCCAGTTGTGTACTTAAGTCACCCGCAAGCGCTCAAAGAAATCTTCACAGCCGATCCCAATTTGTTTGATTCGGGCTGTGGCAACAAACTATTGTTAGAACCGCTTTTTGGAGAACACTCCCTGTTAATGCTAGACGGCGAACGTCATCAACGCCATCGCCGTCTGCTTATGCCCCCCTTTCATGGGCAACGTATGCGAACCTACGGCCAACTCATTCACGACATCACCACGCAGGCGATCGACCAGTGGCCAATTGGTCAACCCTTCCCAATCCGTTTGTTTATACAAGAGATTGCTCTGCGCTCGATCCTGCAAGCTGTGTTTGGTCTGCATCAGGGAAATCGGTACGCTCTACTTCGGCAACTACTCAGTTCATACCTTGACTCAATAGCCTCTCCAATTACTGCTGCTCAGCTCTATTTTCCAGATCTTCAACGAGACTTAGGATCTTGGAGTCCGTGGGGACAATTTGTGCGCCTGCGTAAGCAAATCGATGAACTGCTATATAGCGAAATAGAAGAGCGACGGCAGTCAATTGGAGAAGAGCGTGCCGACATCCTCAGCTTATTGCTAATAACTAGGGATGAAGCAAGTCAGCCTCTGACTAATGCGGAGTTACGGGATCAATTACTAACACTACTGATTGCGGGTTATGAAACCAGTGCCAGTGCGCTAACATGGGCTTTGTACGGAATTCATTATCTCCCAGAAGTCAAGAGCAAGCTACTCGACGAGATTGATGCTAATAGCCTCGATACCGATCCAAGTGCGATCGCTAAACTACCCTATTTAACGGCTGTCTGCTCTGAAACACTGCGGCTTTACCCAGTTGTTGTGGCTACCTCTAATCGTATTTTGAAAGCTCCTTTGCAAATCATGGGTTATCAATTTGAGCCTGATACTGTGCTGATGCCCTGCATTTATTTAACCCATCAACGAGAGGATTTGTACCCCGATCCGAAGAGTTTTAACCCAGAGCGCTTCTTGGATCGGCAATTTTCACCCTATGAGTATCTGCCCTTTGGAGGCGGTTCCCGTGCCTGTATTGGCATGGCATTCGCTCAGTTTGAAATGAAGCTGGTACTTGCTACGATTCTTTCACGCTTGGAATTAGCTCTTCCGGTTCGCCGTGCTGTCAAGCCTATACGCCGTGGCCCCACTGTAGCCCCTCCAGCCGATCTGCAACTGGTTGTGACGGGCCAGCGCCAGCGACAGAAAGTATTGACATTTGTATAACCAGCCTCTTTCAAACAAATGCTTGTACGGAGATTTGGAGAGATTGCTGTTTCAGCGGAATTTTGATGATAAATTCCGCTCCCTCTCCAGGTGCAGAAATACACTCGATCCTACCTCCGTGTTTTTCCGTCACAATCTGGTAACTAATCGACAACCCCAAACCAGTACCCTTACCCATCGGCTTCGTCGTAAAGAACGGGTCAAACAGTTTAGAGCGTACCTCCTCCGTCATCCCAGGGCCATTATCCTTAATCCGAATTACCACAAAGTCATTGGTCAGTTGTCGGTTGTTCGTTGTTTTTTGTTGAGAACCACTGACCGCTGACGACTGACGGCTGACAATTTCTGTGCGAATCCGAATTTCCTTCTCACTGGTGAGTCTGGCTTCATCCATTGCATCAATCGCATTTGCCAAGATATTCATAAATACCTGATTCAGCTGTCCGGGATAACACTCTATGGGGAGCAAAGAGCCATACTCTTTAACTACGTCGATCGCTTTTAACTCTCCTTTTGCTTTCAGGCGATGCTGTAAAATCATCAACGTACTCTCCAACCCCTCGTGAATGTTGACTGCCCTGGCACTCCCTTCATCAACTCGTGAGAAGTTGCGTAACGATTGCATAATATCGTAGATGCGGTCAGTTCCCACTTGCATCGAAGAAACCATTCTTGGCAAGTCTTCCATCAAGTATTCTAGCTCAATTTCTTCTATTTCTTCTTGAATCTCCGCTGGCGGATTGGGAAAGTGCTGCTGGTAAAGATTCAAAAGATTGAGCATATCTTGTACATACTCAGAAGCATGATGTAGATTGCCATTAATAAAACTGACGGGGTTATTCACTTCATGAGCTACCCCGGCAACAAGCTGTCCCAAGCTAGATATTTTCTCAGTTTGAACCAGTTGAGCTTGTGTCTGCTGCAACTTGTACAGATATTCTTCTAATGCTTGGTTTTTATCTCTCAGAAGCGCTTCTGAAGACTGCAAAGCGGCATTTTTACTATCCAACTCTTGATTCTTAGCTTCCAGTTGTTGAGAGTAAGTTTGCAACTCCTCGTAAAGAGTCGCATTTTCTAGTGAGATAGATGCTTGTGTTGCGAAAAGTTTTAACACAGACAACCGGGCAGAGGTAAAAGCTCCCACTGTTAAGTTATTTTCCAAATAAAGGATGCCCGTAAATTTACCTTGATGGATAAGCGGCAAACATAAAATTGACTTGGAATGAGTTCTCAGGATGTAAGGGTCGTTGCTAAAAATTCCCTCTTGTCTCGCATTATTTAATACCACAGATTCTTTGGTTCTTTCCACATAGTTGATAATAGCGACAGGCAAATCTGGACGTGCTGAAATTTTCACAGATGGCAGCACTCGGATTTTGTCTTTCTCTACGGCACCCTCTGCTACCAGCAGCAACTCGCCTCCTTTTTTTAAGAATAGAAGTCCTTTTCTCGCGCCAGCACTCTCGATGAGAATGTGCATCAATTTATCCAGCAACTTGCCGAGAACGATTTCAGAAGAAATCGCTTGGGAAGCCTTCGTTACTGTGACCAAATCCAGTGCAGACGCACTCCCTCCCGTCGTCGAGGTAGTTGTCCTAGTCACATCGAAGCCGGGGTCTTCCCGCTTCAGTATCTTCAAGAAGAATTCAGGATATCTTTCTTCTAAATCTCTGACTTTAGCTTTGGCTCCCCAGCGAATATATCCATAGTAGGCTTCAGTCAGATAAGTTTGAGCAATCTTCTCTCTGCCACGGGAGAAATGAAACTCTGCCGCTAGTTCATTGGCAATAGCTTCTTCTTGAATATATCCTTGTTCTTTGGCTTCTTTTATTGCTCGGTCATAATACTCCATTGCTTTGACGTCTTGGGACAAGACTCGCGCTTTCTCTGCTTCCACGAGATCGTACTTATGCTGATAGTTCGACGGGGCATAAAATGCCCATTTCTTCATTTTTTTCTGATTCGCCACCACTTTCTTCATCTGTTTGGTCTTCTCAATTGATTCGGCAGTGGGGTACAGAACCAGGAGAGCTAGAGAATAGTAAAAGTTGTGGGCCGCAAAAGCCGGAGAACCGACGCCGCCTTCTGCGTATTTTTCCGCCAATCTGGCTTGTTCAACAGACTGAAAATAATCTTTAAACAAATACGACAGAAAAGCTTTCAGAAAATAAAAAGGAAAAATCAGCGTTACATTATTTTTTTTGATTAAGAAATCCAGCATTTCTGTTTCGTTAAAACATTCGCCTATTAACCTGCATCTATCCGCAGATCTATCCATTAAATTTAAGACTGTTTGACTCCAGATGTTTGTTGTTATTAACTGGAATTCCTGTTTAAGTTTTACCATCATATCCTGATATTTAGCCTGTTTATGTGCTAAATATTCCAGATGTTCACCTATCAAAAAAGGGTAGGTGCAATAGTCCATAGTGCTATAACAAGCATATTCTATATCTCCGACTTCAAAACCCAGTTTAATTTGCTCCAAAAACACTTCGCTGCTTTCCCTAATATGGTCTTTACAGTGCCGGATCACAGCATTAAATACTATATTTACTTTCGGTTTGAGTTCTCTAGCATCAAATTGGTCAACCAGCTTCACAGCCAGTTGACCAAATCGATATCCAGAGTCGATGTCTCCGACAATATGACACAGGATCAAGCCATAAAAATCATAAGCGTAAGCGACCTGCGGAGAATTCCCATGTTTGAGACAGAGATTAATCATTGTAACTGTAACCAGCGGGAAAAGAGCGGGAGCCACAAAAAAAACTGGACTAAATACGGTCATTAAGATCCGCATAGCCGCTAGTTTATAAGCATCGGTCATTCCTGGGAGGTCTGCTAACTCCTCAATCTTCTTTCTTCCCAGCATCAGCTTTGTCTTAAGTAACCCCATTAAAATATTCAGTTTGCTAGGATTTTTAGGCAAGGAAACTCCCAGCATCTTTAGAACTGGTAGCGCCGTATCTATCGCGGCTTGCATCTGGTTTTGAGCGATGTAAAACTGGATTTTTTTTTCATAAACCAGCACTTTTTCGAGCAGGGTTTTAGCGCGTTCGATGACAACATCAGATAATTCTTTCGCTCGATCAAAATTAGTATTTAGATATTCTGCTGCTATTGTTTCCACAAAAATATCTCGCGTCAATTCATAATGAGTATCCCAACTCTCTGCTGGAAGTAATTGCAAACCAACATTCAAATACCTAACAGCGGCATCATAAGCTGTTGCAGCTAAAGCTCTTTTACCAGCCATCAAATTCAATTTTGCTAATTCTTCTTTTTCGGCCTCCCCTGTAATGAATTCCACCCCTATGTTCAGTTGGTTGACAATATCAAAAAGATTTTCAGCCAAAGCGAATTTAGCGGTCTTCACCAACAACAACTGACCAATTTTTAGGTGAGTAGCTTTTCTCTCAGCTTCTGGAATCAGAGAATACGCTGCTTGCTGCACCCGGTCATGCAAAAATTTATAACCTACTTTTAAATCTTTAACTTGCCAATATTTCTGTTCTGATTCCTCAACAAATAGGGGTATTTTATAATCTGTGGAAAGAGGCAAAATTAATCCTGCTTGCAACGATTCCCACAACTCATCGGCAGTATTTAACAGCGATTTTTCATTAACAACTGCCAGATTATCTAAGTTAAACGTATTGCCAATACAAGCAGCTAGCTTTAAAACGTGCTGAGTTGACACAGCCAGTTTTTGAATATTTCTAGCCACCAGTTCAACAACATTAAAATCTGTGATGCCAATAGATTGAATTTGCTCTAAATCCCACAACCAGCGACCTTCGCTAAAATCAAACGTCAGCAGTTTCTCCGAATACAGCGTAGAAAGCAGAGTCGTCAAAAAGAAAGGATTACCCTGAGTTTTGTTGAAAACTAACTCAGCTAACGGTTTTGACCTCTCCCCCAACCCCTCCTCTGCAAGGGAAGGGGGTTGGGGGGTTAGGTTTTCACCCAAAGTATCGCTTACTAAAGCAAAGACGTGGGAGAAATCCAAAGCATCTAGAACAATATTATTAACAACCGCCCCAGCTTGCTGAATCTTCTCTATAGTCTGAATTGTGGCATGAGTCGGACTAACTTCATTATCTCGATACGCCCCTATCATCAACACATATTTGCTACCCGCATCGGTCATCATCAGCTCGATTAACTTCAAAGAAGCTGAATCTGCCCACTGTAAGTCATCTAAGAATAAAACGAGCGGGTGTTCTTTTTGTGCAAAGCAGCCGATAAACTTTAGAAATACTGCATTAAAACGATTTTGAGATTCAGTCGGCCCTAACTGTATTACCGCCGGTTGTGCTTCTATAATCCATTCCACTTCCGGAATTACATCAATGATAATTTGACCGTTTTCTCCTAACGCTTCTAATAACTTCGATTTCCAAATAGCAATATTTTCCGGATTTTCTGTTAATAGCTGACGCATCAATTCCTGGAAAGCTTGAATGAGAGCAGAATAAGGAATATTCCGCTTAAACTGGTCAAACTTACCGCCAATAAAATACCCGCGTTGCCTTACAATTGGTTTGTGAACTTCATTGACTACTGAAGTTTTACCAATCCCCGAATAACCGGAAACCAGCATCATCTCAGTGCTGCCAGCAGCGACACGCTCAAAGGTTGCCAACAGTTCGGCGACTTCTGCTTCCCGTCCGTAGAGTTTTTGGGGGATGAGAAATTGGCCGGATTTATCCATGTTTCCGGGAACGAAGTTGACAATTTTGCCGCTGGAGATTAGCTGATTAAAGCAGGTTTCTATATCCGCTTTGATTCCCAAAGCGCTTTGATATCTGTCTTCAGCGGTTTTTGCCATTAGCTTCATCACAATATCGGAAACCGCTAGAGGAATCTCTGAATTCATCTGATGCGGCGATACTGGTGTTTTAGCAATGTGGCAGTGTACTAATTCCAGCGGGTCGTTGCTTTTAAAAGGCAGTTGGTCTGTGAGGATTTCATAGAAAGTGACGCCTAGAGAGTAAAAGTCGGTGCGATAATCAATGGAGCGATTCATCCGCCCGGTTTGTTCCGGGGAAATATAGGCGAGGGTTCCTTCGAGTAAATCGGGACTGCTAATTGTAGGTGTTTCTCTGGTAAGCCGAGAGGCGATGCTAAAATCAATGAGTTTGACAATCCATTTTTGGGGATCGATCAGGATATTTTGGGGTTTAATATCTTTATGAATAATATGATTATTATGCAGTTCGTGCAGAGTTTGTACTAGCTGACGGGCGATGGAAAGAAATGCGAGTATGGGTATTTTTTGCTCGCTCATTAATTTTTTGAGGGAGTCTCCCTCAAAATCTTCCAATATTAGGGCTAAACCGTTCTTATAGTTTTCTAAACCTATTGCTTTGCCAATGCCTTCTATATTGAGTGGCTGGATAATTTTATATTCGTGCCGCAATCGGGTAATTTCTTCGAGGGTGGGATACTCTGCTTTGAGAGTTTTGATAATTACCGATGTCTGTTCTGGCGACTTGATGCCGCGATAAATCACAGTTTTAACACCTTCATGAATGGCTGAGGTGAGTTGATAACCTGGGAGTATCAGCATGATTGAAATCCTCCGTATTTCGGTATCTTATGTTAAGATTTATGAATTTATTTGGCCATCAGGGTAAATATAGTCTTTTTTTACCAGGGTATAGCAAAGTGCTTCGGCTTTAGTGCTTTAGTGCAAACACAGTCGCTTCCTTGCTTTGAGCGATAAACACTGTCCTAACCTATGTGACTATGACTATAATTTTAAAATCAGCTTATTTGAGGATAGCTTTTTACTGCGGTTTTTGGCAATAAGTTTTTTATCTTTGAATGTATGGGTATCATAGAGCCGTTAGCGGCTCTATGATACAAGGTATGCTAAAACTTTTATAAAATCTGTAAATGAAACTTAGCGGTTTATGTTTTGCCTAGAGCAAGCGCTTTGCAGCTTTCTTTGCTAAGGAATTAGGTTGACCCGATATTCCCAGTTAGAAACTGTCAACCCATAACAGAGAACTCTAGAAATTGATGCAACAGTTCAAAACCTCTTGCTAGGCAGCGTACAACGCTTTAATCCACTCCCATTCCTGGGTTAAACCCTCTTGCAGCGAGACTTTTGGCTGATAACCCAATAACTTCTGCGCTTTAGACACATCCGCACTTGTGTGACGCGCATCTCCCTTCGCTGCTTCGATGTGATTTCTGCGAATGGGACGCCCGACAATTTTTTCCATCGTGTCTAGCACTTCGGTTAATACTACGCGACTACCGCCGCCAATGTTGAAAACTTCGCCAACCGCTGCTGGTGCGGTTGCAGCTGCTAAATTGGCAGCAACTGCATCGCTGATGAAGGTGTAATCCCGTGTTTGCTGTCCGTCGCCGTAAATAGGAATCGGTTCATCTAGCAGGATAGTTCTGAAAAACTTATGAAACGCCATATCGGGACGTTGGCGGGGGCCATAAACTGTAAAGTATCGCAATGAAGCCACAGGAACGCCAAAATTTTTGTGATATAATCCGCACAAATGTTCGCTAGCCAATTTGGTCATTCCGTAAGGAGACACAGGCTGAGGACAAACCGATTCTGAAGTTGGGAAGGTTTCGGCGTTACCGTACACCGAAGAAGAGGATGCGAACACAAATCGCTTGAGGTGTTTAGCTTCTTTTGCTGCTTCGAGTAAAACTTGTGTGGCGTTAATGTTCCGTTCTGTATAAGCGCGGAAACCATCGCCCCAACTGGCACGGACGCCTGCTTGAGCTGCTTGATGATAAACTACTTCTGCATCGGCAAGTAATGCTGCCCAATCGACAGACTGGATATCGGCTTCGATTAAGTTAAAATTCGGATGATTTTCAAAACTTGAAATATTCTTGCGTTTCAAGCCGGGATTGTAGTAATCATTAAAATGATCGACGCCGATTACTTGCTGTCCTTGGCTCAACAAAGCTTCGGCCAGGTGAGACCCAACAAAACCGGCTGTCCCCGTAACTATACTTATAGCCATAAACTCCCTAGACTAATGCGCGAATATATCTAAACTGCAAATTAGCATTTTATCCTTAAAAATTGGAGATCGATCGCACGAGGATAATGTGAAGATTTTAGTTGTTGGCAATGGCGGACGCGAACACGCGCTAGCTTGGAAGCTGCTGCAATCCAAGCAGGTTGATGAGGTATTCTGCGTACCGGGGAATGGCGGCACGGTGTCCCTGGAACGCTGTCACAATCTACCTATAAGGCTAGATGATTTTGCGGCAATTGGACGTTTTGCCCAAGAAAATGATATTTCTCTGGTAGTAGTTGGCCCCGAAGTGCCGCTGTCGCTGGGAATTGCAGACTATCTGCTGGCTCAAAATATCGCTGTGTTTGGCCCGACGAAAGCGGGTGCTGAGATTGAGGCGAGTAAGGCATGGGCGAAGGATTTGATGGCAGAAGCGGGAATACCGACGGCTAAATCGGCTGTCTTTACGGAGAAAGAAGAAGCTAGAGCATACATTAAAACCCAAGTAGCACCAATTGTGGTCAAGGCAGATGGTTTGGCAGCTGGAAAAGGGGTGACAGTGGCCCAAACTATAGATGAAGCTTTGTCTGCCGTGGCAGACATTTTTCAGGATGGCTTCGGCAAGGTGGTGATCGAAGAATGTTTAATTGGTGAAGAAGTATCGGTTTTAGCCTTGACGGATGGCTTGACAATTCGCCCCTTGTTACCCGCTCAGGATCATAAACGAATTGGGGATGGGGATACGGGGCCAAACACGGGGGGTATGGGAACTTATGCTCCAGCACCTCTCTGTACGCCGACTCTGCTAGAACAAGTAGAACGGGAAGTTTTGCAGCCTGCGATCGCAACTTTACAAAAACGCGGCATTCACTACGTAGGCGTTCTCTATGCTGGATTGATGATTGCACCAACAGGAGAACTAAAAGTGCTGGAATTTAACTGTCGCTTTGGCGATCCCGAAACTCAAGTCATTCTACCGCTACTGGAAACGCCATTGGAAGAATTGCTCCTAGCCTGTACCCAAAAGCGACTAGCCGAGATGCCGCCCATTCGCTGGAAAACAGGAGCCTGCGTCTGCGTGGTGATGGCTTCTGGGGGTTATCCGGGAGACTATCAAAAGGGTAAAGAAATTACTGGCATCGAGCCAGCCCAGGCAAAAGGAGCGATCGTCTTTCACGCTGGGACGCTGGCCCCAGACAATCCCAAATCCGCGAGCCAAAATCCCAAATCCGATGGTGGGCGGGTTCTGGGAGTCACAGCGATTGGAGAAAACTTCGAGGATGCTCAAGCCAAAGCTTACGCAGCAGTCGATTGTATCCAATTTGAAGGCGCGTACTATCGGCGAGATATAGCCCAAAAAGCTATCAATAGCACGATCGAGGTTTAAAGTATGAAATATAAGCGGTAAAGAGTAAAAAAACTTTACAGTTATATTTCATCCTTTATACATCCTCTTTCCTAAGATGCTGGCTCTCCTGAAAACGATCCGAGAAGTCATTGCCCATTGGTGGTCAGAGTTTACACTCCAGACGCGGCTGATGGCAGCGGCCACCTTAGTAGTCTCCTTGCTTATGAGTGGGCTAACCTTCTGGGCTGTCAACACAATCCAGCAGGATGCTCAACTCAATGACACCCGCTTCGGTCGGGACTTGGGGCTGCTGCTGGCAGCCAATGTAGCGCCCTTAGTTGCAGAAAACAATCTGGCTGAGGTCGCCCAATATTCCCAACGCTTCTACGGCAGCACCACCAGCGTGCGCTATATGCTTTATGCGGATGAAGCTGGGAAGATTTTCTTCGGTCTTCCCTTTTGGGAATCAGAGGTGCAAACTTCTCTCACCATTGAGCGTCGGATTCAGCTGCCAGCTGATTGGGCCGATAATCCTGAGTTGACAATGATGCGACAGCACATCACCCCGAACGGAACAGTCACGGATGTGTTTGTCCCTTTAACTCACGAAGGCAAGTATCTGGGCGTTTTGGCGATCGGGATTAACCCCAATCCGACTGTGGTCACTTCCTCAAATCTGACGCGGGATGTGACGATCGCAGTTTTTGTCTCCATCTGGGTAATGGTAATTCTCGGTGCCGTTTTCAACGCCCTGACCATCACCAAACCAATTAAAGAGTTGCTGGTGGGGGTGAAAAACATTGCTGCCGGTAACTTTAAGCAGCGGATTGACCTGCCCCTGGGAGGAGAACTGGGCGAGTTAATCTACAGTTTCAACGAAATGGCGGAACGCCTAGAAAGTTATGAAGAGCAAAATATTGAGGAACTGACATCGGAAAAAGCCAAGCTAGAAACGCTGGTTTCGACGATCGCAGATGGCGCAGTTTTGCTTTCCACCAGTTTGCAAGTAATTTTAGTCAATCCCACCGCCCGTCGTATGTTTGGCTGGGAAGGCGTTGATGTTGTGGGGGCTAATGTCCTGCACTATTTGCCTTCCCCAGTATCCGTAGAACTAACACGCCCTTTATACCAGATGGCGGCAGGCAATGGCTACAAAGAAGGTGCCGAGTTCCGACTTACCCTGACTGAGCCTACAGACCGCACCGTTCGCATCCTACTCACCAATGTTCTCGACCAGCACCGGGAGAGCATCAAGGGTATTGCAGTGACGGTGCAGGATATAACCCGCGAGGTGCAATTAAACGAAGCTAAAAGCAATTTCATCAGCAACGTTTCTCACGAACTGAGAACTCCCCTGTTCAACATCAAATCTTTTATCGAAACTCTACACGAATACGGTGAAGACCTCACCGAAGAACAGCGGCGGGAGTTTCTGGAAACTGCCAATAACGAAACAGACCGCCTCACCCGCCTCGTCAACGACGTTCTCGATTTGTCGCGCTTGGAATCTTCCTGCCGAATTTATCACTTGGAGGCAGTAGATATCATCTTGCCTATAGAACAAACCCTGCGAACTTATCAGCTCAACGCTCGCGATAAAGGCATCGAGCTGCGAAAGGAAATTAGCCCCGACCTGCCGTTGGTTTTAGGTAACTACGACCTCCTGCTGCAAGTCTTTGCCAATTTAGTTGGCAATGCGCTCAAATTTACTGAATCTGGGGGGCAGGTGGCAATCCGCGCTTATCTAGTAGAAGAAGAGTTAAAAATCGAGCCGCACGAAGAAACTCATCAGTCAAAACTGTCTCCCATAGTGCGGATTGAAATTTCTGATACGGGAATCGGCATTGCACCAGAAGATCAGCACGCGATATTCGATCGCTTTTTCCGTGTGGAAAATCGGGTTCATACCCTGGAAGGAACTGGTCTGGGACTTTCAATTGTCCGCAATATCATTGAAAAGCATCACACCAAAATACACCTGAGCAGTGAAGTCGGCATCGGTACAACTTTCTGGTTCGACTTAGCAGTTTTTCAAGAAAAAACTGCACTTGTACATAATAATAATCAGATGCTTGTTGAAGGTTCACCGTTATCGGAAAGCACCACTACTGCGAGTTTATTTTAGAGGTTCGATTATGCGTTACGGCTGTTGCCTAACGCATCCTACGAATCTGCGATCGATTCACTCTCCATCAGTGCGCCGAATCAAGTAACGGACTTCTTCGAGTAAAACATTAAATCTTTGATCGCTTTCGGTTTGGCGTTGTTTAAATAATTCCATATCGCGCTGATTCTGTGCAGCTATTTGTAGCAACGCTTGAGTCGTTATTTTCATACCATCGATGCTATCACGCATTTCACCTATGCTATCACGCATTTCACTAACGCTTGACGCTAAGCTATCAAGCATTGCATCTGTCCATCGTTCTACTGCCATTTGCTTTTCTCAATATTGCTCAAAATTTTCACTTCTATTTTATCGTTTTACGAGATTGCTTGGCAGTATGAGTCTGGCGATCGCAATACTTAGAATGCGATCGCTTGATTTTTAAGACAGTTACTACAAATTTAATTTCAAGTAAACAAAGACCTAATAATGCCCTCAAACACCTGACAAAGAGATGGCCTAGTTTCGGGACGCGAGTTAACCTCCGGGTCGGGTTGAGAGCTGTTATGGTAGAGCGTACATTCTCTGGC
>NZ_JAIQZN010000040.1:35202-65908 GCF_023333585.1 Argonema antarcticum A004/B2
AAAGGGGCGCTGGGGATAGGTACAGGTATCGTCTGCATGGTAGGTGCAGCTGTCGCATAAATACTCTTCTCCAGTCGATCGATGTAAAGGGATACCGGGATGACCGTGAGCTTTTAGAACCATGAGGCAGTTGGGACAGGTGACTGCCTGCGCTTTAACAGGTTGATGGCAGCGGGGGCAATTTGGCATTGCGGCGATCGCGTGAATTAGCAAAATATATTAGCTAGAGTAACCTACCGGGATAAGCTAATCAGTAAACTGAGCAGGATTAAACCCACCAAGATCAGCCAAGTTAGGTTTCTCTCAAACCACAAACGTAGAGATTTACTGCGATCGTGACGCGGGTTAAGCTCCGGTTCTGGTTGAGAGCTGTTATGGTAGAGCGTACATTCTCTGGCAAAGGGGCGCTGGGGATAGGTACAGGTATCGTCTGCATGGTAGGTGCAGCTGTCGCATAAATACTCTTCTCCAGTCGCTCGGTGTAAAGGGATACCGGGATGACCGTGAGCTTTCAAAACCAAGCCGCAGTGGGGACAGGTGACTGCTTGCGTTTTAACGGGTTGGTGACAGCGGGGGCAATTTGGCATTGCTGCTAGAGGGCGAATTAGCAATATATATTAGCTATTTATGGGAAATTTCCGCACTTGATACTCGCCGGACTCAACCATCTGATAGGAGTTTCCCATCTGTTGGGCAAATTGCTGTTCGGTTCGGTCTAACAAGTCTTGGGAAACCTTTAGCCACTGTTCGCGAGTAGCCCAGCGAATCACGAAAATAACTTCCGTCAGTTCGGTAGGATCGATCCAAACTTCTTTGCTCAAGAATCCAGCACAGCTAGTTAGCGCGGGTGTCCAGATTTCGGCATCCTTCTGAATAAACTCTTCCCGCCGTTCGGGAGTAACCTTAAATTTAAGCCATTCGATAACCATCAGGAGAACCTCGACCGAAGCTGTAGGCACGTCGGCAAATTTGACACAATGGTACTGGATGCCGGAACGCTAAGATTCCAGCATACATTTACGGGCTAAGTTTTTTAGTCGCCCTTTTGGACTAAGTGAGTGGAAGGCAGCATGGACAGCAACAACTGGATGAAGCAGTTACTATTGATTGGTGTTGGCACGACATCTTTGGTAGCGGAAAAAATTCGCGAAGTGAGCGACGAATGGGTGAAGGACGGCAAGATCGATCCAGATCAAGCCAAAGGAATGGTCGATGATTTGATGCAGCAGTTAAAGGGCGACCAGGGAAATTTTGAAGCGCAGATGCAACGGCAGATACGCAATATGATGCAGGATCTGGGTGTTCCCCGCCAGTCTGAGGTAGATGAGTTGCGGGGTCGCATCGATCGTCTGGAGCGTCAGGTGCGGGATTTGGAGAATAAGCTCTGGCGTTGATAAAAGCTGATAGGATTTGAGATCTCAGCTGCAAAGAGATAGGGAGGACTGGTTTTGAAAGAAATTCTCATCAGTTTAGGGATGATGTTGGCTTTTGGGTTGATTTTGGTGATAGCTCAAATTAGCAGCCCTCAAAGCATAGCTAACGCATCTGAACTGATCCAAACTCAGCCTATAAGCGTAAGCTCAACAATTAACAAAACTTTGGTTGCAGATAACACAATGTCAAGTGCAGAAAACGTCAATCCAGGGAATGAAGAGACTGTCACAACTCCATCTGGACTTAAATACATTGATTTAGTGCCGGGAACAGGGGCAACTCCCAAAACTGGTCAGACAGTGATCGTACATTACACTGGGACTCTGGAGGATGGGACGAAGTTTGATAGTTCGCGCGATCGCAATGAGCCTTTCTCTTTCCCCCTGGGACAGGGACGGGTGATCAAAGGCTGGGATGAGGGTATCAGCAATATGAGAGTCGGCGGACGTCGTAAGTTAATTATTCCGCCAGAGTTGGGTTATGGCGCTAGAGGTGCTGGTGGTCTCATTCCTCCCAATGCAACACTTATTTTTGATGTGGAATTGTTGAGGATTAGTTAACAAAAAAATTGGCCTCTCTTCATTACAGCCCTTGTCAGGTGAGTGAGGTACTCAGAAACCCGGTTTCTTTAAGAAACCGGGTTTCTATGTTATTTAGCTAAATTTCTAAACTGCGTAATCTGGGGATTGAACAAAAGTTTAATCGTTCCTGTCGGGCCATTACGATGTTTGGCTATAATTGCTTCCGCAATATCTCTATCTGGAGAATCCGGGTTGTAGTAGGAATCTCTGTAAAGCATGATCACTAAATCAGCGTCTTGCTCAATACTATTGTGAGTCACTATATTGTTAGCAATAAAATTGTGAAGCTCCGGAACTGTTAAATCGTAAACTTCAGCTTCACCATCCGGCTCGATTGCGATAACTTCATCCCAGTAAACATCGCTAGTAGCTAAACGGCCAATTCGATCTGAATTGACAACTTGAGCTAGTCTTGCTGCTCGTTCGCGACTCAAGTTTTGCTTATATAGGCTTGTTCCACAATACATATTGCCAAGTTGAGCCTGCATTTGACGAGTAGTTATACCAGACTGCTGCATTGCTGGGACGGCATAAATTCTCCATATATCATTCGGTATAACGTCTCTGTTAGTATTTGCAGGACGTGCTTCAAGATAGTCTGCAATCTCTCCGAGAGATTGCTTTTTATAACTTCCAACTGCACCAATCAGTTCAATGAACTTTTTTAAATCTGGTTTACCAGTCGCCCAAACTTGATATTGATCTCGTCCTTTACCTGGTTGTGGACTTATAGATAATTTGCCATTAATACCAAGCCTTAGTAAAAGAGACTGAACATCTCGTGCTAATCTCGCGCTACTGGAAGCGTAATAGACCGCAGGATAATGGCAGTTACCTTTGCTCGATTTGATGCAACCATCTGTACTCCAAAGATGACGTAGGAAAACGCCTATAGCTGCTTGAGGTTGCTCAAAAAGTTGGATGGGAATAAATTTTTCATAAGACCTAAGACCAAAAATTTCTAAATTATCCAGCCATTTAACGACTGGATTCCTAACTTTATGGGTAAGTCTATAACTTGAAGAAAGATAAACTTGATACCAGTCGCGTTCTTTGACTATGCGAGGCTTGACCAGATCGCCAAAAACTTCAACAGCTAGGGAATGAACAGTACTTGCTAAATCTTCTTCTCTGGTTGTGTACTGAATAGCCTGTCGAGGTAAAGTGCAACCATCCCCTATCAAGTGACCGAGTAACCCAAGTTCGGCATCACTGATAAATTGTAAAGAAGAAGTTGGTAAGCATCGAGGTAAAGCAATGCGATCGCCTCTCTCGATCGCATCCAATCGCATCCAACCGTGAATTGTGAGAAACTTGTGATTGCCAGTCGCTCGAATAGTACGTCCAAGGCGAGTTGTTAGCTGCCATACAGGCTTTATGCCTGTGGAAAAAGCATTGCTGACAACAGCCCTTTCTATCTTCATGGTAGCTTCATTCACCGCCCAAACAGCAAAACCCGATCGGCCTACCAACTCCCGAATTGGTACTTGTACGCCACTATCGGCCAATGTCACCAAGCTATCGCCTGCCAAACAACCGGACTCTCTCAAATCTGACAGCATCGGTCGCTTATTTGTACGGGCTTCAACTCCGCGACTCAGCTGAGATAGGGCAATAACGGGGGTATTTAGTTCGCGGGCTAAACCTTTGAGACTTCGCGTAATTTTCGATAATTCTTGGACGCGATTGTCGCTACCGCCTTCCATCAATTGCAAGTAATCTATTAAAATTAATCCCAAAGATCCGCCCTGTTCTGCTTGCAGACGACGGGCTTGACTACGCATTTCTGTAACAGTAAGATTGGCGGTATCGTCAATAAAAATTGGCAGGGCTGATAGAATACCAAGTGCGCGACTTAACTGTTCCCATTCATTTTGGCTGATGCGGCCCGATCGCAGGCGGTTACTTTCAATTCCGGCTTCACTGGCAAGCATCCGCTGTACCAGTTGTTCTTTCGACATTTCCAGGCTAAAAATAGCGACTGGCAATTTATGTACAGAGGCGATATTTTGGCCAATATTAATAGCAAATGACGTTTTTCCCATTGATGGGCGACCGGCGACGATAATCAAATCGGAACGCTGGAAACCCCCTGTCATCGCATCCATGTCGTAGAAATTGCAGGAGAGTCCCGGCAGAATTGCATTTTCATTCCGGCTTTCCAGATCCAGCAAAGTCTGGGTAAGGGTTTCCGAGATGGGAACAAGTCCTTGCTGGGGTCGTTCTTGGGTGATGCCGAAAACTTCTTGTTCGGCTTGATCGAGAACTATTGGCAATTCGGTGGCTGTTTCATAACCGAGATCGACTATTTTATGACCGGCATGAATTAATTTGCGGCGCAGATATTTATCAGTTACCAGCGTTGCATATTGGTCGATGTTTACCGCTGACACGGTACGATCGACTAGCTGGGCTAATTTATTTTCACCCCCCACTTTCTCCAGTTGATTGTTGTCACTAAGCCATACAGCAACGGTCATTAAATCTGTCGGCTTGTTTTGAGCGTGGAGGGACAAAGCCGCCTGATAGATAAGTTTATGAGCTTCTAGGGAAAAAGCTTCTGATACTAGCTGGTCTAGCACTCTGCCGATCGCTTCTGGGTCTAGCAGGATGCCTCCCAAAATAGCTTCTTCCACCTCTACATTTTGAGGAGGGAGGCGATCGCCAATACGTTGAAAATTGAGTGAGTCAACCATAAATAATTTTAGATTTTAGATTTCAGATTTCAGATTTTATCCTGAGCAATAAGCAATAACTAATGTTAATCCAAAATCCAAAATCCAAAATCCAAAATTTCCTTACCCCGAAACTACTTCAATATCTACTATGGCCGTTACATCTTGGAGTAATTTGATTTCAGCTTTATATGTACCAATCTGGTGAATATCTGGTACGGTAATACCCCGGCGATCTACTTCTTTGCCAATGCTTTGCTGAATTGCCTCTGCGATTTCCCGATCGGTAACTGTCCCAAAGATAGCATCGCCTTCGCCTACTTGCTTGGCGATCGTAAAGCGACCCACAGCTTCTATAGCAGCTTTAAGGGCGATCGATTCTTCCTTCAGTGCCAAAAGACGCAGACGCTCTTTTTCTCTACGCTTTTCTACTTGCTTGAGAACTGCTGGGGTGGCAAAAGTGCCAAATTGCTTGGGAAGGAGGTAATTGCGTGCGTAGCCCGGAGCTACTTCTACCAAATCGCCAGATTTTCCGAGTTTGCTGACATCCTGAGTCAAAACTAATTGAATGCGTTTTGCCATGAGCTTTCCTGTAGAGTCTTGCTTAAATAGATCCGAATGTATGATATTAGCGAAATATAGGGTGCGATCGCAACTGCCAATCCTGGCTAGAAGTTGTCTTTCATTCCCCGCAGCCGCGCAAAAGTCTGTACGGCTGACTGACTCTTCACCGCAGCTTGTAAATCTGGGTTATCCCAGCGCAAAAAGGGATTCGTGCGCTTTTCTATCCCCAAAATTGACGGTATTGTCGCCTCATCCCGACGGCGAGACTCCTTCACCTGGGCGTATCTAGCTTGTAAATCGGGGTTGTTACCATCTACAGTCAGGGCAAATTGAAGATTTTTCAGCGTGTACTCGTGAGCGCACCAGACTCTGGTATTGTCCGGTAAAGACCTCAGTTTGCCGAGGGATGATACCATTTGGGACGGCGAGCCTTCAAATAGCCTGCCGCAGCCGCCAGCAAATAGGGTATCGCCGCAGAATAAGTCACCTGGCTCATCAGGAGCATTTGGGTGAAAATAGTAGGCAATATGGGCGCGGGTATGCCCTGGAACGAAGAAAACTTCACCAACGCTAGAGGCAAACGAGACGCGATCTCCCTCCCGCAAAAACACATTTTGGCCTGGGATTCTGCCAAAGTCTTCAGCCCCCCCATAGATGCGGAGGTTTGGAAAACGTTCCATCAGCCGTCGATTGCCGCCCACATGATCGTGATGATGGTGAGTATTGAACAGGGCAACTAACTCTGCGCCAGTTGCCTCTAGTTGCCGCAGTACGGGCTCAGCTTCTGCTGGATCGATCGCAGCGGCAATATTTTTCTGTGTATCGTGCAGCACAAAAATATAGTTGTCAGAAAGTACGGCCAGCCGGTAAACCTGCATAAAAAATACCTAAGATAGAGAGTTCTTATTTAACTCGATCGCCCTCGTCCCCCACTATAACGGTACTCCGTTTAGTGGCGGGATATAAGGCAACGCTATAATCGGTACTCAGCACTCAGCACTTTGCTATAAAAGCGAGGAAAACCAGCACGATCGGCATAAGGCTTCATTATTTTTTCACCATAACTTTGCATAAATGCTAATTTAGTGGAAATATTTACCCAGGATAATGAAAGGGAGCGTGACGGGCAAATCAACTGTAGTCGCTAAACAGATAGTCGATCAAATCCTGGTGGCGGGTCAGATTAGCCGCCACCAATATATGTTGCTCACTTCTGCCATCCTCTCAGACCACCAACTCACTGAGGAAGACCGCCGTCAAATCAATCACATCTTTGACTACATCGAAGTAGGTCGCCTGAAGTTAGTTGACTAGGAGCATTATTAAACAAGTGTCACAAGTTAAACCAACCATTTTAGTCACAGGGGGCGCTGGATATATTGGCTCCCACGCAGTACTGGCACTCTTACGCGCCGGTTACGAAGTGGTAATTCTGGATAACCTCGTCTACGGGCATAGAGACCTGGTGGAGAAGGTTTTACAGGTAGAGCTAGTAGTCGGCGATACAGGCGATCGGGCCTTGCTCGACAGCCTCTTCTCTAGGCTGAATATCGTTGCAGTAATGCACTTTGCAGCTTATGCTTATGTCGGCGAGTCTGTCACAGATCCAGCCAAATACTACCGCAATAACGTACACGGCACCCTGACGCTTCTGGAAGCTATGCTGGCCGCCGGAATCGGGAAATTTGTCTTTTCTTCCACTTGTGCCACCTATGGGGAGCCAAAGGAGATTCCCATTACCGAAGATCATCCCCAAAATCCGATCAATCCCTATGGTGCTAGCAAGTTGATGGTAGAGCGGATGCTGGCGGATTTCGATCTAGCCTATAATTTTAAGTCTGTTTGCTTCCGCTATTTCAACGCGGCGGGTGCCGATCCGACTGGGTTGCTAGGGGAAGATCACGCGCCGGAAACTCACCTGCTTCCTCTGGTGTTGCTGACTGCTTTGGGGAAACGAGAGTCAGTTTCTATTTTTGGCACGGATTACCCGACTCCAGACGGTACTTGTATTCGCGATTATATTCACGTCTCGGACTTAGCATCTGCCCACATTTTGGGGTTGAAGCATCTGTTGGAGGAGGGAGATAGCGCCGTATTTAATTTGGGGAACGGCAGCGGTTTCTCGGTGAGTGAAGCGATCGAAACGGCTAAAGTGGTGACGGGGCGAGAAATTAAGGTGCAAAAGTGCGATCGGCGACCCGGCGACCCGCCTATTTTAGTTGGCAGCAGCGACAAAGCCCGAAAAATCTTAGGCTGGCAACCCCAATACTCAGACCTCAACGACATCTTATCCCATGCCTGGAAGTGGCATCAAAAGCGTCATGGTTGAGAAAGATGAGATAATTCTTTAATATCAGAGGATTACTTTAAGAATGGCTCCCCTTGTATCAATTATCGTTACTTGTTTTAATCAGGAACGCTACCTGGAAAAATCAGTCAAAAGCGTACTGAGCCAAACATTTACCGACCTGGAATGCCTGATTGTAGATGATGGATCTAGCGATCGCACTCGTGAAGTAGCTGAGCATTTAATGACCATCGATTCGCGAGTCAAATATTTTCACAAAGAAAATGGGGGTGTATCTTCGGCTCGTAATTTTGGCTTTAGACAAGCCCAAGGCGAGTGGATTCAGTTTTTAGATGCAGATGATTGGATTGACCAAAATAAAACCAGCTTTCAGTTAAGTAATTTAAATGGGTTAGACGGAAAAAATACCGTCTTTTACTGCGATTACGAACGAGTATTTTTAGACAAGGAACAAAATATTACCGACAGACAGTTAAATATAGTAGGATCTTTAACAAAAGATCAATTAATCCAGCGTTTACTTATACCGGATTTTTTAGCAGATTCTCCATTTCCAGTATTACAGCAATGTATGCTGATGAACAGAAGTATTTTTAGTAAAAAAATGTTTGATGAGAGCCTTAAAGCTCTCCAAGATAGAGATTTTCCATTAGGTCTTCTCCAGGCCGGAGTTAATTTTGTTTATACACCCATTGTGGGAGCATTCTATACAAAACATCAAACCAATAGAACAAATAAGTGGTCTTATATGAAAGGATATTATATACTTTTATACGAGACAGTTTACAGCAAGCAGAAGGATTTACTTCCCCTTTGCGAAATCGGCATAGATTTTTTGGTGCAAGAAACCATCAGAGAAAAAGATAAAGCTAATTTTGAAAGATTAATTAAAATCATCGATTCCCCAGTGTATTTTTTAGATAAAAAAGTAAAAGTTAATAACCCAGCCCTACTCAAAGTTATCTATTCTCTTAGGCAAATTACCCCCAGTTTTATACTTTATGAAAAATACCGAGGGCCGCGATCGCAAAAAGTATTATCTATGTTCTCTAAGTTGACAGGTAAAAAATCAGATAGAAGTAAAAATTAAATTAAATTTGGCCAAATAAGGAGGTAAATAAAAATTGAAAGTTTCACTAATTGTTAGCGATTTATCCGGCGGGGGCGCTGTACGGGCTTTTTTGCTGGGACAGGTAATCAAAAAACTGAATTATGAAGTAGAAATCGTAGGATTCCAATTTGGAGAAGAACTGTATGCGATTCCTCCGTCGGGAATGCCTATTTTTTCAGTTAAGGGAGAGAAATATCCGGGATTATTTAAAAGAGGGATGGAAGTTTTAAACAAAATCGATGGAGATATTATTTATGCCGTAAAACCGAAGCCAACAAGTTTTGGAATATCTTTAGTTAAAAAACTATTCAATCGTCGTCCTTTACTTTTAGATATGGATGACTGGGAACTCAGCTGGCATGGAGGAGATAATTGGAAGTACCGTCCTACACCCAAACAACTTTATCGAGATATTGTCAAAAAAGATGGGGCGCTGAAATATCCCGATCATCCTCTATATGTAAAGTGGATGGAAAACTTGGTACAGAATGCAGATGCAATTACTATAGACACCAATTTTCTCAAAAAACGCTTCGGCGGAGTTTATCTGCCTAATGGCAAAGATACGAAAATGTTTGACCCGGATAAATACGATTCCGAAGTAAGCAGGTCACGCTATGGCCTATCTGAATATCGAATTTTAATGTTTCCGGGAGCCCCACGACCTCACAAGGGCGTTGAAGATGTCTTAATGGCGTTAGATATCCTGAATCAATCAGACTTAAAATTGGTAATTGTGGGTGGAAGCCCTTATGATGATTATGATGATAAACTAAGCCAAAGATGGGGACGTTGGATTATTAAACTACCGAGATGTCCTGTAGAAGCGATGCCTGAAGTGGTAGCTGCTGCCCATGTTGTGGTTGTTCCACAGCGAGACGACCTCACAGCTAGGGCGCAATTTCCTCTCAAACTAACTGATGGGATGGCAATGGCTAAACCGATTTTATCTACAAAAGTGGGAGATATTCCAGAAATTTTGAATGGTACGGGCTATTTAGTGGAGCCTGGAAATCCAGAGCAAATTGCTGCTAAAATTAAAGAAATATTTCAAGATTTAGAGTCTGCAAACGATCGAGGTCGCAAAGGCAGAGAAAGATGTGTAAAATATTACAGCGTAGATTCGATGTCAGCTATACTATCAGAAATCCTAGCAGATTTATAATCAAAACTAATTAATTTTAATCGAGCGCCAATCAGGTTGATACTCAGTTACTAACAGCAGGTATAGTTAAATGTCTTCCGAAAATCTGTTAATAAAATTTGTTCGCCGCTATCCAGTTTGGATGTTAATGACTATCCTTCTGGGTTTTTCAGGCGCGTTATTTAACGGCGTGAGTACTACTCTGATAGTGCCGATATTGTTAAATTTTTTAGGTCAAAAAGTAGATTTAAAAGGTGCGCCGCCCCTAATTGGACGCCTTATGTCTCCCTTTGATGGTATCCCAGAAGACTATCGGGCTATTGTGATGGCGGGAACCATTTTGCTGGCAATTATATTGAAGAACGTTGCCAGTTATGTTGGTAGCTTAGTATCTAGTTCCTTGATGCGGGCGCTTACTTCTGATTTGCGGGAAGATGGGCTTAAATTATTGCTAGAAGTAGATTATGAGTTTTTTGGACAGATGAAAGTTGGGGATTTGATTAACCGGCTGGGTGGAGAAATCGGTCGGACTATCGGTATGGTTGGGACGACTCTTCGGATAGTGAGTATTTCCATTACTATTTTAGTATTCGTGGGATTGTTGTTAGCAATTTCCTGGCAACTTACCATAGTTTCAACGCTTTTACTTGGCTTGGTAGCGTTAGTTAATCAACAATCAATTTCCCGTTCTAAGTATTTTGGTAAATTGCTTTCAGATATGTCAAAAGCCTATTCAATCCGGGTGCTAGAAGTGCTAAATGGAATTCGCTTGGTGAAGGCAACGGCAAATGAAGATAGAGAATATAAATTGCTCCGAAAATTAATTCGGGAGCGCGAACAAGCTGATTACCAATCTCAGGTACACTCGGCTGCAATTAGCCCGGTTAGCGAAGTAACGGGTATAATTACTTTGATGGGAATCGTCATTTTAGGTCGCCTGGTTTTCGGCAATGAAATACAGTCGATTTCCACCGTGCTACTGACTTACTTATTGGTGCTTTTCCGATTGCTGCCGTTCATTACTCAGTTAAACAATGCTAGAAGTCAACTTGCCAATACTGTTGCAAGCGTGGATATAGTGCAGGACTTTTTGCGGCGGGACAATAAACCTTTCATGAAAAACGGTTCTTTGCCTTACAAGGAAATAAGCAAAGGTATTCATTTCAATAATATAACTTTTAAATATCCCAATCATGATAAAATAGTGCTAAAGGATATTAACTTGTATCTACCACGCGGTACAACTTTGGCTTTGGTGGGTGGATCGGGTGCTGGTAAATCAACTTTAGCGGATATTTTACCCCGATTTTACGACCCGATCGGGGGCTGTATCACCATCGACGATACGGATTTGCGGGACTTCGATCTCAAAAGTCTCAGAAGTGCAATGGGTATTGTCAGTCAGGATACTTTCCTGTTTAACGACTCGGTTCGCAATAATATCGCCTACGGACGACCTGATGCAACGGATGAGGAAGTTATTGGGGCGGCGAAACGAGCAAATGCTTATGAATTTATTGAGAAATTGCCGAAGGGATTTGATACTACGATCGGCGATCGCGGTGTGCTATTATCGGGAGGACAGCGGCAGCGTCTGGCGATCGCTCGCGCCCTACTGCAAGATCCAGACATTTTAATTCTGGATGAAGCAACCAGTGCGTTGGATACGGTTTCCGAACGACTGGTACAACAGGCGATCGACGATTTGAGTCGCGATCGGACCACCTTGGTAATTGCTCACCGCCTCTCAACCGTGCAAAATGCCCATCAAATTGCTGTACTAGATCAAGGGCGCGTTGTAGAAACTGGAACCCATGAAGAACTTTTAGACAAAGATGCCTACTATGCAAGACTGTACTCTATGCAATTTGCCGAACGTCCCGAAGCTGTATTTAACCGCAATGAAGAAATTCGCAATCGTCTTTCCTACGAAGTTCGTACCCGTCTCAACACTATGATAGGTTCCCTGCGATTACTTGCTGATGACTTCATAGATACTCCTGAAGAAAAAGATGAGTTACTTGAGGAATCCTATGCCTCAGCAATCAGCCTTCTCAACACAATTGAATTGTTTGAAAATAGTACTAAACTGCCGACGAAATAACTGTCAGCGGTAATTTGATGAGTTAAATATATTTTACTAAACCTGTTTTAATGCGTCTTATTTTTGCTGAATACTTTGTACTGGAAAATCGGGATAATACTAAGCTAGCAAGTGATTTAAGTTATGGAAAAAAAAATTGTGGGGATGCTGACCAGCTACCCAAGTAGTATACCAACTGATTGGCTGTGGCAACAAACGCCCCACCCATTTGGTGTATGGGGTAACATTCAAATGCAGGCTCATGCTTCAAATCCCGATCTGTTGCTGCTGTACAATTTTAATGAATTTTCCAGTTTAACACCTCAAAAGCCAGGGTTTTGGGAAGGATTTCGCCAGTCTCAAAAGCGGCAAGAAGGCCGCCAGCAAGAAATACAGGCTTTCTTCCACCAAATTCCCAAAGAACGAATCATTTCTCTAGTGCGAGAACCCCCCTTTGAAGAAAAGCAAGCGAAAAGAATTGCCGAATACCAGGAAGCTAGCGCATACTGCGGTTATGTTTCGGGCCCAGATGACTTCGCCCCCATTCCCGACTATATGCCTGCCATTTGGTATCATTCCAATTCTTTCCGGGAATTAAATGAAATGGGGCCACCAGAAAAGCAGCGATCGTGCTGTTGGATTACCTCCGGTATTTCTCGCACAGATGAGCATCGTCAGCGCTTGACTTTTTTAAAGCTTTTACGGGAAAGCGATCTAAACTTCGATCTGTATGGGCGCGACTTACCAGAATGGGCCAGTGGCTACGGCTCTTTAGGCAATAAATGGAATTGTATGGCTGGCTATTACTACAATCTGGCCATTGAGAACTATGCTGGAAATGATTGGTATGTAAGCGAAAAACTCTGGGATGCTTTGTTAGCATGGTGTTTGCCCATTTACTCTGGTGGCCCTGCAGCTGATAAACTATTGCCGCCAGGAAGCTTTCTGAGATTGCCCAGTCAAGATGAAAAAGGAATAGCTTATATTAAGGAGGTAATTGCAACGCCTGATGCTTGGCACGAGCGTCGGGATGCGATCGCCGAAGCGCGTCAGATTATTCTTCACAAATTAAATCTGGTGAAATGGTTATCTGATTTAGTTGAACGACTGGCGTAAACTTCACCATAGCTAAGCAGCAAAAATTAATACAGCGCTGCTGGTTATCACCCAAAAAGTGATATACAATTTAGGCATCAATCGGAGGATTCTTGCATGACAGACGGTATCTATACGGTTGCTAACGATTTTGTCTACAACCAACTCGTCGCCTTACTGAACAGCATAGAAGTTAATGTCGGCAAGGAGATCCCGGTTTGCGTGATTGCCTACGATGACAGACTCGATCTTGTCCGTCCAGAAATTGCCAAAAGAGAAAACGTCACTCTCCTGGAAGACCCGGCCTTGTTTAAACCTTGGGAAGATTTTTCATATCGGCTATGGAAAACTCATCCCAGCGCTTTCAAGATTTGGCAAGAAAAGGGCATTGAAGGTGTCTATCGTATAGGAATGAACCGACGCTACTATGCGTTCGATTCAGAAGCACCATTTGAAAAATTTGCTTATTTTGATGCAGATGTTTTGGTATTGAATACACTAGAATTAGTTTTTAAGAGTTTGAATGAACATGATTTTGTTGTTTATGATTTTCAGTACAAAGACCCTACGCACATCTACAATGTCAAAAATCCTAAGTTATTAGAAGTATTTACCCAAAATCGCATTGAAGCAGAGATTTTTTGTGCGGGCTTTTATGCAGGGAAACGTGGATTATTTACTTTGGAAAAATTGGATTACATTGTATCCAGTTTAGAACGGGGTGAAGCAGAAATTTTGTATATGCCAGCGCCTAACCAGTCGGCATTGAACTATATGATTATGCGCTCTAATATTCCCGTTTGTAATTTAGCGCTGCAATTACCTAAGAGTCAAACAACTGGTTGCTCTGTGACTTCAACCCACTTCGAGTTACAGGACAACGTTTTGTACGATCGCGGCAATCGACTAACTTATCTTCATTACATCGGTATATCCAGTAACCTCTTTAACAGACTTTGTGCGGGCGAAAATATTGAGTGTCCATACCGCGATATTTTCTTGCACTATCGCTATCTCCACGAACCGGAAAAACGACCCAAATTTACAACCAAAGCTAAACCATTCGAGCCAGACCCCAACCTAGCAACACGAGTTTTACGCAAACTTGGATTAAAGAAATAATTAAAGATTAAAATTATGGGAAAAATTATTGTAGTAGGTAGCAAATACATCAGCAATTCATGATTTACTTTGATTTAGAGATTTAGATTAATTTTTTGAGGATATAATTATGTCTCGCGGCATATACATTATTGCTAATGATAAGGTGAGCGAACAGGCGATCGCACTTCTCAATAGCATCCGAGTCTACGATACCAGTACACCAGTCATCATGATTCCTTATGACGACAATTATCAAGAAGTTGCTAAAATTCTCGCGAATTCCTATGGCGTACAACTTTACGAAGATTTAGAGTTTATCGAACGCTTATCTAATCGGCTACAACAAATTTTTGGAGAAAAGTTTTTTGCCAGACCAAATCAATTTCGCA
Source organism: Argonema antarcticum A004/B2 (assembly GCF_023333585.1). Lineage (GTDB taxonomy): Bacteria > Cyanobacteriota > Cyanobacteriia > Cyanobacteriales > Aerosakkonemataceae > Argonema > Argonema antarcticum. The sequence goes on from NZ_JAIQZN010000040.1 coordinate 49,691, forward strand.
AACAAGCCTGCTGGTTTGGCCCTTTTGACGAGTTTTTGTATATAGATACAGATATTGTTGTTTTTGAAAAAATAATTGATAATCTAAACTATTTTGCTGATTACGATTTTCTCTGCTGTGATTATCAACACGCAGGCGGGATAAACAATGTCTTTACTTCCCAAGTAGTAGAAGAAAACATTTTTAATCAAGACGAGCTAAAAGATATTTTCAATGGTGGGTTTTGGGCTTCTAAAAAAAACTTGATTTCAGAAAACGATCTATATGAAAGTTTCGCCGAATGCGCCTCTCATCCTGAATACTTTGATTTCTCCCAGAAAACTTCCGATCAACCAATCATTAATTACACGATCTTGAAGCGCGTACCGCGCCGGTTTAACATTGTGCGGCGAGAGGGTAAAGGCCCTGGTAATTGGGCAGGTAGCCGACATTTCAAATATCAGGGTAAGCAGCTAATCGATCCTCATGTTAACCAACCATTACAATATCTTCACTGGGCAGGTATTAGAATTGAGCCAGGTTGCCTTTATTGGGATATTTGGGAACACTATCGTTATCTCAATGAACCCAAACCAACTCAAGAGAAGACAGTTCAGACAAAAAGTTTTTGGCAGGGGATGATAAATAAGGCTAAAAGTTTATTTTGATTGTCTTAGCGAAGTTCGCGACACCACAAAACTATCAAAAAAGCTCGCTCGGCGGCGGAGCGAGCAATTTATTTTAGGGCGTTTTTCCTATTTATGGCTATTGAACCATAAAGCAACGTTGCCTACAGCTTTATCGATCGTTTCCGGTTCTTCATAAAATTGAAACTGAATATTGTCACCCAACCAAACCATACGTTTGTCTTTGGCTGCAATTAATTCAAACAATTTTTTAGGAATAATAGGCCCGCTCGCCGCCCTGTCAGCGTGTACCATTAACGTCGGCTTGGTAAGCTTTCTTACGGTTTCATCTACACGATAAGTCCATAATTCTGCTTCACTCATAGCGGTAACCCGGTTTTCCCATAGCCCGTGAAAATTCCAAGCTGGGCCGCGATCGGCCCAACGAATATACCACTCATATATCGGTTTGGACAACAGCAAAGCGTTAGGATCTGTCAAGCTTACAATAGGTATATAATCAACTTCGCCTGTTTTTTCAAATTTAGCCTTGGCTTGCTTTCCTCGTTCAATACGAGCAAGAGTTTTCTCCTCACCGCCGTTGTATTCATCGATAGTTTCTTTCGTTAGATAATGCCCCGCCACAATCGCTAATGCCTTAATTCGAGGATCTTCAGTTGTTGCCTCAATTGTCCAATTGACACCTTGACATATACCAAGTGCGTAAATTTGATCCCGATCGACTTCTTTGCGGCCCAGCAAATAACTAACTGCGGATTTAAAGTCAGAAACTTTTGCTTGCGGACTTTCATAACGACGTGGTTCGCCACCGCTTTCACCGTGAAAACACGGGTCAAATGCCAAAGTTACAAAACCCGCTTTTGCCATTCGGGTAGCATACTGAACAGGCGATTGTTCTTTCACAAACGCCACCGGACCGAGAATCGTCACAGCAGGACCTGGTTTGGTAAGTCCAGTGGGTAAGTAGAGATTGCCAACCAGTTCTACGCCATTGCTATTAAACTTGACACGCTCCATAGTGTAGGAGCTATCAAAAGATTCCATCTCTTTATTAACCATATTCGCCTCGGCTTTGTGATTTACTTTGGGCAGAAAAAGACTCAGCAAAAATCCACCTACACCGGCAGCGCTAGCTTTTAGAAGCGTTCTTCGCGAAGGATTGATTTGGGGAGATTTTTTTCTAAATAGCATAGTCAGTTTCCTTTGAGATTAAACAGTGAAGGATAGGCACCTTATTGCTCTGAATATCTCCTGTTGCAATCACTTGGTCTGTATTGGACATATTTGCCTCTACTTTGTGGTTCTTTACTCAGTTTACATTTGGTATAGCTAGGGACTAGGGGAAGTTTTGAGTTGTAGGGGCGGGTTTCGTTGAGAATAAGCTAACACGCATCTAATTCGGATATTTCTAATCCGGCAATCAAACCTTCAATTCCTCTCCCACTCCCCCACTCCCCCACTCTCCCACTCCCGCTAAACATACAAATTAAATGCGTAGCAGCTTAGTTCTGTTTCGACCCCAGATTCATCTGTCAAACCCGCCCGTACAGAGTTTTGAGTTAAAAGAGGGAAAAGGGAACAAGGAGTAAGGGATGGAAAGATCGGAAGTAAGAGTTGGAGTTGTGCTAACCGATGAGAGCGGCTGCTATATAAACTATTGCCCATATCGACCTTTGAGTGTAGCCTTTGCCAAGATGTGTTCTTTCATCGAAACGTTTAGCATTGCACCAGTTGCCTCGGAACCGATTGGCAAGCTATTGACATTAAGGGCATATATCGTAAAAACGTAGCCGTGACTATCACCTGGGGGAGGACAAGGACCCCCATATTCGCTGTTACCGTAATCGGTGTAACCTTGTTTGCTGCCACTCGGTGCTAGGTTGGTGCCCGGTTTGCCAACATTCGCTGCTAGTTTGTGAACGTTGCCGGGAATATTGAAAATCGTCCAGTGCCACCAACCAACACCTGTGGAGGCATCAGGATCGAAGAAGGTGATGGCGTAACTTTTTGTTCCTGCTGGTTCGCCGCTCCAATTCAGCTCTGGGGATATGTTGTTGCCGGTGCAACCATATCCCCGATAAACCATCGATAGCGGGAGGTTTTTCCCTTCAGAGAACTGTGCGCTCCGAAGCGTGAATGGAGAGGCCGCAGCGAGCAATCCAGATATTGCCAAAGCTACTGCTACTAAGGTAGATATAATCAACTTTTTTGGCATTTTCCTATCGCTCTCCAATTAATTTGGCTTTTCTAGTTAGGACAACTTTGCTTTACCTATCGATCCGATCGCTTTTAGCTGGGATGTTAGACCGAAACTGAGCTAAAGCGTCGATCTAAATTGCCGCAGATGTCACTCGCTTCTGTCTTTTCTTCCAAATTCTACCTAAAAATTGTCAAATTTTGCTGTTTTGGTTCTCTAATCCCAAAGAGCCCCTTTGTTGATATCTAAATGATATTTTAAGAAATTTTCCCAAAAGCGATCGCTGAAATACCTGCGATTACCAATCCAACGCCCATCCATCCTACAGTCGAAACTTTTTCGCTAAAAATTAATACTCCTGCTATTGTAGTACCAATGGTTGTTAATCCGATTACTACTGGGTAGATTACTGATAAATTTAATTTACCCAAAACCAAAATATAGAAAACTGTACTTAAGGCGTATGCTGAAAGACCACCCAGCAGATAAAGGTTTAGTGGATTTTGACCTGAACCTTGTTTCAGGAGTATTTGACCGCTAGTATTCAATCCAACCGAGAGCAATATCAAAAGGCTAAATAATAATTTAGTTTGCATTGTAAACTCCGGCGATATTATTGATAAACTGAATTATGAAAATCCCAAAGTTCGCCATCGGTAGGATAAGGAGTTTGTACTCGTTTACCGAGTAGCTTTTCCCACCAACGAAAAGGATGAGGAAGAGTGGCAACTTGGATAAAAGGAGAACCTACAAACCATGCTCCCAGCATATCTGTATGGCGGCTGTCACCAATCACAACAACTTGTTTTGGTTTAAGCCGTAGATGTTTTATGGCTTTGCGAAATGCACAAGGAAATGGTTTTTTCGCGGGATTGATAGCTGGAATATCGAGACGGTGCGACCAATACTTTACCCGATACCGACGTTTGCCATTAGAAAGAATGTAAAATTTAAGAGCGGCTGATTTTGCTTCCTCGATCCAAGCTTCAGCACCGGGGGATAGGTAGCGATCGTCTTCTGAAACGATGGTATTATCTAAATCCAGGATTACTCCCAGAATTCCAGCCATTTTCAGCAATTCAATTTCTATGGAAGCAAGCCTATAGGCTTCTTTGGGAAGGTTGTATTTTCTCACTTTTACACCGCTCCGATCTCAAACTTATTTGATAACACCATCATGTTTGAGCAAGAGAATCACAAAAGTTGTGATAATCCAATACAAAACCGTCAGTAAAATTGGCAAATCAGTTAATAAAACTTCTTCAGGTCGCTCGCTTTTTCCTCCTAATTCGCTGCGTATTTTGCTTTTGCGTGCAATTTCTTGGGGGTCGCCCAGAAGCTGATAGCGAAAGATGCCATACAATACAAATGGTAATGTTAGCAGCATCCAGGGTGTGGAAGCGCCTCCAACTTGCGGGCCAGAACTCCAAATGGCATAGGTTAATATGGTGCCATTTGTAACAACGCTTTCCATGCGAGTTAGTAGCGCTAAAGAGTAGCGTTTAATAACAGCACGGGTTTTACCACTTTTAATTTCTGATAGTCGCAGTTCGGCTTTGCGCTTTTCGACACCTAAAAATAGAGCCAGCATAGCAGTACAAAGCAAAAACCAGGGAGACAGATGAATCTGTGTTGCTGCTGCACCGGCATAGGCTCGCAGGACGAATCCAGTGGCGATCGCAATAATGTCCAAAATCACCGCACGCTTCAGCTGCAAGTTATAGGCTATTTGCAAGAAAGTGTAGCTAAGGATGGTTGCTCCCAACCAAGGCGATCGCAGCCAACCGATCATCAAGGCTAGACTTAATAAAGCTACTGCCATGCCGATCGCCACGGGAACGCTCACCAATCCCGCTGCTATAGAACGCTGGCACTTGATGGGATGTTTGCGATCGGCTTCTACATCTGCGATGTCATTGAGTAAGTAGAAACAGCTGGAAGTACAGCAAAACAGCACAAAAGCCAGCAAGCTACCCAACAATGATTCAACATTTATGCTGAAAGCAAATAAAGGTGCAGCAAAAACAATCAGATTTTTTGTCCACTGGCGGGGTCTGAGAGCTGCTAAGTGAGGAAATCTGATAGTGGGGGTTTTTGGTTGAAGCCAGATTACTTGATATTGTGATGGTTTTCGAGAATTTGTCAGTTGACTATCCTTTTGCTAAATTGACTTCAACTATAGCTAGGGGCTTTCTTGCTAGGGAAGAGAGTTACGGAGTAAGGGATGGAAGGACAAGAAGTAAGAGTTGAAGTTGTCCTGAACGACGAGAGCGGTTGCTATACAAAAAAAGTCATACCCTACACAAAGGTAGGGAAATGTCTAATTTTCCAGTAGGATCTTGGTTGTTTCCAATACTTTTAAAATAAACTTCCCTCTCTTTTTACAGTTGCTTTTTGGCGGAAATTTTTCAAGTCTAGCCCCATGAATCTAAATCTATGGATCGCGAGCCTCCCCGTTCTAACTGAACTAAAAGTTTGCTGAGTTGCGACCAAATAAGTAGCCCGGTCAAAAGTGTGAGAATTATAGCTACGCCGTAAGAAAGGGAAGTAGGAAAACCAAACACTTCTAGACCAGACGCTAAAAAAATACAAATCCCTATACAAATTCCCAAGAAAGGAAGCTGTAGCTGTACCCCTTGCAAATATGCTATTGTTCGGGTCGAGCGACTGATAGACCATTCCTGTACCAGTTGTTTAAGGCTAGCTTCAAAAGCCAAACCTGATGTTATCCCAGCCAGCAGACCTGCCAGCAGGAAGAAATAGGGGGGCTCTGGAAATACGAACACGAATAACTCCTTTGCAATTGACAGCCTGATGGTTCATCTTACCAGGAAGAGGAGTGGGAAAAAAAGAAGATTTTAGATTTCAAATTTAAATAAAATCTAAAATCTAAAATCTAAAATTACCTTTACTTCTTACCAGAGAAAGCTGCTAGAGCTCCCACTGAGGGCAAAATAGCTGCGGCTCCCTCGGTCGATAATTCGGCCAAAGCTCCCCAAGCAGCGTTAAATAGTTGCCCTGGGTTCAAATCGTCCTTAATCAAGTTCCAGAGACGTTGCACTTCTTCGGTATGGAGGCGATCGTCCTCGGTGAGCGCCAGTACCAACTGACGACGCAGAAACTTGCCTTCATCGGAAAACAGATATTGCAGACCGAGCTGGGCAGTTGGCATGATGTCGAAGCTGTTGTCTGTACGCGCGATCGCAATCAAGTTCTCCAGTCGATTCCACTGGAATTTCCCATCTTTGAACAGCACCTCGATCAGACGCCGCCGCAGTTGGGGCGTTTCACCAGTTAATAGCCGCCGCGCCACGTAGGGATAAGCCACTTCCACAATCTTAAAATTGGGATTCATGCTTAGCGCCAAGCCTTCCTGCGTCACCAGAGAACGAATAATCAGCGCAAACTTAGCCGGGACGCGGAAAGGATAGTCAAACATCAACTCCGAGAACTTGTCTGTAATCGTCTTGAAGTTAAAATCCCGCACGCTTTCCCCTATGAGATCCCCCAGCACCGCTTCTAGAGCAGGTACGATCGGTCTTATATCAGTTTCTGGAGTCAGAAAGCCTAGTTTGACAAAATCTGCGGCTAAATCGTCGTAATCTTTATTGATCAGATGGACAACCGCATCGACCAGATTTTCTTTCGTGGTCTGGTCTAACTGATCCATCATGCCAAAATCAATATAAGCCATCTGACCACCCTGCACCCACTTACTGGGTTGCCTTTCAGCGTCCAGCGGACACTGGGGTGGTAAACCGAACAAATTGCCGGGATGGGGGTCGGCATGGAAAAACCCATGTTCCAGCAACTGGCGCAGTCCTGATGTTACGCCAATGCGGATCAGGCTATCGGTGTATAATCCCGCTTTTTCGATTTGTTCGGTGTCCGTTAGCTTAATACCGTGAATCCACTCTAAAGTGAGGACGTGGTAGCTGCTGTAGCGCCAGTAAATTGCTGGTACTTTGACTTCCGGGTCATCGCGGAAGTTGGCGGCAAATTTTTCCGCATTCCGTCCCTCGTTGAGATAATCAATTTCTTCAAATAACTTGATCCCGAATTCATCGACGATCAGCTTCAAGTCGTGTCCTAAATTCAGCGGTAGCCAAGGTGCCAGCCAGCCAGCTGCCCACCGCATTAAGTATAAGTCTAGGGTTAGTATTGGCAGTAAGTTGGGCCGCTGAACCTTGACGGCTACTTCTTCGCCGCTGTGGAGTTTCGCCTGATATACTTGTCCCAGGCTAGCGGCTGCAACTGGCTCTTTAGAGATTTCACTATATATTTCTTCTACAGATCTATCTAGCTCTGTCTCAATGATGTTGAAGGCTCTAGCGCTATCAAATGGCGGCAGTTGATCTTGTAATTTGATCAATTCGTCTAAGAAGTCTTTCTTAATTAAATCAGGTCGCGTCGAGAGCGCTTGACCGACTTTAATAAATGTAGGGCCTAGATGGGTAAGTATTTCCCGTAGCTGGGCAGCTCGTTTAAACTTGTTGTATTCAACTCGATTCAGCCATTGGTCCGATTTTAACCCCAATACGAACCCAGCAAAAAACCAAATCACTGTGAGGGTACGCCAGATGGCTAGCCAGGGACGTTTGCCGTAGTACTGAGCGATCGCGTCCGGGTCGTAGCGTCTATCTTTAGCGAGTGGATGCTGACTCACGCCTTATATTTGCCTCTTAATCTCAATCTCGAATCCGATCTACAGCGATATATTGCCGTTTACAGTTCCAGAACTGGGACTGCCTTTTCACCTGAAAATTCCCGCGATCGGGTTTGGGCTACTTATTCAGCAATCTAGTTCAACTGGGCTGACTACTTACTTTTTATCTTTTTCTTAAGTATAATATACAAAACTACAAATCTGTCATATTTTTTAATATAACTTAAACTTTGACATAATTTTTTAATATGTTGACAAAATACAATATATTTGGTATCAGAAGTTTAACAACCCGCAGGCTGACTCTGGAAAGCTTGCCAGATTAATCCGTGGATAAGAAATCAAGCATACCATCCTTGTTTGTGAGCCAAACCCGGATTTATCCCCCAACTCAATTCCATTATCCTCTCATCCAAAATCTAAAATCGAATGACGCTGCTAAAAAACCTTCGTTTAACTGCTGCGCTATCTATAGCCGGGTTAGCACTTATTAGTGGATGTTCGACCTCTGAATCACCACAAGCTACATCGCCATCGTCTGAGAATGAGGCGATAAACTCATCGGCTAATACAACCGAAAACTTGACAAAAGTGGAAGCGCCGGTAAATAAGTATACATTTTCAATTGTACCTCCAGAGAATCCAGATCCAGTTATTAACGCTGCGATCGCGCAATACATAAAAATGTTAGTCGCCAACGGATTTGCCAAGGAAACCCAACAAGGTGTATGGATTCAATCTGGTAATTCCCTTTTAGCAAATTATCGCGGCACTATTCCCCTACCAGCTGCTTCGATCACAAAAGTGGCTACAAGCTTGGTAGCGCTGCAAACTTTCGGGCCCGATCGTCAATTTGTAACTTTGATTGCAGCAACCGGGCCAATTAAGGATGGAGTTTTACAAGGCGACTTGGTAGTTCAGGGAGGTGAAGACCCTCTTTTTGTTTGGGAAGAAGCTATTGCCTTGGGTAATACTTTAAACAAAATTGGCATCAAGCGCGTGAGTGGAGACTTAATAATTGCCGGTAAGTTTTATATGAATTTTAAGACTAACCCGCAGACCGCTGGTAATTTACTCAAACTTGGGTTAAATAGTAAAAAATGGTCTAAGGAAGCTGAAAAGCAATATCTTAGTTTACCTCCAGGCACTCCTCGACCCCAAGTTGAAATTTCGGGTTCGCTAAAAGTCACTTCTTCAACTCCCAGCAACATACAACCTCTTGTTCGCCATTATTCTTATCCACTTGCTGAACTTATCAAAAGAATGAATCGGTTCAGCAATAACCACATGGCCGAGATGCTAGCTAATTCTGTGGGAGGAGCAAAAGTAGTTGCACGAAAAGCGGCTGAAGCATCTGGGGTTCCGCCAGAAGAAATTCAACTTATAAATGGCTCTGGATTGAGTGTGGAAAATCGCATTTCTCCACGCGCTGCCTGTGCGATGTTTATGGCAATTGAACGATATCTGCAACCTTATAATATGACCATCGGAGATGTTTTTGCTATTATAGGACAAGATGAAGGAACATTGGATAAACGCAATTTACCTTCACTATTAGTTGTGAAATCGGGAACGCTGGATAACGTTAGTTCTTTAGCAGGAGCATTGCCTACGCAGAAGCAAGGTTCTGTTTGGTTTGCCATTATGAATGGAGGAAAAAATACGGACGAATTCCGCACTCAGCAAGAAGATATGCTGAAAACTTTTTTGTCACAATGGGGAGCGGTTGAATCCTTGCCAGCAGAGTTAACGCCTAATATTGAGAGAAATAGTAAGACCTCTCAAACTGAAGTTGTCAAATAAGGTAGTGGGTAGTATTTGACAGAAGCTCTAAAATTAGTCTGAAATGCAAAATCCAATATGAGCAAATCCCCACCAAAGAAAAACCAGGCGAGCGCAACAGCACCAGCGTCGCGACAGGCTTACTTCGACGCTTTTTTTGCGGCATCGAATGCCGGACTGGTGATTTTTGACCGCCAACTTCGGTACGTCCAAATTAACGAAACGCTGGCAGAGATTAATGGGCCATCTGTGGCCGAGCATCTTGGCAGGTCGGTGCGTGAAGTGTTGCCAGAATTGGCTCCGACGGTGGAACCATTTTTGCAAGCAATCCTGGATACGGGTAAGCCGATGCTTGACTATGAATTAATGGGTGAAACGCCGAAAGAACCGGGAATAACTCGCTACTGGCAGGTATCTTACTATCCTTTGTGGGATGAAAATGGCCTGGTTTTTGGTCTGGGTGGGATGGTAATTGAAATTACCGATCGCAAAAAAGTAGAACAAGAACGGCAATTGCTGGCGACGACGATCGAAAACAGCCGTGACTTTATTGGCGTTGCCTCAATGGAAGGTCGTCCGATGCTTGTCAATCAAGCGGGGATAGATTTGGTGGGACTGAGTAATTTAGAAGAAGCCAGAACCAAACACATCAGCGATTTCTTCATGCCAGAAGATCTGGAGTTCGTACAGCAACGAATTCTTCCTACGCTAATGCAAGATGGGGGTTGGCGGGGCGATTACCGCTTCAGACATTTCGTAACAGGTCAACCTATTTCCGTAGACTACACCCTATTCCCGATCAAAAATCCACAAACTAATGAACCTATAGGGATTGGCACTATTACGCGGGATATTCGCGATCGCAAAGCAGCAGAAGATGTTCTCAGACAAAGCGAAGCAAGATTTCGTTCTTTGATGGAAGCTACCGCCCAAATTATTTGGATCGCGAATGCAGATGGCGAACTGGTTACCGATCAACCTACTTGGAGCGCATTTACAGGACTAACGTTTAATGAATACAAAGGCTTGGGCTGGTTAAAGAGTATACATCCAGACGATCGGGTACAAGTTAGCAATGCGTGGTCGGTGGCTGTGGTTAATCGATCGGTGTATGAAGTTGAATTCCGGATGCGTCGCTATGACTGGCAATACCGCTACATGATTTGTCGTGCTGTACCAATTCTGAACGCGGATGGTTCAATTAAGGAATGGGTGGGAGCTAACACGGATATTACCGATCGCAAACAAGCCGAAGCCGCCTTGCGCGAACGCAACGCACTGCTAAACTCTATTTTGGAAAGTACGCCAGACATCATTGTTGTTAAAGATCGAGAAGGGCGTTATGTTGCCATTAACTCCAATGTGGCAAACTTCTTGGGCAAGCCAATTAAAGAAATCATCGGCAAAGATGATTTGGAATTAATGTCGCCTGACACTGCGCGTGAAATGATGGCAAAAGATCGCCAAATCATGGCAGCAGGAATCACTGAGAGTTACGAGGAATATATCTCTTCTCATGATGAAAACCCTACAACCTTTTTGACTACAAAGGCTCCTTGGCGGGATGCTCACGGCAATATTCTCGGTGTCATCGCCACAACACGAGATATTACCGATCGCAAACAAGCGGAAGATGCTCTCAAACAAAGCGAAGAACGCTATCGATCGCTAATTGCCGCCACATCCCAAATTGTTTGGACAGCAGATGCCGAAGGGCGCTGCCCGGATATACCGAGTCTGAGAGCTTACACCGGACAAACCGTAGAGGAAGTGGTTGGTTTTGGCTGGTTAGATGCCATGCACCCGGACGATCGGGAACAAACTTCTCAGGTCTGGATGGAAGCAGTGCAAGCGAAAAACTTATATGACATAGAATATCGAATCCGCGCCGCAGATGGAAACTATCGCTATTTCCAAGGTAGAGGAGTACCAATTCTGAATGAAGATGGCAGCATTCGCGAGTGGGTTGGCACTTGCACTGATATCCACGATCGCAAACAAGCAGAATTCGCAATGGCAAAAGCCAAGGAAGCGGCGGAAGCCGCCAGTCGCGCCAAAAGTGAATTCCTTGCCAACATGAGTCATGAGTTGCGGACGCCGCTGAATGGCATTATGGGCTATGCTCAAATTCTGCAACGTTCTAAATTCTTAAAAGAAGAAGAACGAGCGCGCATCGATGTCATTTATAAGTGCGGTTCCCATTTATTGACTTTAATCAATGACATTCTCGATTTATCGAAGATAGAAGCACAGAAAGTAGAATTAATCACCACGGATTTCCATTTTCCAGCCTTTCTGCAAGGTGTAGCGGAAATGTGTCGCATCCGGGCTGAACTTAAGGGAATTCACTTCCATTTTCAATCGACTTCCGAAATACCGATCGGTATTCGTGCGGATGAAAAACGCTTGCGACAAGTGCTAATTAATCTTTTGAGCAACGCTATTAAATTTACAGATGCGGGTAGTGTCACTTTTACGGTCAGTTTTGCAACCGAAGAAAAAATTCGCTTTGAAATACGCGATACGGGTATCGGTGTTGCACGAGATCAACTCCAAACTATCTTTCAGCCTTTCGAGCAAGTTGGCGATCGCAGGCGGCAGACAGAAGGCACCGGGCTGGGACTGGCAATTAGCCAAAGGATTGTAGAACTAATGGGCAGTACCATTGAAGTTCACAGTGAGATGAATGTTGGCAGTATTTTCTGGTTCGATGTCAGTTTGCCTCCAGCCGATGAATGGGTGAAAGCATCTCAAACCGACGATCGAGGTCAGATTATCGGCATCAAAGACCGCCAGCCAAAGATTCTAGTTATTGATGATAAATGGGCTAACCGATCGGTAATTACCAATTTGCTCAGTCCGATCGGCTTTGAGTTATCTGAAGCAGTTCACGGACAAGAAGGCTGGCAAAAAATTCTCGAAATTCAGCCAGATTTAGTGATTACGGACTTATTAATGCCCAAAATAGATGGCTTCGAGTTGATTAAGCTGATTCGAGAATCGGAACAATTTAAAGACCTCATCATAATTGTCTCTTCTGCCAGCGTCTTTGAGACCGATCGATACAGAAGCTTAGAAGCGGGAGGCAACGACTTTCTGCCCAAACCGATTCAAGCCATAGAGCTCTTGCAAAAAATTCAACAGTATCTTCAGTTGGAATGGCTTTACGAAGCCAATGAAGATCCGTTAGATGCGATCGCCTCAGACACCAACGATCTAATTGCCCCGCCTGCTATGCAAATAGAAATGCTATATGAGTTAGCGATGAAAGGCAATTTTAGAGAAATAGTTAAACAGGCGTTATTGCTGGAAGAAACAGACCCCAAATACATTCCCTTTGCTCACAAATTGCATCAGATGGCAAAGGAATTTCAAGATGAAGAGATTGTCACCTTTATTCACTCCTACAAGTAAGGCTTATGAATTTAGCAATTCAACCAACTGGTTCAATTCTTATTGTTGATGATAATCCGGCCAACTTAGGCGTACTATCCGATGCTTTAGGTCAGGAAGGATTTGAGGTTTGGGTAGCGAAATCTGGCAAGAAAGCCCTGGAACGGGTGAAATATGCCTTACCCGATCTAATCTTACTGGATGTTATGATGCCAGAGATTGATGGATTTGAAACCTGCCGTCGATTACAGGCTAATCCAGAAACCAAGCAGATTCCTATTATATTTATGACTGCTCTCTCGGACACGGCTAATAAAGTAGAAGGGTTTCAAATTGGGGCTGTAGATTATATTACCAAACCCTTCCAGCAGGAGGAAGTGTTAGCTCGCGTCAAGCTGCATTTAAAAGTTCACATTCTAGCTGAAAAATTAGAAGAAAAAAATACCCTGTTGGAACAGAAAGTTGCAGAAGTCAGCCAAGCATATAATGATTTGCAACAAATGCAAGTCAAGTTAATTCAAAGCGAGAAAATGTCTGGCTTAGGACAAATAGCAGCTGGAATTGCTCATGAAATCAATAATCCGATAAATTTTATTTCTGGCAATCTAGGTTATGCTCAAGAATACGCGCAAAACTTACTAAAAATTCTAGATTTATATCAAGAAGACTATGCAAATCCAACCCCTCGGATTCAAGCAGCAATGGATGAGATAGAACTAGATTTTTTGCAGGAAGATTTCATCAAAGTTCTTAAATCAATTAACTTAGGAACGCAACGCATCCAAGAGATTGTCAAGTCTATGCGAATATTTTCTCGCTTAGATGAGGCAGATGTAAAAGCAATAAATATTCATGAAGGAATTGATAGTACGCTCACCATCCTGCATCATCGTCTAAAAGCAAAACCAGAGCATCCTGAAATTCAAATAGTAAAAGATTACGGTCAGCTTCCCCCAGTAGAATGTTATGCCGGACAACTCAATCAAGTATTTATGAATATTATTTCTAATGCGATCGATGCTTTGGATGAATATAACCAAAAGCGATCGTTTGCCGAAATAAAACAGCAACCAAACCACATCAAGATTTCTACAAAAATTATTGGCGATAACTGGGTTGCTATTCACATTAGCGACAACGGTTTTGGGGTTTGTGAAACGATACAAGCAAAGCTGTTCGATCCATTTTTCACCACTAAACCAATCGGTAAAGGAACTGGATTGGGGTTATCTATTAGTTACCAAATTATCGTAGAAAAGCATGGGGGTAGATTGTATTGCCAGCCTACATCAGGACAAGGGATAGAATTCGTCATTGAAATTCCAATTCAACAACAAATTCGGTCAGCAGCTTAGAGTCCAGCCTTTTTAGCTAGCCCCTTCTTAGCAGTGGGCGCGGATCGCTGGGTCGAGCTACCATAATACCGATCGCATTCTTAATATTACCTACATACACCTGTAAATCGCGGGAAATTCTGACTGTGCCGCTGGGCGAAGCATGGATAATACCGATGTTGCCGTTTTGGTTACGATAAACTAGACCAGTGTGAGTTACATCTAGTCCCTCAATGCTAGTAGCAACTGCTACAACATCACCCGGTTGCAGTTGAGCGTAAACTCTACGAATCTGGTTAATCGGAATATAATTGATGCTTAGTTCGTCAAGTTTCTTTTCCGTTTCTACGAGACAGTGATAATTGGCATCGTTGTTGGCAATTGGTGGAGTCAGACTTCTGTTTTTGCTCATAAAGTTGAGCTTTTTATGCAGGGAAACACCACCCAATTGCGGCGCGATGTCTGCCACATTACCGCGTTTTTGATTATCAAATATCCATTCAACAAAATAGTGCAATCGGCTGCAATATCCGTTCAATTGACCATCGCGATAACGCTCGTTAACAATGCGATCGCTAAATGTTTGATAGGCATAATCTTTCACCGCTACACCGCGAGCTAGAGCCAGCACCGTTTCCACAAAAAGCACGCAGTCAAACTTATCCAGCGAGATCGTGAGAGTCTCTTCCGGCGACCCATCTAATAAGTTTGCCTTATACTGTGCCCCCAGAAATTGCTGTGCGATCGCCTGCATAATATCCCCCATTTCGCGATCGGGCAATTTTTGCTCCACAGCATACTGCATGATGCGCCCAAAACGCGCCGACTCTTTTGTGTGACTAATCAGACTTGCATCTTGACTTTCAGGACGGTTGGCTGTATTGAGATCGGTTGTCTTATTTTTCAGTAAAACTTCTCCTGTTGCAGAAGCAGTTTCCGTTGCTAGAGGCTGCTTTTTTAAAGTTGAATAGAGAACTTGTGGGAGCAGATCTACCGGAGTTCGCAAAGCAACTATTGCACCTGCACCGCCGCTAGCGAACGCAGATCCCAACATAGCCAGGACAAAGGTTTTTCTCATGTTTTCAGGTTGTCACCGTGATGGCCAATAAACAAAGCCCCTACTGCGGTAAAAAAGCTCACTTTCCGACCGCGAACAGTATAACTCAAAGAAACCGGGTTTCTGCGATCGCTATCAGCTAATTCTCTCTAAAAGTACCTCATTAATCACTGTTTGATAGCCAATACCTCTTTTTTTGGATTCTTCTATCGCCCAAGCTAGAACTTTCGGGTGAAGTTTGAGCGAAATTAATTCATACTTTTCGTCCTCATTTTTTGCGGGTAAATCTCGTTCTCTCAACTTGATGCCAAACTGTTCAGAAATTGCTTCTCTGAATTTGTGGCTTTCTTCTGGTGTGATATCATGTCCGGTGGCATCGGTTGTCTAAAAAAAATAACTCTCTTATCTGTGTTCATCTGTGTTCATCTGTCTTCATCTGTGGTTAAAATTTAACCCTCGATGACAACAGACAATTTCTCGCATCACGCTTACGCTACCGATGCCACCGGACATCAAGAAACCGATTTGAGCGAAGGAGGTTTCACCACCAACTCGTCAACAACTCTATGCAAAAATCGGCAACTTTGCATTTTTACAGCCCCATTCGTCCTGACTAAATACAGCCCTTTTCAAGTTAGTGAGGTACAGAGAAACCGGGTTTCTTGAAAAAACCCGGTTTCTACGTAAGGCTTGAAGAATTGGCTAATCAATTTTCCCAAAGATTAGAAAGCTTTGCAAGAAGTTGCAAAGCTTTCTGCTGTATAACCTAACTTTGAACAAATAGCCAAAACAAAAAAGCGCTCTCTGAAAGGAGAGCGCTTTTTTGTTAGCTAGCTAATTTCTACCAATTAACCATTGATAGCAGGAGCAGTCATAGCCACAGGAGCAGCCACACCAGCAGCCAAATCGAGCGGGAAGTTGTGAGCATTGCGCTCGTGCATCACTTCCATACCCAAATTAGCGCGGTTGATAATATCAGCCCAAGTCCCAATCACCCGACCTTGCGAATCAGCGATCGACTGGTTAAAATTGAAACCGTTCAGGTTGAAAGCCATCGTGCTGACACCCAGAGCAGTAAACCAGATTCCGATTACCGGCCATGCACCCAAGAAGAAGTGCAATGCACGGCTGTTGTTGAAGGAAGCGTATTGGAAAATCAAACG
>NZ_JAIQZN010000041.1:0-25324 GCF_023333585.1 Argonema antarcticum A004/B2
ACAATCTCCCTGCCTTTCTGTTACTGAGCCTGCCGAAGTATCCCGCCGCTAAACTGAGTACAGTTATAGCGGGGGACTTCCCGGCGAGTAGTTAAAAATAGGTGGGTGTCTCGTGAAAATACTCCGTATTCTCCTGCTAGAAGACAGTCTGCTAGATGCAGAACTCATCCATGCCAATCTGAGCGATGCTGGGATTGATTGCGAGTTGGTGCGAGTAGAAACAAGGGCCGACTTTGTTGCAGCATTGGAAAAAGGCTCTTTTGATTTGATTTTGGCAGATTATGCGCTACCTTCCTTTGATGGCATTTCGGCTCTAGAAATCGCCCGTACTACTTGTCCAGAACTGCCGTTTATCTTTGTTTCGGCTACTTTAGGCGAGGAATTGGCGATCGAAACCCTCAAAAATGGTGCTACGGACTACGTACTCAAACAACGACTATTGCGACTTGCCCCGTCGGTACATCGAGCATTGCGCGAAGCAAAGGAACGCACTTACCGCGTAAAGGCAGAAGCAGCATTGCGGGATGCCCTGCAAAAACTCACTTTCCACGTTGAAAATTCACCGTTAGCAGTCATAGAATGGAACCGTGAATTTCGGATATCTTGGTGGTCAAAAGAAGCAGAAAGATTGTTCGGGTGGTGTGCTGCGGAAGTAATTGGCAAACACCCTCATGATTGGCAATTCGTTTTTCCTGAAGATGTTGAGGTTGTCAATGACACCATGAGCCGCTTACTTAGTGGCAGCGAACAACGTAATATTTCACACAACCGCAATTATACAAAAAATGGCTCTGTTATCCATTGCGAGTGGTATAACTCTGTTCTCTTAGATGAATCGGGCAATTTGGTATCGGTACTATCTCTAGTTCTGGATGTTACCGAGCGTCAGCGGGCAGACTCAGAACGATATCGTAGCGAACAAGAATTTAAAGCACTGGCTGAAAATTCACCTGATATAATTGCACGATTCGATCGAGAATTGCGCCACGTTTACGTGAATCCTGCTGTAGAAAAAGCAACGGGAATTCCACGGGAAAAGTTCATCGGCAAAACTAACGCCGAGCTAGGGTTTAGTCCGGAATTGAATATTTTCTGGCAAGAGCGGGTTAATCATATATTTGAAACAGCGCTAGAGAGTTCTTTGGAATTCGATTTTCCTTCACCAAGCGGAACTCGCTACTATCAATCTCGCATGGTGCCTGAGTTTGCTCTGGATGGTTCGGTCGAATCTATACTCAGTATCACTCGTGATGTAACTGAGTACAAGGTAGCACAGTCAGCGCTGCAAAAAAGCGAAACGCGATTCAGAAGTGTATTTGAATCCAAGATGATCGCGATGGGTTTTTGGGATGAAAACGGTTACGTCACCGATGTCAATGATGCTTTTCTTGAGTTAATAGGATATACGCGATCGGACTTGATTGCCAAGAAATTACACTGGCAAGATATCACCCCACCAGAAGATATTTCTAGCGAGCAGCAAAACTGTCAAGATTCCTCAAAATTGAGTTTGGGGGGTAACTACGAGAAGGAATACATTCGCAAAGATGGGAGCCGCATCTCCGTTCTGTTCGGTCGTGCCTGTTTTGAAGACACTTTGTCAGGAGGGGTTTTCTTTGCTCTCGACTTAACTGAGCGCAAGAAATTGGAAAATCGGTTACGGCAACAAGCTGAGGAGTTAGGCCAAGCGAACCGGATTAAGGATGAGTTTTTGGCGGTATTATCTCACGAGTTGCGATCGCCCCTTAATCCGATCTTGGGTTGGGCCAAGCTACTGCGAACCCGAAAATTTGACGAAGAAACAACGGCTCGTGCAATTGAAACGATCGAACGCAATGCCAAGATACAAACGCAACTTATAGAAGATCTGCTGGATGTTTCGCGCATCATGCAGGGAAAAATCAGCCTGAATAAAAGTCGGGTCAACTTAAAATCGACGATCGAAGCAGCGATCGAAACAGTCAGCCTAGCCGCTGAAGCTAAGTCAATTCAGATTCAGCGTGCGATCGATCCCAACCTTGGCCTAGTTTCGGGCGATCCTAGCCGCCTACAGCAAGTAGTATGGAATTTGCTCTCAAACGCAATTAAGTTTACCTCCGAAGGGGGTAGGGTCGAGATTCGATTGTCAACCAATATTGGATTTTCGACTGCCGATTTTGGATTAGAAGATACCGCATCAGAGGAATTGCCGACAAATCCAAAATCGCGATATGCCCAAATCACGATAAGCGACACAGGTAAAGGTATTAGATCTGACTTTCTGCCTTATGTTTTTGATTACTTCCGCCAAGCCGATTCCTCAACCACCAGAAAACACGGTGGACTTGGACTTGGTTTGGCAATTGTCCGCCGTCTGGTGGAACTGCACGGTGGAACTGTCTGTGCAGAAAGCCCAGGAGAAGGATTGGGGGCAACCTTTACTGTCAAGTTGCCCCTGCTTAAAGAGACTATTGAACCTAGAACCGATTCCCCAGTACCCAGTCCTCATTCCTGGGCCTCCAGTCCCCTCAAGGATTTGCGAGTACTTGTAGTTGATGATGATACTGACTCCCGCGCATTTCTGAGCTTTGTGCTGGAACAGTATGGTGCCCAAGCGACGGCAGTTGCATCCGCTTCTGAAGGGTTTGAGGCACTTTGCAGGTTGAAACCAGATGTACTGGTGAGCGACATTGGAATGCCCCAAGAAGATGGTTACAGTTTGATCGGCAAAGTGAGGGCGCTGGATGCAAATGAAGGGGGACAGACCCCGGCTATTGCCCTGACGGCTTATGCTAGGGATGAAGACCACAAACAAGCTCTCTCGGCAGGCTTCCAGATGCACATAGCAAAGCCCGTTGAGCCCGGAGAATTAGCTAAAGTGGTGGCAACGCTGGCTGCAAGTGCTGAAAAAGTATAGCAAAGTGCTGAGTGCTGAGTGCTGAGTGCTTCGGCTTTAGTACAAACACAGTCCCAGCCTTGCTTTGAGCGTTCAATACCGTCCTAAGATATCTGACTGTGGCTATATGAATAAAAACACTGTGAAATTATAGGAGAATTTCTGCTTGAAATTAGGAGTATTTTGGCGACTTCTGGGAAATTCAGCGGTTTATTACCCCAAACTGGCAAAAGTTACTGGCGGTGTAACTGCTGCTGTTTTATTTTGTCTGCTTTTCCAGAAGCAGTCTGAATTGGAGAATCCCCATGATTGGGTAAAAATTACTGTTGATGAAATTGAGTCAGAAACTGGTTTAAGTTATACGGAACAGAGACTGGCTCGAAAGCGATTGATGGAGCGATCGCTGTTAAAACAACGATTGGTCGATGATGTTAAGATTATGGAATTGTGGCCGGACATTGATGCTCTTGAGCAGAGATTGGAGGAGTTCTTACAGTCAAATTGTCTTGTCACTTCTGCACAAAATCAAGCGCAAGTTCAAGTCATATCTCAATCGAACGGTTCTTCAACAAAAACAACGGCTGTAGAACTGTTAGAATCTTCTCCTACTTCAGGTATAAATAATAAAAATGATAAGTTTTTCCATTGGCAGCGTCAGCCAATTGCAATGAAAGTTACTCCTAATTATCAATTTAATGGGCCTTGGAATTCTCCAGAGCAATTTGAAGAATTTCAACGAGCTTTATTGGAACATTTCAAAAACAAAGGTATTGATAATCCGGCTGGATGGGTGTTTAGAATTATAGATGGCATCACAAAAGGTTTGGTGTCTCCGTTTTGGGATGAATTTATCCAAGGAATTCCGCTGGGAGAAAGTCAGAAAGTTAAGCGAGATTGGGAAATTGAACCTGGGGTGCCATATCCAGCTTTTAGGGAGGAGCGTATTCAGTATTATGTACAAAAAGGAGAACCGCTAGAAACGGCAGTAGCTAAAGCGAGTTCTGAACTTAGAGATCCAGTGCTAGGAAAAGATTTGTGGGAAGGGTTTTTGAGAAAGTGCGATCGCATTGCCGATGACGCAATTAGAGCGAAAAATTTAGGAGTGACAACTCCTTATTTGCCGCCATCTTTTACAGATAAACCGCAAGTCAGCAAAGAAAGTGTTATGAATAAATTGAGTGCGATCGGGCCTCAATTTTCCCTAGCATCATCTAAGTCAGACGACCTTATTAACCTGAGTGTAGAACAGCAAAAAGTTGAAGATAAAGATGTTGATTATATATCGAATGCTCCTACTATTGATTCTTTGCAGTCAGCTTACCAAACACCTATGGGTCGAACTATCGTAGAAAAGCAAATTGCCGAACACCCGGAATGGGGATATGGTATTGTTGATGATGAAGTTGTAGATTTAATTCCTTTTTAGGATGATGAAACCAATTGGTGAAATTGATGCGTTTAGTTTAGGACGAGCTAATCTTTCAGACGAACAAAGAAAAAATCTACGTCGGGAAAGATTGGATCAAGAAAAAGAGGATGGGTATCAAAAGTTAGCCGAACTTTGTCGTTTAGGCGAGTATGACGCAGCTCGACATTTGGTGAACCGCAATCTTGGTTGGGGTTATGAAATTGTTGGCGGGGAAGTGATGGAAAGAGAGGATTGAATAATTTTTGTAGGTTGGTTGAGGTAACGAAACCCAACGCAGATGTTAGGTCATATACTGTCCGGTTGCATCGTTAGTAAATGCGTGATATCGTTAAATTGTTTGTTGTCATCGGTGGTTAAATTTTTACCACAGATAAAGACAGATGAACACAGATGAACACAGATAAGAATAATCACACGATTTTTTAGGTAACCGATGCGTAAGGACATGATATCAGGGAGCAATTTTACCTTTAACCGTTCAACCCAATCTACAATTCGACAATGATGGGGTTATGAAATAGATGCAATTTCAAATTCTAGATTATGGCTTTCCAAAAAATTGTGGGTGAAATGATCGATCTCATTTGTATTGCTGAGTTCCAAATTGTAGAAATCAACAAAATCTCCATCGAAATATGGCCCCGCGTGCCAAGTACCTACCTCTAACTTGATAAAGCAATTACCAGGAATACGAAAAGCGGCAATTTCCTCTAATTTTGGTTGGTCAGTATCATTATTAGGAGGCGCAAGCGCAATTAACCAATCTTTCCCTTCCAGAGAACCCAGACATTGAGTGCATTGCACGTGGCGCGTAATTTTGTGAAACTTGCGTCCTTGGTGGTGCAGCCGCATAATATAAATTCGAGGAATGCCGTTTTGGAGGTTTAACTGAGCGTCCTCTGCATCGTAAGCTTTGCCATCAATGCTTGGGAAAATCACCTGTCCGTAGGATCGAAAGTTTTCTGGCGTAATTGACTGAGCCTGTAATTGTTTTAATAAGATCGATCGGCTCATTTGCATAAATAGGGTAAATACTTTTCTTAGTGTATCTGAAAATACGGTTTGCTACAATAGAAACAATTTATGTAAATGATATGCGATCGCGAACCAACGTATCCCACTTAATCTAGCCAAAATAAAACCTGTATGTCTCAAATGTATCGTCGGCGTCAATTCCTTATTTACGGTTCAGCCGCTTTTGGCACCAGTTTCCTGCTGAAAGCTTGTACTACCAGTTCGACTTCCACATCAAACACCGCTGGCGTCTCGCCAGCGCCACAAAATGCAAAGAATTTTAAAGTAGCAATTGTGTTACCGGGAATTATCACAGATAAAGCTTGGAACCAAGTAGGCTATGAAGGCGTGAAAGCAGTTGAAAAAAAACTGGGAATCGAAACAGCTTATGTCGAAAATGTAGCACAAGCAGATCAAGTAGAAGCCCTGTCAGATTTTGCGCGGCGGGGTTACAACCTAATCTATGCTCACGGGGGACAATTTGATGCGGCAATTCAGCAGGTAGCACCGCAGTTTTTTCCTGACACTTACTTTGTGGGTGTAAATGGTACTGTGAGTGGTAAAAATATGGCATCTTTGCGTATAGATCATCTGCAAGCCAGTTATATTTGCGGCATCATTGGTGCAGGAATGACAAAATCAAATCAAATGGCTTATCTGGCGGCTCAATCTTTCCAAGCAACAAATGAAGAATTGAGGGGATTTCAGTTAGGAGCTAAGTCTGTCAAACCCGATATTAAGATAATTCCAAGTTATACTGGCGATTGGAATGATGCAGCTAAGGCAAAAGAAGCAACACTGGCGTTGATTTCTTCTGGTGTGGATGTGATTTATCAGTGGCTGGATAATGCTTCTCCCGCCGTGCTGCAAACTGCTGCCGAAAAGGGAGTTTATGCTTTTGGCAATACAACAGATCAGCTGAATGTGGCACCCAAAGCCGTGTTAACCAGCGCGGTTAAGCGGATTGATTTAGCTATTGCTTATTTGGCAGATTTAGCTGTCAAGGGAAATCTGAAAGGAGAAATTTATACGATTGGTTTCGATAAGCCTGATATTCTTTATTTTGGTAAATTTGGTGCGATGGTGCCAAAGAATGTAGAGGAAAAAGCATTACAAACAAAAGATGCAATTTTAGCCAAAAAAATCATGTTTGAGCCTTGCGACGAAAATGGAAAATACACCCGATGCTTAAAGCAAGGTTAGCAGTATTATAAAGGTTATGCTAAGCTAATCCTGCAATAATGATGGGTATACCTACTTTTATAAATGACTTACCTACGTCTTGATGGCATTACCAAACGCTTTGGTAATTTTATTGCCAATGACAATATCAACTTGAGTGTCAGCAGTGGATATATCCATGCAATGCTGGGCGAAAATGGAGCAGGTAAAACCACTTTGATGAATATTTTGTGCGGACTTTATCAGCCTGATACTGGTCAAATATTTATTGAAGATAAGCTTGTCCAAATTTCATCAGCTAGTGCGGCAATTCAGTGCGGAATTGGCATGATTCATCAACATTTTATGTTGGTGCCGCAATTGTCTGTGACCGAAAATATTATACTCGGAACTGGGTTTGATTTCCGTTTAGATTTGCAGGCGAGGAGTAGGAAAATATCTCAAATGGCTCATTCCTACAATCTTGATGTAAATCCATTAGCAAAAGCTGGGGATTTACCCGTGGGAGTGCAGCAGCGGGTAGAGATTTTGAAAGCACTTTACCGCAAGGCAAAACTGCTGATTTTAGATGAGCCAACAGCAGTGCTGACGCCTCCAGAAGTGGAGATTCTGTTTTCTATTCTGCGCCAACTTGCTCAAGATGGACATACGATTATTTTTATCAGTCACAAGCTAGAAGAGGTGATGAATCTGTGCGATACTGTTACTGTGCTGCGGCGGGGAAAGGTGGCGATTACGATCGAAACGGCAGAAACTAATGCTCAGGAATTGGCGCGATTGATGGTTGGCAGAGAGGTGTTATTTCATCTGGAAAAATCTACTCTTTCGTGTGGAGATGTGGTGCTGGAAGTGAAGAATTTGCAAGTGCGTGATGAGCGAAATTTTCTTGTAATTAAAGATGTATCTTTTCAACTTCATGCTGGTGAAATTCTGGGAATAGCTGGTGTGGATGGGAACGGACAGCGAGAGTTGGCAGATGCGATCGCACTTTTGCGTCCCGTTTCTGGGGGGACAATTCGGAGAGACCCCACCCCCAACCCCTCCCCGTCCCACGGGGAGGGGGGGAAGAAAAGTATGGCTTATATTCCAGAGGATAGGCAGAAAATGGGTTTGGTGATGGGATTTAGCATTGCCAAAAATCTGATGCTCAAAGTTTTTTATTTGCTACCCTTTTGCCGTCGCTGGTTATTACAATATGGCATAATTAATAACCATGCTGCTGAAGCCATGCAAAAATTTGATATTCGCGCCGAAAATCCAGCTATTAAAGTTAGCCAGTTGTCGGGCGGGAATCAACAAAAAGTGGTGCTTGCACGAGAACTTTCGGGGAATCCGGCCTTAATTGTGGCGATGCAACCTACACGCGGTTTAGATGTGGGTGCGACAGAATACGTGCAGCAACGGTTGTTAGCTGAAAGGGAAAGAGGTGCGGCAATTTTGTATATTTCTACTGAGTTAGAAGAAGTGATGGCAATGAGCGATCGCATTGCCGTGATATACGAAGGTCAATTCGTTGATATACTGGATGCGGCTACTGCCTCTGTGGAACGGGTAGGTTATTTGATGACAGGTGGTAAACTTTCGACAAACGTTGCAGAATAGCTATATTGCATAGCTTTAAAACAGGTTTTTGAGGTTGAAAAAAGTTGGCAAAACTTAAATATAAATTTAGAGTAAATTCAGACTATGACGATAGACGCTCACTTTCGGCAGATATCCCCTTCTTTACTCAACGAACTAAAAGAAAGCGAACAAATTGTAAAGGTATTTGTTTACGGCGGCTGGAACTCTGACTCCGATGAATGGATAAAGTTCCGAAGTTCTTGCACTCCTGAAGAGTTTGAAAGTTTTGAAAAAGATGCCGATCTCATTATGGCAGAATATGAGGCAAATATCGACACATATATATATATTCAGAGCCGTAGAAATTGGCATGGACTAAGTTTTATACTCACAGGTTACTGCCGGGAGTATGAGCTACCCTTTTTAGTGAAGCAAAACCCAGATGGTGATAAGCTGCCTTTAGTAAATGCTATTTTTGGAGGTACAAAAATAGGTGATACAGGATTTGGAATCGGTTATGATGCAATCAGATACTTAACGCCTGATGAAGTTAAAGAAGTAGCAGAGGCTTTATCAAAAATTTCCGCAGAAAGCTTTGAGGCAAGATACGAAAAGATATTTCCGAGTTTAACAGACGATAAAATTTGGGAAGTAGCGCAAGAGGCTTTATCAAAAATGTCATTAGTAGAAACTATTGAGGAAAAACAGAACCAGCTAGTTACAACAATCATAGAAAGAGTATTTCGGAATGAGTTTAGTCCCGATGCAGATGATTACCTGGAACTTATGAGCTATTACCAAGAGGCCGCTGAAAGAAAAAAAGCTATGTTGCTCTATATTGGGTAGTTGAAAAGTGAGAGAGCGAGCGCATCCTTACCATTTAACAAAGTTGATTTTCTTGATATCCTGGATGCTGCTATTGTGCTATTCTTCTAGGAGGATTTGCACCATCAGAACCGTCAAGAGTATTTTTCCACGCGACTGAAACCACCTTAGCGCTACCTCTAATTTGTAAATTTACGAGACTTTCAAAAGGAACTTGTCTTCCTGGTTGAATAGTACCAGCAATCGCAGCCGATCCTGTCTGTAGAACTTGCTCTGGTATCGTCTGTCCATCAGCATCGGTTGTACGTACAATATTGTATGTAACTTTTATTTGCGTAACGGGGTTATTAGTATTATTTGCAACCGTGCCGCGAACCCTTCTGCCTCGAAATACCGCCTCAATCTGATTAACAGCTACCGTCCCTGTGATTGCTGATGTTGTGGGTGTTGCTGGTGTTGCTGGTGTTGCGGTAGGAGTGGGTTGAGTCGCCTGGACGGGAGCGCTAGTAGCAGCAGTACAATAATTGGGAGGCCAATTCTGTATTCTAGCGCGAGTGTTAGCTAAAGCCTGTATTTGTCTGCGATAGCTTACAAGTTCGCTTTCCATTTGTGGCACTCTAGCTCTCATGCGATCTAAAATTTGAATGGCTTGTCTCCACTGTTGGGCGCAGACTGCTTGCTTGAGTTGTGCGTTGAGTTGTGCATTGAGGTCAATTTGAGATAAACTCGGACTTGCTGCCAATCCAATAGTGGTGATTAAAGTAGCGATCGCTAAAATCCTGAATCTCATAGTTCCCACTTCCAAAGCCGTGAAATCCTCTTTACTAATATAAGGCATCTGTTCCAATAATGAATAGGTGCTAAACGCCAATATAGTTGTTGTTATTTCAAACTCGGAAACAAAAAAAACAGCTATGCCTGACATCAAATCTGTTAGCTTCGATACCTCGAAATGGGAGCCTATTGAACAATTAGACGAGCGCATTTTATGGAAAAATGATACAGCCGATCGCTTATCGTTGCACTTCTTCCCCATTACACCCGATCTTCCTGTCAATCTTACTGCTATAACAGAACTGCGAAACTTTTATCGGCAAAATGTCATACAGGTTGGTGGGGGATTAGTCTCTGTCGATGTTTTGTCTGTAAAAGGTATGTCAGCAATCAAAACTCTGTTCAAATTTTCCATGAAATCTACAGGCATGAGATATATAGGTTCCCTAACTTTTCCCTTTGCAAGTTTTAGTTATGCAATCAAAGTAGATTGCCCAGAATACGGCATGACAGGGATAAGAGATACTCTCGTTTATACCCATGTTATGAAAGAAATCGATCCAGACGATCCCTATAAAGGGTGGTTTCAAGATCCATACGATCGCACTCGCAAAGATGCTATGATGCGTAATCAATCTGAGGACGAAAGCTACGATAATCAATTCACCGATCACCCATTATCGCGGGCGCGTAGATACCTCGCCGAAATTGAAAAAAGCCTTGAATTTACTAACGAAGTCCTGCAAGCGGCACCATTCCATGCGCCATGAAAGTTCACGGATATGGTTGCTGTTATCCCCAATTGTAGCGATCGCATCTGCCTTACTCGTCGGTGCCGTTTTAATCGCGCTATCGGGGACGAACCCTGTAACAGCTTATACAGTCCTGTTCACTGAATCCCTGGCAAACTACTACGGTTTTGGCAGTACCCTCACCAAAACTGCCCCCTTGCTACTGGCAGGTTTGGGCGTGCTAACAGCGCTGAAAGCAGGGCAATTCAACATTGGCGGCGAAGGACAGATTTACATGGGCGGACTCGGCAGCACCCTTGTCGGGCTATACTTGCAAGGATTGCCCGCATTGATTCACTTACCCTTAGCACTGCTGGGAGGATTCCTGTTTGGCGCTGTCTGGGGTGGGATTCCGGGATATCTCAAAGCGGTGCGGGGTGTAAATGAAGTCATCACAACGCTTTTGTTGAACTATATCGCCCTTAACTTGGTGGGATATCTCGTCCACGAACCGCTGATCGAACCGGGTGCGCCTAGTGCGTATTCTCCCCTAATTGCCCAATCAGCTTGGTTGCCAATTATACTTCCTAAAACGCAAGCCCATGCGGGGATTTTAGTTGGATTAATTGCGGCGGTAATTCTGTGGGTGGTGTTTGCCCGATCGCCTTTAGGATACCAAATCGAGGCGGTGGGGCTAAATCCCGTGGCGGCACGCTACAGCGGGATGTCGGTGGAACGCACAATAATCATTGTGATGGCGCTAGCGGGAGGATTGGCGGGATTAGCGGGTTCGTCCGAGGTGATGGGGTTGAAACATCGCTTATTCGAGCAATTTTCACCTGGTTATGGGTATGATGCGATCGCTCTTGCCTTTCTCAGTCGCGGTAACATCGCTGGCATTGTGGCAACATCCCTCTTTTTCGGTGCCTTACGCAGCGGCGCAAACGTGATGCAGCGCAGTGCAGATGTTCCCGTTACGGTAGTTTACGCGATTCAGGGATTAACTGTGCTGTTTATAGCCATTAGTTTTGCGATCGAACGTCGATTTAGAGTGATTAGAATTAAGTAGATGGGCATAATTAAACGTAAAACTGCCGCGCCCTTAGAAACCCGGTTTCTTGGAGAAACCGGGTTTCTGGGTCTTCAGTTTATTTACGCCCACCTACTTAAAACCGCAGATGAACGCAGATGCGATCGTATTTATATTCGCTTCAAATAAAAAAATACAATGGACAAATTGACCTTTTTTACCGATTACTTAAGTGCCAGCTTGCGCCTCTCAGTCCCGTTAGCATTTGCCGCTTTAGGGGGACTTTTTTCAGAAAGGTCAGGAGTACTAAATATTGCCCTAGAAGGAATGTTACTATCCGGTGCATTTGCTAGCGCTGCCGGAGCAGTTTTGACTGGTAATGTTTGGGGAGGAATGCTGTTAGCAATAACAGTCGGTGGAATAGTGGGATTGCTGCACGCTTATCTTTGTGTTACCTTGCGAGTAGACCAATTAGTATCGGGACTTGCGATTAATCTCACCGCCGCTGGATTGACCTCTTTTTGGTCGCGCATCCTATTTAATAGCGGTCAAGCGCAACAATTACCGGGAATTCAAGCTATCGGCATTCCCGGATTGCAAAATATCCCGATCGTCGGTTCTCTCCTGTTCAATCAAGATCCGCTGATTTACTTATTATTCTTGCTAGTTCCCTTCATTACATATTTGTTATTTCGCACCAGTTTAGGATTGTCTTTGCGTGCGGTGGGAGAATATCCACGCGCCGCAGATACTGCCGGAGTTTCTGTTACTTTAGTGCGCTATACAGCAGTGATAATTAGTGGCTGTATGGCAGGTTTGGGAGGTGCGTATCTAGCTTTAGTTCACGTCAAATTCTTTGCCGAAGGTATGAGTGCAGGAAAAGGTTTTATTGCTCTTGCTGCTTTAATTTTTGGCAGATGGCATCCCGTCAGCACTGCTTTTGCTTGTTTGTTATTTGGTGCTACAGAAGCTTTGCAGTTGCGAATTCAAGCGTTTAATCTAAATATTCCCTATCAATTTTTGGTGATGTTGCCTTATGTTATTGCGCTGTTAGCGTTAATAGGATTGGCTGGCAAATCGACGCCTCCCGCTGCACTGGGAATTCCTTACATTCCTGAAAGTCGAGAGCAATAGAATTATAGCTAGGGGCTAGCTATATAATCCAGCTTCTTGCAGACTTTGTACCAATAATTCTGTCAGTCCCAGCGTTTGCGCCCACCCATTGAGATAACCTTTATCTAGTTGTTCGCCTTGCAGCTTCATTACACCTAAAATATCGCGCCATTGCTTTTGCGATCCGAATCCCATCCGATACCAAATTAGTTTCTGCAAAATGATGTCTTCGGGTGTGGGCAGAACTATTTCTCGATCGGGGTTCCGCCGGACGACTCTAGTTTGTCGTCGCTGAAATTCTGTTCGATTAAATGGTTCGTCTTTCAGGATAAAAATATCAATTTTGCCAAGAGATTCGTTGTCAATCAGGTTAAAAGAACCTTTATAGCGAATTGCTTCTAGTACAGCATTTTCTGACACATAAAATCTTGGCTGTAGCGCTTGGATTAATCGATCGACTTTTTCAATATGCAAGTCTGCTACTAAGTCAATGTCTTGGGTGCTGCGCGGTTCGCCCATAAGGGAACTAGCTACCGACCCGCCAACAAGGTAGGGAATTTCCAGTTCGTTTAAAATGTCAGCGATAACAAGGGCTAAAGAAATGGGGTCATTTAGCATTATTGCTTGCTCCAAGTAAAGCTGACTAACAGATAAAATACTGGCTATGGATTGAAAGTCTACTCCGAGCGATCGGGCCATGAATTCCCGCCTAATAAAAGCAGCATCAGCATCTGGATAGCGATGCTGTATCGCCAAAAGGCACATTTCCCAACAACCTTTAGTCCAACCGCTGACTATCTCGGCTTTTTTCCACAGAGACAACTGACGCCATAGCCCAAACTGTACTTGCTCAGCTTCGATAGAAGTATCTATCGATTGCGTTCGATAAGTAAGGGTTGGGATACGTGGGTGAGTTCCAGTCATGGCGTAATCTGCGGTAAAAAAAACAAGGAACTGACTTTTCGGATCGGTTCTTAGCCCTACTTAGTCCCGTAAAGACGATCGCCTGCATCCCCAAGTCCCGGCACAATATAACCGTGTTCGTCTAAATAATCATCAATTGCAGCAGTGTAGATGGGAACATCGGGATGTTGTTCTTGAAAATGGGCAATTCCCTCCGGTGCTGCTAACAAACACAAAAACTTAATTGACACCGGATTTACTTCTTTAATTCGGTCAACAGCAGCAACCGCTGAATTGCCAGTTGCCAACATCGGATCGACAATCAAAACATCTCGCTGTTCGATATCGTGAGGAAATTTGAAATAATATTCAATTGCGACATGAGTTGTGGGGTCGCGGTACAAACCGATATGTCCCACCCTTGCTGAGGGCATTAGTTCCAAAATTCCGTCCAAAATCCCCTGTCCGGCTCGCATAATCGAGACAATTACCATCTTTTTTTCAGCTGCCAGCATCGGGGCCAACATTGGTGCGATCGGCGTTTCAATATCTTCATATTTCAGCGGCAAATCCCGCGTCACCTCATAAGCTAACAACATCCCGATCTCTTTGAGCAGGTTGCGAAATTTCGCTGTGCTGGTCGTCGTTTGGCGCATCAGCGTCAACTTATGCAGGATCAAGGGATGATCGATTACAGTAACTTTAGCTGTCATTTTTACTGATACAGGGATAGCTTTGGTTTTAGCTTTTCGAGCTATAACCCATTTATTTAATCATTAGAACAATGATTATTGCTGCCAGCCTTTTCACGATACATCATTTTTGAGCTTGGCAGCTTGGTATATTTCAACAGCCTCTTGGACTACAGCCTTTAGTTCATCTATATTACAAGGCTTAGTGATTAATTTGAAAATTTTAGCCTTCTTTTTCTTATCTGCGAGGCCATCCATTTCTTCACCAAGGCCACTTAAAAGAATACGAATTGTATCCGGGAAGCGCTCTATTGTGCTGCTTAAAAATTCAATCCCATTCATTTGCGGCATCAGCTGATCGGAAATAATCACCGCCATTTCGCCTTCGCGATCGAGCATTTCTAAAGCGCCGATCGGACCATCTGCTTTAAATATTTGAAATTGACGCCGAAATGTCCTGTATAGCAAATCCAGGTTTTCAGGCTCGTCATCAACCACCATTAGCTTGGGTTTTTCGTACATCTGCAAATTTAACTCGACTATCTACTAATTTTCAAAACACCGTTCCATCACTTTCTATTTGAATTGGGGGAACGCCGCCTTCTCTTAATACTAATGCAATTCGCCGTCCGGCACTCCAGGTTCCTCCTTGTAAAACCTTAACCAGCGGTAATTCAGCACTACTCAGATTTAACTTTTGTCTGATGGTGGCGGCAATCCGATCCAACAAACTGACGGTTAACGCTCGCCATTCTACAATTATCTCAGATCCAACCGGATAACGATCGCGCAAAATGTCTGGATATTTCGCCTCCAGCAGTCCAATATCCAGGCACAAACCGCCATTGCGATATTCTGAAAGTCCGGTCAGCTCGTTTAATCCCGTAATTTCTAAACCAAGTTCTTGGAGTGGTTCTAAAAGAGAATAAGTTAACCACTGGGAAAGTTTGTGGAACGGGACATAGCGTTCGCTCTGATTATCTCCCTCCAAAGAAGGATGTATCCAGACATCGCCTAAGTTAACATCTGCGATCGCCAATCTTCCCGGCCAAATTTCCCCCAATCCCTCCAACACTGCACTCAACACCGTACTTGCTGCCACTTGGTTATTGTGGTTATCCAGCAGATAATTTACCATATTTCCAGGCCGGGGATTCTCAGTGCCAAAAACTTTTGGATGTTGAGTTAGCACTTGTCCCAAACGCTGTAATAATTCCAATCTGCCTGACACACCTACGAGGGGATTATCTGCACTCACCTGAAATCCTGACATTAGTTCTTCTAGCGTCAAGCTTTGAAGTCCTTTAGCATCAGCTTGCCAAGGTAAATCTGGGTGACTGGAAAAAGCGCCTTGACAAAACATCCGAAAACTCGCTACCGCTAAACCTTCCGAACGGCGAAACACTTGTTCTGTTTCTCGTTCGTAATATTGCCAATTTGCACCTGCGCCAGCATCTAGCAAAACGCTGATAATTGCCAAATCAAATTTAACTTTAGCTTTTTCTAATGGTGTAAGTCCTGCCAAAGTGCGATCGAGTTCTGCGATCCGCGATACATTCCCAACCTCAAAATGTCGCCATCTACTATGAAAGGGAATTTCTAAGTTGGGATATTCTTCCTGCATTACCTGAATAACATAATCAGCGCATTTATCCAGCTTGGTTAAATCAACGCGAAAGTGACTGAGTTTATTTTCACATCCCAAACTGAAGATGCGATCGCACCTTTCGCGAATTGCGACGGGACTTCTTAGATATTTAATGGTTTCTTGTTCATTGTTCATTGTTCATTGGGCAAAATTATTTCATCCTTTACACTTTATCCTTCCAAAGTTCTACCTTTAATTTCTGCTAGTGCGATCGCATCTGGCGTTTCTCCCGGCGTGTAGTAACCAGCCGCTTGCTTGGCGGCGATTTCCACCCTTGCATCTTCTGGTATTCTATCTTCAGGAATAGCGATGCGATCGATTACTTGAATTCCAGAATTAACGATGGCGTTATACTTCATATCGCTCATCGAAACTAATCTGTCAATACGAGTAATTCCCAACCAATGCAACACATCTGGCATTAGTTCTTGAAAACGCATATCTTGAACTCCCGCCACACATTCGGTGCGAGCAAAATAGGCATCGGCCCGATCGCCTCCTTCCTGACGTTTGCGAGCATTATAAACCAGAAACTTTGTAACTTCGCCCAAAGCACGTCCTTCTTTACGAAAATAGACAATTACACCAGCACCGCCTGATTGTGCCGTTTGGATACAAACTTCAATTCCATGTACTAAATAAGGACGACAAGTGCAAATATCGGAACCAAACACATCCGAACCATTGCATTCATCGTGTATCCGCACGGCGAGAACTCGATTGGGGTCTGTAATTGCTTCTACATCTCCTATTAAATAAACTGTAATGCCACCAATTGGAGGTAAAAATATGTGTAAATCTGGGCGCGTCACCAATTCTGGGAACATCCCACCAGTTTGTTGAAAGAGGATGCGCCGCAAATCGCTTTCTTTAACATTGAGTCGCTTGGCAATTCCTGGCAGATACCAAACTGGATCGATCGCAACTTTAGTTACTACTAAATTGCCATTACTTTTTAATATTTTACCATCAACTTGCAATATACCTTTTGCTACTACTTCTTGCAATTCTGGCATATTTATGTGAGCTTTTGTAATGGCAATTGTCGGGCGAAGATCGTAACCATCCTCATAAAATTGTGTGTAAACTTCACCTACAATGGCACCAAAAGGGTCGAGAGCAATAATTTGATCGCGATCGGCCCAACTAGGATGCGGCCCAATGCGGACAACGGGAGATGTATTTGTGAAGTCGGGACGGTGATTTGCCTGAAGTGCGCCAGATGCGATCGCCAATGCGCGATACACAGCATAAGAACCGGAGTGAGTGCCGATCGCATTCCGCTGAGTCGCGTTAGTTAAAGTACCAATAATCGGCCCCCGTTTGATTGGATCGCTTTCTCCCCAACGTATTGGCAGTGGATTTTGACCCGATCTGTTGGGATGGGATGTCAAAACAATATGCTTTTGCTTAGATATTGGTTTTTGGTTTTCCATAACTTTCCTAGCCTAATATCTTACGGGTGATAGTAAATGTTAAACTATTATCATAGCAAGTAAATTTTAGACTTTGTAGTGTTTTACACTGCAAAATTAATATAATGCGTCTGAATGATTTGTACAACTTCTCCAAAGCCAGAAACCCGGTTTCTCAAAGAAACCGGGTTTCTAAGATTTGTACGATCGATCTAGACGCGCTAAAAAATGCCCAGATGCAAGAACGGATATAGCTGGGCAATGCCGACCTTAACCGAACGGACTTATTTGGAAGTATAATTCAAGCAGTATGGGAAAATCTATTTGCAAACAAAGCACCCGCGATCGCAGCAGCCAAAATTAACATGGCGACTCCCACCACCGTAAAGGTAGATGGCAGTTGAATCTGTTGTACAATTGGTTGAATAAGAATAGGAGAAAAGAACTGTCCAAGAAACATTGCAGTTGTCAAGCCTCCCAAAAGTCTTCCCCTAGTCGCGACGGGTGCGATCGCATTCAACCAAACATTCATATTTGGAAGAAACAAACCCAGTCCCAATCCAGAAACAATTAAACCCAAAACCACAAAAGCGTAACTATTTGCCACAGAAACAGCGATATACCCCAAACCTATGAGAGGGAAAAGGCAAATAAGAATGCCTTGAAAACTCAGACGTGCCTTAAGGTTTTTGTAAAATAAAGACATAGTGGCACTAGCAAGAGTCGAAGCAGCGATCGCTATTCCAGCTAAGAAACTATTGACTTGAAAATTCCTCAAGTAAAAAGGAATTTGCACTGGAATCATATAGAACACCACCATCGTCAAAAAAGTTAGACTGTAGATCGAAATTAGCGTTATGATAGGCAACTTTGGATCTGAATCTTCAGCCAAATTCGAGGTATGTTCTGTGGCAACTTCCGGTTCTGTTATGGTGAATATCACTAGCGGTAAAACGGCAAAAGCAGAAAGATAAATAAAGAATGGCCCCCGCCAGCTAAAACTTGCTAAAAAGCCACCCAATAACAGGAAAGTCACTCCTCCATAACCCATAAAAGACGCTTGTACTCCCATAACCTGATTGCGCTGGGGGCCTTGATAGTAGTCAGCAATCAAAGTGATGGAAGTCGTCATAATTGCTGCGACTGCCAAACCTAAAAAAGCTCGTCCAATTAGCAATCCAGTCAGAGAACTGAGAACGCAACCAGTACCGCCAGCAATTCCATATAAAAATACCGCAGCAGCTAGTAATCGTTTGCGTCCAAATCGGTCAATAATAGCTCCGGCAAACGGGGCCGCTAACCCTGTGAACAATCCAGGCAGGGTCAACAGTAACTTAACCCAAAATTCAGAATTAGATTCAGCCTTAAAAAATTCCTGCATTTGGGGCAAAGCTGGTGAAATTGTAG
Source organism: Argonema antarcticum A004/B2 (assembly GCF_023333585.1). Taxonomy (GTDB): domain Bacteria; phylum Cyanobacteriota; class Cyanobacteriia; order Cyanobacteriales; family Aerosakkonemataceae; genus Argonema; species Argonema antarcticum. Next base: position 18,602 of record NZ_JAIQZN010000041.1, read on the forward strand.
CACCAGCCATAACGGTCATACTGCTGGTAATCAGCAAAGTAATGAGTTTGAGCATAGGAATTGGTATCTCTATAATCGATGGTTCATAGTTTCTCTAACCTCAGTATCTCCCGATACAAACTTCCCCCAATATCTGTGAATATGCTAAAGTTTCGCTTTGGGAATTACAGCCAGAAAACAACTGTTAATCTTGGGGAATGAAACTGAGTACATTTCCCATGAGCGGGGAATACTATCTTAGGGGTTGGGTTTTCGTTGCCCACCCAATATCATAAACTGAGACGATCGCATGAAATTTTATCCACCGCTAATTGGCATTACTACCTCCGGTCAAAATCAGACAGGCAGCTTTTGCGTGCGGCGCGAATATGTAGACGCAGTGCGCCTCGCAGGTGGTTTACCCATGCTGCTACCCCCAGGCGAACTTAACCTAGCTACCGTACTGGAATGGGTAGATGGTATTCTTTTTTCAGGCGGGGGCGATATTGACCCAGCCACCTATAACGGCGCACCCCATCCGACGATCTATAATGTAAACGCAGAGCGCGATCGCTTCGAGCTATCCCTAGCCCAGCTTGCCCTTAACTCAGATATTCCCATCTTAGGCATCTGTCGCGGTTTAGAAATACTCGTAGTCGCCAGCGGCGGCAAATTGGTAACTCATCTACCCGACGAATTTGGCGAAACAATAACCCACCGAGCAGAACAAACTCGCCCCTGCGAGCATAGCATTCAAATTATCACAGGCACTCGCCTTGCCACCATCATTGGCCCAGGAGAAGCAAAAATTATCTCTTGGCACCATCAAGCAGCCAGCACCATCCCAACAGCTTGGCGTCTTGCAGCACAAGCACCCGATGGCGTCATAGAAGCATTAGAGCATGAATATCATCCTTGGGCCATAGCACTCCAATGGCATCCCGAACTCGCCCTCAACGACGGACGCCAGCAGCGAATTTTCCGCACCTTCGTTACAGCAGCACAGCACCGGAAAGCAGTATTTTCTCAAAAAACCGGCTAAGAGGCCGATATCTGTAACGATTTTGTTGCATAGCAACTATTTTAGTCTCGGCAGTATCTAAATTTAGAACAAACCAATTCTTCCCTTAACACGCAATGCTCCTCAAAGATATCCGAGACTACCAAATTCTGTTTTTATCCCTATTCCTAGTATTGGGCATCGGGACAAGGGACTGGACACTACGACCTGACTTAATTGTAGTTGCGATCGCCACCTGCCTCCTCACCCAATGGGTAGCAGAGCGTGCAGCATCCATCTGGCCCCACCTCAAAGTAAACATCCAAAACCTATTCGCACAATCCGAAAATCATTCACCCAAACTAAATTTAGACTTACTAAACCCTCAAAAACACAATTCACTTCGCAGCGCCGCCATCACAGCCTTAAGCCTTTGTCTGCTACTTCGTGCAGAACATTACACCACAATGATTGTCGCAGGAATACTGGCAATTTTAAGCAAATTTATCTTTCAAATTGGGAAAAAGCATTTCTTTAATCCCGCCAACTTTGGCATCATCGCAGCTCTCATCCTCACCAAAGATGCCTGGGTTTCCCCCGGACAATGGGGCGAAGATTGGTGGTATGTACTTTTATTTGCAGGCACTGGCGGCATGATATTAAAACGAATAGGCAGATGGGACACAACCGCCGCTTTTTTAGGTTCCTACGCATTCCTCGAAGCTATTCGCAACATTTTGCTAGGTTGGACGTGGGACGTTTACTTTCATCGTTTAATGAGCGGGTCATTATTGCTGTTTGCCCTATTTATGATTACCGACCCCCGCTCAATCCCAAATGCCAGAATAAGCCGCTTGATATGGGCAGCATCCATCGCCCTACTAACCTTTATCCTGCGTAATTACTTCTTCGTTTCCACAGCAGTATTCTGGTCATTATTTGCTCTTGCTCCCCTAACCATCCTCTTAGATTATCTTTGGACAGCACCCAGATTTTCCTGGTCATTTGTCAACGGTCGTTTATCTTTCCCCCGCCGACAAGAATTAATCACTTAAGACATCAAGTAGGTTGGGTTGAGGAACGAAACCCAACACTCTTAAGACATCAAGTAGGTTGGGTTGAGGAACGAAACCCAACCTACAATTCTCTAGAACCTTCTTCACCTAGCTATAACTAACAGAAACAAGAAACTTGCCATGAAGCCATTTCGGATTTTAATAAGTTTACTTCTAACTTTCGTAGCTGTTATTTGCTTTGCCCCTACAGCCTGGGCATTTTGCGGTTTCTATGTCGCCAAAGCAGATACCAAACTTTACAACAAAGCCTCCCAAGTAATTATCGCCCATGATGGTAGCCGCACTATTTTAACAATGGCAAATGACTATCAAGGCGATGTGAAAGACTTTGCCTTAGTCGTTCCCGTTCCCGTAGTTTTGCAGAAAGAACAAGTGCGCGTTGGCGACCCCAAAATTATCGAAAGATTAGATGCTTTTAGCGCACCTCGATTGGTAGAATATTTTGATGAAGACCCTTGTGCAGATTACGATATGAGCAGGAGGCAAGGCGCTGTAACTAGAGGCGCACCAGCAGCAAGTGAATCAAGGGATAGGAATGAGCAAAACTCCTTTGGTGTCACCATAGAAGCACGTTTTTCAGTTGGAGAATATGACATATTAATTCTCAGCGCCACCGAATCCAACGGTTTGCAAACATGGCTTGTCCGCAACGGTTATAAAATTCCAGCGGGTGCAGCACAATTACTACAAACCTACATTCGCCAAAACATGAAATTCTTCGTAGCCAAAGTCAATTTGGCAGAATTTCAAAAATCAGGATATCAACTTTTACGACCGCTACAAATGGCCTACGAATCCCCCCGATTTATGTTACCAATTCGGTTAGGCATGATTAACGCTAGCGCCGCACAAGATTTGATTATCTATATCTTATCCCCCAAAGGACAAGCAGAAGTAACCAATTACAGAACAGTCAAAGTACCTTCAGATGCAGAAATTCCAGTCTTTGTCAAGAAGGAATTTGGGGATTTCTACAAAGCCATGTTTGCCAAAGCATACACTCAAGAAGATCAAAAAGTAGCCTTTCTCGAATATGCTTGGAATATGAGTAACTGCGACCCCTGTTCAGCCCAACCACTCAATCAAGAAGAACTCACAAAAGCCGGAGTATTTTGGATAAATTCATCCGAATCAGGAAATGTCTTTATCACTCGACTTCACGTCCGCTATACACGCGATAAATTCCCCGAAGATTTGATGTTTCAAGAAACCTCAAACCAGCAAAACTTTCAAGGTCGATATATTCTACGACATCCTTTTCAAGGAGAAGCAAATTGTCAAGCAGGTCAACAATATAAAAGGTCTTTAGCCGAACGATTTGAACGGGAAGCGCAGAATTTAGCTAAATTGACAGGCTGGAACATTAATGATATTCGCAAAAAACAGCCTGTTAGTCAAAGTGAATCTAGACCTTTTTGGAGAAATATTTGGAATTGAGTTAATAGGGATAGAGTATTACCCTATCCCTACACCCCACTACAAACTTTCTCCAAATCTAGCCAATAATTCCTCACGGGATAACTGCAATAACATGGCAGTAAATTCCTCTGGCGGCAATGCTAATATTGAGGGAATAATTGCCGCTAGTTGTTCATCTAAGGAACCAAATCGAATTCGCAGCAAATTTTCTACAATGCGCCGTTCTCCCTGCTGAATACCTTGCTGAATAGCTTGTTCCCGGTCTTGTTCGTAAAGTGGTGCTAATCTCATAATTAACTCCCTATCTTCTTCTTCTTCTGGAATGTCATTAATTTGCAAGTTTTTTCGTAAATTATACAGCAGCTTAATAGCGTTGTAACGTAAAGGATTATCTGCTGATAGTGCGATTATTTCATCAATTGCCTGTTTTTGGACGTTACCTTTACCCAGAATTCTCAGCCAGAGAGTTTCTGGAGTACGGGGTAACTGGTGAATTACTACAATGCCAGTCCTGAGATATTCCGGCATCAAGTAAACTCCAGGCAACCACCCATCGTCTATTATAGCACCAAATCCAAACAAGATAGCATCTGATTCTGTAGGCGTTAGTATCCATAATTGCGGTAAGACGGACTCCTGGATATTGGTATTATTCCGATTCGCCTCTCGTTGTAATTCTCCCCGAATTTCCAATAATTTTAACAGACAATCACAAATTTGATTAGAAGTTGCCGGATTGCGGAATGGTTCAAAAATAGAAGGATTAGCCGCAAATATTCCCAATAATCCTAAACTTTCGGAAGCGGCAGTTGATTGTTGTGAATTAGGTGAAAACCAAACATCGATTTGTCGCATTTCCACTGAGACACGGCGAGGTGCTTGAACTTCACCATAAGGTGATAGTAATTGTTCTAAATAATCTTTAGCAAATTGGTCGTGAATAAATCGAGTCATGCCAATTATTAGTTATTGGTGATGATAAAATACTATCAATAAATCTGTTGATAAACAAGGCAGAGCCTTGAGATTATCGTTACCAGGCCGAGCCTGGTAACGAGGCTACAAAACATTGGAGCGCACAAAGTTGTGATAATTTGGTTGAGAGCAAAAGTTGTTTGCATAACTGGAAGTCGCTATGATTCGATTGACCACGCCCGATGACACGAATGCGTTACTCACCTTGGCAGAAGCGACAGGACTTTTCGAGTCAAACCAAATCGAAGAACTCGCCCAAATGCTAAATCAGCATTTCAATGACGAAGCAGACAGCCAAGGTGTATGGTTTACCGACGACGACGACAATGAGCCAGTGGGCGTTGCTTACGTTGCACCGGAACGAATGACCGAGGGAACATGGAATCTTTATCTAATCGCTATTCATCCTAATCGTCAAAGACAGGGACGCGGAGCCGCTTTGTTGCGCCACGTCGAGCAAATGCTAGTTGAGCGTGGTGAGCGTATGTTGTTGGTGGAAACCTCTGGGTTAGAGGACTTTGAATACGTTCGTGCATTTTACCGAAAAATCGGTTACGACGAGGAAGCGAGGATTCGAGGATTTTACAAGGCAGGGGACGATAAAATCATTTTCCGCAAGTCGCTGAGAAGTGATGTCGCATAACAACCGCGTTGCACCGGAACGTATCTTCAATCTGGTAGGTTAAGTTGAGGCAAAAAATACCTCAATGTTCCCACATCAAAAGTTTAAACTGTTCATCATCAACCCGACCAGCATTATACAAAGTTTCCGAAATTTGTGTAATTGACAAAACCGAATATGCCTGATAACCTTGTGCTTTCAACCTATCCTTTACCCCCTTTTCGTGATCGATAAATACCACAATATCTTCCACCTTCAAGCCAACAGATTTTAATTTTTCCGCACCCTCAATAGCACTTTTTCCACTAATCAAAATATCATCCACCACCACAACAGTTTCCCCAGGGTGAAAATTACCCTCAATTACCTTTTGCGTACCATGTGCTTTCACCTCCTTGCGGGGATACACCATCGGACGTTCTAAACGCAGAGATAAACCCGTTGCTGTCGGCAAAGAACCATAAGGAATTCCCGCAATCCTATCAAATTCCAACTTTTGCAAAATATCCGCGTAAGCACTCAATATTTTATGGAATATTTGCGGCTGAGAAATGATTTTTCGCAAATCAATATAATATGGAAAAATCGCTCCTGATGCTTGCTTGTGTTCGCCAAAAATAATGCAGCCAATATCATAAAGTTGCAAAATCAAATCTCGATGCGGTTCGGATTGCAACAAACAGACATTCGGCAACCACAATTCGCAAGTGGGATTTCCCTGTACAATTCGCAGACGTTCTTCATTCACTGTATCGCGTAACTGACGAACTGCTTCAGCGATATTGCGTCCCGGTTCCTCTATAATACTAGGAGGAACTGGCACCAATAATCCCTCACCTTGCTTATCCAAACCTGCTGCTAAAATAGTTGCCAAATCGTGCATTTCGGCAGCATCTTCTTGCAACAAAATCAGACGTTCTGGCGCAACTGACCGGATGCGAGCTAAAATTTCTGGTGTACCACCTACTTTCAATCCCAATTGTGCGGGAGTTCCCCAATTTTTGGCTTCATTCACTAAATGCAGGTAAAAAGGTTGACTGGGAAGCGGGTATTCCTGCAACACCGCCGCACTCGGATTGGCATTGGCACACAGCACGAAGACGGCTTTGTCGGGGTAAACTAAAAATGGCGCAACGTGATCCCATCCGGCGTAGGGACTCAAGGTGACGGCATCCACGCGCCATTCCTCAAAGGCAGTTTTGGCAAACACAGTGCTGGTATGGATATCGCTGTGTTTGGCATCTAAAATGATGGGGATGTGGGGGGGAATTCTGTGCAATGTTTGCTTGAGCAGTTCCAGTCCCGGTGCGCCTAATGCTTGGTAAAATCCCAGGATGGGCTTGTAGGCACAAACTAAATCTTCTGTTTGGGCGATGACGGTATCTAGCCATTCCCAAAGTTGAGAGAGGAGGAGGGTTTTATCCCCATTTTCACTAACTACCATCTCGTCTAGGTCTGGGTCAAGTCCTACGTAGAGTAAGCTTTGATTCCGCTCGATCGCATAAAGTAATTTATCAAAAAACTGCATCTGATTGTGCCTTTTTGTGGTGTGATGTTAGAGAATCTATTAACGTAAGTTGCTAGTTACTTGCTTTCTAGGTATGTTGTTGCGCTTTAGCGCTCTTATCTTAGCTGTAATAAGAGCGCTAAAG
>NZ_JAIQZN010000041.1:25334-58370 GCF_023333585.1 Argonema antarcticum A004/B2
CGTTGTTGCGCTTTAGCGCTAAAGCGCAACAACATACGGGAATGGGCCATTTTTGGGCGGGGAGTGCGACAATCGCACTATAATAATCTCTAGGTGTTTTCGCTGAATGCCATCCAAATACTGTCAGTATATAACTTACAAAGCCATGCCAACATCAACTCAGGTAAACGATATTTTGCAAGCCATATCTGACCTTAATTTTGAGGATCAATCTTTTATCGCTGAAATTCTTACCAAAAGGATGATTGAATTGAGAAGAAATCAAATTGCCTCAAGAAGCTCAGAAGCTGAGGATAATTATAGATTGGGTAATGTTCATACTGGTACTGTTGAAGATTTGATGATGTATTCAAGCAATGATTGAACTTATTAAGGAGTTGAGGTTTAAGATTGGTCTGAGGGTTTAGTTGAGTTTTGAGTTAGTTTTGTAATGTCTTTGCCTTCAAGAATAGTATTTTTAAGATTCGCCCCTTCAAGATTCGCCCCTTCAAGTTTCGCCCCTTCAAGTTTCGCCCCTTCAAGTTTCGCCCCTTCAAGATTCGCCCCTTCAAGTTTCGCCCCTTCAAGTTTCGCCCCTTCAAGTTTCGCCTCTACAAGATTCGCCCGTACAAGATTCGCCCCTCCAAGATTCGCCCCTCCAAGATTCGCCCCTCCAAGATTCGCCCCTCCAAGATTCGCCCCTCCAAGATTCGCCCGTACAAGATACGCCCCTCCAAGATACGCCCCTCCAAGATTCGCCTTATATAAATCTTTAAACATGAGAACACATTCTCGCAAATCCAAAAAACTAAGGCATTCTAAAACCAGTACACTTTCCCCATTCGTTCTCTGTCCTTGCAACCTAGAAATCCACGTACCAAAAGCATCAGGACTATACCATTTCATCTCTGAAATTTCCCGCGTTACTCTCGCACAAGCATTCAACACAACTAACAAAGCTTCTTCCGCATTCCGCGACTGTCGCATTTCTTCCTGAAAATTCGGTCTATTTTTCAAACCTTCCATTGGCATTCCATTCACCATCATAAATTCAATCAAACGGCACAATGTTTTCTGCCAATTAGCAACATCCACAGGATTCTGCAACCGCATTTCATCACAGATGAAATTAAACAGATATTCATCCAACGCCGACAGACCGCATAAACTAGCCCAATTTATTAAAGCTGTTCGTTCATCCCAACCTTTGCGATAATTTTTCTGGCGTTCCTCCAACTCTTCATGGATTTGTTGAACTCCTTGCACGATGCCTTTCGCTGTCAAATATTCACCGAAACTTTTATGAGTAAACTCAAAGGTTTTTTCGCTTTGTCGTAAATCTCCACTTTCCCGAAAATAAAACGCCGTTAGCAGACGGGTAATGCTAGCCTTTGAATTTTCTTGAAAGCTTTGTTGAAAGCGGTCTAAAATTTGCCGGACACCGTTATTATCGCAGTGGTTCTCAATCTCTTTTACAGTAGTTGTTCTACCATCACCATGCCAACAAGCTAAAGCAATCTCTTCCAGAATACCGATAAATTCTTCTTTCTCTATTCCTTCAATCAACCGATTTCCGTGTTTTTCATAAGCTCGTTCGTAAACTGCCTCTAGCAAATCCCCATATATTTGATTCAGGTTAGTATCTGCTGTGAATTGCAACTTACCCCGTTCAATACTGAGGGCTACCAGATAATTTAATAACGGTTGAGACGTAATATCTAGTAAATTTTTCTGGTCTAATTCTGGCGGTAACCCATTGTAACTTTTACCTTTGGCATTACCATAAAACTGCCACCAAAGCTGCCGTTGATCTTGTCCTAGTAAGTTTTGATTATCCGCATACTTATTATTATCGCTTTTTCTCTCTTCATCTGTCACAAAATATGGTAAAATATGCAGGATTTGATGCGCTGAGCGAAACTTACTGCGGTTCGCCTGCACCACCACTTCTCGTCCGCTAATCAACACCTGCAACCGAGTTTCGCGCTGATTAAATTGATTAACTTTAAACCTAACTTCATCAACAAACTGTTTAGCAACTTCCTCAGCAAATTTACCCTGCATTGATAGTTCATCCAAACCATCAAAAATAATCAGTAAACGCGATTCACCATTTTCTCTATCCAGGGGATTGTGACGCAGAAAATCATCAATCTGCACGAATTTCTCTACAGCTTCCACGAAATCATCAGAAAGCTGAAAAAGATGTAAGGGAATAAACAAAATCGGAATATCGCCTTTTTCTGCTATTTGTGCAGCAAACATTTTCGCGAAAGAAGACTTGCCGCTACCTGGCCCACCACTAATCAAACGGATGGCATCATCAGACTTAGCTGACTGCAACCAAGTTTCTAATTCGCTATTTAAATCAACCACAACGCGCTGGTATTTTTTACCATCAATATGGCCTAATTCTGCTTTCCGATTCGACTGGTTTTCAATCTCCCGCTCAAAATATGCTCGTAATGGAACATAAACTTGTTTCAAACTAAAAGATTCCAAAAACATTGGTTCATCTACGCGCTTTTGCAGCCATGCGCGATAACGCAACCAAGCTTGTTCTCGTTCGGTAGCTTGCGTGAATGGTGTATCGAGTTCTTCTTTCAGAACTGCATAATCTTGGGAACGATTTCGCCATTCTTCATTGAGGGCAAAAACAAAGTAAGCTGGTAGGCGATTACTAATGTTTTTTGCTTCAACTTTTTTATCGACAAATTCCTCTAACCACTTCGCAAATCCAGTCTTAGTTGCTTCCAAAATCGGCAAATTACCGGGGCGCTGAAAAAAGTCTCTGCCGATAACTAATTCGTTAGTTTCTAAACAGGAACTTAGCTGGTTGTACAAATCGTGAAGATTCTCTGGTTTTTCTAGTAGCAGTTCTTTATTGTCATCCAACAAATTTTTTATGGCATTAATTAAAGACCGCAAAATCACTAACCCGGCAATTTCTTCCGGTTTTCTCTCCAGTCCCAGGGATGTCAAAACTTCTAGGCCATTTTCGGCAAGGCTATCCCACTTCAGGAAAGTACCATTGATAGCAGCTTTACCTAAAGCCAAACATAGCTCTTTGGGTTGTACTTTAATATCTTTTTTAAATTTAGAAACGGGGTTTTTGGCTTTAATTCCAGGTTCGCCAGTCATAGAGCTTTTAATGGTGTCAAAAAAAATACCAGGTTGCATCTATTATATGTGGCTTAAGCTTTGGTCGGGTGCGTTAAAGCAGTGTAACGTACCGAAAATCTGGTTCTTCCCTTGTCAATTATGCTGATTTGGACACGGCATCATTAAAATTTTTATCTATACCGACATATTGATGATGCCGTGTCCCTACAAAAATGTTCAACATGAACAATAGACCTCTCCAAAAAAGAATGTAGAGACGTTGCATGCAACGTCTCTACAAGGGTTACAGGTAACGCACCTTTAATTTCTGGAGAGGTCTAATAGCATCATAATTCCGAAAGACCAGCGAATTTCGGCTTAGACTACCAATAATATAGCTACGGGCGTCGGGTCAGAAGGGTCTAGAATCAAGGGCTTCGGAGTTCGGCGAAGTCCGAACGGCTTGAGGAATTAAGAATGTCCTAACTGCCTTGGCGGTTGCTATATAGCAACCGCCAAGGCAGTTAGGGCAACTCCAACTCTTACCTCTGGTTCATAATCCCTTACGGAGTAAGCTTTTCCCTCTTCCCTCTTCCCTCTTCCCTAGCCCCTAGCCCCTAGCCCCTAGTCCCTAGCTATACCAGCGTCATACCCGATATATGAAGATTTGTAAAAATAGTTGACGAGTGTTTCAGAGGGTTATTTAATAGATACAGAGGGCAGAAGAGGTTTGCGGATAAGCAAGGGAAATTTCAACTACCTTCACAAACTGCAATTACATATACACGGAGAACCTGACATGACTAACACCAATTCGACTCAGACCAATAGCCGCTTTGGCCAAATGCTCAAAAAAACTTATATTCTGGGGATTTTGACTGCTACTACCCTGGGAGTGCTTCCCCTTGCGGCTCAAGCTACTCCTAAACCTTGCTGCCAAAGCAGTAGTGCTGGCGATAGCGCTGTCGTTCAGACGAGCAACCAACAAGCTAATGTCAAGGGTAAGGGTAATGCAGTTGTGCAAAATTCCAATCAGTCGGTTAACACTGCCAGTAACACCAGGGTTCGCCCAACCAGCAGCAACCAAAAGAGGCCGACTCACGCTCGTCGTACTGTTCGTCGCCCCGCTGCCGCTCCTTGCAAAACCATTAGCAATGTCAAATAACGATATTTAGTGAGGACTGGATGCGATCGCTATCTTTTCAGAGCTTTTCAGAGGATGGCGATCGCTCATTCGATCGAGGTATTATCTCAATATAGTCTTGACGCGACGCCATTCCCTCTGTTATGGTTTTGACATCAAGAAATATCGTTGAAATCAATATTTCGACCCAAATCATGTACATCGGCTCTTCCTACTTCTATTTTTGGCGTAAAGCGGTTCACCGGGAGTGATCCAATCTACGTATTGGAAACGAGCCGATGAACCGCAGAATAAAATCTGCGGTTTTTGTTTTTTAAGGACATCTCAAACACCATGACAGCATTTCTTTCCAGTTGGTTTTACGGATTTTACTTTTGGCCCAGAAGCAGTTTCGGGTAAGTAAATGTCGTGCCAACGCACAACCAACACCCGGAACTGTAAAAGGTTCCGGGTTTTTTTGTTAACCACACTTTTTTCTCAGGAGAAACTCAAATGTTACACGCTCAAACTGAACCTGACCAGCAAACAGTTATCCAAATTTCCGATAACCTGCAAATAGGCGGCAAAGACTTGGTAATTATCGGTGGGCCTTGTACAGTCGAAAGTATGTCCCAGATGGAACAAGTCGCCAGTCACCTCGCCGCCGCACCAGTGCAAGCATTACGCGTCGGCGTCTACAAACCTCGGACTTCCCCCTACGCTTTCCAAGGATTAGGAGTGGAAGGATTGGAGATTTTGGCAGAAGTTAGTCACCGCCACAATGTACCAGTAGTCACCGAAGTCATGGCAATTTCCCAAATCGAAACCGTAGCTGCCTATGCCGATATGCTACAAGTAGGCAGTCGCAATATGCAAAACTTCGATTTACTCAAAGCCTTGGGACAAGCAGGCAAACCAATCTTACTAAAACGCGGTTTAGCAGCAACTATAGAAGAATTCCTGATGGCAGCCGAATATATTTTAAGTCACGGAAATCCCGATGTGGTGATGTGCGAACGGGGTATCCGCAGTTTCGATAATTATACTCGCAACGTTTTAGATTTAGGTGCAGTCGCCGCACTCAAACAATTAACTCATTTGCCAGTAATTGTAGATCCTTCTCACGCAGTAGGCAAGCGGGAATTAGTCGCGCCTTTGGCAAAAGCGGCAATTGCTTGCGGTGCCGATGGACTAATTATCGAGTGTCATCCAGAACCGGAAAAGTCGGTTTCCGATGCTCGTCAAGCACTTTCTTTAGAAGATATGGTGCAATTAGTTCACAATTTAAGACCAGTGGCGGAAGCAGTAGGCAGGCGCATTCCTACAATCAAAAATCAACTTCAACTTCTGGCAGCGTAGCAAATGTAGACTCAGAAACCCGGTTTCTCCAAGAAACCGGGTTTCTTTTTGGACTTATCCTTCAATAACAAACTTTGACAATCTTTGCCATAACTAGCATAATTGAATTGACAACTCAAAATCAAGCTACCCTATGAACGTATCTTTGACACCCGAACTTGAACAATTTGTGCAAGAAAAGGTCAAAAGCGGCAGATACCTATCTGCAAGCGAAGTTGTCCGCGAAGCGCTGCGACTGCTGCAAGAAGAAGACCAAATTCGGCAATTGCGCCTTGAAAAACTACGAAAAGAAATTGTGATGGGAATTGAACAGCTTGACAGAGGTGAAGGAGTTGATGGGGAAAGAGTATTTGCAAGTCTGCGTGAAAAAATTCGTAAAGCTCGTGAGTCAGAAACATGAGTAACTATATCTTATCCCCTCTGGCAATTCAAGACTTAGATGAGATTTATGATTATATTGCCAGCAACAACTTGGATGCAGCAGAAAATTTTGTGGATAACGTTGAACAAAAATGTCAGACTTTAGCACAATTTCCCAACATGGGCAAAAGTTACGAAAATTTACTCCCTCAATTACGCGGTGTTCCCGTAAATAATTACGTCATTTTTTATCGCCAAGTTCAAAACGGGATTCAAGTTGTTCGCGTACTAAGTGGCTATCGGGACTTAGAGGCTGTTTTTTCAGCACAGGATAACGACGAGTAGTAAGTAGAATGGGCAATTGTGCGTTATGCTAGCGCTAATGCACCCTACAAAGTAACAAAGCTCAGGAGTAGACTTTTTAGGGAAGGTGGATTACTATAGAGGATGTCCCTTACGTCCCACATCTTGAAGTGGGTAGGAGGCAATGAATGATTGGCACTATTTCTTTCACCACGTTCCCGGTAATCTAGATAAAGGCACTTACCGCATTTTCGAGCCAGAGTGGAAAGCAGAGATTTTGCACTGGTTCAGTCGAGAAGATATCCCGAAAGAACAAAAAGAAGAGTTCGTTAAGGCTCTGGTAGATTTCGACGACGGATGCGGAAATTTTTATCGATATCGAGCTTTTTTCCTAGCTTCAGAGGCTTTAGCTTATTTCCCAGAATGCAGCTTGGGCGATGCAATTGTCAAACAGTTGCTAGATTGGAGTTATGTCTACTTCGGCTGGAAGAAATTTCCCTTGCGACTGCGAGATGCAGCAAAAGCGGCTCTGGAATTAACGGACAAACAACGGGTAATTGCTGCTTTTGTTCGCTTTCTCCATAATACTGAAACTCGGCTCGCTTTGCGATGGGCGGCTGAGAAATTGGGAAAACTCGATCGCGGTAACAAAAATGCGATCGCAGCCTTATTGCTACTATTGCAAGTAACTCAGGATTCATCCACGCAAATAAAGGCAATTTGCAGCTTGGGTGAAATTGCCTCTGGGAATGAATTTGCGATCGCTACTCTAGTTCACCTGATGCAGACGACGCTGGATAAGAACGTTTGTTACAGTGCGATCGAATCTTTGGGTAAAATAGGTTTTGGCAATCAAACCGCTATTTCTTCCCTCATCGAATTCTTGGAGATTAACCGAGGCGATAACATCTGTTTGGGTGCAGTTATAGCTTTGTGGCAAATCGATCCAGGTAATGCAGTTGCGATCGATACTTTAGTAGAGATAATCGAAACTACTAGAAATGGATCTCTACTTGGGAAGGCTGCTAAATACTTAGTCGAAAACGATCCTGGGAACCTAGCTGCGGTTGCTGCTTTAACCGAGAGAATTGAAAGTAGCCAGGATACATGGATACTTTTTGTATCTGCTTTTTACTTAGGCGAATTCAATCTAGGCACTAAATTCACCAACTCCGCTATAGCCCAAATCATTCAAACTATCGAGGATACCTGGACATCCTCTTATGTTTATGAAGTATTTGGGATTGGAGCTAAAATTAGCCCGCACAATAAAATTGCGATCGCCGCTTTTTTGCAGATACTGGAGACCAGCCAGGATGAATGTAAACGTTTGAGAGCAGCTGAATTATTGTTGGCAATTGACCCTAGCAACGAAATAGCAATCTCCTCTATTTGGCAGATATTTGAAACCACTCAGAATGAATGGATGCGTTTGATATGTGCTGAAAGATTGCTACAAATTGAACCGAACAACAAAACTGTAATTACCGCTCTCTTGCAGATGCCAGAAACCACTCAAGATGAATGGAGAAGTTTGAGAGTAGCTGAGATGATGGTAGAAATTGATGACCACCGTCAAAAAGGGCTTGATGCTTTAGTTCGACTAATTAAGACTACTCAAGATGGCGGAATCTTGCGGTATGTGACTGAAAGTGTAGAACGCCTTTACTCAAACAACAAAATTGCCAAACCTCTGCTCGATCGAGCTATCTTTAGCCTTGTTGAGTCATTTCAAACTTACAAAGATGATGATTACGAATCCTTGCTCTTGTGGATAAGCGATCGTTTAACACAAATCCTGCCAAGCGATTACTTATCTAAAATCGTCATCATCCTTAACCCCTATCTGGAAGAACAGGTTTACCAGAGCAGTTCTTATCGCTATGAAGCAGTGTTTAACCTCATCTGGCATTGTGCCGAAAACATGAATTATCCAGCTTTTTATAAAGCTTGGCACAATTAAGCTCAGAAACCCGGTTTCTCTGAGAAACCGGGTTTCTTTTGCCTAACCAGCGAGTGGCAGATCGGATCTGAATAATTTAAGAAAACTAGAAACCCGGTTTCTCTGAGAAACCGGGTTTCTTTTCCCTAACCTACGAGTTTATGCTTTCAATTTCGCCAGCACATTCGCCACATTTGCGCCAAGCTTCTCGATAGATTCTTGCTGTTTTGGATCTGTCAAAGCACCTTCAGGAGTGAAGACTTCATAAGCTTTGGGTATAGCTACTTGATCCGGCAGTACAATCACTCGAATATTACCCAGGATCGATCGCAGATGAACTAAACCGCGCAAACCTCCTAACCCTCCCGGTGAGGCGCTCATAATCGCTGCCACTTTGTCAGCAAAAGCAGCAAGCGGCGCTTCGCCTGGTGCTGGACGCGAAGCCCAATCTATGGCGTTCTTGAGAACGGCAGTAACTGAGCTATTGTACTCTGGAGAAGCGATCAGAAGTCCGTCGTGCTGTAACATTAAATCTTTGAACTTTCGCGCATTTTCAGGCATCCCTTCTGCTTTCTCCAAATCCTCATCAAGTAGGGGCATCGGGAAGTCGCGCAAATCTATGTATGTTACCTCCGCGCCTGCTGTGCGGGCTCCATTAGCAGCGATTTGTACCAATTTCTTGTTGTAGGAATCGGTACGGGTGCTACCAGCAAATGCGAGGATTTTGGGCGTATATGCCATGATCGATCGTCCGTTCTAGTGTTTACTTACCTTGTAGAGCATAATTCAATTTTAGATTTTAGATTTTAGATTTTAGATTTTTTTTATTAGTAGGCGCGGGGCATACGGTACAAACCCCTAATTTCAAATCTTTTCATCCAAAATCTAAAATTGCTCATCAACGCTTTTTACTAGGCGCTTGAATTGTCCGCTGAAGCTGTTGAACCAGTTGTGGATTCTGTTGCAATAACTGGATTAACTGTTGATTTTGTTGCGACATCTGTCGTACAAGCTGGGGATTTTGTTGTAATTGCTGTAACAGTTGGGGATTTTGTTCTACCAGCTGTTGCACTAACATCTGGACTAACTCTGGATTTTGGAGCAAAAGCTGTTGCGCTTGCTGTACTAACTGCGGATTTTGTTGGATAACCTGCTGAACCTGTTGTAGATCGACTTGTGCAAGTAAAGTGGAATTAGAGACTTTTACACTTTCGGCTCGGACAGTCCCATCAACAAGTTTTTGGACGCTGGGAAATACCCACATGGCTCCGGCTAAACTTGTAGTTACAGCTACCTGAATCAATCGTTTCATAGTTGGCATCACAAATCAATTGAATCCAGTCTACTCTTAAGCCAAATCAAACAACAAAACTTCTGCTGCTTTAGTTCCTTCTAGGGCTACACTGTTTTCATCGCCGATTGCCGCCCCATCTCCTGCTTTGAGAGGCAAGTCATTGAGCTTAATTTGCCCCCGTGCGACCTGCACCCAGACATTTCGCCCATTTTTGATTGGGTGAACAACTTTTTCTCCGGGTTCCAGCAAAGTGGCGTAGAGATCGACATCTTGATGGATGGTGACAGAACCATTGCGCCCATCTCTAGAAGCGACTAAGCGTAGATTACCGCGTTTTTCTTCATCCGTATACATTTTCTGCTCGTAACCGGGCTGCAACCCTCTTTTTTCGGGCAGAATCCAGATTTGCATAAAATGTACTGGGTCGCTTTTTGAATGGTTGTACTCGCTGTGTGCAATGCCAGTACCAGCGGTCATTCTTTGCACTTCGCCGGGACGGATCACCGCAGTGGTGCCCAGAGTATCTTTGTGTTCTAGCGCCCCATCCAGCACGTAGGAAATAATTTCCATATCTCTGTGAGGATGGGTCGGAAAACCCATTCCTGCTGCAACTCGATCTTGATTGATCACGCGCAGGTGCCGAAAGCCCATGTTATCTGGGTCGTAATAAGATGCAAATGAGAATGTGTGATAACTATCAAGCCAGCCGTGATTGGCGTGTCCGCGTTGTTCCGATCGCCTTACAGTAATCATTTTTTTTGTCCCGATCGTTTACTGTTGTTGCGCTATGTTTCTACTTTAAAACATATCAAGCTAAAATGACAGTATGCACTTTAAAGTAAGATACTATCCAAAAAGATACTATGCAAAGTATAGAAAGTCTCGATCGCATAAGTTGTTCGGTAGAAATCACTCTGAAGGTGATTGGCGGACGCTGGAAGGTGTTGATTTTGCGAGAACTGTTTTTGGGGGTAAAAAGGTTTGGGGAACTACACCGCGCCTTGCAGGGCATTACTCAGAAGATGTTGACTCAGCAGTTGAGGGAATTGGAGCAGGATGGAATAGTCGATCGCCACGTCTACTTGCAAGTCCCACCCAAAGTCGAATACTCTTTAACACCCTTGGGAGAAACGCTCAAACCAATTCTCGATTCAATGCACGAGTGGGGATTGAAATATTTGGAAGGGAGATAAAATAGCGGCACTAAGCTGAGGAGCATTTAAATCGAATAAAGAGACGGGGCTTATATGCCCATCCCACAAGAATCTCAGAAAAATTGACTGTAAAATTAGATGCGTAGCAGCTTATCTATCACCCTCGATCGGCAGGGTAGCTGGTAAACTCTGAAGTTTTAGCGGGACAGAGGTAGTCATTGTGGGGTGAAGGATAGCACCCTGTTTTGATTATATTTAGCAGTCGGCAAGGTTGAGAGAGCCGGAAATAGTAAAGCGTCAACGTTATTTTAATCCAGAGATCGCTGCCGTTCGGCGATGCGATCGTCGCTATTTAACTGAAGCAAGCTTACGGTTGTTCGTCCTTCTGGTGTCAACCCCACAATTCTAAATCCCTCCAGCATGAAATGCTCATTCCATTGCTGTGTTCGCGGGTTGAATAGAAAACTGAAGGCTCCTGTTTGCGGATCGAAAGAACCGAGATCCGTACCTTTGTAACGATTACATCGCCAGCAGGCAAATGCTAGATTATCCGCTTCAGTAGCACCGCCGTGCTTTAGTGCAATAGCGTGGTCAATTTCGTATGGGAAAAAAGCAACACCCGCAGGAAGCAAACAATACTCACACCTGTAATTGGCTCTTTCTTCTACAAGGCGGCGAAGTGCAGCAGAGATATAAGTCATGTTGAAGGTGAATTTGTCAGATACCGCAGACTACCAGCTTTGAGCATGATGACCAGATGTTCGATGCGATCGTACTCATCAAGTTCAAGACATTCTTGAGTAGTCAGTTCGCCAGCTTTACTGCGTTCCAGAAGAGTACGCAGACGTTCCTGCATTTCCGGTGTGGGGCCAAAAGCTGCGATTTGTTCGGGTGTGGGGTTGCTGGCAATAAAGTTGAGAATGTAACGGTAGATATGAGCTGGCAATGCTGGCTGTTGCAAGCTAAGGGCGAGTAGTTCGGGGAGGCGAGAACCCACCTGTGACAGTTGCTCAGATAGTTCTTCGGGTACTTCCAGGATGATTTGAGTCACGATACTAAACCTGATGAGGAGTCGTTCGCATTTATTCTAGCAGTGACGGTGGGTTCACCTTCTTCTGGTTGCTCAAATCACTAAAATCTGAGCCTGATGGTTACTCTGTTTTAAATGCTTTTTTATATCTAATTTCTGTTTTCCTATTTTAAATTTGGACATCCTAAATTTTTGGCTCTTTCGGAGTTGTGATCCTTTTGTTCATATAAAGAACATTTTTATTTCTTTTCTCCTCTGCCCCTGGAGCCCCTCTGCCATAGCATAGTAAACACGGAAGAGCCTATCTTTGCGGCTTCCCCAGCTTTCGTAAGGTTGAGGTAAGGAAACCCAAAGTAGATTGTGGCTTGGTTGGGTAACGCTCGCGCTCAACCCAACCTACAATTGTATCAACCATGAACCATGAACTCTAGAATTGAAAAAGGTAATCGCGGACGCGATCGCCCAGTCCCCAATCCCCAGTCCCCAACAGACGGCAACTACCCCTAGCTCATACGGTTCTCACGATTGCAAAGTAAAGCCTCAGAGAGATATTCTTATAGTAACAAAGTACACAAAAGTTTATATAAGCGTCAAACTAAAAGAAAGCGCTTATTGAACCGCTCGGCGAGGTAAAGCCCACCATGTTTGAATACTTTACAGACAAAGCAGTTAAAACAGTGATGTTAGCCCAGGAAGAAGCACGTCGCCTGGGACACAACCTCGTGGGAACCGAGCAAATCCTACTGGGGTTGATTGGAGAAGGAACTAGCATTGCAGCGAAAGTGCTGAGGGACTCTGGCGTCACCCTGGAACTGGCACGGAAAGAGGTAGAAAAGATTATCGGTCAGGGTTCTCGCTACGTTCCGGCTCAAATTCCGTTCACCCCGAAGGTTAAGCGCGTTTTTGAGCAATCTTTTGGCGAAGCTCGTGAATTTGGACATAATTACATTAGTCCCGAACACCTGTTGCTGGGATTAATCCGGGAAGAGACGGGTGTGGCGGCAAAGGTGCTGGAAAACTTAGGTGTTGACCTTGATAACGTCCGCACTGAGGTGATTGAGAAACTGGGAGAAGTGCCAGTACCTGCTGGTGGCAGTCAGGATAGAGAATTCGCTCGGCGTGGCGGTAAGACAAAGCTTTTGGATGAGTTTGCCATTAATCTTACCCAACTGGCAGCAGAAGGTAAACTCGATCCGGTTGTCGGTCGCGAGAAGGAAATCGAACGGGCTATTCAAATTCTAGGTCGCCGCACGAAGAATAACCCGGTGTTGATTGGGGAACCGGGAGTTGGTAAAACTGCGATCGCAGAAGGTTTGGCCCAGCGCATTGCCAATAAAACCATCCCTGACATCTTGCAAGACAAGCAGGTGTACAGTCTGGATCTGGGTTTGCTAATCGCAGGTACGCGGTTCCGAGGTGAGTTTGAAGAACGCCTCAAGGGAATTATTGATGAAATTCGTCAAAATGGGAACATCATCCTGGTAATTGACGAAGTTCACAACCTGATTGGCACGGGAGCAATTCAAGGTAGCATGGATGCTGCTAATATGCTGAAGCCTGCATTGGCCAGAGGCGAGTTGCAGTGTATGGGTATGACGACCCTGGATGAGTACCGCAAGCACATCGAACGAGATGCTGCTTTGGAACGTCGCTTCCAACCGATTATGATAGGCGAACCTAGCGTGGAAGAGACGATCGAGATTTTATCTGGTTTGCGCTCTGCTTATGAGCAACACCATAAGGTTAAAATCTCTGATGATGCTCTGGTAGCAGCTGCTAACCTCTCAGACCGCTATATTAGCGATCGGTTCTTGCCGGATAAGGCTATCGATCTGATCGATGAGGCAGGTTCCCGCGTTCATTTGAGGAATACTAATTCTTCTGCGACTAAAGAACTGAAACAGGAACGCAAGCAGATTACTAAGGACAAAGAGGAAGCGGTCAGGGTTCAGGATTTTGAGAAGGCGGGAGAATTGCGCGATCGCGAATTGGAGATTATCGCCAAATTGAATGCGATCGCCGACAACAAACAAACCGATAACGCCATCTTACCAGTTGTTGATGAAGAAGACATCGCCCAAATCGTCTCTTCCTGGACTGGCGTCCCCGTCAACAAAATCGCCGAATCCGAATCCGAATTGCTGCTGCACTTGGAAGACACCTTGCATAAGCGTCTGATCGGTCAAAATGAAGCCGTGATAGCAGTTTCCCGTGCGATTCGTCGCGCCAGAGTTGGGTTGAAGAATCCGAATCGTCCGATCGCCAGCTTTATTTTCTCAGGCCCTACCGGAGTTGGCAAGACCGAATTAGCGAAAGCCTTAGCTACTTATATGTTCGGTTCGGATGAAGCGATGATTCGCGTCGATATGTCCGAATACATGGAATCTCACACCGTCTCCAAACTCATCGGTTCCCCTCCCGGTTTTGTCGGTTACGATGAAGGCGGTCAACTAACAGAAGCAGTACGTCGTCGTCCCTACTCAGTTGTGCTATTCGACGAAATCGAAAAAGCGCACCCCGATGTCTTCAATACCCTGCTCCAACTATTAGATGACGGTCGCCTAACAGATGCCAAAGGTCGCACAGTGGACTTCAAGAACACACTGATAATTATGACCTCGAACATCGGTTCTAAAGCGATCGAAAAAGGTGGCACCGGCATTGGTTTCGAGTTCTCGGAAAATCTCACCGAGTCAAATTACAACCGTGTTCGTTCTCTGGTGAATGACGAACTAAAGCAATATTTTCGTCCTGAATTTCTGAATCGCCTTGATGAAATTATCGTCTTCCGTCAGTTGACGAAGGATGAAATTAAGGATATTTCTGACATCATGTTGCGCGAAGTTTCCATTCGCTTATTTGAGCAAGGAATTACGCTGAAAGTTACCGAAAATTTCAAGGAACGTTTGGCGAAAGAAGGCTACAATCCTGCTTACGGTGCGAGAGAACTTCGTCGGGTAATTATGCGGCTCTTGGAAGATAGCTTAGCCGAAGCAATGCTATCACGTCGTATCCAAAATGGAGACACTGCCATTATTGATATTGGCGATGATGGTGAGGTGTTGGTACGGCAGGATGAACAGCGAGAATTGCTACTTCAAACTGTTGGCTAGAATGTAGTATCTTTCTCCCCTGGTATAGCTACCAGGGGATTTTTTATATTGAGTGAATTTCCTGTGAAAATTGTTCAAGAGGTATCGCTGATTACTGGACTCTAGACTATCGCCCTGGAGAGGCGAGGATTGGAAATGGGTAAAAATTAGGACGAAAGCGGGGTTAAGAATCAAACAATTAGGGGAGGGAATGGGCGAATGTTAGCCCATTCCCTCCCTATAAATGTAAGTAAAAGAATGGAGTATGTTAGTACAAGTATACTAATGCACTACTACAACCTTAACGGCTAAACTCTGCTGCTGGTAAATCAGCAAACGCTTCCCCAACAGTTACATAAGGCTGAAGTCCGAAAAGTTCTGGTTCAAAACTATGAGTAGGCATCGGTAAATTAATCCTTCCAATATCTTTTCGGCAACCGACAAAAAATAATCGACGCCGTAACTGGGGAGTGCCAAAATCAGCGGCAAGAAGTATACCCACAGAAACGTTATAGCCCAAATTATTCATATTTTCCAAAATCTGCTGGTAGAGAATGCCACCTTGAATTCCTTTAAAGTTAGATACATTTTCCATCACAAAAAACTGAGGTTTCAAACATTCCACAAAACGCAAAAAATCAAAAATCATTCCCCCTCGGCTATCTTGGAAGCCTTTTTGCTTACCAGCTTGACTAAAAGATTGACAGGGTGGCCCACCGAAAACAATGTCAGGTGCATCTATTTCGCCTGAAGCCTCTTGCCATAAACTTAAAGGATTTTTAATAGTGGTAATATCTTGTTCGATAACGCAGATACTATCCCTAAAAAAGCCGCGCAATGTAGCACAAGCATCTGACCAAAAATCGAGAGCTATCCGAGTATTTATTCTACCTGTATGTTTGGCTGCAATATCCATTCCTCCCGCGCCACTAAATAAACTGAAGGCTTTGAGAGGACGATTCTCAAGTCCAAGGGAATTGGCTTGTTTAGCTACCTCTTCAAATACAGCTTTGGCAAGCGCTACAGGTACAGCATTACCTACCTGAAGCTGCGTACTCGTTAGCGTTCCTTCAAATTTTAAAGATTCGGGAAAACCCTGCAAACGCGCAGCCTCTCGCACGGTAATAAATCGGTTTTCATAAGGGTGAACGAATTTATTGAAAATGTACCCCGTAACAGTCAAAGATGGTTTATGGGGATCGAGTCGAATCATTCTGAGGTTTGGCCCACCTTGTCGGTTGGGGTCGTGCTTGACATAAAATCTAAAGCTATCGTGCCAAAGTTCTTCTGGCAAATCCTGCATTTTTTGCCCTATTTTTAGAGCGTCAATGCGTCTTTGCACGTCATACCCAACGCGCCGAGCAACATGATTTGTTACAAATTTAACCTGGTTGTCAGAACTGGAAATTGCGCTCAATCCATTCATCTCGCACATAACTATGGGTGAAGGTAATTATACCATCAAAAAGATTGTATAGATCTTTTTCCGGCGGCAAATCACCGGCTCTCTTAGCTTTTCCTGTTTCATCTATCGTCCACACAATATCTTGAAGTTCAAGCAGGTATTCATCATAGTGACGAACAGCGTGGATGTTGGACATCAGAGCCGTTTTTACAGTTATTGTACTTTCTTTTGGCTTTCCGGTGGCAGCAATCTTTAATACTTGATAAATGCCCTTCTTAATATCATCTGTTCGGTCCATACCAACACTAGATTTAGCATCAGAAACAGATTCATAGCCCTTTTCAGTTTTCCTAACAGGCCAATTCAAAGGTCTAGGAATGGGTTGTCCGCAAGCGTTTGTTAGCCAGTAAACAGGTTCTGGTAAAGTCCCCCTACCTCTTGCATTCTTGTTATATGCGGAATAAGCAACAACCCATGATTTAAAATAACGATTAAACAATCGATCATCAGCAAATATCGTGGCAATTTTCTCATAAGCCCAAGTGGAAGAAATACTGCTTCCTTTTATTCCTAAAGAAATAAGCTCATTATGCCAACCTTCGTCTTGTAGCTCAGGAAGAAGAATATGCAAGTTAGATGATGTCAGAAATGTATTGTCTGTGGCAGAGTGGGAACAAGGAACTGGTTCGCCATCGTCGCCAAGTTGGGTTTGTACCTCGATGGGAAGTGCTAGCGCCAGTGTGATGAGGGGCGCAGCTTTCACTTCTGCAAGTAAAACTACGCTTTCCGTTTCATCATAAATTATTACGTCAACAGGCTCAACTCCACTATATATTTTTAGAGAGCGGGAATTAATTTTAAACAATTGCTTTAAAAATACACAAAGCAAACGGCTCGTTGTTTTTCCAATAGTTCCAGATGGCGGTTTATTGGCTTGATGGAAGTTAAAATTTCCTTGTATAACGCATCTAGGGCAGGTATTGGTGTACGGGTATACTAAAAGAGGATAATCATCTACTGGACAATAAAGCCATCCTTTATTAGTTAATTTAGTGTAGTATTCAGCAGCAACAATAAGTTCAAAAGCGGCTGCAAGCGAAAGACCAGGAGAAGTAGAAGTTTGTCTGGCATTTTCAAGAGCCTGTTCCACAAGAATTTCTGTTAATACTTCTTCGTGGGGGTATACCTCTAAAGGCTTGACTCTTCCTAGAAGGTTGACTACCCAATCGAGATTAACTGCATCTGAGGTGTTGTTTTCACTGGTATTCAATGGATAGCGCCCTGTCATACTCTTTATATGCTAAATTTTACACCCGATGAGCGATCGCACGCATCTGGAGTGATTTTGGCAACACAAGAACAATGTTATCTACAGCCTTAGTCCGATCGCATTTATCTTTTCGGTTTTTTTTCAGTTTTCTGGTATTTGCTTGACACCAGGACGCCCTTGTTGTAGTAAGTTGATGAAAACTTTAATAATTGCTAAAAAAATAGCCCCGTCGATGCGGGGCTTTTATTATAAGTTCCAGGGTAATCCATCTAACCTTCTCACTCCAACAGTATTAACACCTCTATCTAAAGAGAGAAATAAATAAAAAATTTAGCTGCGATGCTCCTGGGGAGGCGCGATCGCACTTTAGATTCGAGGACTACCAACTCTGAGGGAAAGAGGCCAAGAAATGAGCTTAGTTTCTGGGAGAGAACCCCAAGCGGCGGCGATGCGATCGCATAATTTTGTAATCTGCTCAATACCATGTTGAGCGATAAATCGCTGAGTAGCTGACCAAGTACCCAAATAACCAATTATTTCTTCTGCATTCCACTCAGAGGTCATAGAAAAAGGTGGTGATGTTAACTCGACAAAAGGAAAAGGAATAGTTTGATACTGTTCCTCTACCAACTGTCTTTCAGGAGGCCAAAACGGCTCAACTGCTTGATAGTATGCTTGTAGCGCTTGATTGAGTTGTTCGTTAGCAGAGGGAATAGTAAAAAAACCGTAGCACCAAACAGCAATTATCCCATTAGGTTTGAGAACGCGCCGCACTTCTTGATAAAATTCTGCCAAGTTGAACCAGTGGAGAGCTTGAGCCACAGTAATCAGATCGATCGAACTATCAGGAATTTCAGTGCGATCGGCTGTTGTGGCCCAGTAACGAATGCGATCGTGCCCAAAAGCTTGAGCAATTTGCTTTTCACTGGCATCAGTCCCATAAATTTGCTCAAAGTAGGCAGTCAGACTCACAGCAACTTGACCATTGCCTGTCCCGCAATCCCAAGCCAGTTCGTGCGCCGATGTTGTTGCTGCTAAGTACTCAAACAGTGCCTCTGGATACCGGGGACGATACTTAGCATACTCGCTTGCGTGCGAAGAGAAGTGATCTGAAAAGTTCATGAGCAATTGCTATCCTAAAAGTCTTTTAGAAATTGAAACCTGTGCGGATAACTCCTACATACTGAGTGTCGTTATTGCTGTCATTTTCAGGATTGAAAATTACCCAGAAGCCAGGAGTAATAGAGATATTATCATTGACTTGGAAGCGGTAGAAAGCTTCAACGTGATATGACGTATCCTCTTCTTCGCGAACATCGCTGCTGGTAACTCGCGGCGGTAAACCGACCAAAATACCAGATAGGTTGCCTTTACCCCCCATATCTGGGAAAGTTAAGCCGATCGCACCGTACAAAATATTTGCATTGCTACCCTTATCTACTAAGCTCGAAAATTCTCCACCCCTGCCATCAGGAATCGTACTTAAATCAGTACTTTCCGCATTAGCACTGGTATAAACTCCCCAACCGTGAATTTGAAAATGTGGGGAAACCCGATAGAAACCCTGGATACCTATAGAATTGCTAGATGTTGCTATATTATCCCCAAAAGGCCGCCCAGCGAGAAAACTGCCAGAACCTCCTGTTAGCTCAACTTGTTCTTTTGGCCCATAAGAGCGGGAATAAGCTACGCCGATCGCACCTCTATTACCATAATAGGCAAGCTGAGCCAAAGCATTATAAGAACCGTTGAACAAACCATTCCCATCTAGCGGACTGGCAGGACTACCTGCCAAATATCCTAAAGTCAAAATCACGTTTTTCTTGATATTCCAATTGATAGCACCGCCTCCACCTCCGCGCCGATACAAAGGATTATATTCGCCAAACAGAGAAGGAATTCCTCGTGCATCATCTGCTATCCCTGGGGGAGTGAGAGTGTCAGTAATATCGGTGTAACCAATCCCAGTTGTGCCTAGTGTAATTAAGATAGCTTTGCTAACTGGAAAGCGATATAACAAGTGAGCCAATTTTACATCATTTTCGGTGTTTGTATCAAAGGTAAGCCGAGTCATATTCGTGCCAGTCACATCCGCAATCGAACCAAAATTACCGAACTCTAAACGGGTTCTCAAAAAGTCTTTACCAGAAAAACTGCTTTCAAAATTGAGACGAGTGCGATAAGCAAATATGGTGTTTGAATCGTCCGAATTTCCACCCACACGATTGCCAAATGTATCTGTCACCGCCCAGATCACCTCTCCATTCAGCTTGGTGATAGTGGAAAACTGATTTGCTTCCAATCTGGCAGTACGTGCTTCTAATGTATCGACTCTGACCCGCAAACTAGCAAGTTCTGTTGCAAATTCTTGTTGCAGCCGTTGTATGGAGGTTAACTCTTCCTGCCTGACAGAATCGCCTGTTCCCGATGCAATTAATTCCTGAATCCGGTTTAAGCAAGCATTTAATCCAGCCGCAAATTCATAGCGCGTAATTGCTCGATTACCTCGGTAAGTTCTATCTGGATAACCTTCAAGACAACCATAGCGTTCAACTAGAGATTGGAGAGCTTGAAATGCCCAATCTGTAGGTTGCACATCCGACAGTTGGGAAACCGAATTTACTTGCGCCATCGAATCAGATAAAAGTGCTATTGAAGTAGAAGCCGAGGGCGAAAAATGCCTGTTGCCGATCGACTGATTTGACGTAATTTCTGTTGGCATCTCTTCTGTTGCAATGGCACTATTGGTGAGTAGCAAAGCAGCACCCCAAACACCTAAACCGAGTCCTAGCGCATTCACGAAAATTTTTAACATAAATTCTCCTTACACCGGATCGACGATCGCAAGGCAACCAACAGCAACGACTCCCGCTGCAACATTTGGCGCGGTTGATTGAAGCGTTTTGGGTCTTTGAGCAAGTTGTAGTTTACTTTTTTTTGCTTCAACCCACAGCGCTTTTTAAATTAATTATTTGCCTAATCTTACTGAATTTGGGCCGGATTTAGTTAAAAAATTGACAATTTGTAAAATTATTATATTTCAAGGCTTAAAAACAAAACCAGTAATTTTCAGCGTAATTAATAAAATAGAGCATCCCTCTTAAGGCTGTTTTTTAAGAAAAATATATTAAAAATTATTAAGTTTTCATCTTCAGCCTTGTTGTCATAATTAAATGATTGCTAATAGGAGAAAACAAATGCTCGAAACAAAAAAAATAGCAGATGTCACTGGTGCCAATCGCGGACTGGGGTTTGAAACTTGTCGTAAACTAGCACAACAAGGAATTCAGGTTATTCTCGCCAGTCGCGACGAACAAAAGGGTAAAACGGCTGCTGAAAAATTGCAAGCTGAAGGATTGGATGTTAAATTTTACCCGCTTGATGTCACCAGTGCCGACAGCATTGAGCATCTTGCCCAGTTTATTCGCAATGAATTTGAGAAATTAGATATCTTGGTGAACAACGCGGGAATAGCCAAAGATCCTCTAGAACATCCACAGGGGAGTGTCTTTAACGCCAAGATTAGTACTTTACGCGAAACAATGGAGACGAATGTATACGGGCCATTGCTGCTTTGTCAGGCGTTGATTCCGTTGATGAAAGAACATAACTACGGGCGAGTTGTGAACGTATCTTCTGGCATAGGTCAATTGTCTGGAATGGATGAAATGAGTACTACTTACCCCGGATATCGGATTTCCAAAACAGCTTTGAATGTAGTGACGCGGATGCTTGCTAACGAGTTAAAAGGCACAAATATTTTGGTTAATTCAGTTTGCCCTGGTTGGGTAAAAACTGATATGGGTGGCCCAAATGCTCCCCGGACAATAGACCAAGGGGTTGATACAATTGTGTGGTTGGCAACTCTGGCTGACGATGGCCCCACAAACGGATTTTTCCGCGATCGCCAACCGATTGACTGGTAAACTTCGACGAATTAGTCATAAGTCATTAGTCATTCGTCTTTTTTGGTATAAAGGTCGCCAATCGAGGGCAAAATTACTAATGACTAATGGCATAATTAAAACGATCGCAAGGTAAATGATGAACTTCAGTAGCGATAACGTAACCGGCGTTGCACCGGAAATTATGGCAGCATTAGTTGCCGCCAATGACAGTACAGCCATATCTTATGGCAATGATGAATACACCCAGCAACTAGAAGTTAAATTTTCGGAATTATTCGAGACTGACGTTACGGTTTTTCCGGTAGCAACAGGTTCGGCTGCTAACGCCCTCGCTTTATCAGTTATGACACCACCTTTTGGTGCCATTTACTGCCATGCCGAATCTCATATTAACCTCGATGAATGTGGCGCACCAGAATTTTACACAGGTGGTGCAAAACTGGTAACATTACCTGGTTCTCACGGTAAAATTTCTGCCGATGACTTGGCAATAGCACTTAAAAAAGCAGGTGCTGGTGTCGTCCATCACGTACAACCAGCCGCAGTTAGCATTACTCAGGCGACTGAAGCTGGAACAGTGTATAAAGTTGATGAAATTCAGCGAATTGCTGGTGTTACTCGCACACATAATCTCAGCTTACACATGGATGGTGCTAGGTTTGCCAATGCTGTAGTTAGTTTGGGTTGCAAACCCGCAGATATCACCTGGGGTTCTGGTGTCGATGTCCTGTCGTTCGGTGCTACCAAAAATGGTGCTATGGCAGCTGAAGCTGTTGTGTTTTTTAAACGCGAATTGGCAGAAACATTCGCGTTTCGTCGGAAGCGCAGCGGGCATCTGTTTTCAAAGATGCGTTTTTTATCGGCGCAACTAGAAGCTTACATTACAGATAATTTGTGGCTTAAAAATGCTATACACGCTAACAAAATGGCGGCTAAGTTAGCAGATGGACTTACTTCGTTGCCAGGAGTAAAGCTTTGTCATCCGGTTGAAATAAATGAAATTTTTATTCAACTGCCGGAAGCAGTCATTCAAAAACTTTTGGCTGAAGGCTTCCAATTTTACCGTTGGGATGGAGAAGATTCGACAACTTTGCGTTTGGTGACGGCTTTTAACACGAAGGAGGAGGATGTCAATGCTTTTATAAAAATAGCTGCTTCCGATTCAGCAGAGGCTGTCAAAATCACAGTAGTTTAATGTTTGAAAGGGATTTACAATGAAAATTTTGCAGAATGCGATCGCATTAATTTTATCTTTCCTAGCCTTGATTTGCTTTGCCCCTAACGCATGGGCATTTTGCGGTTTTTATGTCGCCAAAGCAGATACCAAACTTTATAACAAAGCCTCTCAAGTCGTTATTGCCCGTGATGGTAGTCGCACTATCTTAACGATGGCAAATGACTATCAAGGAGATGTCAAAGATTTTGCACTCGTTGTTCCTGTTCCTGTAGTTTTACAGCAAGAACAAGTGCGCGTTGCCGAACCCCAAATTATCGAAAGATTAGATGCTTTTAGTGCGCCTCGATTAGTAGAATATTTCGATCCAAATCCTTGTGCGGTTTATCGCGATCGTCCTGCGCCATTTGGGACAAATGCAAACCCAATGTCACTAGCAGCCCCAAGAAGGTCTGTGGGAAGCGATCGCGCTTTAGGCGTCACCATAGAATCTCGCTTTTCCGTAGG
Source organism: Argonema antarcticum A004/B2 (assembly GCF_023333585.1). Taxonomy (GTDB): domain Bacteria; phylum Cyanobacteriota; class Cyanobacteriia; order Cyanobacteriales; family Aerosakkonemataceae; genus Argonema; species Argonema antarcticum. The sequence goes on from NZ_JAIQZN010000041.1 coordinate 48,337, forward strand.
AGAATACGACATTCTTATCCTCAGCGCCACAGAATCAAACGGTTTGCAAACATGGCTGATCCGCAACGGCTACAAAATTCCAGCCGGTGCTAATCAACTACTACAACCCTACATCCGCCAAAACTTAAAATTCTTCGTTGCCAAAGTCAATCTCGCACAATTTCAAAAATCCGGTTATCAATATTTACGACCATTACAAATAGCCTACGAATCAGCCCGATTTATGTTACCGATTCGTCTTGGCACAATCAATGCTATCAGCGAACAAGACTTACTTGTTTATGTATTATCCCCCAAAGGACAAGCAGAACTTACCAATTACCGGACAGTAAAAGTCCCTTCAGACGCAGAAATACCAGTATTTGTCAATAGCCAATTTGGCGACTTCTACAAATCCATGTTCGCGACAGCACACACGCAAGAAGGCAAAAAAGTAGCCTTTCTCGAATATGCTTGGGATATGAGTAATTGCGACCCCTGTTCAGCCGAACCACTCAATCAAGAAGAACTGCGTAAAGCCGGAGTCTTTTGGCTAACGCCATCCCAATCCAGCAATGTTTTTATCACCCGTCTCCATGTCCGCTATACCCGCGATAAATTCCCCGAAGATTTGATGTTTCAAGAAACTTCAAATCGCCAAAACTTCCAGGGTCGATATATTCTGCGTCATCCTTTTGAAGGCGATACTAACTGTGAAGCAGGACAACAATATAAAAGAGCTTTGGCGACAAGATTTGAACAGGAGGCGCAGACTTTAGCTAAGCTGACGGGATGGAATATTAATGAGATTCGCAGAAAATTACCTGTTACTCAAAGTCAGCAACAGCCGCAACCTTTTTGGCGGAATATTTGGCCTTAAAAAAGGTCAAAAGTTAAAAATAAAGATCGAATCTTTATTTTTAACTTTTTAATTTTTACTTTACTAGCTACTTTTTAATTAACAAAATTTATGAGTGAACCCTCTATCAATCAGTTACTGGAAGAGTTGAAAAACCCTGATGAGACTAGCCGCGATCGGGCCACATCAGAACTGTGGCGCATTTGGTTCCACCAAAAGGGAATGATGGGTTTTGAACTGCTTCGACGCGCTCAGATATTGTTAGAGGCGGGAGAAGTTTCCCAGGCTGAAACCGTACTCACAGAACTTATCTCCGATATACCTGACTTCGCAGAAGCTTGGAATCGACGAGCCGTTCTCTACTACACAATAGGGGAGTATAAAAAGGCGATCGAAGACTGTAAGGTGGTGATCGAGCTAAACCCGGTTCACTTTGGCGCACTGCATGGTATGGGGTTGTCCTATGCTGCACTGGGAGAGTATCGCACAGCTATCCAAGCTTTTCGACAAGCACTGTCAATTCAGCCCTACGCTTTGGTTAATCAAAGGTTGATACTAGAATGTACAGCCCGATTAAGTTAGATTAAAACAATAAAGAGGTTGCTGTGGCTCGCAAACGCTTGATTATCGAGATGGGCATGGGAATAGATCAGCACGGACAGGAACCGACTGTCGCCGCAGCAAGGGCTGTAAGAAATGCGATCGCACACAACGCCCTACCTGGTGTCTGGGAAGTCGCTGGTTTAAGCGATCCAGATTTAATGATTGTCGAAGTACAAGTAGCAGTACCTTACCCAGAACAAGTACGAGAAGCAGAAGTATTAGCTGTGCTACCTTTTGGGCGCAAAACGCTCACCATTGAGCAAGGCGGTATGATAGTTCAGGGTCGGGCAATTGCCTCCCTCAATGATAAAAATGATGAAATGCTAATTGCTGTTGCTGCTGTCACAGTTTTTGTCGATATTGAGTAGAGAATAATATGTAGAAACGGTGATTACTAAAGTGAAAAAAGCAGTAAACTGTAGTGAAGTGAGTAGATGAGAAAAAACGCTAATGCCGAAGCACCCCCTCGCAGAGGTCTTTGGATTCCCTCCAAACAACCTATGCGACAACTATCCCTCTTTGAAAATAACCACCTCGATCGAATTACCAATGTTTCGTCAGTTGCCCAGCGCAGTCCTTTCCGATATCCAGGTGGTAAAACATGGCTTGTACCCCGAATTAGGCAATGGCTAGCCAGTTTGCTAACGCGACCATCTGAGTTTATTGAGCCTTTTGCTGGTGGTGGTATTGTCAGCCTCACCGTTGCTTTTGAAGATTTGGCAAATCATGTTAAGATGGTGGAAATAGATGAGGAAGTTGCGGCTGTTTGGCATACTATTATTAACGGTGATGGTGAGTGGCTGGCAAACAAAATTTTTACATTCACTTTATGCGAAGCATCTGTTAAAGCAGTGTTATCAAAAAATAGTATTTTAATCCAAGAGAAGGCATTTAGCACTATCTTAAAAAACCGCATTAATCGCGGTGGTATTTTGGCAGCGGGTGCAGGGATGCTGAAAAGTGGAGAGAATGGAAAAGGACTGGGGTCGCGCTGGTATCCAGAAACGCTGAAAAAGCGGATTCTGGAAATTAAAGAAAAGCGCTCACGCATCACTTTTATCGAAGGCGATGGGATGGAAGTTTTAAAGGCAAATGCTCATCGTACTGATATGGTATTTTTTATCGATCCGCCATATACAGCAGCGGGGAAAAAGGCTGGGAGTCGGCTATATAATTATTCCGAGATTGACCATGAAGAATTGTTTAGAGTGGTGAGTGCGATCGCAGGTGATTTCCTGATGACCTATGATAATACCGAAGAGGTGCGGCAACTGGCACATAAACACGGATTTGATACGCAGACTGTGGCGATGAGAAATACCCATCATGCCAAGATGACAGAGTTGCTAATCGGTCGGAATCTGGATTGGTGTAGACGGGAACAGTAACCCGGCGTCTTTGGGGTATGCTAGGAGTGCGATCGCATCTGCTATCTTGCAGCTAAATTCAGATCGGGAATTTTATTCCCGATCTGAATCTATCGCGTTTGTGGAGGTAATAAATATGCAAGTAGAAACCGTTACACTTAAAATTCCAGAAACACTTTATCAACGCTTGGTCAATACTGCCAGTGCTACCCAGCGACCTCTTGAAGAAATCATCCTCCATGCTTTACAAGTAGGTAGCCCCCCAGAATGGGATGATGTGCCAGAGGAATTTCAGGCTGACCTTTCCGCCTTGGACAAACTAGACGACAATACCCTATGGCAGATTCTAAATAGCCGCAAAACAGCAGCAGAAATAGAGCGATACAACACCCTGTTGCAAGCTAATTCTAACAGTACGCTGACAGAGGTGGAACGCTTAGAACTGATGGCACTGCGGCATGAGGCTGACCGTTTCATGTTACGTAAAGCTCAAGCAGCAGTATTACTCCGCTGGCGAGGACATACCGTGCCAACCCCATAAGCGCTCATGTCTACATACATCACTGAAAGTTTAAGAAATCAAATTACACAAACCGATCGCAGGCGTTGCTGCTATTGTTTAACCAGTGAAGCCAATAGCGGCATTGCCATGACTTACGACCATATTCAGCCTATTTCTAAAGGTGGTGAAACAACTTTTGAGAATGTTTGTTTAGCCTGTCGTTCGTGTAATGAATTTAAGGGCGATGCAACCGAAACTGTAGACCCCGTGACAGGAGAAACTGTACCTCTTTTCAACCCACGCACGCAAATATGGTCCGATCATTTTGCCTGGAGTCCCGACAGCACAAGGGTTGAAGGTATAACTGCTATTGGTCGGGCTACAATTGTGCGTCTGCGAATGAATAACCCAGTTATAGTTGCAGCTAGGAGACGTTGGACAATCAGTGGTTGGCATCCTCCCACTGACTAATAATAACACTATCATTCCTGTTGAACAAGCTGATAAATATGGTTACAAAATCCTGAAAACTTTACTAGAAACTATCATCTATACATGACCTTAAATCGTCGCCAATTTCTCACAGCTTTTAGCATCGCAGCATTAACCGCCCAATTGCCGCAAATTGCCCAAGCTAAATCATCCCCATCACCAATTATTAAACCACCCAACCTCAAAGTAGGCGATACAGTCGGATTGATCAACCCCGCTAGTCCCACCCCTCCCGAAGATATTGAAGAAGTTAAACAAACTCTGACAGATTTAGGTTTAAAGTTCAAATTGGGAGCGCATCTTCTCGATCGCTACGGTTATCTTGCAGGCAAAGATATCGATCGGGCCGCTGATGTCAACGCGATGTTTGCCGATTCATCAGTTAAGGCAATTATCGCCGGACGCGGCGGTTGGGGCTGCAATCGCATTTTACCATTATTGGATTATAAATTAATCCGAAATAATCCCAAAATTATTATGGGCTACAGCGATATTACTTCCCTGTTGTTAGCAATTTACGCCAAAAGTGGTATCGTCACGTTTCACGGCCCAGTGGGAACATCCACCTGGAATCAGTTTACAGTAAATTACGTGAAGCGGATTCTGTTTAATGGCGAAGCCGTCACGATGCAAAATCCCTCAACCTCAGAAGAAAAGCTGTTCGTGCGGGATTGTCTTAAACCAACCGCAGTCCTTGTGGAAACCATTACTCCCGGAAAAGCTAAAGGTAAATTAGTGGGTGGCAATTTGTCTGTGTTGGCGGCGATGGTGGGTTCTCCTTACCTACCTGACTGGAAAAAAACTATCTTATTTGTGGAAGAAGTTGAGGAGGAAGTTTACCGAGTTGACCGAATGTTGACTCAATTAAAACTGGCGGGAATTCTTGACCAAATTGCTGGCTTTATTTTTGGGCAATGCACCGATTGCAATCCAAAAAATCCAGAGAAGTCGCTGACATTAAACCAAGTTCTGAGAGAACACATACTTCCTTTGGGAATTCCCGCTTGGTACGGTTCAGCGATCGGTCACATTCCAGATAAATTTACCTTGCCGATCGGTGTGGAAGCTGAAATTGATGCCAGCGCTGGCACTATCCAAATGTTAGAAAGTGCCACTAAGCTGTGATATGTCAGGTATGTTGTTGCGCTTCAGCGTTCTTTAAAGAGCTATGAAGCGCAACAACATACCAAATCTTTCAAGAGATTTGTTTGAGGCGATAACCGACACCGTGGACTGTCTCAATCAAATCTTTTGGCGCTCCTACAGACCTGAATTTTTGGCGTAAGCTTTTGATGTGAGCTTTAACAGTACTCTCTTCGGGGGGAGCCTCAAGAGACCAAATTCGTTCGATAATCACACTGGGGGGCAATACCCGCCGACCGTTGCGGAGAAGAAGCTCTAGGAGGCTGTATTCTTTGGGGGTCAAATGCAGGAATTGGTCTTCATAAGCGACTTCATAGGTACTGGGGTCAAGACGCAGACTTCCCCACCCCAGAACTGGAGGTAAAGAAGAAAATCCCCGTCGCAGGGAGGCGCGAATCCGCGCAAATAATTCTTGTAGGTCAACCGGTTTGACAATATAATCATCCGCTCCGGCATCCAGACCGTTGACTTTATCAGTGCTAGTGTCGAGGGCAGTAATCATGATAATAGGTAGGCTATAACCATGACATCGCAGTCGTTTGCAAAGGCTAAGGCCATCCAGGTCTGGAAGCATCACATCCAACAGAATCAAGTCATAGCAAAGAGTTTTGACCTGATGCCAAGCGGCTTCTCCATCATGGACAACATCAACTACATAACGCTGGTCTGTCAGGGCTTCTGATAAGGCTTCAGCAACCAACAAATTATCTTCGACTAGGAGCATTCTCATAGTGGAGATATCTTTCTATCTTAAAAGTGAACGGATGCAAAAACTACAAACTGAATATCTGCTTTAGGGCAGAATGATTTAAAACAATCTGGTCTCTGATTAAACAATGTTTGGACAAAAACAAGTAGCCTCAGACCCTTTTTTTGAGGGTGATGCCTATTAAAAAAAACAGTTATTTTAGGAAAATCGCCATGTACTTACCGCTAATCTCGTTTAGGGTAAGCAGGGAAATTTGCCCTTTCATTAAATTATTACAGCTTTTGACAAATATTAAGAAAATGTATGAAACGCGACAAACCTCACCCCCTAACCCCCCTCTCCGACCTCGGAGAGGGGGGAGAAATACTCCCCTCCCTGTTGCGGGGAGGGGGCAAGGGGGCAGGGGCAAGGGTTCCACTGTCCCGGCGATAACTGGTAGCCTGAAACCCGACTTAGGCATTTTCATAGTGGAATGGGCACGATCGCTTCACGGTATACCACATTAAAATCAAAAATCTGCTTTACTTAAAAAATCGATAAACTTGCGCTTAATAATGAGGTTTTGAGCAGGCGTGGCAAAAAGTTCCGGCCCCAGAGGGTTCATCAACAGAAAACTAAGTCAGAGATGAGAGTAGCGCCATGCTCGGTGAAATACAGAAAGAGGTAGAGATGTCTGCGATTCCCGAAAAGTTGGAGGTTGTCAAAACAGCCTGCGAGCAATGTCAGACCACCTTGTCAGCACTACGGGTGGCCCAAGAAAAGGCAAAAGTCAAAAGGGACAAGGAGGACAAGAAAGACTCTTCCTCCCAACCAACTACTTATGATTGCATCCCCTTAAAAGAGGAACTGGCTGCTTGTAAGGCAGCAGAAGCAGAACGCCAGTACTATAAGGAGTTATTCGATCTGGCACCAGACGGCTACCTGGTGACAGATGTACAAGGGGTAATTCAGGAAGCCAACCGCGCCGCTGCCACTCTACTGAATGTGTCCCAGCAGTTTTTGGTGGGTAAACCGCTGGTAATTTTCGTCGCCGAACAGCAGCGTCGCCTGTTTCACTCCAAACTGACTAGGCGATTGCGCCAAAGCAGCGCGGTACAAGAGTGGGATGTGCTGCTACAGCCCTGTGATGACGAACTGATTAACGCTACCCTGCGGGTGAGTGTTATTCGCGATCGCGAAGGCAAACCAGTCGCTTTGGGTTGGTTGGTGCGGGATATCACCGATCGCAAGCAAGCCGAGTTAGTGCTGCGGAAAAGAAAGCGTTTGATTCACCAGATTGCTGACACAACCCCCAATTTGATTTACATCTTCGATCTAAAGCAAAAACGCAACCTCTACATAAATCGCCAAGCTTATACTTGTTTTGGCTATACACCATCGGAAATTCAAGCAATGGGAGCGACGTTTTTTACAGAAATTTTTCACCCAGAATGTTTGCCTAAGCTTGCCGAAATCAAAGAACGATTTGACAGAGCTAAAGATGGTGAAGTATTGGAACACGAATTGCTCTTAAAAAACGTCCACGGTGAATGGCGATGGCTTCACACTTGGGATCTTGTCTTTACCAGAAATGCTGATGGTACACCCGAACAAATTCTTGGCACAGGCATAGACATCACCGATCGCAAGCAGGCAGAAGAGACGGGTCTGGATCTGGAAAGAGATAAAGAAATCAGCCAATTACAGAGTCGCTTTTTTACTATGGCTTCTCACGATTTTCGCACTCCCCTCAGCACCATCTTAATTTCTGCTCAACTGCTGGAAAATGCCAACGAAGAATTACCGAAAGAAAAAAGGCTGAGGAACATTCAGCGAATTCAGGCATCTGCTAAAACGATGACTCAGTTATTAGATGATATTTTAACAATCAATAGAGCCGAAGCCGGAAAGCTAGAGTTTAATCCCAAAGTTGTCGATCTACAAAAAATTTGCCGCGATGCGATCGCCAAAATACAGCTTGCAACTGGTAGCAAGCATACAATTACTTTTAACAGTCAAGGTAAATGTAAAAATGCTTGCCTAGACGAAAAACTGCTGCGAACAACGCTCGAAAATTTACTATCAAATGCGATTAAGTATTCACCGCAGGGGGGTAATATTGATTTTGCCCTAGTTTGTGAACCAGCAGAAGGAAGCCAAGAGGGAATGGTTATTTTCCGAATTAGCGATCGCGGCATTGGCATTATACCAAAAGACCAAAAATATATGTTTGAGCCATTCCATCGCGGCAAAAATGTTGGCACTATCCCCGGTTCTGGACTGGGATTAACTGTTGTGAAAAAGTGTGTGGAATTACACGACGGTAGCATTACAGTAGAGAGTGAAGTTGGTGTCGGCACAACGATCGCAGTGACTCTTCCTTCTTCTCCTGCATCTTTTTAACTGTTGGCGAACAATGAACTATGAACCGCCAACAATCTTCGATCCCACATTCCGCAACGATTACCCCCTTTATGGCGATCGGCTGTAGAGACGTTTCATGAAACGTCTCTACAATGCTTAGGCCAAAAATTAAAGGGGTAACCAACCCTGATTTGGTATGAATTAGTTAACTAGAACAAAATCCGGCTGAGTGATGAGATTCACTGGCACTCCTTTGAGAGTGGCTAAAAGTTCGCTAGTGTCAGTAATGCTAATTAAAGTTCCATCACTACCTTGGTTAATTGTCAATTGTGCAAAACTTAGATTACCGCGTAATTCGAGTAAGTCAATGTTATCTTCAAAATCGAGGATAATGTCAGTGCCTTTTCCTGCTGATAAGACAAAGCGATCGCTTCCTTTTCCACCCCTCAGCATATCATTACCTAAATCTCCACTCAGCCAATCATTTCCAGCGCCACCTGTAAGAGTGTCGTTATCTTTACCACCGAAAAGAGTATCATCTCCCTCATCACCATTTATCTTATCCTCACCTTCATTGCCAAACAGCAAATCGTTGCCAATTCCTCCACACAAACAATCTTTTTCAGCAACACTACCAATGGGAACATCACTACCATTGCCTCCATAGATGGTATCGTCACCATCCTCACCGCAGAGACTGTCATTACCTAAATCGCCAAACAGCATATCGTTGCCAGCATCGCCAAAAACGATATCATCATCCTTACCGCCTCGTACCGTATCATTGCCTTCATCCCCACAAACCGTATCATCCCCTTCATTACCGTTGAGGAAATCATCGCCGCTACCGCCTAATATCAAGTCGCGTCCGTTAGCATCGCCGATATCTGCATCGCTGACACCACCAAAAATGGTATCGTTACCTTTATCACCCATGAGGGTATCATCGCCACTGTCCCCCCACATCTGGTCATTTTCTTGACCCCCACGCGCAATATCGTTGCCTTTGCCGCCTCGGACAGTATCGTTACCCTGATTGCCGTTAATTACATCGTTACCCTCATTGCCGTTGAGGATGTCATCGCCTTCGTTACCGGAAATCCAATCGCGATCGCTTCCCGGATCGGAGCTGGAAGTGTTACCAAAAATGGTATCTTTACCATTGTGGCCGTAAAGGTTGTCGCTGCCTGCTTTTCCTTCAATAAAATCATTCCCACCCAAACCGTTTAGCGCATCATTAACATCAGTGCCGATAAGGTTATCGTCGCTTTCTGTGCCAGAAAACGTATTGCTAGTTTGATTAAGTTGTGCTAAAGAATAACCTTCTTTTCCCTCATCGAAGAAGGTATCTAAATTAGGATGAACAAGTTGTTCGCAAAAGCAATCTTCCTCGGTATCATCATTGATGATAGTTCCCACACCTTGGTTATCAGCAATAGTGGCGTTGGTAACACCAATTAAATTAACAAAGAAGTTTTCGTTGTTTTCTACTTTAATGTCAGCTTTGACGCCAACGCTAATGGTTTTGCTGGTTTCGCCGGGATTGAATGCGATCGACCCTGAAGAAATCTGACTATAATCATTATCGGCAATCGTAGCCGTACCGTCAGCAGTAGCGTATAAAACAGTAACACTTTGATTAGACGTAGCACTCAGAGTCAAGGTAAAGTTAGCAGGAGTCGTGCCGCTATTACCTTCAGAGACAACGATATCGCCGATCGAAACAGTGGGGAAATTATCATTATCGATAATTTCTAGAGTGGCTGCTTTTTGAGTACCGATGCTAGTATTAGTACTCGGATTAACTAACGTGAGAGTAAGGTTTTCATTCCCTTCAACTAGGCTATCTTCGATAATAGGAACTGTGACAGTTTTGCTAGTCTCGTTCGCACCAAAGTTGATGGTTTGTGTGGTGGCGGTAAAATCTGTGCCGCCTGTTGCTGTGCCATTAGCAAGTTGTACATCTATATTAGATGTACCCGATGTATCCCCAGTACGATTAATCGTGACGGCAACACCTACCACTGTGCCATTTTC
>NZ_JAIQZN010000041.1:58470-58952 GCF_023333585.1 Argonema antarcticum A004/B2
TCAGTAATAGGAACTGTGACAGTTTTGCTAGTTTCATTGGCAGTAAAGCTGATGGTTTGAGTGGTGGCGGTGAAATCAGAACCGCCTGTAGCTGTACCGTTACCAAGTTGGACATCTATATTAGATGTACCCGATGTATCCCCAGTACGATTAATCGTGACGGCAACACCTACCACTGTGCCATTTTCGTTGACTTGATAGTTCGCTTGCGAAAAGGCAACCGTGGCGGGACTGTCATTATCAACAATTGTCAGATTGGCAGTATTTTGACTACCTATGTTTGTCCCAGCACTAGGATTAACTAACGTGAGATTTAGATTTTCGTTCCCTTCAAATAAACTATCGTCAGTAATAGGAACTGTGACAGTTTTGCTAGTTTCATTGGCAGTAAAGCTGATGGTTTGAGTGGTGGCGGTGAAATCTGTGCCGCCTGTTGCTGTGCCATTAGCAAGTTGTACATCTATATCAGATGTGCCTGTGGT
>NZ_JAIQZN010000042.1 GCF_023333585.1 Argonema antarcticum A004/B2
ACTGTAGCCGCATTGTACGAACGGGTAGCTAAATCCCGCCAGGATTTTCTACATAAGCTTTCCCGAAAGCTCGTCAATGAAAACCAAGTTGTCGTAGTAGAGAATCTTAATGTCAAAGGCATGGTACGCAATCACAATTTAGCTAAAGCCATATCTGATGTGGGATGGGGAACCTTTGTCAATTTCCTAGCTTACAAGCTAGAGAAAAAAGGTGGCAAGTTGGTTGAAATTGACCGTTGGTTTCCCAGTTCTAAGCTCTGCTCTAATTGCTATTACCAGATTGATAAGTTACCGCTTAATATTAGGGAGTGGACTTGTCCTAATTGCGGTACTCGTCACGACCGTGATGGAAACGCCGCAATCAACATTAGAGCGGAGGGCATCAGGATACTACAGACGGATGGAACAGCCGTTTCTGCTAACGGAGGGGAAGTAAGACCTCATATTGGACGCAAGTCTGTTCTGAGGCATTCCTCTGTGATGTTAGAAGCCCACACTATAATCGCTTCGATTTAGTGTGGGTAGTTCACAGCTATGTTTAGTAGTAGTTATAGCAACCGCCAGGGCGATTAAGCCAACTCCAACTGTTACATGAAGTCCATAATCCCTTACGGAGTAACCTCTTCCCTCTTCCCTCTTCCCTAGTCCCTAGCCCCTAGCCCCTAGTCCCTAGCTATAATACTGCATTTTTGTCAGCAACCCCGCCTGAAGCACAGTGCAGTGTAGGCGTTTCTGACTATGAACTGGCGAGAGTAGGAACTGCACTTCTTCCTACTCTCCCCTCATGGGCAGGTACTTAAAAGTGCTTGTGTCGTGTTCGTCCCTGGGCTAAAGCCGCAGGGTTTCCATTCTACCACTTTCTTTTATGACAGCTAAGCTTTTTTGGAAATTTAATTGGCTGTTGCCTCCAATGATCAAGAGAAACCAGCGTATTAGAGCTAAACTCGGCCAGATAGCAGCCCTCGTCTTGCAACAACCAGTTTTGATTAGCAGCATACTGGTTTCGGGTTTGGTGCTAGGAGTTAGGCAACTTGAGGTTTTGCAACCTCTGGAACTGATGGAATTCGATCGCATGACCCAGTTAAAACCGGAAGACCCGCCAGATCCGCGAATTTTGGTAGTCGAAGTTACAGAAGCAGATATCCAAGCCCAAAAACAATGGCCTCTTTCCGATCGCACTATCGCTAGACTGTTATCAAAGCTACAATCTTATCAACCTAAAGTCATTGGTTTAGATATACATCGCGATTTACCCCGCCCACCCGGTCATGCAGAGTTGGTTAAGCAACTTCAAGCGCCAAATGCGATCGCCATCTACAAGCTGGGCGATACCGATGGTACAGGTGTCCCAGCGCCTCCCGGAATTCCAAAAGAACGAATTGGTTTTAATGACTTTGTTCTCGATCCGGATGGAGTAATACGCCGGAATTTTATGTATACCTCTACACAAACTGAAAAACTTTATTCATTTTCTCTACGGTTGAGCCTCAGCTATTTGAAAGATGCCAATATTGGCTTTAGAGCTAATCGTAACGCTCTGCAATTGGGCCAAACAGCATTTATAGCCTTGGATGCCAATTCAGGCGGGTATCAAAATATTGATGCCCAAGGTTACCAAATACTGGTAAACTATCCGCGTAGGAAAGTAGCGCCCCAGGTTACCCTGACACAAGTTTTGAACGGCGAGATCGATCGCAATTTAGTGAAAGACAAAGTAGTGCTGATCGGCACCACAGCACCGAGTGGAAAAGATTTGTTCTTCACTCCCTACAATCCAGCCGATCGCAAAAAAGCCCTGACACCCGGCGTGTTAGTCCATGCTCAGATGGTAAGCCAAATCCTGAGCGCCGTACTAGATGCTAAACCTCTGTTTTGGTTTTGGCCCCAATGGGCTGAAGCCTTATGGGTGTGGGGTTGGTCGCTGGTAGGGGGAATGCTGGCGTGGCGTCTTCGGCATCCCTTATCCCTGGGAATAGCCGGAACTGTAGCCATAGCAGGATTATTTGGAATTTGCTTCGCTTGTTTTCTACAGGCAGGATGGGTGCCCTTCATAGCGCCTGCACTGGCATTAGTAATCACAGGCGGCAGTATGGTGACTTATCAGTTATTTCATCATGCTTTTTACGATTCCTTAACGGGTTTGCCAAACCGAACTTTATTCCTCAAGAAAGTTGACAAAGCAATTGGTCGCACCAAACAGGACGATAAGTTTTTATTAGCCGTTATCTTTCTGGATCTTGACCGCTTTAAGTTTGTCAATGAAAGTCTCGGACATCAATTTGGCGATCGAATGTTACTTGCCGTCACCCAAAGGTTAAAAGCATCTCTGCGTTCTACAGATACAGTAGCGCGGATTGGGGGAGACGAATTTGCCATCCTGCTTGAAACCATTACCGATGTCAATCAGGCAATTCTTGTAGCTGACCGATTGCAAAAGCAACTGACTTTGCCATTTAACTTAAAAGGGCAAGAAATCTTTACAACTGCCAGCTTTGGCCTTGCTTTTAATCAGATCGATCGTTACTACCAACCAGAAGAACTGCTGCGAGATGCCCACACAGCCATGTATCGCGCCAAAGCATTAGGCAAAGCACGCTATGAAATTTTCTCTACGGGTATGCACACCCAAATAGTCACGCGATTGCAGTTGGAAACTGACTTGCGTCGGGCGGTTGCTTCAATGACACAGGGAAATAGCCACGAATTTCTAGTCCACTATCAGCCGATCGTATCCCTAACAACAGGTAAGATAGCAGGTTTTGAAGCACTGATGCGCTGGCAATCCCCCGAAGGCAAATTCATTTCCCCAGCAGAGTTTATTCCAGTGGCGGAAGAAACCGGATCGATCATACCCCTCGGTAAGTGGATATTACAGCAATCTTGCCGTCAGTTGGGTATTTGGCAAAAACAATTTCCCATGCACCCACCTCTAATGATGAGCGTTAACCTTTCCGGTCAACAGTTTTCCCAACCGGATTTAGCCGAACAAATTGAAAAAATTATCAAGGAAACAGGACTGGACGGTAATAGTGTGAAACTAGAGATCACAGAAAGTATGGCAATGAACGATGTTGAATCCACCATTGCCATCATGTTGCGCCTCAAAGCTTTAAACCTGCGATTTAGCATCGACGACTTTGGTACTGGTTATTCATCTTTGAGTTATCTACACCGCTTTCCTGTAGATACATTGAAAGTAGATCGTTCCTTTGTCAGCCGCATGGATAATACTAGCGAAAATGCTGCGATTGTCCAAACTATTGTCATGCTCAGTCATAACTTAGGCATGGACGTAGTTGCCGAAGGAGTAGAAACAGCACCACAAATGGAAAAACTTCGCACACTCGAATGCGAATACGGACAGGGCTATTTCTTTTCTAAGCCACTCCATAACGAAGCAGCAACAGCATTGTTGGCTTCACAACCCCAATGGTGATTAGATAGAATAGGGGCTAGTGCAGGATGGCGGAAATAACTCACCACTAAAAATTGCCAATGATTGCTCTGGAGATCTTGATTTTTACCACTGACAACTGACAACTGACCGCTTGCACTCTAAGTGCCAGTCCAGTAAAAAAGTTAACAAAAAGTACAAAGTCTAAAATCATGAATTATTTACAACGAGGAAGCTCAATTTTAGGAATTGCAATATTAGTGGGCGGAATTACTACCGCACCTTATGCCCAACAAGTAGCCCAAACTAGGGCCGAAGACTTTTATAATCAAGGTATAAGCAAGGCCCAGAGAGAAGATTACCGAGGCGCGATCGCAGATTTGCAAAGATCTGCTAATTTATTTACCCAACAGAGAAATCCCTCAAATGCTTATAAAAGTAAAGCCCTTGCTATCTACGTGCAATTAGTCGAACAAAGACTTCAGCCTACTTCCAGTTCTCAATCCCTGCCAAGTTGGTACAAAATAGGTAAATGTTTGGGCGAACCTACTTGTCAATACGGAATTACTTGGATCGATCCAGAAGCAGAAAAAACGGCTTTTGGGGGTATATTAATCTTAGAAAAACACTTGCGAATGAAAGAAAAGCCCGATGGTTCTGGCGAACCCGTTAAGGCAATTTTAGATGTTCGGGTATTACCAAAACTTCGCCCAGAAGAAATATTACAAAGTAACTGCGAGTTAAGAAGGAAGGCAGACCCGCAAATTTTGGCTATTGTCCAATTTCAGGGATTTGAAGATCGGGATTTGTACACAAAAGTGAGGCAAGCCTGGTGGGCGAATTTAAACACTGAAAAAATTGACCCACTTCCTACTACAAATATTACCTGCATTAATCCATGTCCTGGCGGTTGTTGAAAAGCTTTTTTTATTTACGACAAGATCCAAGGGTTTCACTAAAATGTTTTTGGCAATATTATCGATTTCTATTCCCATAACAATAGAGAAGGTAGCACTTCTGAATGCGCCAACCGAAGCAACTCGTAGCCAATACCAGATGTTCCTTGAAAGAAACTGGGACTAAATACAGAATTAGGTAAATTAGGAAACTGATATCCACCTACTTGTTCTGCCCGACGCACTCCCCAAGCCGCTCTTTTTTCCGCAGCTTCTCGTAATTCGGAACGAGATAATTTTTCGGCAGCCACTAACAGCATCTCTATGCGACCAAAGTTACCGCAGCATACGCAGTCCGCATCATGTAAACTATGCTTTTGCGTAGTCTGCAAAGCAACTTCCACATCTTGATAAATATCATCTGTTGCTAAAATTGACAACCCGCCCAATCGCGCCAAACCAATCCCAGCAGCGCCATGACACCAACTCACCATAAACCCAGATTGACCGTTTTGTTGAGCAAAATCTCGTAAATCCGGCCAGTTTGCAGCTACACTAGAAAAAACGCTCCGCTCATAAGCAATGCCTTCATAAGCTGCTTCTAAATAAGCTTTGTTTTGCGTCACAGCATAGAGTCGCAGCAGCGCATAAGCAATACCCGCCGCACCGTGAGAGAAACCCGTATACGCCTTCTTACCCAAAATTTTCCAAGCTTTCGTAGCACCATTAATGCTAATTTGATGCTCTAGCAAATGCTGACCGCAGGTTATAGCGCGTTCTAAAACTTTTGGCTCTTTTATTTCAGCATATAGTGCCAATAATCCTAATATTGCACCAGCGGAACCGCCAAGAGTATCAAATTGTCGATCGCTTGTAATTAGTTCTGCGGTAATCAGATTAGCAATTCCCAAAGCATCTTCTAAAAGTGACGCTTCTCCCAGGAAATGACTTGTTCTAACTAATGCGTAAATCATCGAACCTAGCCCCGTTGAACCGCCAATTCCACAGCGCACAAATCGGCGGGTAGACTCAAAATCAGCGGTTTGCAAAAATTTGCGAATTGACTGTAAAGCTCCTAAAATTAAATCCCGAAATTGGTGATTGCCTTTGACATAATCCAATGCAGCTAAAAATAGAGCAATACCGCTATTACCGTTATAAAAATCTTCAGGTAAAGGCATCATTTGAAACCGTTCGGCATTGGGAATATAGGCAAAGCTAATCCATTTTACACTACCATCATTCCCCCAGATTGCCCGTTTCTGAATTTCTGTGGCAATGCGCGTCGCTTCTCCTAGTAATTGTTGGCTGCTGAGGGGCTGAATTTGTCCGAAGTCAGCTATATTGGTAATGCGATCGCTTTTTTTATTTGGCACTAACCTCGCATAAAAAGAGCCTTTTATAATCTCGATTTGTTGAGCTAAATCTTTTTCATTCAAGGTTTGTATCTGAGTTAAAACTTGCTGATAACTGGGTTCTTGAAAGTAATGTTCGATTGGTTTTTGTAAACCAATTGTGAGGTTATTGCTGTTAAAATATGCGGCAAAATAGGGAATATCTAACTGCTCCATAGCTTTCAATTCTGCATTAAAAATTGGCCACGAATCAGGCTTTTTGGGAGCGACTAGAAAAGCACGAGATAAGATGTCTAGTTCGATGCTGCGATCGACTCCATCCCGAAGAAATTTGGGAGATTGAATTTTTTGTAAGATTGTCCAATAAATCCTTGTAGCCCGAAAAATAAAGCGCGATCGCTTATTTTTTAGCGCCGCCAAAGGACTATCTTGTGCTAGGAGAACTTCTCGGCGATCGATTAAAAATCGATACATTTGTTCAAAACCAGACACAATTTTGTCGAGATAATCATTGGGCGAAAGGGGAATCCCATTTAAGGTGGGAACATTCGTGGGGACTGGATTTGGGGTATTGGGTACTTTGTCCTGATTTTGCTCTTTTGCTATTAACTGTTCGTCAATACCGCCGAGAGCGC
Organism: Argonema antarcticum A004/B2; assembly: GCF_023333585.1. GTDB lineage: Bacteria > Cyanobacteriota > Cyanobacteriia > Cyanobacteriales > Aerosakkonemataceae > Argonema > Argonema antarcticum. Next base: position 6,281 of record NZ_JAIQZN010000042.1, read on the forward strand.
TAACATCGTAGGCAAGGCGATTATTTTTGGCAAATTCCCAACGCGGTAATAATCCTGTGCGTAGTACGGATTCGGAAAACTGTAAGGTTACAGATGTTTCTGCTGCTGTTGCTTCTGGTAATTCGGTGATAGCATTTACCTCTTGGTGCATTAAAGTTTCCATGTCAATTAGCACCAAATGTTCGCCGGTGGCAATTAGATTTTCTCTATGACAATCAACTACTCTAAGTGCATATAGCAGACACAGCAACATTCCGGCTCGTTGATAAAAACGTTGTGCTGCTGCTTCATTTTCACAGGGTAGATGTTCTACATATTCAACCCAACCATAAGTTTTGCGATCGCATACTTTTAAAACTTTGAACTGTAAAGGGATATCCTGCTGATTGCACCAGTCTAAAAACTCTGTATAAGCTGCTTCTGCACCTAAGTCTTTCGGTTTGTAAACAAGTTTCAGTCCGCACTCAAAGGTAATCGCAATCACGGTTGTGCCGCCATTGTGAGGATCGGAGAGAGAAGACTTAATTTCAATTACTTTTCCCAATTCATCATTAGTAATTCGTAATTTTTCTTCGTTCCTCTGTTGTGGTTGAAATATTTGCTTAATTTCTAAGAGATCGGCTTTTAGGCTTTGCAAAAATGCGGCTGTTGTTTCCACCCAAAAATCAATGGCGACTGCCATTAATCGACCTAGTACTGGATATGTTTGGAAAAAAGTCAATAGCCCATCTTGCAAAAGTTTCTGCACGAAAGCTTCATACTGAACTTTGATTTGAGCCTTATCTGTTGATGATTGTGCCAAAACATTAAGAATAGTTTGCCCTAGCGGACGAGAACGGGTGAATTCATATTCAAGGGTTTTGCCGCTGAGATTTATAAGTTGATCGAGTAAACTGCGTTCTAGAGTTAGGTAAGCTGATTCCGAAAGCAGTTCTAAGGGGAGATTCTCTGGAGATAATGAGGTAAAACCGAGACGAGTTAATAGTTTTTGCCGCGCAACAAAGATGGCGGGGAGCAAAATTTCTGCAAATAGTATAGGGTTGTTTTTGTCAATGGGTAATGGCTGATTTATTTTCTCTTCTTGGTGATTGACAAACGAGTCTGCGGTTTCTATAATCTCCTTTAAGGTTTCTGCCCATGTTGGCAAAGTGCGATCGCCTACAGTCGGATGCGATCGCAAAACCCTACTTACTTGAGCCAGTTCCAAACCATCCCACATCAACCGTTTCTGAAACTTCTCCCAATTTCCTTGGGCCACAACATCACACCAACGCTTCAGAATGCGATCGGCCCTCTGCGGTTCGTTAACTTGTGTAACATCAGGGGTCAGTGATTCGATCCTCAGACGTTCTGATAGAGAGCTAGCTTGGGCGACTATTTGTGCTAGAGCAAACTGAGTTATTACCATAATTTCAAGTTTCCATCCCTGAAAGGGATTTTAGATGGTTCATGAATTGCTTAGCTACCGCCGCTAGAGCCATTGGGTCGCTGAGAAAGCAGGTACTGCCAAACCTGGGTGACCTCAGCCTGCATCTCCCTAATGGCAGCTCTATCTGCTTCTGCGTTTTCTACCAGCCTGTTGATAGCGCTATCTGTGGATTCTGCCCACCGGCGAACCGTCTGGTAGAACTCTTCTAAGTCTTCTCTCTGGGCCAAACGCGCATCCCGTTCGTTAATCAGGTTAGTCGCCATATTGTCGAGTATTCGTTCGATACGGTCTAGTCGTTGTTGTTCTGGTGTTTGGGTCATTGATGTTTACTACAATCCATTGACATTCCACATTTACCAAAGAAACGAGCGGAAAGCCCCTGACTTCAGGCATGGGGATGAACGCGGTGGCGGCTTTAGCCGCCTATAGATATTAATATTTTGTATTAGATAGCTCAATGCTGTATAATATAAATATGACAGGTAAATACAAATCTAACAACAATATCGTCTATTCCTGTAAGTATCACATTGTTTGGTGTCCCAAATATAGGCGCAAAGTGCTTATACAAGGCGTAGATATTCGACTCAAAGAAATACTGGAAGAAGTCAGTGTTGAATTTCAAGCCGATCTCATTGAAATGGAAATAATGCCAGACCACGTTCATATCTTAGTTGAGTGCGATCCGCAGTTTGGTATAGCTAAATTAATTAGATATATGAAAGGTCGGTCATCTCGCCTTCTACGCCAAGAGTTTCCTTGGTTAAAAAGCCGTCTACCCTCCCTTTGGACTAACAGTTATTTTGTCTCAACTGTCGGCGGTGCGCCAATCTCAATAATTAAGCAATATATCGAGAATCAAAAGAATGTCTAGCTACGGATGCCAGCAAATCTTAATCACCCCATGCCAGGAACTGGGAGCAATACTTGAATATGTCTGCTCAGAATCTGCCAAGCTAACCAACTGCGGTATTTATTATTCAAGGCAGTTATTTTTTCAAGCTGGTCAGATTGCTACTAAGTTCGCTCTGCATAAAGAAATGAGGAACAATCCCCACTTTAAAGCATTGCAATCTCAAGTAGCACAGCAAGCCTTAACCACTGTCGCCGAGTCGTTCAAATCCTTTATGGGACTTATTAAAGCCTATCGTCAAGGAGCTATTGTCGAACGTCCTAAACTACCTAAATATCGCCAAGGTGGACTTGCTCTAGTAACTTACCCATCGCAAGCAGTCAAGCTAAAAGATGGAATACTTAGATTTCCGCTAGGGAACAAAGTTAAAGCATGGTTTGGACTAGATGCTTTCTATATGCCGATGCCAACTAACCTAGACTACTCTGCCATCAAGGAATATAGGATACTTCCTAGAAATAGATGTTTCTATCTTGAGCTTGTCTACAAGCTTGAATTAGCGAAAGTTGATGTTAGCCCTGACAAAGTTCTCGGCATCGATCATGGAATTAATAATTGGTTGACTTGCGTGAGCAATGTTGGTACTAGCTTTATTGTCGATGGGTTGCATTTAAAATCCTTAAACCAATGGTACAATAAGCGAATCTCTATGCTTCGGTCAAATCAGCCTCAAGGCTTCTGGAGCCATCAGCTTGCTAGGCTCACTGAAAAGCGTAACCGCCAAATGCGAGATGCCGTAAACAAAGCGGCTAGAAAAGTTATTAACCACTGCCTTGATAATAGCATCGGCAAAATTATCTTTGGCTGGAATACTGGTCAAAAAAATAGTGCAAACATGGGCTCTAAAACTAATCAAAAGTTTCTCCAGCTCCCCACGGCAAAACTCAAAGATAGGATTGCTCAACTGTGCGAACAGTACGGCATTAAATTTCGAGAAACTGAGGAGAGCTATACTTCTAAAGCTTCGTTTGTTGATAGAGACTATCTGCCTAAGTTCGGCGAAAAACCTGAAGGGTGGAAAGAATCTGGCAAGCGGGTACAGCGTGGTTTGTATAGAACTGCTCAGAATTGGTATATCAATGCTGATTGCAATGGTGCTGCAAACATACTTAGAAAAGTAGCGACAACACTTGAATTTGATTTAAGTGGAGTTGGTAGGGGCGCTTTGACTACGCCCTTAAGGTTCAGATTATGGACTCTTAAAGAATCCCCGTCCCTTTAGGGCTGGGGAGTGTCAACTAATCTCTAATTTAACCAAAAAAACTTCGTGCAACTTGGCGAATTTCTAAAGGAAGAAGATGATATTCTGACCAAAAGGACGGTAAAGTAGCAGACTTCATAATTGCTCGTAGTCCATCGGCTGCGCTTGTCCTTGAGCAATTTGTTGTTTTGCTTGTCTAGCTGCTTCTACCAGTTTACTTTGGGTTTTCTCAAAAGATTGATTCCATTGCCATTCATCTTGAGAATCAGCAATGTATTCTCGTAAATGATCAATAATTCCTTCTTGTTGTGAATCAGGTAGAGATTCTAAAATTTTAACAATAGTTGCTATATTTTCTCTTGACATTGTGGCTCTCAGTTATTTAGTGGTTGATGAAAAGTTTCAATCCCTGAAAGGGATTTTAGTCGATTTCCAGCTTAAAATGTATCTGTTATTAGCAGATACATGGTTGTTTCAATCCCTGAAAGGGATTTTAGTCGATTTCCAGTCTACTGCACCTTCTAATGTATTAGCAGATGTAGCAAGTTTCAATCCCTGAAAGGGATTTTAGTCGATTTCCAGTTGCAAACATCGTTGCCGGTGGAGGTTATAAAAGTGAAGTTTCAATCCCTGAAAGGGATTTTAGTCGATTTCCAGGGAGAATGCAAAACTTCCCGATAAAGTGACAGGTTTCAATCCCTGAAAGGGATTTTAGTCGATTTCCAGTCACTTGCACTACCCAGCTTTCTGGGTGCATATAGTTTCAATCCCTGAAAGGGATTTTAGTCGATTTCCAGCGAACTAGCGCCTGAGAAATTCGAGATGGACAAAGTTTCAATCCCTGAAAGGGATTTTAGTCGATTTCCAGCTCAGAATCCCAGCGATAGCCTTCGCCTTCTAAGTTTCAATCCCTGAAAGGGATTTTAGTCGATTTCCAGGCAGCTTACTCACCTCCTAGCTGCTGGTGTTGGTTTCAATCCCTGAAAGGGATTTTAGTCGATTTCCAGGAAAACCGAACAACGCAAACCACAGCAAAAACCCCCAAGTTTCAATCCCTGAAAGGGATTTTAGTCGATTTCCAGGGGTATTAATTGTAGTGGCAACTGTTTGATAGGTTGTAGTTTCAATCCCTGAAAGGGATTTTAGTCGATTTCCAGGAGTTAGCTAAATCTAGAAGGAAAGCGATAAAGCTAGGGTTTCAATCCCTGAAAGGGATTTTAGTCGATTTCCAGGAAAGCAATGGGACGCAAACCATACAAGCCAAATGTTTCAATCCCTGAAAGGGATTTTAGTCGATTTCCAGATTACTCAGTTTTGAACAGAGCGTTTGCATCTTTCGTTTCAATCCCTGAAAGGGATTTTAGTCGATTTCCAGTCCAGGCGAGCCGACTGGGGAAATACTACATGAGGTTTCAATCCCTGAAAGGGATTTTAGTCGATTTCCAGATCGCACTCGAATCCCACCAAGAGGCTGTTTTCTGTTTCAATCCCTGAAAGGGATTTTAGTCGATTTCCAGATGGCTAAATCTACAAGGGTCAAACTTCCCCTTAAAGTTTCAATCCCTGAAAGGGATTTTAGTCGATTTCCAGTGATTATCCGTTTTCGGCGCATTTCTACATTATCTAAGTTTCAATCCCTGAAAGGGATTTTAGTCGATTTCCAGTTTCACCCGCGGCTATAGTCTGGGTGCTTGTGAAGTTTCAATCCCTGAAAGGGATTTTAGTCGATTTCCAGTCCGGGTTAGCTCTCCTTCATTGGAAAAGTCTGGGTTTCAATCCCTGAAAGGGATTTTAGTCGATTTCCAGTCTTCATATTCTGGTCGCATGATCCCGTGAGCTTCGTTTCAATCCCTGAAAGGGATTTTAGTCGATTTCCAGACCAGAATTATTCGGGTCGCTAAAGCCGTATCCACCGCGTTTCAATCCCTGAAAGGGATTTTAGTCGATTTCCAGGTGCGATTGGCAGACAGAGGTAGCCAGGGTGATGCGTTTCAATCCCTGAAAGGGATTTTAGTCGATTTCCAGCCACTTGCTGCATTAGGCGCAGCATTTGCTGCCTTAAGTTTCAATCCCTGAAAGGGATTTTAGTCGATTTCCAGATCCCTACGGCGATGATGGTGGCGAACCCGGTGCAGTTTCAATCCCTGAAAGGGATTTTAGTCGATTTCCAGCGGGGTGGCGCAATTCGTATCGCAAAGAACCATCAAAATTGTTTCAATCCCTGAAAGGGATTTTAGTCGATTTCCAGCCCCTGCTCAAATTTTCTAGTGCTGGATATTTCTCGGTTTCAATCCCTGAAAGGGATTTTAGTCGATTTCCAGTTTTGCTTCTGGGAGGGTTGCTGAGGGAACTTCAGCGTTTCAATCCCTGAAAGGGATTTTAGTCGATTTCCAGGCAAAATCCAAGAACCAGAAGCACCAGGCTCAAAAAGTTTCAATCCCTGAAAGGGATTTTAGTCGATTTCCAGCCACTGGGGGGATATTCAGCTTTGGGAAAATAGGTTTCAATCCCTGAAAGGGATTTTAGTCGATTTCCAGTTAATGCTGTCGTGGATGAAGTTGAATTCGGTAGGTTTCAATCCCTGAAAGGGATTTTAGTCGATTTCCAGGTGTTACCTCGTTCGCATCCCTGGCGGAAGCGTTGTTTCAATCCCTGAAAGGGATTTTAGTCGATTTCCAGCGATCGCTCTCGTTTCGCGATCGCTCTGGCTATTTGAGTTTCAATCCCTGAAAGGGATTTTAGTCGATTTCCAGGTTATTGGTTGGAGCTTTTACACCATCAGGAGTAGCGTTTCAATCCCTGAAAGGGATTTTAGTCGATTTCCAGGTTGTGTATTTTCCCTTGCCGGGAAGGCGATCGCACTCCGTTTCAATCCCTGAAAGGGATTTTAGTCGATTTCCAGATTAATTAACCAGAGGCGATATCTGCCTTTTGCATAGCGACTGTTTCAATCCCTGAAAGGGATTTTAGTCGATTTCCAGACTTTCATCCCAAGCTGTGGTTTTCCAGAAATAGTTTCAATCCCTGAAAGGGATTTTAGTCGATTTCCAGGAACTTGAATCTGTTCTTTAGCTATTAAGGCTGGGTTTCAATCCCTGAAAGGGATTTTAGTCGATTTCCAGGGAATTCCCTTCGTACACACCAAGAAAAATATCGTTTCAATCCCTGAAAGGGATTTTAGTCGATTTCCAGCTGGTAATTCAGAGCCAGAATCGTAATCTGGATAGTTTCAATCCCTGAAAGGGATTTTAGTCGATTTCCAGTCCTGAACTTACTTTCTTAGCTTTAGAAAATCCTAATGTTTCAATCCCTGAAAGGGATTTTAGTCGATTTCCAGGCTCGTTCCCGGCTCGATCGCACACCGCTTTGCAAAATGTTTCAATCCCTGAAAGGGATTTTAGTCGATTTCCAGTGCTGTCCCTCAGAACGCTTACTGTATTTAGTTTTCAAGGTGCTTTTGCGACTACCACCTAAGACAATAGCATTACAGCCTGGTAACTTGTCAATACCCTCCAAGAAAAAACCTCCAAAAACCAGTCTACATAAGCTTTCCAGCAATTGCGACAACCTCGATCGCATCCCAAAACCTTGAAATCCTTGCTGGGGGAGGGATACCGCCGCAAATTCCACACCCTCCCGCCAAACACCCCCTGGTAGTCGCAACTAGGCGAAGAAAATCGAATCATCGCGCACCGCTTCGCCCCCAATCCGCTCCACCTTACCTTGACAGCAGGCACACAGGAAGTAAAAGCGGATACTGTCCGACTCAGGTTTAATCAGCTTGGCTAGACGCGATCGCAGTTTAGCATATTGCGTCTCCGTCAAATCGCACTCAAACACACTAAACTGCATCCACTGTCCGTAAGACTTAAGGACAGAATGAACCTTAGTCCGACGACTATCCTCGGAAATATCGTAAGAGACAACAACAAACATCTTATTTCAAAACCAAAGGAGGATACTTCTCAATCTCGCCCATCAAATACTTCGCCACCAAACGCGCCTGAATCTCAAACGCCTCCTGATAAGTACATTGTCGTCCCAACACCGGATGTTTAAACTTCGATTGCTTCTTCTCCTCATATAGTTTCAGAAACTCACGCCGTCCCTCAGCAGATAACAACACCGCATTACTAAGCGGTTCCATCGTAAAATCACCCGGACTAACCTTTCGCAAATTAATCGCACCCAAAACAAAAGCATCAACCACCAAAGGTCGAAATTCCTCCATCAAATCCAACGCCAAACTAGGACGACCGTAATGTTGACAATGAAGATATCCCAAATAAGGATCGAACCCCACCAAATTAACCGCACTTTGGATATCGTGACGCAGCAAAGAATAACCAAAACTCAGCAGCGCATTAACCGAATCCGTAGGAGGACGGCGGTTTCTACCATTAAAACTAAACCCTTCCACCCGAATCAACTGATTAAAAGCACCGAAATAACCAGCACTCCCAGAACCCTCCAAACCGCGCAAAGAATCGATCTTATTAGTATCATCGATCGGGCCAATACTGTTTTCAATCCGAGAAATCGCCCCATCCAAATCCAGTTCCGAATACTTCCGCCCCTGTCGCAACAACATCATCCGATAATTCTTCAACTTCCCACGTACAAAACCTTTTACCAAATGAACTGCTTTTGGAGATTCCCCAGCAGCATCCCACTGCGCCTTTCGCACAAAGATATTTTTACTCATTTCCGGCTCCAAACGTCCCAAATAACGTCCAGTCTCAGTCAAAAAACTCAAAGGAATATGCCGTAACAAAAACTCATTCACCACCGCAGGCGAAACCGTAGCACGCCCCAAAACCACAACCCCATCCACCTTAATTAGAGGCACATCCAAAAGCTTCTCATTCTTCGCCTTCACCAACAAACGCTCGTCATTCTTACCCACAAAAGCATCTTCAGCCGTAATATAAACAGTTCCCATTTCGATTTCCTCCTCTTGTTAAATTCTTGCACCTACGTTGTCAGCCCGTCTGCGATTCAAATCCACAACAAAGCTTACTGATTTCATAGACAGGACTTACGCACCCATTTTTGGCGTAGGGGCGGGTTTAGCCGATAAATTAAGCATTTCACAGATATCCCTAATACAAAACCCGCCCCTACAATGCTTGATTTTTCGTGATTTTGCGTAAGTCCTGATAGACCTTGCACCTGCGTTGTCAGCCCGCCTGCGATTCAAATTAATCGCTTTCACTTTCCCCCACAAATCCCCGACTTGCACCTGCGTTGTCAGCCCGCCTGCGATTCAAATCGCAGGCTAATAGCGAAAGTCCACTTAAGTGGACTAAAAACAATGTTTTAGTCCTAGAACATAGAATTCAGCTATCTTCGCAATAGCGACTTACCTTGACAGCAACTTCAGGCAAACATTGCGAAAAAAGACTGCAACCTTTACAACGTTGCGAATAAATTGCTGGTGGTCTAGATCCAGTTTGTAGTAACATTGTCACAGCAGAAATAGTCGCAACAACCTGCTCTCGTAACCGATCGGAAATCTCCACAAGTTGACGCTGATGAGATTGAGCATAATAAATATAACCAGTGGTAACATTTTTCCCCGTCATCTCCTCCAAACACAAAGCTTGCGCCGCCACTTGCAACTCATCATTATCCCACTCACCCTTACGCCCTCGTTTGTATTCCACCGGATATAACTGTCCCGATTCCGATTCAATCAAATCCGATTTTCCAATCAATTTGTATTGCTCCGATTTCAGCCAAATAGCGCGAACTTGCCAAGTTTCTTCCCGGTAACTTTCCGAGAGAGTATGTACGCGATCGTGCAAACTCGTCCCTTCTATGGTATACTGATTCTCGCTAAACTCCCCAGCGCAAAACATTCGCCAGCAGCGATGCGAACAGTACGCATAGTGATTCAATGCCCCAATAGGAACGTAATCAATCTCATTCATAGATCAGTGCCTTGAAACCTTAGTAGAATGTCGTCGGATCATCCCCATACCCATAGGCGTCTTGCGCCCAACCCCGCTGTACATCGCAAAGTCAGCCAAAGCATTAATTTGCTTAATCGCAATAGCGTCAACATCACCCAAAATCCGAAAACTCATCACCCCAACACAGCCGATAAACTTACTTCTGGAATCCGCCACAAATTCAGTACGAATATTAAAAAAGCTCGGAAAAATCGGCTCCAATAAACTTTCTTCAAACGGGATACCGCTGTACTGATTCCACCGCCGCAGCAAACTTCCAAAAACACTATCGCGGCTAGGCAAAGCGCAGTCAAAATTGCTTTGCCGAAAAGCAGTAGGAGTACAGAAAGAAAAATCAATCTGGCGTTCCGAATCAGAAGCTTCCTCATAAACTTGAGCATAAGTAGAAAAATTTGCCCAAGGTTGAGTAGATTGAGGCGTACCCAAGATACTCGTAATTTGCAAATCAGCCGATCCCAAATGCCACGGATGCTTAGGATTGATATTCAACCACAAAGAAGTCAGATCTGCAAACAGAGCATCATCTAACAGCGAAACGCGCCACCAGCAGGGGGTGTGAGCCGCTATAGACTGTCTGTATTCCCATTGCAAGAGGTGATCGCGATCAGAATTATTTCTAACCTGAAGGGGACTGAGAGCGAAAGCTTTCTCCGTTTTTTGTTCGTGAAGGCGATCGCCCAACTGTTTATCCACCGAACTCACCAGAGTCAAAAACAGTGCGTGGAGGTGCTTTCCCGTCAGATAACCCGATGGAATGGGCGACTGCGGGAGAAGATTGAGGACAAGACTGTGAGGCATTTTGGCACTCCAAAGTAGAAGAAAGTAGATTGGGTTGAAGTAACGAAACCCAACCTACAATTTCGTTAACTAAACCGATACTGCATTCGCGCTGGAATTTTGAGATTTTCTTTCAACCCTTCAAAGGTGTAGAATTCCCCTCTCATCCGCACATTGCGAATCAAACTCACAGGCGGCATATTGATTGTGTCATAACTCAAAACCCGATGGTTAAACATCACATCGATCGGGTTCAAAGGATATGAAAAAGTAAATTCATCCTCCTGATGTCGTTTCGGTTTGGGAAGTTCTTCAACTGTCACTTCAGCCTTACTTGCCCATTTTCCCAGCCGAATCCACCTCCGTAAAGTTAGAGACTTTTCAGAAATGATGAAAAACTCAAACACACTTTCTGCTGCAATCTCTTTTGCCCTACCAAAACTGGGAATATTCTTCTGGGTTTTCTCCATCTCAACATGGTAGTTGTTATTCGCATACTTCCAGGTATGGAGAACAGAAGCATGGTTAACTGCTCTAGCTGGAGTAACGTAAATTCCCTGCTGATTGAGCGGCGTTAAATGCTCCTCATACTTAGGAACTTGTTCGGGACAAAAGTAGCGGTAGGAATGTTCTTCAGAAACAGTAGTGGAGTAGATTTCGCTATCCACCAATCCCAGCGCATAGCAGAGCGCATAGTTGTGCAAAACTGGTTCTGTTTCGTAGAGTCTTCCGATTTCGCGAGTAGCGAAGTAAAGGCTGTCGTGCAACTCAATTTGGCAGCGATAAATAATCGTCATTACTTTTACCCCGCTTTAGCAGCAGCTTTCTTAGGCTTCTCGATGTGTTTGGCGAAATAGTCTTTGCTTTCTTTCATAGCTTGTTGCAGAATAGCCTTCATTGTCTCTTCATTACCCGCGAGAGTTTTGACTTCACCTAACATTTCTTTGAAAGCCTCGCCAATAAAACTTGTACGAACAATAAATTCGTCCGACATTAGCGCCTCAATGCCAGTTTTAGCAGCAGAAATTACATCATCTTCATTGAGCGGATCGGGTGAATGTAGGCTTCCTTTAGCTTTCATCTGGTCGTAAATTGCTTGAGTCCAGCGCAGATTGCTGACAATTTCTCCATCAGCAAATACAACTCCAATCAACTCATTACGAACTCGACCAGTTCGAGTTGTCTGCGCTCCATAATGACGAGTCCGTAAAATGTTATTAAAAACGTAGAGAAAGCTAGCTTCCGTAGGATCTTTGAGAGTCACGATGCTGGGAAAAAAGACTTGAGGACGAATGTGGTCTTGTTGATTGATCCGGCTTGTCACTTCCCCTTTGCGACTCATTGTGCCACTTTCATAAGGAGCATTCAAGGTAAATGTTTCGTGGGATTCGTCAAAAGGTGCGATCGAAAACGCTGTATCCACAACTACTTTGGACTTTTCCGAGCCAGAGTCACCAATTGCAAACCCATAGATAATGCAATCAGGATTGTTCATCGCAAAATCGACGTTGTACTCGCACTCTTCTGCGGTCATCAAGCCATAGTTGCGAAGTAGTTCTCGACCAACTAAACGCTCTGGTGTCGATTGCTTGCGCTTGAACATGGAAAGGCGATCGATTACAGTAGCATCCACAACCCCTGCTCTGACTCGTGCTTTATTTAGTTCTCCATCAGTTTGAAAGAGCGGATAAGATTCAGTAACGCGAACTGTCAGAAAGTGAACGTATTTTCCCATTGGCTTATAGGGAATTTCTTTGTGGAAGAACTTGGAATCAACAGTTTTCAGAAAAGTCATGGTAATCTCCTTAAAATTCTGGAAAAGACAGTAACAACCATTGAAGAGATGTAATTTTACTCTTCCTCAGCATTTTCTTCAGGCTTTTTACCTTTAGCCTGATTTTCTTTGTCGTCTTCAAGACGATACAAGAACTCGCAAGTATCTCGAAGTAAGTTCAACTGACGACCTGCCAGACGAGCGCGAGAACCTGCAAAAGATTTTTCAAACACATCCACCACAAAATATCTAGCGAAATCTAAAACGGCTTGCCTTTCTTCTTCGCGGTTACTAATAACCCAACGGCCTTCTGCGGTAGAGGCATGAATCCGATCCATGAGTTTGAAAACTTCAGCAGCAACCGCAGCAATCAATGTTTCGCCTAGAAACACAGTTGAATCTGCTTTGAGAATAGTTTCGGCAGCTAGATCGATCGGTTTCAAAACTGCATTTGCTTTTGGATTATATCGTTTATTAGCTCTGTAGAACTTCCGATAAAGTTCAGTCATCTTTTTAGGATGATTTAGCGCTGATTTTTCTCCCACAATTAATTCCTCCAAGTTGGTGTCAAATTTAGTGTAAGGATCGAAGCAGGGATAGAAGCGATAAGCGTACAGCTTAATTTTTTCTACCCGTGCTGTCTCAATTCCTCGATCGCGAACCCAACGGTTTAAGTAAGTGAAAACATACAGAGGACTGGTTTCAAAATCTTTCGCCAGTTCCGTAAATTTGCCCCAATTGGCGTCATAGCCTCCCTTACCTTGCTTGGCATTAACATCGAGATGAATTGCATAGGCAGCAGTTAATACGTTCAGAGGTGCAGAGTATTCTTTATCGTTTTCTGTCCAACCTTCCAAAATATAGTCAAGCCGGAAACGATCGCGCCCCAGCAACACCCGAAACGCTTGCGGCGCACTGTCAAGAAAGACGCTCTCCTCAAACTCTGCCCCATCATTGAAAGGTGGAATAGGTGATTCTGAAACAACAGTTTTGACATCCAAAATCATTGGGAAGGCAAAAGCTAACCAAGCTGGCATTACCCAAGATTCGGTATCGGTTGGATCTTTCCCCGGTGGCAATGCCATAAAGTAGAATGTCAGCGGTTGGTCGTCGGGATAGGAAAGTTTGAAGGTGCGATCGCGTTTAAAGTCCGGATCTTTTTCCGGCAGATTTTTCTTACGTTCCAAATCTTCATCAATTAAGAAAGCATCTACAGTTTGATAGCGATCGCGCTCAAGATTAGCCTCCAAATCTTTACTGATAAAATGATTGCGAATGCTAGTATCAAAGCGAGTCTGAGCAATACCATTGTAAGCTTTTTGCAGAAACTTATTCGTCTCAGGAGTAAAGTAATAAGTCGGGTAAAAGTAGAGGTATCGATATTTCCCATCTTCAAATCTCTTCCCAACTGCCTGCGTTTGATTCATCAGAATTTGCCGCAGCATCATTTCTACACCCGCAATGCTGGAAATGTTCCGCTTGGCATTAGAACCTCCCAACATTTGTTTATTAGTATAAACTTGCGGCGTAAACAAAACAGCAGACTCCATCTGTTCTGTGACGGTGTAAGCAGAGTGAGAAATTGAGCAAATTAGCTGTCGTCCTCTACCCTGTTTTTTAGCTAACTGATAGCCTGACAATTCCTGTAGGAATACTTCAGCAGATGCGGTGGCAGATGTCGCTTTTCCAGGTAACATCACAACTCGCGTTACCCATAGTCGCAAATCCTCCCAACCATCAGGTAATTCGTACTGTGAAACGATAGGTTTAATGAGTTGGGAAATGTGTGCGATCGCTTCTTCACAAATTTGACGAAGCTCCTCTGGACTTAAACCAGGATGAGACACCAGATACTTTGCTGCTAAGTAGTACCATTCATAGGGAACGCCACCAGTGTTGCCCTTTAGTTTGTGTTCCTTCAGGCTTTCATTAATCCGCTGGATTTCCCGGATTGGCGGTAAATACTCTGAGAGGTTCCAAAACTTAGCAATTTCCTCGACAATATCTAAATGAGGTAATTCTGGAAGTTTCTTGTTTTTCTTGCGCTCGGTTTCGATTCGTTGGACTCGTTCTTCCCAAATTTTACGACTGATTAAATCTCCAAATTCAGCAATTTGGTCAATCCGAATATCGTCATCAAAGGTGAAACTATAATCAGCCGACAGAACATCCTGTTGCTGAAATTTGATGAGATTATCGCTACGGCTTTTAGCAACAGAGTTTTTGGTGGGATTTAGAATCCTTAGTGTGGCGCTAAGGGCAACTTGCATTAAATCTGAGCCATCAAAAAATAGGTTGTAATATTCAGCATATTTCATCCCCTTGCCATCTCTACCAAAGCCTGTTTGTCGCAGCCGCAGTTGACTTGCACAGAATTCTTTAATCTTGCTTACAACCCGTTTTGGTAAATCTTCAATTTGGACGCAAGGTGAGTCTCGTCGTGCCAAGTAGATGACGCCAGTTGGCAGATAAAGTAGTGGCTCGTAGTAGGTGAAATCGTCGGTATTAAGGCTGATGTGCGCCTCCATCAAAGCGTTATTCACTACGTTGGTGAGTACGCCTCTGTTTTCAGCAATGCTGTGGTAAGTGAATTTCAGTTGTCCATCACTCAGGCTATGAATTAACTCATTTAGTCTTGTATTTTCAGCATCCTGGGGATGTTTGATAATTGAAGCTAGAGAATCGGCTAAACAAGTTAAGTCTGAAAGAGTGCGGAGAGTGCGATCGCGCAGAACTGGATTTAGCCCAAACTCTGAAAAATTCCAGTTAGTATCCCAACGTCGTTGAGCGTTATAAGCGACACAGAGCAAATCATCTAGGTACTCTCGATAGGCTTCTGGTTCATCAGGATTGATGAAGCGATCCAAACCTAGCTGACGAACTTTTTCATCAATAATTTGACGATGCTGTTCTAGGGGTAACTTACGACAATCAGCCGGGACATCTGGGAATTTTTCAAAATCATGCAGAATAAACCCAGCAATTACCATCCGCCTTTCCAGTTCTCGCACCACTCGCCGCACAGTACTATCGAGTTTTTCTAACCTTTGCTCAATTAAGTTTGCTGGAAACAATCCATTGAGCAAATGGGTATTGAGCGATTGATCGCCTGCATTATCTCGCCGAACTCTATCTTTTCCTTCGGCTTCATTTTTGCGATCGAGTTCATCAAAGTACTTACCTCCTTTTGCTGTAACGCCGATCGCAACCCGTAGCAGATTTGGTAATACATACTCTGCAAAGTCGCTCATCACGCGATCTCCAGGATTCTGAGCCTGAATTGCCTCTCGCAATAGCTTGAGGGTTAGTAACTCGCGAGACTGGGATTCGATAGTGCGATCGCTCGTTTCCTCAAAATCTGAGTTATCACTAGATTTCCAAGCATCATCTTCATCATCAAATCCTTCAGAATTTATATTCTCCTCACTATCCCAAAGAGACAACTGTCGAGCCTGTTCCCCTGATTTTTTTCCCTTAGTCGCCATTTTCCACCTCTAGTGAATCTAAATATTCTGTCACCTGTCTTTGATAAACCGGATAATGCTGCAAAGCTCTCGGAATTGCCGCGTGAACTTGTACTGGATCTATCTGTTCGTAAAGGTGAACCAGTCGATTTCGCAAACTTCCCGAAGCTGCCAATATTTCTGCCAACTCAGTTGTAACAATACCTTGGCGGCTAATTTCTATAAAGCTTGCATAGTTACTTTCTGGCGGTTCTATTCCTAATTGTTTCAGCAAGTACCGATTAACGTCTATTGCTACCTGAATTATTAGCTGCAACAATCTTTCTACAATTAACTGCTTGTCATCATCAGCCAGATATTCTTCCAACGTCACAGACTCAAAACGCTTCAGGTTATTTAGATAGTTCATCATTGCATCTAGTTTACTTAAAACTATCGCTGGCTCAATTGCTGTCATACTCCCCACCTTTGCAAATTTTTCTCAAGTTTCTGGCGTAGCTCTCTGCGAATTGCGGTCATTTCTATATCGCTCTTGAAAGCTTTTTTCTGAAAAGCTGTAAATTCACCCGGTTCTTTCTCATATAAGAGTTTGCCGTCACGAGCAACAAAGTGAGCAATTAGAGGCGAGCAATTATTCAACTCAACAACATCAATTTTTTCTTGATTAATTTCCCAAAGCTCACCAAGCAGTTGAGATACTTCAAACCAAGCCCAAGCATTATCTTTTATGTAAGTCTTACGGACTTCTTCATCGTAAAGAGCGGCAAAATCCCAGTCACTATTAGCATGGATATCACCTCTGGCGCGAGAACCGAATATAACCAGCATTTTGAGATAAGGGATTTTCTCTGGTAGTTGTGGAGAAAGTGCCTTAAGTTTTTCCAATGTTAGCGTATTGTTAGGCATTTTGAGATTCGGTTGAATGGAAATTACTTTTGTGTCAGTTCAAGTAACTGATACCGCTCGATATACTCTAGAGTGAGTAAACGAATGTAGTCTAGAAGCTCGAAGAACTGCTTAATTTTGGGATACTTATCTCCTGAGTTGCGATACCAATCGACAATGCAATCGATATCGAAGATACTTAGCTGGTGTAAGTGAGCGATCGCTTCACGAGGTTCTTGGCGTGTATAGCCATAAGAAGCAATCTGGCTGACGTATCCGTAAATATAAGTTGAAAGAAGTTCTAGTTGGCTCCAAACGGTGTATTCTTGTTCCGATTCTTTTTCTGTTTCCCATAGCTTACGTCGTTCATCTTTCATGGCTTTTTCGTAAGTGAACAAACGAGCTTTAAGCTCAGAAAGCCGATTGCGCTCAAAGATTTCAGCTTCATTTTGCTTCATGTTCATAACCTGAGTTTAAATGAATGTTTTAGTGAGTGGTAAGGAGAGGGAAGCTTTAGTAGAATTCGCTGCTTTAGGTTTGTTCTTTTGTTAAGTGCTTAACCAGCCATCTGCTATCAAGTCTTGCTTTATAGCTTCTGGGGGTTGAGATTACTTACGCCTGAACTTAACGCCGCAAGCTGCTGATTAGCTTCCCTCCTTTGCCCACCCTCTCCCTTAGAGAGCGATAAAATTCAGTTAAGCCTTCAGTAATCGGTATCTGTGTTGGAGACCGACTCGTTCCGTAATAATGGGATAGCCTTTAGCTCGTGCTTTATCCACAGGATCTCCAAAACGCCAGCCTACCTTCACAGCGAGTTCATCGCCCCAATGCCATTCGCCGTCCGACAGGACTTCAATCAACAGATCAACCTTTGTTTTCTTGAGTCTTTGCATTTTTGTCTCCTTGACAATATTTGACATCCGACTCCTTCAAGCCAACAACTTGCTCTGCTGCTGGCTTTGGGGGTCGCATAATCAGAAGCTAACCTAAGCGATAGCCGATTGCAAGACAGTAAGTTCATGAGTTACTTAACCAGTCAAATAAGTCAGCAGTTGATGGTGATTAATGTACAATAGACCTAAAAGCGACGGAACCCGATCCGCTCGGAGGGTAAGGGTATTAAATCCCTTTTAGGGATTGAAACAAATACGTCTGAACTTAATGGCGTAAGCTGTTTACTTCTCCGTCGAACTCTTAAAATCCCTTTCAGGGATTGAAACCCCTAAGCAATCCATATTTCATCTCCTTTGCTTTTAAACGAATAGGCAAGGGTGTCCAGCAATAAAGCGGACTGGCTGAACGCTATAGAATAAGGCGCAGTTGGATCGTGAAAACTGTATTGGTCGCTAATCGGGTAAATCGCAAAGTGCATCGGGAGTCGCAAGCGCGATCGCACTTCCGCCACCGAACGACGCAGCACATAACTGACTAAAGCTTCTTTCCTCAACCGCTTATTGATTTCACCAATCCAATAGTTCTCAGGTTGCCAAACCTCGATACCTGTCAAAACTTGAACCTTCCAAGCATCTGCGATCGCATCCAACTTGCCTGAATAGGTAAAGCGCCAGTTTAGCCGTTCTTCCCGATATGTCCGTAACTTCATGAAGGCGAGACAGTGTGCAAATCGCCCTTTGGCGATCGGTTGTCCGAGGCGTTCAGCAGTTTGGAGAAGCGATCGCATAAACTCCTCTTTAGTCATCACTTCAATTTCTAGATTGCTCAAAATTCCTGGCAAATCGTAAGTTTTAAACCTATCTGCCTCATTTGATTCTGTTAGATCGTAAATGCCGCACCCAAGAGGACTAGACCCTCGAAAACTTGCTGCATCTTCTGTAATTGGATTTCCCTTTTCCTTACCAGAGAGTTGTTGCCACTCTCTTTCCCATGCCATGCTAAGACCAAAC
Source organism: Argonema antarcticum A004/B2 (assembly GCF_023333585.1). Lineage (GTDB taxonomy): Bacteria > Cyanobacteriota > Cyanobacteriia > Cyanobacteriales > Aerosakkonemataceae > Argonema > Argonema antarcticum. The sequence goes on from NZ_JAIQZN010000042.1 coordinate 24,603, forward strand.
ACCTTTTTCAGGCTGGTATTAAACACTTTTTCGCAAGCCGTTTGAAATGCGTTCTGACTGCCTTCATACTGCTGCTTAATTGTCTTATGTCCTAGCTGTCGGCAAATCCGCATTGACTGTACTGCACCCCAGCGAGAGTAATATCCTTCAAAATCATTGATTCGGCGGTAATTGTCACGAATTTGATTGTGAAAAAAGGAACGGTCATAAATGCCACTTGCTTCTAAAGGTGGCGAATCACCGAGAAACAGCTTTTCTACTAGAAAATTGGGTACGAGTGCGTAAGCTGTGAAAGTTACAAAAGTAATATTTTGCCCATTTTGTTCATATCCGTCATGCCGTCCTAAACGTCCTAACCGCTGGATGAAGCTACCTGAATCTGCTGATTCAAAGATGAGAAAATTAATCTTGAAATCAACGCCGACATCGATTGTGCTAGTACCGATAACCAAGTCAGCTTGTAGCGATCGCTCTTTGTCCTCCTGACCAGATAAGCCCGTATTCTCGCCAACTACTAAACCATGAGGTGCCAGCAATTCTCGGAAAAATGGTGTAAGACGCTTCACTGCTGCGATCGAGTTGAGAATGATTGCCCCTTTGCTACCTGGATGCTGCTGAAAGTGAGCCAAGATGAGATTACTGCTTTCTTTCAGCCAAGTTTCAGAAGCTTTAGAAGTTGGTTCCAAGGAGATAAACTGAAGAGAAATTTCTCGCGATACTTGTCGCCATCCTTCTGCTTTCAGTTGGTGAGACTGATCCTCTGTATCCGGGAACTGATATTTATTCTCCTCAAGTGGGTTAATTTCCTTACACCTAAAGCCAGATAACCTTAATCTCTCTATCAGTTGTTTATTTGGGGTTGCTGATAAAAAGAGAAATTTCTTGCGGCGATTCGTATTTTTAATTAACAGCATTGTGTTAATCGCGCTGGCAATTTGCGGAGCCTGAAAAACATGAAATTCATCAAAAATGAATAGATCGAAATCTTTGTCAATCCGGTTCCATAGCTTATCAGGACTGTCATCACGAGTTAAATATGCACCTCGATGCAAGTAGTGAAGGATATCAGGGTTAGTCAGCAGGATTTCAGCTTGCCCTGTGCGAGTAGCAATTGCCGCTGCTTTCTTTAGCCCTTCATTTTCAGCATAAATTTCTAATTCTTGCCCACTGAGTCTAACCACACGAGGCTTGATATCAGGCTGAAATTGTTCAATATAGCCCTGAATTTGCGTTTCCTGGTCACGGGCAAGTTCATTGGTTGGATACAGCCCGATTGCCAAAAAGTCTGTTATTAGTGCCTGTAGAAAAGCTGCTAAACTTTTGCCATCGCCCGTCATGGCGGTATTAAAGATAACGTCGATATTCGGGTCGCGTATTGCCTCCAAAGTTGCGGCTTGATGCCACGAAAGCGACCAACCATCGGGTAGTTTGACACCTTCCGGCACTTCGGATGCAGGGCAAGAGTAAACGGGTTTAAGTGCGATCGAGTTGATGAAGCGATCGCTCAGTCCGTAAGCTTGAGACAGTTGCTCGTCATTCATCCTCTTATTCCTCATATTGTTTCTTTGGCTCGATTTAGAGGAATTTCCATCCATCCGCCTCGCGCCATCTCAGCACCATAGGCGATGCAAGCCAGCACATCCTCTCGCTCAATGCTGGGATACGCCTCTAGAATCTCGTCGATTATCATTCCACCTGCTAAATAATCCAGAATCAAAGACACCCAAATCCGATGTCCGCGAATGCAAGGTGTACCAAAGCAGATATTCGGATCGATCGAGATGCGGGATAGCAGGTCATCATTAGCCATTGGTACTTCTCCCTAATATGTCTTCATTGGATTAATCTAGCTTTCCTCCAGTCTACGAACACTTGGAAGAGGGGTTTTCCTTAACCAATCCGCTAACCTTCTGGGAGGTTAACGCCCTGTGGTACTTCGGACGCAGGGCAAGAGTAAAGGGGTTTAAGTGCGATCGAATAACCATCCACAATTAAACTTCCTGTTAGAGGTGAGGTAAAATGTAGTTACAAACATAGAATGACACAACTAATTCTAAAGTGCAAGTGCATTTAAAAAATATTTCTAAAATGCCCAGAAAAAAGGAAACGTTAACGCTGTCCGTCCCGCCGGGGACGAAAGAGAAACTAGAGGCGATCGCACGCCGTCTCAAGATTTTCTGGGGCAAAAGTCCCAGTCCATCAGGGTTGGTGGTTGCGATCGCTCAAGAAGAAATCCAAGTTGGACGAGAAACCTTTACCCTGAATGACAAGCAAGTCAAAGCCTTGCGCCAAGCGACTAAAGTACTGATCGATGCAGGTCAAATTGAGGAAGCTGAAACTATAAATACACTTTTACTAAACCAAGGCGATCTGGAAGCTCCCTTGCGGCAAGCACTACTGGAACAGCAAAATCAACCTATGCAAGCTTGGCGCGATCGCATTGACGAACTCATCGCTATGCGTCAGCCATTCCGCCTGCAATATCGCAACTCTCAGGCTCAAGATTTGGAGTTTGCCGTCCGCTTCGCAGATGTCACCTTCTATGAAAAACGCTTCTACTTACAAGTCTGGTGCGAGGAAACAGCCGACGCATTAGCGGAAAACCCCGATTTACCTGAAGTTGCTCACAATCGTTGTTTTCGGTTTGAGCGCATTAAAGGCATCCAACCCATTTCAGGTGTATGGAGAGGTGAGTTTGATTCTCTGAAAGTGTACTTACACTTTCAGAGATGGCTGGCAAATGCCTACGAACCGAAACCTGAAGACATCGACAATGCCGTTTTGGGGGATATTCGACAGGTTGTGCGGCGTGTCGTCAATCCCTTCTGGCTGATTCGAGAAGTCTTGCGATACGGCAAAGACTGCAAAATTGTCGCTCCAGATAGCGTCAGGGAGCGAGTCAAGGGAGAGCTACGCGAGATCTGTAAGTTGTACGACCTAGAGTAACAGGAGCAACGCCAAAATGTGATATTTCTTTAAATCACTTCTTTTTAGTGCGATTTCGTTTGCGAGATTCTGACGCGATATTCCCGCCTTTCTTTTGCTTTCCCTTAGCGGCTTTAGCGCCAGTGGAACCAGCCGTACCCCCACCAGACGCTAAAGCATCGAGTTCCCCTGAAAATCCCAAGGATTGAGAGTTTTCAGCCGCAATTTGAGGATCAACGTTGGCGTTGTAGAATTGCTGAAATTGTTGCAGTCCCTTGTCTGTAGTCATGTCAAACCCTGCTTGTTGACCGATCGCAAAAAACGACTTAGCCATGCCAAATTTAGACGAGTCGTTCATGATATCCCTGAATTCGGGTTCAATTTCACGCAAGTACTTTAAGATTGCAGTAGCGTTACGCAGTTTAAATTCTCGCTTGAGAAATTGCCAAAACGCCAACAGTTCTGGAATCGCATCGTCACCTTCTTCTGGAGAAAGGAGGGAGACTTTTCGGGGAAACAATTCCTCTATCACAATTTCGACATCGTTTTTGGTCATCCGAGGTAGCGTGAAACCCTCATAACCATAGCCGTAGTAAATTAGCTGTGCTATCCAAAATCCCATTTCTGAGTGAGTTTGAAGGTATTCCTGTCCTTCGGGAGATTTGGCAAACAGCGCTATAAGCGTATCTTGGTAATCTTCCAGTATTGGCTCGGCTCGATCGTAGTCAAGACCATCAAGTTGGCGAATATCAAAAGGTTTATCTGACATATTCGGATAAAAAGCGATTGAAGTTTAATTTGCTCTACAACCAAGATAAATAAGCTTGTTACCGACTTTTAAATTCTTCATAATTTAATTATAATTTTGCAGATATTTTTGTTGCCTGGTGGTCATTGTAGCTTTTTAGACAATGAATACCCGTGCAGTACGATATTCGTGCTGTAGATCGACTGTGGGTAAATTGAAGTAGCGATCGCTTTGGCGTTCCGTCCAGAAACGCATCGATCGGAATCTACGTCCAACCCAGATGTACGATCGCGTTTTGTGGTACGATTTTACCAGTGATTTCAGACCCTATACCGCGCAAAAACTTCCGAGTTTTGCGCCGAGTGCAAATAATATAGTATAACTGAAGATAAAGTACATACTAAATACCTGTGATCAAATCATGAAACACGCAGTCAAAATGCTGGAGCCAACCGATTTATGGTATCTCCAAAATAACATCAACAAAGAAACTAACAAACTTCACCATCCCACTAAAAATATTCCGTTTGTTCAGCAAGTGGAAATTGAGCTTGATAATTCGGGAACGGTAATCCAAAAAGGTGCGTTGCATAGGTGTATCGGTCAATTAACTTATGGCATTTATAAAACCGATAATCGTTTGAGAGATATTTGGGTATCTTTGAAGACAGAAGCGGAATACAATGCTCCGGTTTATAAAGGTACAGGTATGGTTTATCTGGAACCTAGACAAAAAGGTAATTTCCTACATTACACATCCATTGAAATCATAGAAAAAGAACAATGGGAATTTGATGATGGGATATTCCAGTTTTGTTCGGATAATGTAGTTATAGGTGCAAAAAAACTAAAATATCGACAAATGATTGGGTCTAGTGATGGGAGGTGGAGAATTGCGATCGCAGCTTTAGCTGGACAAAAATCTACGGTTGTAGTGGGTACAGTTGCACCAGCTAAGATTGTTCACCTAAAAAGAGGTGAAACTGTGATAGCTGATTATGACTTTGTTAAAGGATTTACAAATGGAATTCAAGAAGATTATCGAAAATTAGGTCATTTTGGTAGAGGTGGTGGAGAAGGTTTTGTTTGGATTTATGAAGGTGAAGGTAAATTATTAGTATCTGAAACTGAGGGTATGGGTTTGGGTTAAATTATTTCCCAATCCCCAATCCCCAATCCCCAATCCCCAATCCCCAATCCCCAATCCCCAATTCCTAATAACTAAGCAAGCATTATGTCGATTCAAGTTTACGGAATACCTAATTGCGGAACCTGTAAGAAAGCGTTTAAGTGGCTCGAAGATAACGACATTAAGTACGAGTTCGTTAACACAAAGGAAAATCCACCAAACCGCGAGATGCTCATTAGTTGGGTGAAAGATCTGGGGTTTAAACCGATGCGTAACACCTCCGGTCAATCCTATCGTGCATTAGGCGATCGGAAAAACTCTTGGACTGATGAGCAGTGGATTGAGGCATTTGCTAAAGATGCAATGCTCCTCAAGCGACCGCTTTTTGTTAAGGATGAAACGGCTGTAATTGTTGGTTTTAGAGACAAAGAAGACTCGATTATATCCATTCTTAATTGTTGATTGTGTAAGCTACGAAGGCAGAAATAATCTACTCCCGCTGAGTAGATATAGCTTGGTCGGCAAAAGTCTACCTTAAGATTCTACCCAGTTCTTAAAAGATTATCTAGGCTGAGATTAGCAAGCAATGGGAAGAAATCTATGACAAGTAATGTTTCTGGTGACATTAACAAGGGTGTTAATGGATCTCTCTGGATGGGCATTCTCTTGATTGTTTTGGGTATTGCAGCGATCGCTATACCTGCTGTCTCGACAATCGTCATTGAAACTTTGGTCGCTCTGATCCTCGTCTCTGCTGGATCTGCCAAACTGGTTTACGCATTTCAAAGCCGCGATAATGGAGGCTTCCTTTGGAAGGTATTGTTGAGTGTCCTCTACGTCGCAACGGGTGTGATGCTGTTTTTTTATCCCTTAACGGGTGTCCTTACACTAACCCTGTTGCTGGGAACTTTTTTGCTGACGGAAGGCACCTTCGAGTTAATCCTGGCATTTCGGTTACGTCCCCAACAGAATTGGACGTGGGTGCTAATTAACGGCATCATTACCCTGGTATTGGGTGCAATGATTTGGTTCCAGTGGCCCTTCGATGCGCCTTGGGCGATCGGCACTCTGGTTGGTGCTAGCGTTCTGTTCACTGGCATTTCACGAGTCATGCTGTCCTTGAATCTCCCTTCTGCACCGAATCAGTCAAATCAAGCTGTTTGAGTCTAAAGTGCTGTAATCTGGCGTATGGTGGGCTTTTAGCCCACTTTTATGGTCAGAAATAGGTAGAACAGAGATTGCGCTTTGCGGTAAAATTCAAGATGCCGCCGTAATTCCAGCGCCCCCTGAACTCCCAACTACAGCCAACAATGAGATTCACACCACTACTGATAATTTTTATCCTGTTGATTTCTGGCTGCGATCGCAAAATTAATCCTGACAGCACTCTCAGTGCAAAAACTGGAGTCTCAGAACAACCAGAAGCGCCTCAAAAGCCAAAAGCTTATACAAAAGAAGCGAAATTGATTGCTGTTGGCGACATTCTGATGCACATGGCGCTGACTCGCTCCGGTTACAATCCCCAAAAGAAAACCTATAACTTTGACCATTTTTTCAAAGAAGTCAAGCCGATTATTGCCACTGGCGATTGGGCGATCGCAAATCTAGAGATACCTGTAGCAGGCCCAGAATTGGGTTATTCAGAATATCCTATTTTTAATGCTCCAGCACAAATAGTCGATGCGGCCAAAGGCGCTGGCTTTAATATATTGACAAATGCCAATAATCATGCTTTAGACAAAGGTGAAAAGGGAATAATTAATACGATTAAGAATATTCGATCGCGTGGATTGCCTTCAGTCGGCACAGCTACTTCGCCCAAGGAAGCAGAGAAGATTTTGATCGTCAAGAAAAACGACATTTCGATGGCGGTTATGGCTTATACTTTTGGCACGAATGGTATTCCTATTCCCAAAGGTAAAAACTATCTTGTCTCGCTGATTGATGAAAATAAAATCATCAAAGATATTGCCAGAGCGAAGAAACAGGGAGCCGATGCGGTCACCATTTCCTTACATTTTGGCGATGAGTATCAGCGTCAACCTAACGCCGGACAAAAACAACTGGTCAAAAAGTTAATTGAATCTGGTGCTGATATTATTCTCGGCTGTCATCCCCATGTTGTACAACCTTACCAAATATTAAAGTTACGCGGTAAAGACGGTAAACCTAGAACCGGAGTTGTCATTTATTCAATGGGAAATTTTATCGCTTATCAGATTGGTTCTTACAAAGATCTTGGGGTAATCTTTTCAGTGAATATTCGCAAACGCTTTCCCGAAAAAACTATCGAAATTACCAACGTCGAAGCGATTCCTACCTGGACTCATAATTATACACTGAATAATAATTTAAATTTTCGCGTTTTGCCCATTGAAGCAGTCGTGAATAGAAAAAACGATCCACTTCTACCAGCTAGTAAGTATCCAGTTCTCAAAAATCAATTGCTTGATATGAAGCGTCACCTCAAATCATTAAGCAGTGATAAATAATTTTGAGTTTTGACTTCGTTAGTACAATCGTCAAATTGTCTGTTTTCATCGTTGGTTAATTTTTTACCACAGATGAAGACAGATGAACACAGATGAACACAGATAAGAATAAGAAGGCGATTTTTTTAGGTAACTAATGTTACCGGATATGAGATGATTTTTGACTTTTCTACACTTTTTCCTTTGCTGGCGGCGTGACTCCCATTTTGTTGAGGATAACTTCCAGTTCCTTTAGCAATTTAAAGTCTGACTGCGGCAGAAACTGACTGCTAGTTCCGAACAAACTATCAGCTACAGAAGGGTTTTTCTCAAGGAAAGCGAACGCCTGTCGAAACTGACGCGGATTTGCGGAGATAGGCGAGTCAAAATGGCAGGGAATAATTCGATCGAAATTCCAGCTCGCTACCTTGTCGGCCCAGTCGATCGCTTCTTTGGGCGATCGGTTGAGAATAAGCGTCTGCAAAATGGGTGCCACAAACAAGCGTCCGTCCCCTCGCAGCGCATCAAATGACTGCTTCCACTCATTTTTCCATTTGAACGGAAACCAACCGAAATACGCCTTCCTAGAGCGATCTTTCCAGACGAATATACATCTGTATTCATCTGCGTTTATCTGCGGTAAAAAATATCCAAAACCTACTTTTACGATCGGCTCTTAGAAGATAGATTTCAAAGATTATGTTGCGATAAACCCATCAAATTGCACAGCTTATAAACTGCTCTCGCTCCAACGTTGGCATCCCACTCATCATCCCCAACTTCGTTGACATCAAAGCCAATAATCTGTCTGCCGCTATGCACAACTTCTCGAAACAAGCAAAAGGCTTGCTCTAGTTCCAGACCTCCAGGGACAGGCGTTCCTGTATTCGGACACAGTTTGGGGTCTAGTCCATCGACATCAAAACTAATATAAACTTGCTGCGGCAGTTCTGCCACCATCTGTTTGCAAAGTTCGAGCCAAGGAACGCCAGCATAAAGCTTTTGTTTCAAAATTGGATCGTAATATGCAGAAATTCGTCCTTTTGACTGCTCAATTATGTTGATTTCGTCTTGGCAGATATCCCGAATTCCCACTTGAACTAACTTGGAAATTTGCGGTAATTGTAAGGCATTAAACATAATCGAGGCATGAGAGTATTGGAAACCTTCGTATGCGTCGCGCAAGTCCGCATGAGCGTCGATATGCAAAATTCCAAAGTCAGGATAATGTTGTGCTAATGCCTGGATCGATCCCAGTGGTACACTATGATCGCCGCCAATTACTGCAACTTGTTTACCTTGGTTTATAGCAGCTTGAGCCATATCAAATAGCCATTGATTTACGGCTTGACATTCTCTGTTTATCGTTTCCAAAACTTGAGATAGTTCTGGATTTTCTTCGACACAGCCGCCTTCTTCCATATACTCGATAATTCTGGTAGCTTCCTGTCTCAATACTTCATTTTTCTGCTGAATATGGGCGGGAATCTCAACCATGAAAATGCCTTGTTTCCAACCATCGGCATTATCGAAATCATAGATATCAAGTTGACGAGATGCTTGTAGAACTCTCGCAGGACCTGCGGCTGTACCTGCGCCATAAGAAACAGTTACTTCCCAGGGAATGCCAAATACAATGATATTGGCAGATTCGTAATCAAATGGTAGTCCTAATAGGTTACCGTTATCGACACCAAGAGCGTTGGGATCAAAGTTTTGCAGGATTTCTTCTTTAGTAGGCATTTTAGGTAAGTTTAGAGAACAACTGACAAAAATTACTTTTTGAGGAGAGTACAGATCAGTTCGCCTGGGCCACTGAACTCGAACGGGACGATCGCTCCATCTTTTTGTATCCTAATGCGATCGCGACAATTATATACCTCTATTGGTCTGGCCACCCCGTCAACACTGACCGATGCCCTATACTCCCAGTAATTTTTAGCACTTCGGTTGATACTGATTATGCAGATTGTGCGATCGTTGGAGTTGCGACAGAACAATGCTTTAGCTGGGAGTGCTACTGCAAACGATAATGTCAATAACAGTACTAAAGCAATATATTTCACAATATCCCAAATTTGTTAAGTAGGTGGGCGTAAATAAACTCAACTCCCAGAAACCCGGTTTCTCCAAGAAACCGGGTTTCTAACGGCTTGACAGTTTTACTTTTAATTATGCCCACCTACTTACCTGCATAGTCAAGATTTGTTTATTTCTAATATATTACGATAGCATACTCGTAATATCCAGATCCAGGATCTCACTTATGGTTATTGCAGCACCAGAACCGAAAACTGAATTTCAGCAACCTCCAATCGGAGAACAGCGGGTTGTGATTCGTGGCATTTCTTGGGAAGCATACCTGCAAATTCTAAACGCGCTTCCCCAAGCGCGTAGTTCTCGTTTGACCTATGACGATGGAGTTTTAGAAATAACAATGCCGTTGGAAGATCATGAATTTTATGGCCGTTTAATTGAGTGCTTTATTCGCACATTAGTTGAACTTTTAGGAATGCGAATAAAAACAATGGGTTCAACGACGATGAACTATCCCCATTTGAAAAAAAGCGCAGAACCAGACAACGCTTACTACATTCAAAATCAGCCATTAGTCAAAGGTCGCAATGTCGATTTCTCCCAAGATCCGCCACCAGATTTGGTTGTCGAAGTAGATATTACCCATACCGATATTCAGAAAAACCAGTTCTACGCTAGCATAGGAGTGCCAGAGTTTTGGCGATTTAACGGTAAGGTGTGGCGAATTTACCAACTTCAGGAAGGTGTTTACGTTGAAGTCGAAGTTAGCCCAACGTTTCCTCAAGTGCCGAAGGATCGGCTGTATACGTTCCTAGAAGAGGCGAAGAACGATGAAATTGAGGCAATTCAGTCGTTACGATCTGGCTTTTTCAGCTAATCGCTTTTATCCGATTGAATTGCCAGAAAATGTAAAAGAGTTACTTTTAGCAACATTTTGTTAACATGAAAGCAGACCAACGTATACTGCAATTACCCACAACTAGCTACTAAAAAATGGTATGTCTATTCTGAAAATTAATCGCCAAACTCTGTACGAAAAAGATTACCTGCAATGGATACAAACCACTCTGGAAAAAATCCGGAGTGGTGACTATGTGAATGTGGACTGGGAAAATTTAATCGAAGAAATTGAAGATATGGGGAGAAGCGAACGGAAAAGTTTAAAAAGTAACCTGATTGTGGTTTTTCTCCATTTACTCAAGTGGCAATTCCAACCTGAAATGAGGAGTGGAAGTTGGGAAGGTAGCATTATCGAACATCGCCGACGTATCAGGGAATCTATAGACGATTCACCCAGCCTTCAAAACTACTTAGAAAGCATTTTTCCCGAATGCTATCTGCAAGCAGTCAAGCAAGCGAAAGCTGAAACCAGATTACCATTAGAAACATTTCCCCAGCTATGTCCGTATGATTTAGAACAAGTAGTCAGTGATGAGTTTTTGCCAGAGTGAATTTAAACATCAGTTAACCTCAAAACCAAGCACCAAATAACGCCACAAACCTAACCGAATTGCCAATTCTATCATCCCGTTACATTGGCAGAATCCTTTCTACCTATTTGATCGAATAAGCGCCGAAATATAGGGTGAGTTGGCAGTGTATTCCTGGTGATAAGTAGGTGGGCATAATTAAACGTAAAACTGCCAAGCCCTTAGAAACCCGGTTTCTTGGAGAAACCGGGTTTCTGGGAGTTCAGTTTATTTACGCCCACCTACTTATCTTCTTTCAATGTTAAGTTATAACCATTACTATTATTCCATTAATTCATCGCTCATAACTTCACCGGGATAAAAGCGATCGCTCAAAATTTCTTCTAAGCTATAAGGGCAACTTTCTGGAAATGTCTTCAACGGCAGGTTTGTTTCTCCCGCCGCTAATGCCATTCCTTTAGTATAGGCTATCTGGAGAGTTTCTTCTAGATAAGGTTTAAGACTAGGATTTTCTTTGAGCAACTCTAATACATCGATACGCTGGATGCGAATTGTATTCAACCAACTACGACTGCGTTTTGATACTTGATATTCCCATTTAAGCAAATGCCCAATCAAAATACTCAAGCGATTCCGCAATTCCGCACGCTGTTGTTTTCCCAAAGATTCAATCTCCTCAATTAAATTGGGCAAGTCAAGCTGATTCCATTGCTGAAATTTGAGCAATTTCGCTTGTTCTTGCGTCCAGGCATAGAAATCAGCTTCATAAAGACTTGGCATTAAAGTTTCTGGTGTTTGTTCGGTTTGTGGTGTTTGCATAAAATGGTGATAACATAAATTTTTGCGATCGCATTTATCCCGCACTAGAGATGACTTCTCCAATTTCTTTAGGAGTTGCACCTATAGCTAGCATAGCTCGGATAAGTAATTCTATCGAAACGGAAGCATCGGCATTTTCAGCTAATGCAATACGTGGCTGACTGGAGTGGATTTTTTCTGCCAATTCAGATTGAGTCATTAGCTTTTGTTGTCGCTCTTTTAAACTGCGACTGAGGGCTAATTTAATTTCAATTAAGGCGGTTTCCTCTGGTGTCAGTTCTAAAAATTCGGAAACCGTGCCAACTTTCCAGCCCTTTGCTTCTAGACGTTCTCTTTTAGATCGCTCCATATCACTATTCCTCTCTAATATAGCAACAGGAGAACTAAGAAAATGACGAAATTTAAGTATCAAATGGTGATTCAATGGTCTGATGAAGACAACTGTTTCTTAGTGGGTTTTCCTGATTTTCCCGGACAGCGTTGGCGGACTCATGGCGATAGTTATGAGGAAGCTTTTGCCAATGGTACTGAAGCTTTGGAGTCGCTAATTTTGGCTTATGAAGCTACTGGCGAACCACTTCCAGAACCAATTACTTTGATTACGCACTAACAACCCGCGTTCGAGCTTGCGAACGAGATTTAGGCTTAGTTTTCACGACAATTTCTACATCTCGACCTAAAGCATTTAAGAAGCGAAACAGCCCTACAGTTGAAAAGCTAGATAACTTTCCGTTTATAAGGGCAGATAATTTTGATTCGTCAATCCTTAAAAGTTCTGCTACTTCAGTCTGTGTCATCTTTTGCTTGCTAATTATGCTGCTAATTTTACGGGCTAGTTCCGCTTTCACAAGTAATTCATCAGCGTTTTCTAAACCCAAATCAGCAAACACATTCCCGCTACTTGCTTGTACTCTGATTTCCTCAGTCATATAGTCCTACCCCAAAAACAACTTATATGCCGGATTATTACTTTCATCCCAATAGCGATATCCCAGCGTATCGAGAAATGCCTGCCACTCTCCCATTTCGTTGGGCGGAACTTGCATTCCCACAACAATTCGCCCGTAGTCTGCGCCGTTGTTGCGGTAGTGGAACATACTGATATTCCAATCGGGACTCATAGAACCGACAAACTTCATTAATGCACCCGGACGTTCGGGAAATTCAAACCGATAAAGCAATTCGTGATTAGCGAGAGAAGAACGTCCGCCCACCATGTGGCGCAAGTGCAATTTTGTTAATTCGTCATCAGTTAAATCAAGAGTTTTGAAACCGCAAGCTTCAAAGCTTTCTACCATTTTTCCAGCATCGGCACGGTTTTGAATTTGCACGCCAACAAAAATATGTGCTTCTTTTTCGTCAGCAATGCGATAGCTAAATTCGGTGAGGTTGCGTTTGCCAAGACATTCGCAAAACCGGCGAAGACTGCCAGGTTTTTCGGGAATATTGACGGCATAAATTGCTTCGCGGCGTTCGCCAAATTCTGCTCTTTCTGCGACAAAACGGAGGCGATCGAAATTCATGTTAGCACCGCAGGCTACAGCAACTAAGGTTTGTCCCTGGATTTGTTCTCGTTCTACGTAGGCTTTGGCACCTGCGATCGCTAAAGCACCTGCTGGTTCTAAGATCGATCGCGTATCCTCAAACACATCTTTAATCGCCGCACAGGTATCATCCGTATCCACCAGAATAATTTCATCTACGTATTGCTGACACAGACGGAAGGTTTCTTCCCCCACTTCCCGCACCGCAACTCCATCCGCAAATAAACCCACCTGCGATAAGCGCACCCGATGTCCAGCTTTCAAAGATTGATACATAGCATCCGCATCCACTGGTTCAACACCAATAATCTTGATGTCAGGACGCAACCGTTTCACATAAGCGCCAATCCCAGAAATTAAGCCACCACCGCCGATCGCCACAAAAATAGCATGAATCGGTTGCTGATATTGCCGCAGAATTTCCATGCCGATCGTACCTTGTCCGGCAATTACATAAGGATCGTCAAACGGATGAATAAAAGTCAACCCTTTTTCCGCTTCCAATTGACGCGCAAAGGCATAAGCATCGTCGTATGTATCACCATACAGCACCACCTCTCCCCCACGCGCTTTAACCGCGTCCACCTTCACTTGAGGCGTAGTTACTGGCATCACGATAATCGCTGTTGTCCCCAGCTTACGGGCACCGAGAGCGACTCCCTGAGCGTGGTTTCCCGCAGACGCAGCAATTACACCCTGTGCTAGCAAATCTGGCGACAAATTTGCCATCTTGTTATAAGCGCCCCGCAGCTTGAAGGAGAAGACAGACTGCATATCCTCCCTTTTGAGCAAAAGTTTGTTATTCAGGCGTGCAGACAGGTTGGGGGCGTATTCCAGGGGCGTTTCTTGGGCAACATCGTAGACACGGGCAGTGAGGATTTGTACCAGGTAGTCGCAAAGCATGGGGTGAAGGGGTGTGCGAAGGGCGGATAAAAGACAATTTTACGCTACTTGCGGCGCTGTTCTGTGGGTGTGGTTGGCGATTAGACTTGTGCGAGAGTGCGATCGCATTACCCAGTCCCCTTTACCGGACACAACCCGCGCCCCCTTTTATCGCATGAAAACGGAACTGTTGTCGGAGGGCAAGTACGACGAACACGGGAACCACCGCGTTCAATCTATCAAAATAGTGAATTCCTTTAACAACTTATGTCGGAAGAACCTCTATCTAAGGAACGATTTGACCGATGAGCCAGATGAAGTAAAAATAGAATGCTAAATCTCATGAAGATTGTATTCTATGAAACTGAATGATTTTACGAAACGGCTTTCAGTTGTAGGACGCTGGATAGCTACAACTCTGTTTTGTCTTTCCGCGATCGCCTTCGTTTGGCAGGGTGCGTTTTTCTCGAACACCGCCGCAATAGCTGCTCCTGCTGTAAACTTAATCGCAGCAGCAGATGCTGGCTCTAAGGTTCAGGAGAAAGCCAGCGAAGATGCTGGAAGAACCAAGAATTTCATTCAAGATACGGCTGATAAAGTCAAGGATACCGCAAATAAAAATGCCGATCGAGTTGAGCAAGCAACGGATGACAATGGTAGTTTCGTTGAGCGTAAGGCTAAGACAGATGCGGCTCGAATTGAAAAAAGAGCAGATGAAGATTCGGCTCGGACTCAGAAAGCAGTAGACAACACCAAAAATGCTATTGAACGCACTGTTGATAACATCAAGGATGTTTTTAGCAAGTAGATACTAGCTTGAAAGGTCAATGTACATTGTTTCATTCATTGCATTTACTTGAACTTGAAGGATCGATGTACATTGATTGGCTTGTGGCAATTCTACTTTGGTGAACAGATCTCGGAACGTAGAGGATAATTTTAACCGGGCATTATTGACGTTTATTATGCTAATTTATTCAGTCAGTAAATAGCTATGTGTAATAATTTCTTCTCTGCAACGGTGATAGTCTCCTGGAAAAGGTTACTGGAAAATGTAAGTTCATCGGTAAATTTTCTAAAAGCTGTGTTATAAAAACTGCGAAGGATAAAGTATATGAAGGTACTCGGAGCTATTGGAGAACAAACAGGTATTCTGCAATTTTTGAATTGTCCCAGAGTTAAATGGCATTTCGGATGATGTAATTCTTGATGATTGTCTGGATCGTAATCGAATCTAATTGGTACTGGTAATATATTTTTTGCTATTATATCTGCATATATTTCGTCATTTTCATAAAGCTCTGGAGCGTTTTGGAAGTCTTCTAAAAAGGGTGATGGGAAGAAGGCAAGTCTATGTGAACTTAAATTATTTTTTTCATAAGTATACATAAACTGTATTAAGGCACCATCAATCATTTTAATGTTATAGTTTCTATTTTTGTCTAACTCGTTATACATCTCTTTGTAATCAACATTTTTTAATACTATTGAGAGATCCTGCATATCAGAGTATGCTATTTGGCAACTATTCTTGCCAATATTTGTAGATGAAGGAAAATTTTGTGTAACTGATAAACCAATTGATATTAATTTTGTCGTTACTGTCGCAATTTCGTTGTAAATAGATCGATAATCAGTCATTAGACTAATGCAAAAAGTTGGTTTTAGTTTAAGCAATTCAAGCGTTAAAGATTCTTTTTCAGAGACTCTTTTTGTTAAAGGAGCTTATCTCTTAATCGGTTCAGTATATCTTGAGGCAAGTCGTCTTTATGGATTTCACCTTTATCAAGAGCATCAGCAAGCTCTCTTAGGCTCTTTTTTTGCTTGGCTATCCGCTCACGCTCCTTGGGATCTCTATTAATAAGATTCATTTTTCTACGTTCTTCTTCTGTAGGATAGGTGAAATGGAGAACAAAGTTTTCTCTCCTAACTTTCTCAAATTCTTCCACTAAACCTCGCATATTGTCGCCATAACCCAATACTCTTAACCAAGCTTTGCTTCTTGTCATGGCAGTAAATAAGATATTCCTTTTTCTGGCAAGCTCTAACCCAGAGAAACATTCATGAGCATTTATAAGATAAATCATTGCAGCTTCATTTCCTTTAGCTCTATTTATACTTGTAAAAGTGATTGTTTCTTCACTAAAAAAATCATCGGGCGAAGTGGTTACTCCAGCCAGGTTAGAGTTAATACCCTTTTCAAATAGTAAAGCTCTAGCCTCTCCAACAGCGCCCCTCGTTGTAAGGGGGTCAGAGTGAATAACCATTATATCGTCACCCTTTAATTCTTCTTGCCTAATATTCTTTTCTATTTGATTGATCAACCATTGTATTTGTTCTTGGTTATTATTAAATGATTTAAATATAATCAAGTCTTCAACCTGTGAATGAGATTCGAGGAATTTGGGACTTGTGTTGCTAGTTCTAGCAAGCTGTACAAACTTTCCATCTTCCAGGGTTCCTTCTTCTACTTCATAACCAATGTCTCTCCATAAGCCAGCATTTTCAAACATCTGGATTAATCCTTGATTCCTATAAATTCCAAAACCTAAAGCGTGTGCAGAAGTTAGTATTGGACGAGAGTTTCTGTAGCATTTTTCTAATATAATGTCTTGTTTGGGTTCTCCTGGTATGTTCTGAAGTTGAACTCGTGACTTACCATTAACATCCTCACCAAAAATGACTTCTGGTGATTCCATTGTCTTTTTATTCAGGTTTTGTAGCTCATCATAGGCATAAACTATTCTTTTTGGTTCCTTCAAAATTTC
The DNA here is from genome assembly GCF_023333585.1 of Argonema antarcticum A004/B2. Classification (GTDB taxonomy): domain Bacteria; phylum Cyanobacteriota; class Cyanobacteriia; order Cyanobacteriales; family Aerosakkonemataceae; genus Argonema; species Argonema antarcticum. The sequence goes on from NZ_JAIQZN010000042.1 coordinate 41,356, forward strand.
GTAACAAAGCCGCAAAAAATGTTTAGAAAAGTCCTGCGCTTCATCAATTAGTATTGCATCATAATAACGTTCAAAAATTTTTATTTTATTAAGAGCTTCCTCACAAACTGTATCAAATTCTTGACCAAAGGTATTTGCCAGTGTTTTTGCTGTATTTAAATCTCTATATTCAATATTATGCCTTTTACACACTTCATAATAAATACCTTCCATTGACGGACTTCCCCAAGCATGAATGATTTTGATTTTTTCCCAGTTTGGTTCTTCGCTTGTATGCTCAATAGTAAAAGTATTTATAAGTTGCTTAAACTGACCTTTCAGGGAACGGGTATTAAAAGTGATGGCAATATCCCAATCAGGATGTTTCGCGTGTAGATATGCCACTTTAAGAGCTAGAACTATGGTTTTCCCCGATCCAGCAAGACCTCTAATTCTCTGTACACCTTCGACAGTTTCAATTACGGCAGCACTTTGATTTTTGTCTAAGTTTGCAATAGACTCTTCGAGTTTTTGGAGTTTGGCACCCCTAGAATTCTCTTGCTGAACATAGCTACGCTGCTTCCTTTTCCTTATGGAAGTCATAGCTTGTATTACTGAGTTAAGGCTCTCAAAATATTCTATAGATTGCCACTTTTGAGAATCCAAATATTCTTTTAGAGCGGACTCATCAATGATGATTGTATATTCATCTGAAAGATGATCGGGTTTACTACTCCAACCTGGTGCAAATGTTACGACACCGATTTCCACCATTAATTTCCTTTTGCTCGTGAGAGATTTATGCTGAAGTAGTTTTGATTGTATTTTATTTACACTTTCGTCCTGTGCTTCTTCCACGTTTATTTTGGTGTTAGTCCCCTCAATAATATTGAAAATAACAACTCCATGCTCTCTGGATACCAGAAGAGCATCAATTTGATAACCGCCCTGAGAGGTTCCTATTATCGGATACCCTATATATAAGCTGCCATCGATATCGGATCTATTCTCAAAGTATTCAGCTAGTCTTCTAGATGAAACTGGTTTATCTACATCACCTCGGATAACGTTAACCATAAGATATTGGTTTGCTTGAAGTAACTATTGCTATTATACTTCAAATTGGAGCAATTGCAAGGAGACGTTTCCACTCTGCGGATGTTTCAAGAAACAAAGCAATAGCCATTGCCGTAAGTTGCGTTTCCTGCGTCAACCCAACATATTTTGTGGTGCGATCGCCTATCGCTTTCTAGATCTGCCTATCATTAATGGGTTGATAATGGTGTCTCGCCGTCCTTGTTGCAATTGTAACTCACCCTGAACTACAGGTGATGAGGCTAGAGCGATCGATCTCCTCACCGCCGACGCCCCAGTCCCGCTTAACGACGCCCTAGTCTGGAAATGCGAGCCCTGTGCGAGGATCGCGAATATATAAGCCGAGAACCAATGATTCCATCACCGTATCCCATACTGGGGTCAGGCGTTCTGCATCGTCCACCCAGTAGTCAAAAGTAATCAAGCACTGAACTCCAGAACCTAGCCCAATACAGATTCGGGAATAAGCTTCGCGGTTTTCTTGAGGATCGATAAATTTGAATTGAGTCCAAACGATGCGGGCTGTTTGGCGCTTGAGTCGAATAATTTCGCCTTGCTCGATCGGATTCCGCTCATCATCCCGCACCACCTGCTTTAATAGGTGAACCAGCGGAAAATCTGCCCATTCCCCAGGCGGTAGTAAATTAAAAGAAGCTTCTAAGCGACAATCATCGTTCGGTGGCTTTTTATCTAGAAACCGGAACGACTTCGTATCCGGCTCAAAATGCCAATCTTGGGGGACATCGAAGCGCAACGCCCCCCGCCCCGCCACAAAGATCCGAGTTCCTGGCTGTGATTTCCAATTGTGGTCTTCTTTTAGCTCTAGGGTTTCTTTGATCCATTGGAGATTGTGCTTTTTGCGCTTGGACATAACCCCTCCATTGTTGAGATATTTCTGATTTTGCCGTAGGTTGGTCTATTACTATAACCGACACAAACGCTGAGTACTTATACTAGGTAGTTGTCAAACGTGGGGTCAACAGGTCTGTGAAGGGCCGATCGAGTCCCTTTTGATTTTAGCAGGATCGTGATTCATCCGATGAAAATGGATATGCCGTCGGTCAAAAAGTGAAAGTTTGGGATGAAAATCGAGAGGAGTCGTATTCTGGGACAATTGAGAAAATCCAAGGTCAGCAATACTTTATCAATTAGCAACTTGAGTTCCTTAGTAAAAAACATGAATTTAAAGGATACAAAGACAAATCTATTTCGAGTTATCAAACTTATATCTGTGGTTCTCATTGCCAGTGCCATTGGATTGGAAATAGCGAATATTTATGGATCGATCACCAACAGCAGAATGCCAAGCTTTCTAAATCCAGTCTTTTGGCTCGATCGGTTTGCTATAACAGCTCATTTGGTTGAGGCAATTATAGCAGCTTATTATGCAGAATCAATCAAACAAATGCCGATAAAATATGGGATTTATACTTTTTTTGTGGGCACAGTTGGTTTGTTAGAACTGATTGAAAATCTTCAAGCAGTAGATGAGACAGAAACTAGATCTCATTCTTAAAGGCAATATGACCGACTCGTAGCGTAAGCATTAATAGCAATCCATGTATCAAATCGCAGGCCCGATCGAATGTAGAAGAGACAAAACACAATACTTATCTCCCATCTGAATCGGCATCGCTTCTATATGGCAGTCAATCAAACCCCAACCCAAGTGAATTGTTTCCATGCCGCTATAAGGTTGTCCGCTGACATAAGTGTGGGAAATTAGCGAGTCGTGAGGAATAGACTTATCTTTAGGAATAAAGCCCCCAGTCCAATCTGGAGTCTGAGTTCGCCACCAAACCCGCAGCTTCTTTTGAGGTTGGGAGATGGTAGCAGAAAGTCCCCTCACTTCTCTTGGTTTGAGGGCGCAATGCCACATCACTAGAGCATAATTCCCAGAACCCTGCTGTATCATTCGCACCAAAGTTGCTAAAAGCGATGTTTGGTAGAGTGTCGCCAGAACTCTCCCCGCACTCAGGGAAATTCCCACCTCTTTCAACCGAGGTAAAAAAGACGACTGGGGCATCAGTAAATCTGCTGCACCGCGATCGCACAATCGTTCTTTGTGCTGTCCGCTCCAATTCGGCAGAAAACTGCCAATCCTGACTTGTTCGTGGGCGTCGAACAGCAGTTCCATCAATTCGTGCCCTTCGGTGAAGCGCTGGCGCACGATCGGGTCATTCTCTTTAATTAAAATGATTCCCGTGCGGCTATCGACCAAAATGCCTTGCTGTTCGTCTAGAGGCGCACGCAGAGGTGTCGGGATGCCAAAGTGTCGGTAGATGCACTCTAGATCGATCGGCGGTCGATCGCTCAACCCCGATTCGCAGCGCAGAAACTCCACATAGCCGAACAGATCCTCCTCGCTACGGAGTGCGCCGTAGCCAGACAAAAACGCCTCTCCCGGATGGCGGTAGGGTTGAGCGGGTGGTGGAGCCTCACGCACTATTCATTTTCCAACGGTCATCTTGATCACGTTATAGAGCAGTTCCCATTTTTCCGGTGTGGTGGGTTGCTGTCCTCGGTATTTTAAACGAGCCAGCATGATCGTGTCATCGGCAGGCAATCCCGCAGATTTGGCAAATTCAGCCAAACTGAGGGGAATATCTGCCATTTCTGCTTGTGTTACCGTTGGATCGCCTTTGAGCCCCAAAATGGAAGTGAGTTTCTCCATTAGTTGCCAGGAGAGGTTTGTGGCTTGTCCCCGTTCGATTTGGGACAGGTAGTTGCGGGAGATCCCGACTCGATCGGCTAACTCTTGCTGGCTCAGTTTTTCCTGGAGGCGGCGATCGCGGACTTTCTTTGCAAATTCATCCATATACAGTCAGGTGTGAGCGGTGCGAAATCAGGCGTGACCAGGCTTTGACAACTAAAGTTTACAAATTGTGTCTTTACATCTTGCATAAGCGGCAAACTGGTGTTAGAGTAGTAGACAAGAAATGCAAACCACAGTTTACATCCCAATCCTACTCTAGCAGCAAAAATCATAATATGACTCAAATTGCAGCCAAAGACAGCAAGGCGAAGATTCTTGATGCGTTTCAACAAATTATCAGTCAACGGCAAAACGTTGCATCGCGAGTCGCCACAAAAGAGGAAGAAGCAGAGAAGGAGAAAAACCGCACTGTTCTGGAAACGGTTTCTCAATACACCGCAGATACGATTGTGCGGGGACTGGCGGATCTGCAATTGGAGTTTGGTAATACTATTACCGGACTTTCGACGCAGTTAACGACGGAAACCACCAAGCTGGACGACTTAAAACAAGCGATCGCAGCTGAGAACCAAAATCTGCAAGAACTCCAGCAAACCCGCGTAGTCGCCGATGCGCTTTATCTGCTGACTCAGGAACATCAGGAGAATTTGCGCTTTTTGCAAGAACGATCGACGAACGATCGCGAGACATTAGAAAAAGAAATTGCCCAATCGCGGAAAATTTGGCAGCAGGAACAGCAAGAATTTGACGTCACTCTCAACGAAAACGGCGAACTGCTGCAACGCGATCGCACGAAGTTGGAAGAAGACTACGGGTACGAGACAGAGCGATCGCGCCAAATTGCCAGAGATAAATATGAGGAAACCAAGCGGCTTCTTGAGCGGGAAATTCAAGAAACAACTCAAGCTAAACAGAAAGATTGGGCGGAACGCGATCGTATTTTGGCAGCAAATCAAAACTTATTGGCAGAATATCAGCGCAAAGCCGCAGCATTTCCCAACGAAGTGGACGAAGCGGTTAAGAAATACAGGGAAGAAGGCATTCGAGATGCTAATCAAGAAGCCAAAGTCAAGGCGGACTTATTAGAGAAAGAGTGGGATTCCACTAAGCAAGGGTACGAGTTACAAATTCAATCTCTAGACGCGAAAATTCAGAAGCAAACGGAACAAATTACCGAAATTTCAACGCAACTGCAAACAGCATTGCGACAAGCTCAAGATTTGGCAATGCGTGCGTTTCAGAATTCGTCAAATCGGGTTGCGGCAAAAGGGGAAAAATCTGAGTCATAAGTAGGTTGGGTTGAGGTACGAAACCCAACCATAATCAGAGTTACAAAGATGTTGGGTTTCACTTTGTTCAACCCAACCTACAGACTCTTAGAATGAATGCAAAGTTTGAGGAAATTCGTATGTCTGTGACACCCACCATCAAAGTACCGCCGTTGGAAAGTGGCGATCGCCTTACCCGCCCGGAATTTGAACGCCGCTACCACACCATGCCCAATCTCAAAAAAGCTGAATTAATCGAAGGAGTTGTTTACGTGGCTTCACCTCTACGCTTTGCCAGCCATGCCGAACCACACAGTTTAATCATCACCTGGTTGGGAGTTTACCGTGCTGCTACACCTGGAGTTCGTTTGGGGGATAACGCTACCGTTCGGCTAGATGCAGACAACGAACCGCAACCCGATGCACTACTGCGTTTGGAACCGGAAGCAGGCGGCAAATCTCGAATTACCGAAGATGACTACGTAGAAGGCGCACCTGAGTTAATTGTAGAAGTTGCTGCTAGCACTGCTGCATACGACCTCAACGACAAACTCAAAGTTTATCGTCGCAACGAGGTACAAGAATATCTGGTGTGGCAAAGATACGAAAATCGCTTGGATTGGTTCAGCTTAAGGGAAGGCGTGTACGTTCCGTTTACAGCCGATGAAACGAGGATAATTCGCAGCCAAGTGTTTCCCGGTTTGTGGTTGGCAGTTTCCGCCTTGCTAAATGGCGATTTGGCAACCGTTCTGGCCCAGTTGCAGAAAGGATTGGCGACTGCGGAACATGAGGAATTTTGCGATCGCTTGCGAAACCCTTAAACCAGCTACTCTATCTCTTCGATTTCAATTTGCAAACACATTTCGCGAATATTCTCTATCGTGTCTTCTGCCGAAACTGATTTTTTGATAAGTAAAAACCGAGAACCAATTTTTCTGAGATGAAATGGAATCTTTTGAGTGGGAATATCCCAGTCAACACCACCATCTGCTAAACCTTGTCCTTCTATGCGCTCAAGAATGACTTTGGTATTGCCGCCATTCAGGTGCATCAAAACGCGCACTGGTTCTCGAAAGTAATTTGACATCGAGCTTACGTCCATGACAATGAATCGTAGGGTGCGTTCCCCTGTCGCTAACGCACCGAATCTCGAACACATTCTAACAATGGTGCATTAAGCTTTGCCTAACGCACCCTAGAAAATCTCACATTTATCAACTGGAGTTCACTTATGGCTATCAAACGTCCCAACGAAAAGAGTACAAAGGCTGAAATCCTCACTGCATTTGATGAATTGTTGAAAGAAAAGAAGGAATTAGAGACACAACTAATGCAAAAACCAGAACCAAAAACTACCCAGCCAAGTAGCAATAATAAATCTACATCTACAGTGGAAGTTCCCATCAAACCTGTTCAATTGAGTCAGCAAAAAATGGAATCGATTATTGAGGGATTGAATCTACTGCAATTCAACTTTGGCGGTGCAGTCAGCGATTTGTCGGAAAAGTTGACGCTGGAAGCTTTTAAACTTCAGGAAGTGCAGCGAAAAGTAACAGAAGAAAAGCAACAGTTGGAAGCTTTGCACAATTTGCAAGCAACCGATGGTAGTTTGGATGAATTAATTGAACAGTACGAGGATAGTTCCAAAACTTTTAGTGAGGAACAGCGCCTGCGTCAAGAGGAAGTTGAACAAGCAATAACCCAGTCAAGGAAGGCGTGGGCAAAGGAACAGGAAGAACGCCGCCGCTTTATCAAAGAACGCAATGAAACCCAAAGCAAAACGCGCCAACGGGATGATAAAGAATATACTTACGATCTGACTTTGCAACGTCAACTTTCAAATGAAGAATACGAACAAGAGAAGAAGCGGTTGTACTTGGAACTTGACGAATTCAAGCAAACTGAGGAGAAACAATGGGCAGAACGAGAAAAAGCGATCGCAGAACGCGAAACTCAATTTAACGAACTGAAAGCGAAAGTTGAAAATATGCCCAAAGAATTGGAATCTGCTATCAAACGTGCCAAGGATGAAGGTAAAGGTATCGCTTCCCACCAAGCCAAGGTGAAAGCCGATTTGATTGCTAAAGAAATCGAAGGTTCTAAGCGCAATTACGAAGTGCGAATTCAATCGCTGCAAGAAACTATTCAAAATCAAGATACTCGCATTCAAACTCTCTCCAAACAACTGGATGCTGCTCTCAAACAGGTGCAAGATTTGGCGGTGAAGGCGATCGAAGGATCGTCGAATATCAATTCTTTCCAAGCTGTGAAAGAAATTGCGATCGAACAAGCGAAGAATCAGAACAAAGTCAAGTAGATTTAAAATTTCAGATTTCAGATTTCAGATTTGTGTTTACATCTGAAATCTACAAACCTTGTCAGGTGAGTGAGGTAGAGAGAAACCGGGTTTCTTGGAGAAACCCGGTTTCTGTTACTCCACTTAAGGCAAGAGAAAACCGCTATAAGATTCAAAATGGAGATACTGATGAAATTTACCAAAATTGATTTGAGCAACATTGTAGGAGTCTGTCACGATGATGATTATCTGGGATTAGTTATCGATAGGGGAGATAGCATAGATGTGATTGAAATTCCGGCACCTCTTGCTGCTTATGAAGGACTTGTGCAATTGAATGCAGTTGTTTCTGATGACTGTTCTGATTCGGTTGATTTTTACGATCTGCCGGGTGTAGAAAGGGAACTTCATATCCTACCTGTACATTCCACAATGGCAAATGCTGTGGGATACGATCCGGATAATCACCTATTACAAGTTGAGTTTAAGAACGGCTCGGTTTATCAATATGAGGATGTGGATGAAGAAACTTGGGAAGCAATGAAAGTCGCTGATTCAACTGGGCGATTTTTCAATCGGGAGATTAAAGGAAACTATTTTTCTCGTCGTCTGGAATAACAATTAAAACTGCCGCGCTATTAGAAACCCGGTTTCTTGGAGAAACCGGGTTTCTGGGTGTTTAATGAAGTTATTAACGCAAGTTGCTAGTTATATAGTTGAGGCTGGTATTAGGTACGTTGTGGCGCTTTAGCGCTCTTATTATAACTTGGATAAGAGCGCTAAAGCGCAACAACATACCTGGAGAAACCGGGTTTCTGGGTATTCAGTCAACTCTGTGCTTGGCTACGCTTGATTAAAGAGTACAATTCTTGCTGCATCTGAGTACAAACTGTCTCGTAGCAGACATCAACATACTCGCGATCGCTTGCTGCATCCCTACCGTAACGTTCAAAAATAATCGGAGGACAAACACGAGTATGAATAGTTACAGGTAATGGAATATGAGGGAGAGGGCCGATCGCCAATCCCCAAGGCAATCCCAGATAAATCGGAAAGACAACTGGATCGATATCAAACAGCCAAGGCATTCCCCACTCGTGTAGCTGCTGCATTTGTTTGTAAATGTCGGTCAGAACTATCAAAGTATCGTGAGCGCCGTGGGAAATGACAGGCACAATTGGCACTTCCTCCCGCAACGCTAGCTTAATAAACCCTGTGCGTCCTGCAAAATAGATTCGATCGCGCAACTGATGCGGTCGAAAAACATCTTCCGCGCCACCGGGGTAAACTAGGACACTTGCTCCTTGGCGCAAAGCTGCGATCGCCATTTTAGGATGTGCCATAATAGCTCCCGCTTTTTCAGCCATTTGCGCGATCGGCAAAGAAACCTCCCACACACGGGGGTGCATCAGACCGTAGACAGGCCGTTCATACCCAAAACGTCGAAACCAGTCATACATCATCATAAACATATCTGGGGCAGCCAGTCCCCCATTATGGGAACCTACCAACAGAACTTTTTCGTGAGGTGGGATATTGTGCCAGCCGCCGGTTTGAACCCGAAAATAGTGGTGATACAGCCAGTCCCACAGTGGCATTAGAGATTCGATTACTTTTGGCTCTCGTCGATCTAAAGACCATCCCGGTCTGGCTTGAACGTTATTCTTTATACTCATCAAGATATGGTAGCAGGATCGCTAAGACTAAGACAATATCGATGTTAGTACACCCGATCGTGAGTCTCAAATAAGATCGATCGTTGCTCAAATTTTAAAAGTCGATAATATAATTATAGTCAAAGTCTAATCAAATCTTCAACAGTACCAGCACGAACTCTTTAATATTTGGGAATTTCAACAATGAATAAACTACTCTTTTCCGGCGTGCTTATAACTACGATTTTTTTGGTTCAATTTTCATCTTTTGCACAATCATTGCCCAGACTGCGGCGAAATATGAACTACGCACAAGCCAGGACTCTATTAATTCGACGAGGCTGGCGACCTGTAGTTAATTCCGAACAAGTGAATAATCCAAATCGCAGCGGTGTGATTGATTATTTAATCAAAAAAGGCTATCCAGAAGTTGTCGATTGTTCTGGAACTGGATTAGGGCTTTGTCTGTTTCAATTTAGGAATGCAAGAGGGCAAACTCTCTTTGTCTCAACGGCAAATAACCAGCCTAGACAAGAAAGCACAATCTATAACTGGAGGGTCGAGTAAACAGTTTTATTCAATCCTAAGAATTATCAATTGATTGGGTATCTAAAATTTCTCGGATTCTCTGCCGAAATAATCGGACTGCACTTCTCTGTCCCCTTGTCCGACTTTGTTCGATGAAACTGGGAATTTCAGTAATTGGTAGAAAGGGAAATGCTAAACTGCGATCGCACTGTTCGTATCCTCCCTCAACTCTTTGATAAACCAAAAGCGTTTTTTTAGTGTATCGCCACAGTTCGGGAACGCCTAAAGCGGAATAAAGGGTTTGTTTATTAACAGAAGAACTGGTGTAATCTGATTCGATCGCCAAATCTGGTGGGGGATCGCTAGGAAGAATTATTTCCTCTCTTCCTCTAACTTGCGATTCGTTTTGAATGTAAAAACAGGAATCAGGTTCGATCGCGTTTGTTAAATCTTCCCGTTCCAGCGTTAGCGACCCAGCTTTCAGTACCTCAATACCGAGTTCGTCTGCAATTGCTTCTACAAAACTCTCTAGCAATCCCTTGGGAACTTCGTGTTCTAATAACGGCATTCTAATTTCCAACACTCCTCGATCGTAAGCAATTCTCCAAGCGCGATCGTCTCCTACTTCTGCCATCAATTTTTTGTAGGTTTCCCAGGTAACACCTTTCATCACCACTCTGGTTTCTTTGACGTCTGCGGGAACGGGTTGTTTGACTAAAGTTTTGTCTGTTGCTATCATATCCACTGCTCTTTGTCACGAATTTGCTCATTACCATTTTATCGACGATCGCTCTTGACTTACTCTACCAAAAAGTTAGCGCTTTCCGACGAGTTAAATCCTAACTATTACCCATTGATTCACTATCCAAAATTTCTCGAATTCTCTGCCTAAACAACCGCACTGCACTTCTCTGTCCAATTGTCCGACTTTGTTCGATGAAACTGGGAATTTCAGTAATTGGTAGAAAGGGAAATGCTAAACTGCGATCGCACTGTTCGTATCCTCCCTCAACTCTTTGATAAACCAAAAGCGTTTTTTTAGTGTATCGCCACAGTTCGGGAACGCCTAAAGCGGAATAAAGGGTTTGTTTATTAACAGAAGAACTGGTGTAATCTGATTCTACTGCTAAATCTGGTGGCGGATCTTCTGGTAAGTTAATTTTCCTCCCCCTCACCAATCCTTCATTCTGAATATAAAAACAAGTGTCTGGTTCCACAGCACGAGTTAAGTCTTCTCGGTCTAGGGTTAAAGACCCTAACTTTCTCACTTCGATACCGAGTTCGTCTGCAATTGCTTCGACAAAACTTTCTATCAAACCTTTGGGTTCTTCGTGTTCTTCTAGTGGCATTCTAATTTCCAATACTCCTCGATCGTAAGCAATTCTCCAAGCGCGATCGTCTCCTACTTCTGCCATCAATTTTTTGTAGGTTTCCCAGCTAACGCCTTTCATCACCACTCTGGTTTCTTTGACGTCTGCGGGAACGGGTTGTTCGACTAAAGTTTTGTCTGTTGTTACCATATCGACTACCCTACTTATTCTTTTAGATAGTTTGCTCTCCTGTTTCTGATTCAGGAATTAGACACCACAGGACTAGAAACCCGGTTTCTTGGTAGATCTTTAAGTGTGAAACCCACTATTTTTCAGACAAACCGGGTTTATTGGCCTAATTGCTATGATTTTAGCCGATCGATCGCATCCTGAAACTCTGCCAAAGATCCGATTGTAACTGCTTGCCTGTGCAAGGTTTTCAGTTGTTCGACATCCTCAATTTGATTAATTTCCTGCACCAATTCCCCAGGTAGATCTTCAAATCGAATCTGGAGGACATCAATTATATCCTCCCGACCCTTTTCTATCATTCCTTCTTCGCGAGCTAAACGCTCAATACTGGTAACGTAACGCATTTTATTTGTCTCCTCGTAACTATTTATTTCTTGTCGGAACTCAGTGGTCAGTGGTCATTGGTCATTGGTCAGTTGTCAGTTGTCAGTTGTCAGTTGTCAGTTGTCAGTTGTCAGTTGTCAGTTGTCAGTTGTCAGTTGTCAGTTGTCATTAATTATTTTTTGACTTTTGACTTTTGACTTTTGACTTTTGACTTTTCTAGCCCCTCTTCCCTCTTCCGATGATTTTGCTGAGAACAAAGTAAAGCATGACTGCGGCAATGAAGCCGTTAATTGGCTTAATGCCGGGATAGAAATAAGCGATCGCGCACGCGAGCGGATAGGTAATAATACCAGCCCAGTTAAACGCGGGTTGCCGTGCTTCTGGGGAAGGAAACTGCCCCCGATGCACCAGCCAGTAATCGGACACGATCGCGCCGCCTAGAGGTGGAATGAAAGTACCGAGCAGTTTTAGATAAGGAAGCAGCATAATATAAATGCCACCCCAAGCTAGAACTAACGCTACTGTCGCACCGCCCAAAGCAAAAATAATCCACTTATTAATGCGGAATATTTGAGATCCTGCCACAGAGAAAGCGTCAATGGTGTTAGCTTGCGTTGTCCACATATTGAGTAACAACAACAACAAACCCCAAAATAGCAATCCCTCCTGCGCTAGAGCCTGCACAACATCTTCGTTGGCGTAAAGCAGGGAACTGAAGGCCCCGCAGATGATAAAAAAGCCATTGACAAAGAAAAAGGCAGCTAAGGTCGTAATTAGAGTCGTGCTTCCTGTCTTGGTAAGGTGACGATTGTTGGTGGCTTGAGTAGCGTTTGAAATCAAGGTGCCGACGACGATTGTCAATGCTTCGCCCCACGCTAATTGTTGTGTTGGTTGAATTGCTTGCAAACCCTCAAAACCGCCTAATTTGCTCATGGCGATCGCTAAAATCCAGAACATCAGGAAAAGCATTGTGGAAACGGCAAAGCGGCTAAGCCAATCTATAAACCGATAACCAAAATAGGCGGTAGCGCAGCATAAATAGGTACAAACCAGAATAGTCAGCCAATTCAAGTAAACAGGCACATCCATCAACTTATTTAGCGAATCGGCAATTAGGGCTGAACCCCAGCCATACCAGCTAATTTGGATAAAACTCAGGATGAAGTCAACCCAGCGCGAACCGACATTACCGAAACTGAACCGGGCCATGAGGACTGTGCTGAGTCCGCTTTTGGCGGCAATGTAACTGAGTCCGGCGGTGTAGCTACCCAGAATTAAGTTACCCAGAATAATCAAGCCAACCAGATCGGGCCAAAAGCGAAATGCTGGGCTAACCAAACCTCCCGCAAACAATGTGCCACAGGAAAGGGTAAAACCGATTAGCAAAGGTGCCAGCGATCGCATGGACTTACGCGCATTCGCACGAACGGCACTCAGGGTGTAGTCTTCACTGACTGGCGTGAGTGTACTAAACTCTGGTTCTGATGTTGTATTCATAAAGCTTTGACATAGTTATTTTGAGCGCAATTGCATTAGATTCTGAGTAGAGAATTCTATCACAGTAATGTCAGCACTTAAAGCCTTACGCTTTAAATGAGATATAGCAACTTTAGGGCGATTAAGGCAACTCCAACTGTTACCTTTAGTCCATAATCCCTTACTTCGTCAAGCTTTTTCCTCTTCCCTCTTCCCTAGTCCCTAGCCCCTAGTCCCTAGCTATATATAGCAGTTGCCAAGGCGATTAGGACAGTATTAAAGGCGCAAAGCAAGGCTGGGACTCTGTTTGTACTAAAGCCGAAGCACTTTGCTATACGAACTCTCCCGGTGCGCGGTTACCTACAGACTTCCCAAACAACTTCTGGAAAGCTTTGTAGGAAAGCTTATAAATGATTGCTGGGTCGTAAGTTTCTAGATACGACTTAAGTTTTAAATCGAAAAAAGTTTAGAAATATACCTATCTAGTTAAAAATCAAAGCGAACAAAAACGCCTTGAAAACTTTTTGGTGTGGTTATATCTCTAGTCGTACTCAATTGTAGGTCGTGGCGATCGCATACTGTCAGCACAGTTAATCAGCTTATGGTTGGATAAACAACCACATTTTCAGCAGCTTTTGAGAAGTGCGTAGAAATACATCTAAAGAAATACTTAAAAATAAGCCGTAGGGTCAATGCAGAAAATTTGTCATCCACCTTAAGGTTAAAAAGTTCCTTTTAAAGGTGCCTTGATTATTCTAAGCGAGAGAGGTTGATGTTGAATCTAACACGCTTCCAGATTAAGCGCTACGGCGTAGCGGTGGTGGCTGTTGTGCTGGCGCTGCTGCTGATGCTGCTGCTAGACCCCTGGTTAGCGATCGCAAAAACCCCTTTTCTACTGTTTTTTGGCGCTGTAATGGTAAGCGCCTGGTATGGTGGTCTGGGGCCTGGACTGCTAGCCACCTTTTTGTCCGCTCTGCTTAGCTCTTACTTCTTTTTATCTCCCACCTATTCCCTGGATCTCGATCTGAGCAGCCGCACGCTGTTGCTCCTGTTCGTGTTACAGGGAATACTTGTCAGCATACTGTGTAAGCAGCTACAAACTACCAATCGGCGACTAGCAGCGAACCTGATCAAGCTAAAGGCAAGTGAGGAACGGTATCGTCGCCTCGTGGATACCGCCAACGAAGGCATCTGGACAATAAATGCAGAAGGACAGATAGACTACGTTAATCGGCGGATGGCTGAAATGCTAGGTTATAGCGTCGAAGAAATACTCGATCGCCATATTTTGAAGTTTATGGACGAAGTTTCCCGCAGCTTATGGCAACCTAAGCATGACGTCATAGCGCAAAATCACTTGCGATTTCGTCGCAAAGATGGTACAAATCTTGAGGCAATAGTCTCTACAAATCCAATTCTGACCGAAAAGGGAAAGTTCCTGGGCACACTCGCGACGATCGCAGATGTGACGGAGCGCAAGCAAGCAGAAGAGGCGCTGCGGGAGAGTCAACAGCTCTTTGAGAGTTTCATGAGCAACAGCCCAACAACTGCCTATATCAAAGACGAAAATGGCAGCTTCATCTACGTCAACCGACGATGTGAGCGTCTGTTTAATAGAAAGCTAGCTGATTGGGTAGGAAAGACAGATTTCGACTTATTTCCAGCAGAGGCAGCAAAGCAGTGGCGCGATAATGACTTAGCTGTCCTCACTATGGGTAAAACGGTAGAGGTGCTGGAGACTGTTCCCCATGATGATGGGGAACATTATTGGATGTCCTTCAAGTTCCCCCTGGAACAAGCCTCTGGGCGAAAGCTTCTAGCAGGAATGTCGCTGGATATCACCTCTAGCAAGCGTGCGGAAGCGGCACTGCGCCAAAGCGAGGAACGCTACCGCACTCTGGTAGCGGCGCTAACCTCAGTGGTGTGGACAACAGACGCTGAAGGCGCATTCATTACCCCGCAGCCTTCTTGGTCAGCGTACACGGGTCAAAGCTGGCCGGAACAGGCCGGATGGGGCTGGGCCCAAGCACTACACCCAGACGATCGCGAACAGGTGAAGGAGGTCTGGACGCGATCGCTGCTTCACAGGACAATATACGAATCGGAGGCACGAATTTGGCACGCCAAGAGCGGAAAGTATCGTTATTATGTAGCTCGCGCCGTGCCGCTGCTGAACCCGGACGGTACGGTGCGCGAGTGGGTGGGAACGATTACAGATATAGACGATCGCAAAAACGCTGAAGCAGAAATCAAACAGCTCACCGAAACTCTTGAATTGCGAGTTCAAGAACGTACATCACAATTGGAAGCAGCCAACAAAGAACTTGAATCCTTCTCCTACTCAGTCTCCCACGACCTGCGTGCGCCACTTCGCCATATTAGCGGTTTCGTAGACTTACTCCAGAAACGGATCGGCTCAACAAAAACTTTAGATGAAACCAGTCACCGTTATCTAAAAACCATAGCGGAAACTTCTAAAAAAGCAGGAATGCTGATCGATGACTTGTTAGCTTTTTCCCGCATGGGTAGCACAGAAATGCGCTACACATTTATTGATATGAATCAACTGGCTCGAGAAGTTCAACGCGACATGGAGATGGAAATTAACGGACGCACCATTATTTGGCAATTTGAGAAATTACCTGAAGTACAGGGCGACCTTTCTATGTTGCGCCTGGTATGGCAGAATTTGATTGGCAATGCTGTCAAATACACCCAGACACGCGCTCAAGCTGAAATTCAAATTGACAGCACCAGTAACGAACATGAGGTCGTCTTCTTCATCAGGGATAATGGCGTAGGATTTGATATGCGATACTTACACAAACTTTTCGGCGTGTTTCAACGCCTGCACAGTGTCGAACAGTTTGAGGGAACTGGCATCGGACTAGCCAACGTCCGGCGAATTATCCATCGTCATAGAGGTCGAACCTGGGCAGAAGGCGCAGAAGAAGAAGGTGCTACCTTTTACTTTTCATTGCCTAAGCTTCCAGACAAGGAGGCAAAATGGAATTAAAGCGAATTCTGCTAGTTGAAGACAGTCCGCACGATGTCGAGTTAACCTTGGCAGCACTGGCTGAAAATCATCTAGCAAACGAAGTCGTGGTAGTGCGCGACGGCGAAGAAGCGCTAGATTATCTTTATCGACGCGGTATTTTTAAGCTGCGGATGGAAGGCAATCCTGTTGTAGTGTTGCTCGATTTGAAATTGCCCAAAGTCGATGGACTAGAAGTTCTAGCACAATTAAAGTCTGATTCTGGTTTGAGAAAAGTTCCAGTAGTGATGCTGACTTCTTCACGGGAGGAACAAGATCTGATCGTAAGCTACGATTTAGGAGTGAATGCTTATGTGGTAAAACCAGTAGATTTCCATGAATTTGTCAGCGTTATCAAGGAAGTAGGGCTTTTCTGGGCTGTGGTAAATCAGCCGCCACCCGGTTCCTTGCCTCCCATAGCCAGCGGTCAGCAAGTAAGAGCGTGAACTACCCAAACTAAATCGAAGCGATTATAGTGTGGGCTTCTAACATCACAGAAGAATGCCTCAGAACGGACTTGCGTCCAATCTTTGGTCTTACTCCCCCTCCGTTAGCAAAAACGGCTGTTCCATCCGTCTGTAGTATTCTGATGCCTTCCGCTCTAATATTTGTGGCGGCATTACCATCACGGTCGTGACGAATTCCGCAATTAGGACAAGTCCACTCCCTAACATCAAGCGGTAACTTATCAATCTGGTAATAGCAATTAGAGCAGAGCTT
>NZ_JAIQZN010000043.1:0-42419 GCF_023333585.1 Argonema antarcticum A004/B2
CCACTCTCCCACTCTCCCACTCTCCCCCTCTCCCACTCTCCCACTCTCCCCCTCTCCCCCTCTCCCACTCTCCCCCTCCCCCCCTCCCCCCCTCCCCCCCTCTCCCCCTCTCCCCCTCTCCCTCTAGCCCCTATTTTCTTTTGACTTTTGACTTTTGACTTTTGACTTTTCTAATTATGGATTGCATTCACGTTACTGAAATTCGCTGCTACGGTTACATCGGCTACTTGCCAGAAGAACAGGTGTTGGGACAGTGGTTTGAGGTAGATGTCAGCTTATGGTTGGATTTGTCCGTAGCGGGTAAAAGCGACGCCATAGAAGACACGGTAGATTACCGCACAACAATTGAAACAGTAAAGCACTTGGTGAAGTCATCTAAGTTTGCGTTGGTGGAAACATTGGCTGGTGCGATCGCATCCAGCATCCTAGAAGCAGAGAAAGTAACCCAAGTGCGAGTTAGGGTGACAAAGCCCTCAGCCCCTATTCCCGACTTTGGCGGTAAAATCTGCATCGACATCACCAGATCGAAACAGCAATAATTCTATGAAAAGGTAAAAACAATGGCATTTCGCATATTAAGCTTAGACGGCGGCGGTATTCGGGGCGTCATGGAAGCAGTTATCCTCGCAGAAGTCGAACAACTGATCGATCGGCCCTTAAATCAATACTTTCACCTAATTGCAGGCACATCCACCGGATCGATTTTGGCAGCTGCGATCGCCACAGGACGAAGAAGCCAGGAAATTATCGAACTTTACAGGCAAAAAGGCAAAAACATCTTCCCCTACACCAGTCGCTGGTCACTCCAGCGGCTACCATTGATACTGCAATACGGCCCCTCAGCCCCTAAATTTTCCGACCAAGGACTAATTAACGTTCTCAAAGAGCAATTTGGCAGCACACAATTATCCGATATTGACACATCGCCACGACTCTTAATTATTGCTTACGACACGATCGATCGAGAAACCATCGTTTTTAAAAGTTGGCAAAGATACAAACCTTGGGCAAATTCACCCCTGTGGGAAGTCTGCGTATCTTCCTCATCTGCCCCAACTTATTTTCCAGCACATCTAATGAAAACCCAAGACAAAAACTATTCCCTAATTGACGGCGGCGTTGGTGCCAACAACCCTTCATCCTGTGCTATTGCCGAAGCCATCCGACTGGATAATCCAATTCAAGAAATATCCCTCCTCTCAATTGGAACAGGAAATTCAAGTAACTCAATTCCTTTTGAACAAGTACAAGGTTGGGGAATGGGGCAATGGATATGGGAAGGACGCTTGATTCAAGTATTGTCTGATGCTTCTGGTGATGTTAACGATTACATTACTCGGCAGGTAATGAGTTCCCCAGAACTTGAAGATCGACCCTCTTCTCGCTATCTGCGGCTGCAACCCACAATCAAGAACGAGCTGATCGACGATGCCACAGATAATAATATCAATAGATTAATCGATCTAGCACAGACCTACATACGAGAAAATCAAGAAATACTTGCTAACTTTGTCCAAAGTACCAGAGATTAAGATGTTAAATTGCATTAACGGTACAGAAAGCACATCCGATCGCAGAACCATTCCGCGTCCTGACAGTTCCTCCACTATCCTCTCGATCTCATCACCCTAATTTTTGAATATGTCTAAAATTATATTAATCACAGGCGCAACATCTGGAATCGGCAAAGAAACGGCCAAAGCTTTAGCTAGAACTGATAGCACTGTAGTTATAGTTGGTCGCCACGAGCAAAAAACTCAAAATGCCACCCACGAAATCAAAGAATTCAGCGGTAATAGCAATATTGACTATTTTATAACTGATTTATCCTTGATGAGTGAAGTCATAAAATTAGCTCATCAATTTAAAGAAAGGTATTCCAGATTGGATACTTTGATAAACAATGCAGGTGTTTTCTTGCCTGAAAAAATCATGACTCAGGAAAACATGGAGACTACTTTTGCAACTAACTATTTATCTCCTTTTCTCTTAACTAATCTGCTAATAGAACATCTACAATTATCGCCGCAAGGTAGAATCATAAACGTTTCTTCCGGTGCTTATGAAGAGGCAAATTTAGATTTTGAAAATATCCAAGCTGAAAAAAGCTATGATGGGGGCATGGTATATGCAAACAGCAAGCTGGAAATTATATTATTTACTCTTAAAATGGCAAATATTTTACAAAACACTTCTGTTACTGTAAACTCCTTTAATCCAGGCAGAGTAGCTACTGATTTAAATAGATTGGTACAAACACAACCAAATCCTAATGACAAAACTCCAGAAGAAGGTGCCCAAACGGCAATTTATCTAGCAATTAGTCCAGATGTAAGAAATATTAACGGTAATTATTTTTATCTTAATAAACCGATATTGTTGTCAGAAAAAGCCTTAAATCTGGAGTGGCAAGATAAACTCTGGCAAATAAGTAACAGTTTAATTAACAGATTTATATGATATTTTTAAGAAATGGGTCAGTATTTAAAAGCACTGGATATGTATGAGCAAGAACTCTCGCTGGACTCTTACCATGCAATACCGTCTAACATTTATCAACCTTTTTACCGCGACTTTAATCTTGTGCGTCGCTGCTAGCTTGCTGCCAAATTCCTACTACCAAGTTTTTAATTCAGCACAAGCGCAATTAGCACCGCCAACACCGAATCTAGAAGCAGATCGGTTGTTAGAAATGGGTGTAACGCAAGCTCAGAATGGACAATTGGATGATGCTGCGGATATGTTTCAGCGAGTATTAGCGCTTAGTAAATACATAGGCGATCGCGAACGTCAAGAGATATCCCTGAGTAACCTTGCTGTTGTCTATCGCCAATTAGGTGAGTCCCAGAAAGCGACAGAATTTTATCAACAAGCATTTGCAGTTTTACGTAATCCAGATATCTTAATTAAACTCGCCAAAGTTTACCAACAATCGAACAACAGGTTAAAAGCTCTGGAATCTTATCAAAAAGCTCTCGCCATTTACAAACAAAGCGGCAATAGCGATCGCGAAACAGATATCCTCATTACCATTGGCGATCTCGATCTAGAATTAGGCTTGAGTTCCCAGGCATTATACGCATACCAACAAGCTTTAGAAATTTACAAACGACAGCAAAACTGCCGCAGTGAAGATAAAATCCTGAAGAGAATGGGTCAACTTTACGAAAGGATAGGTCAAAATAATCAAGCACAGCAATTAGAGCGCCAAGTAGCTAGACAACAAAGCGATCGCAATCGCCGCTGCATCGATCGAATAGTCCGATTTCCCGTAACCGCAAGTCCGACTATGCTTCGCGACAATGACAGCCCTTCATTCTAATTGTCTTTATTACTTAGCCCGCGCAGGCGGGCTTTGTTTGTGTAGCCGCGACTTCAGTCGTCAAGCTTCGTCATCTCTCGCCAATCAGCTATACTATCAAGCATAGCGTCATAGTTCATATACTTTAAATGAGTCAGTGTCTTAACCCTGATTGCCAATTCTCAAATCCATCTCTTCCCAAATTTTGTCATCGGTGTGGGAATAAATTACTTTTAGCAGACCATTACCGTGCCATTAGGTATATTGGCGAAGGTGGATTTGGTCGTACTTTTGAGGCGGTAGACGAACATCGTTTTGATACCCGATGCGTGATTAAGCAGTTTTTGCCCCAACTGCAAGGTAGTGCTGCACTCCAGAAAGCGACGGAATTATTCAAGCAGGAAGCAATGAGATTGCGAGATTTGGGCAAACATCCTCAAATTCCTGACTTGCTGGCATTTTTTGAACAAGATAATCGGTTTTACCTGGTACAAGAATTTATTGATGGTCAGGATTTGTTCAAAGAATTACAGCAACGGGGAAAATTTAGCGAACAAGAAGTGAGAAAATTACTAGCTGAATTGCTACCAGTCTTGGATTTTATTCACCAGCAAAATGTCATTCATCGCGATATCAAACCAGATAATATTATTATAAGTAATGACGGTTCTCTCGTTCTGATTGATTTTGGCGTTTCCAAACAATTAAGCGCTACCGTGCTTACCAAAATGGGTACTATTACTGGTACTCCAGGTTATGCAGCACCGGAACAAATGCACGGTCATGTTTCGCCAGCTAGTGACCTCTATAGTTTAGCTGTAACTTGTATTCGGCTATTAACTGGGTGTTTGCTGGAAGAGAGAAATGGTGATTGGAACGATAAACTTTTCGATCCGATGCAAATGCAATGGGTATGGCGTCGGCAAAATGTTTCTGTAAGTAATGATTTGGGAAAAGTATTGGATAAAATGCTATTGTTTCCCATAGGAGAGCGATATCAATCTGCTGCTGAAGTTCTGAAAGCGCTCAATCCGCCGCCAGTTTCACCTCCTCAGCCAAAAATTCAAGTTCCACTTGCTCAAATCTCATTTCCCCAATCTCCTCAGATTAAATCTCTATCCCAATCTTTTACTGAAGATTTGGGGAATGGTGTCAAACTCGATATGGTTTACATTCCTGCTGGGACATTTACAATGGGTGCGCCGTCAACTGAAAAAGAAAGTAACGATGATGAAAGACCCCAACATCGTGTTACAATCAAATCATTCCTAATTGGGAAATACCCAGTTACTCAGAGCCAGTGGAAAGCTGTTGCTAATCTCCGCAAAGTTAACCGCGACCTACAGCCAGACCCATCTAGATTTAAAGGTGCAAATCGACCTGTAGAACAAGTTTCGTGGTATGATGCAGTAGAGTTCTGCGATCGCCTTTCCCGACACACTGGTAAAACCTACCGCCTACCCAGTGAAGCAGAATGGGAATACGCCTGTCGCGCTGGAACCACAACACCATTTTACTTTGGCGAAACAATTACTCCCGAATTAGCTAATTACAATGGTAATTATACTTACGGTTTGGGCGCTAAAGGAAAATATCGTCAGGAAACCACCCCAGTAGGTAGTTTTCCTTCCAATAAGTTTGGGCTTTACGACCTGCACGGCAATGTGTGGGAATGGTGCGCTGACCATTGGCACTCGAATTATCAATCAGCACCTAACGATGGAACTATATGGCTAACTAGCGATGAAAGTTCTAACCGGCTGCTGCGCGGTGGTTCGTGGAACAACGATCCGTGGGTTTGCCGTTCGGCTTATCGCGACGGGGGCGTTGCGGGCGACAGGAACTGCAGCATCGGTTTTCGGGTTGTTTGTCTTGTTGCGTGGACTTTGTAGCCCTTTATACTCTTACCCTTTTACCCTCTACCCTTTTTTCTTTACCCTCTCTTTTATTGTAGCCCTTCGCCGTAGGCGATCAATTTTTTTTTTTCAAAATGAGCGAATTACCAATTATCCAAAAAACCTACGATTTGATTAAATGGTACGTGCCAATTTTGAACCGCCTGCCCCGCGACCATAAATTTATGCGAGGGGACAGAATCATTACGGGACTCTACGATCTGCTGGATGGATTTATTATAGCAAACTATCCCTCAAAAAAGCAAGAGTATTATATAGACTTTGTTTGTTAAAATTTTGGTATTACCCACCCTAAAACTACAGCAAATGTACGAAATTACCTTATCTTTACCAGAAGAAACGGCGTTAGCGCTGAAACTAACTCCCGAACAATTGGGCGATGAAGTCTGTTTAGCAGCAGCAATCAAACTATATGAATTAGGTAAACTTTCCGCTGGTGCTGCGGCTAATCTTGCTGGTGTACCGCAAGTTGTATTTTTAACCAAGCTAGCTGATTACGGAGTTGACACATTTCGACTCACAGAAGAGGAATTGAAGGAGGATTTTGCGCGTGCCTAATGTCATTTCTGACACTTCGCCTTGGATAACTATTCGCCAACCTTTGTCTGGGGCAATTTTATCCATCGTAACGGAACTGGGAATGGGTGAACGAGAGGCATTAGCACTAACAGTAGAAATACCAGATTCTTTAGTTATTTTAGACGATGCTTTAGGCAGAAGATATGCACGCTTGATTGGTGTGCAATTTACAGGTACTTTGGGGCTGTTGTTGAAAGGAAAGCAAGTAGGATATATGACAACTATTGCGCCTATTCTCGATCAACTGGATGCACTTCGCTTTCGCCTTGACCCTTCTACCCGCGCGGCAGTCCTCAAATTGGCTGGCGAATTACCTGTATAATTTAACATGGCGATCGCATTACAAGTTGGTTTCAGTATGACAGTATTTATTAAACTCTCAATTCCATGAGTTACGACAACGCTTGTAAGTATTTAGCAGAACGTTTCCCCGCTGATTTTACCCGGTGGCTTTTAGGAATAGAAGCGACTAGAATTAGGGTATTGAAAACGGAACTAGATGTAGAACCAATTCGTGCAGATTCGGTTAGTTTTTTGAGACTTGCCGATCGAATTTTGCATTTAGAATTTGAAACCGATGCTTATTCTAAACCTCCTATTCCTTTCCGAATGCTGGATTATTCAGTCAGGTTAAAACGGAAATATCGTCGGGATGTAGAACAGTTTGCGATCTTTTTGCAGGAAACGTCAAATGAAATAGTTTTCACCACAGAGTATCAGGATAGAACTACAACTCACCGCTATAACGTAATTCGTTTGTGGGAACAAGACCCTGCCATCTTTTTGGATAATCCTGGTTTGTTACCTTTGGCGGTATTGGCGAGGAGTGATTCTCCCCAAGCTTTGTTAGAACAAGTTGCCGAAAGGGTTGATAGAATAGAAGATACGGAACAACAGCGAGGAATTGCTGCTTGTACTGGCATTTTAGCGGGGTTACGCTTTGAGAAAGACTTAATTCGTTCAATTTTGAGGGCTGATATTATGCGAAATTCTGTTATTTACCAAGACATTCTCCAAGAAGGAAGACAGGAAGGAAGACAGGAAGGAAGACAGGAAGGAAAAAAAGAGGAAGCAATTTTATTTATTACACGCCAATTAACGCGGCGATTTGATGAAATTGATTCTGCACTTCAAGAACGAATTGGCAGTTTATCTATCGAAGAATTAGAAGATTTAGGAGTGGAACTATTAGATTTTTCCGAAGTGGCAGATTTAGAGGCGTGGTTGGGATATCCGCGATCGTAAATATTGATTGAAAATGTAAAATCTCATTTGTAAACCAAGTTTTGTACCTGCTTTCCTCACCCACCAGGGATTCAAAGATGCTGTTGGCAAAGTCGGTGGTGTCGCCCACACCCGCCCTGCACTCAAGTGCAGGGCTAATAGCGAAAGTCCATTAAAATGGACTGGAAGATTAGTATTCAGTCCACTTGTAGGGGCGGGTTTAGCAAACATCCTTTGTTTCCTACGGATCGCCTCACAACAAAACCCTTAGTATTCAGTACACTTGTAGGGGCGGGTTTAGCAAACATCCTTTGTTTCCTACAGATCGCCTCACAACAAAACCCGCCCCTACTTAAGCTATTAGCCAGCGATTTGAATCGCTGGCGGGCCCCAAGCGAAGTCAGTAGCTTTGTGTAGAATTAAAATCTCGTCAATTTACCAACAACATCTTCAAATCTCTGGCTAGTTCAACAATTGTCTCCTAATTGCTGTTCGCAAGCGCCGATACTTACCCAGGTGCTAGAACCATCTTCCCAGTGTTCTTTCTTCCATATTGGGGCGTTGTGTTTGAGAGTATCGATCGCATATTGACAAGCTGCAAACGCTTCCCCTCGATGGGGAGAACCAACCGCTACCAACACGCTGATTTCGCCGATTCCCAAACGTCCGATCCGATGGTGAATCGCCACCCGATTTACATCTTGCCACGTTTTGCGAAGATCGGCGGCAATTTGACGGAATACCTGAACCGCCATCGGCTCATAAGCTTGATATTCTAAGGCTACTACAGGCTTTCCATCGGTTTGGTTGCGAACCATCCCACTCATCAATACTACAGCACCGTTAGCGCGATCGTCTGCTAGTGCGTAGACTTCTTCAAGAGATAACGGCGCAAAGGTAATGGCAAAATTATCTCCTGGGTGGCTTCGATCGATCGCTGTTAAAGAAATAGTACTTGTATTGTTCATTGGATTTAAATAGAGATGTAGGGGTAATATCGTTTCCAGTTGCATCGTTAGCATAAGAATGATATCGTCAAGTTGTCTGTTTTTATCGTTGGTTAAATTTTTACCACAGATGAAGACAGATGAACACAGATGAACACAGATAAGAGAAGAACGGGAATTTTTAGGTAACCGATACGTAAGGACATTACCCCTACATCTAGTTAGTAGTGTTGGAGAAATCTTTCAAATTTGAAATTAATTCCCACTTCCCTACAATCACGCCTTTCCGCCGCCTATCAAGTAAAGCAGCGCCATGCGAACAGCAACGCCGCTGGTAACTTGTTGGGAAATCAGACTAAACTGGGGATCGTCCATCAGATCGGAGCTAATTTCTACGCCGCGATTGACGGGACCCGGATGCAGTACTTTGACATCGGGTTTGCAGAGTTGGATGCGATCGCGTGTAATCCCAAACAACTGATGGTATTCTCGTAAACTGGGCAACAAATGCTGACTCATCCGTTCCTTTTGCAGCCGCAACGTCATCACAAAATCGGCATCTTGTAAAGCCGGTTCCAAATCCCAATGCAAAAATAATTTTCCAGGTCTATCTTTACCATAACCGGCAAACAACAGCGGTAATAAAGTCGGCGGCCCAGCCAAATGGACTTCGGCTCCACTTCCCATTAAACTCCAGATATTAGAACGTGCTACTCGCGAATGTAGAATATCTCCGACGATCGCAATTTTTTTGTCCTTCAGCAGTTCTAATCGAGGTAGGTCTGGGTCTAACGCAGCAGAAATGGTAAACAAATCCAGCAACGCTTGTGAAGGATGTTCGTGTTGACCATCACCAGCATTAAGCACACTCACCTGAGATTGTAGCCGATCCATCTCATTTGCGATCGCTTGCGGCACCCCCGCCTCCCGATGGCGAATCACCATAATATTCGTTCCCATCGCCAGATACGTTATCGCCGTATCCAGAATAGTCTCCCCTTTCGTCAGAGAAGAAGTTGCCTGTGCAAAGCTAAGCGTATCCGCTGAGAGTCGCTTCGCCGCCAATTCAAAGCTATTGCGAGTCCGAGTAGAAGGCTCAAAAAATAAATTTGCCACCACCTGTCCTTGCAGCGTCGGTACTTTCTTCACCCGCCGCGACAGCACTTCCCGAAAACTAGCCGCAGTTTGTAGAACGGTATCATACTCAGATGGAACAAAATCAGCTAGGGAAATAACGTGGCGGCGCGTCCAAGTCGTAGTAGCCATGAGGGTAATTTAGCCAAATTACGTTGAAAATGTCTTCAAAGCGAATGAAATCATGGTTAGAAAAGTCAAGAATCCCACTGCATCCAGCAATGTAGTCAGCAAAGGCCCACTAATCAAAGCCGGATCGAGATTCACTCGCTTTAGTCCCATTGGCAACAACGTTCCCAGGGAAGCTGCTACCAACACATTAATAGACATCACCGCAGCGGCAATTAACGCCACCCACCGTTCGTTTGGGGGAGACCAAATCAGAGATAGAATGCCCAGAGAAAGGCCCAGCCCCAAGGCTGTACCCAATCCAGCCAGAACTTCTTTGCGGAGAATTTGCACGGTATCTTTGGGTGTTACCTCCCCCACGCCGAGTCCCCGCACTGTCACCGATAAAGCCTGAATAGCCACATTGCCGCTGGCATTGGACAAAATCGGCATAATGACTGCCAGAACGGGTACTAAGGAAATCACTTTCTGAAAAGGAGCGATCGCACTAGCAGCACCAATATATAAACCAATGTTACCCAGCAGCCACGGCAGGCGCTTGCGAAGTGTCACCAACGGATGAGATAGTGCTGCTTCGTCACCGCCGCTGACCCCCGCCAACTTCTGGATATCCTCAGTAGCTTCTTCTTCTAAAATGTCTATAACATCATCGATAGTGATGATTCCCACTAGACGATCTTCGCGATCGACTACTGGCACTGCGATTAAATCATAGCGTTTCATCTGTCGCGCCACCTCTTCCTGCGCCATATCCGTCCTTACTTTAACGACGCGATGGCTAGCAATATCCCCTACCAAGACATCGGGAAAAGTAAATAACAGCTGCCGCAAAGAAACCACCTTCAACAGTTTGCGGTTGTCATCCGTGACGTAAGCATAGTAAATTGTTTCCTTATCTTCATCGCTCAAGCGGATTTTGTTTAAAGCTTCTCCAACAGTCAATCCCTCCCGCAGTCGCACATATTCCGTCGTCATCACCCGACCCGCAGTGCCTTCTGGATAGCCCAAAATCCTTGCGGTTGCCTGCCTTTCTTCAGAACTGAGCTGCTGTACGAGTCGCTTTACCACTCCAGCAGGCAATTCGTCAAACAATTCGGCCCGATCGTCGGGACGCATAGCATCTACAATTTGGCATACATGAGCGTTATGCAGAGAATTAATCAATTCTTCCTGCACTTCAGCGGGTAGATACTCAAAGACATCAATAGCCTGATCTTTTTTGAGCAGGCGAAATGCTAGAGCGCGACGTTCTGCTGGCAAATCAGCAATGTAATCTCCCACATCTACAGCCGGGATGCGATTGAGTTCAGACTTTAGTTGATTTAAGTCAGCAATATCCGATAGTGCAACACGTCCTTCCTGAGTGAGCATAAAACCTCCCAATCTCCCACGCGCCGGGAGACAGGGCTTCACCAGGCGCTTAGGAGCTTACTACTGTGACTGGATGGACTTCGGTCCATGAAAACATTTAATTGAATTCAACACTCGTATCTGCTACAAGCTAGCGATACCAGTAAGTCTATGCTACTCCCAGAAGATTAATTGCACAATCCCTTTAGAGAGGGGCCAGAAAAGTCAAAAGTCAAAAAGTGGCTAGGGGAAGAGGGAAGAGGGGAAAACAAGAATGACTAATGACTGACTGAGGGGCAGAATCTTCTCCCTCTTCCCTAGTCCCTAGCCCCTCTTCCCCCTGCCCCTAACCCCTAGCCCCTAGCCCCTAGCCACTTTTTGACTTTTGACTTTTGACTTTTGACTTCCGCATAGCGGCCCTAGTTGTTGTTTGGTAGAAGATTTGCTAAAATCTCACGCACTGCCATCATCAAATACAGAGGTTTAATACGGATGGACATCAAATTAGTTCTAATGGGATTGACATTTGTATTTATCCTGTCCAGCCTATTCTTTGGCACCAAAAATGGATTTTACGATTCGGACAACTACCACGGTAACGGTTCGGCGCACTAAAAAAGCCCACAGCGTTAGCCCGGAGGCTAGACAAACTCTCGCCTGCCTACACAGGCGAAAAGAAATTTTGGGATTTTAGGCCGCGCAGGCGGTATAAGTTTGTGTAGCCGCGCCTTTAGGCGTTAGGCTGTAACTCTTCCAAAGGGAGCATCGTGATCGAGCTAGAATGCTTACCCTATAGCGTGAATCATGCCGACGAAGGGGTCTGTCTGCTAGTGCGGATGGGCCCATATCGCATCATGTTCGACTGTGGGATGGAGAACATAACGCCCTTACAGGCAGATTTGAAGCAAGGACTGCCAGCTGACGTAGTGCTATGCAGTCACGCTCACCCCGATCATGCTAGGGGCTTTCTAGCGCTGCATCAAGCTTTCCCTCAGTTGCCAATTTACGCCAGCGAAGCAACAACGCAATTGTTGCCGCTGAATTGGCCGAATTTAGACCCGCAGAAAATACCGCAATTTTGTCAAGCTTTGCCGTGGCGATCGCCTGTGGAGTTTCAAGACGGCCTATGTGCTGAATTGTTTCCCGCCGGTCACCTACCGGGAGCTGCCGCCATCCGGCTAACCTACACTACTCCTCGCCGTACCTACACCCTGGTTTATACGGGTGACTTTTTCCTGTCCAACTCCCGTCTGGTGGAAGGGTTACCTTTAGATGCCTTGCGCGGAGTAGAACCTGATGTACTGGTTGTCGAAGGCACCTATGGCACGGCGCGTCATCCCCATCGGCGACAGCAGGAAAACCAGCTAGCAGAACGCATCAGCAGAGCGATCGCCAACGGTCAATCTGTACTCCTACCAGTCCCAACTTTGGGCCTCGGTCAGGAAATCCTCATGCTCCTACGCAGTCACCACCTATTCACAGGTCGCGACGTGGATATCTGGGTCGATGGCTCAATTGCCGCAGGTTGCGACGCCTATCTTAACCTCCTGCCTCACCTACCGGGCTCGGTACAGAATTTTTCCCGCCATCAACCCCTTTTTTGGGATGAACGAGTCCGTCCCCGCGTCCGTCGGCTACAACCCGAACAGCGTCAAATCGTCAGTAAGTCTCCCTGTATTGTTTTTACGGATGAAACAGCCGATCTGAATGCTTATTGTCATCCAGATAGCGGTTCTTGGCTAATATTGCTCCCTCACCGACCCGGACGCCCAATCGCTGAGGAGTATCAAGTCCTGATGTCTGACTCCGGCACAAACCCCGAACCATCCAGATCTCAACGCAAACACAAACTTACATCACCTATTAGCGTCGAAAGCTATTTGTTAGCCCAGCATTGCGATGGCCCCGGCACTACCCAGCTGATCCATAACCTGCGTCCCCAGCACGTGGTGTTTATGCACGGCTCTCCCACCTACTTAGCAGACTTGACAAGTTTGGATGAGCTGCACAACCGCTACCATTTGCATTCCCCATCTGCGGGAACGCTTGTCGAACTGCCAATAGGCGAGACATTTCTGCAACCAGCAGCACCGGAAACTAACTACGAAGGCGAACTAACTGAGTTGGGGACGGTGGTGACAATTACCCTCCCTGATGCCATTACCGTCGATCCGCGCTGGCAAAATTTTGCTGACACTGGTTTAATAGAGGCACGCTGGCAAGGTGAGGAACTGGTATTGCGGGGGTTAACGCAACGGGAGTTGCTGACTCAAGGAAGCGATCGCATCCCCGCCGACTTAGCCTGCTGCGGCAGGTGTCTCCACCAGCGGGGACAGCGTTGTTGGAACCAGGCATCCCCCCTGTTTGGCTTCAAGGTCACACCAGATGGTTACTGTCCTGTGTTTGAACCCTCTGCTACTCAACCCCGATCCTTAAGGGAAGATGAACAAAATAATTAACCTTTGAAATTATTGGTTTGCTCCTCAGCCTAATTCATCCGTAGAGTCAATCCAAAATCCAAAATTTTAGCCCAGCGCTGGGGATATAACGCTGGGCTAAAATGGAATTGACCAAACTCAAGCGCACCCACCAAAAGCACTAATCTGAATTCGCGTCAGGGTAATGGTTGCGAATTTGTTCTGCTTCGGGACAATCGTCCGAAACTAACGGTTCTACATTACCTTTTGGCACAGAAGCTAACTTCTGACTAACCGCACCAATGCTTTCCAGGCGCACCATCTCTTCCCAAGAAGAAATTTCATCTTCTTCATCGGTTTCATAACGCAACGTTACTAAATCCCCTTCAATGTCGATGATGCGAGCGCGTTCGATCCAACGTTGCTGGTCCCGCAAGAAAACACAGACTTCACGACCATCGCAACAGAGTTGATAGATCTTGCGGTGTAGCATATATTGTTTCTCCTGAACAGGGAACTCTTGAACGCACCCCAACTAAATCAAAGATTATAGTTGAGGATTCTTTCGCTAAGAAATACTAAATCTCTCGATTTTACCAGAAATACTAGCCTTCTTTGTTTGTCTCCACAACTTTTGCTCTTTGAGCAATTCAGTCAAAAGTAATTGTTTGACTTTTTATTTCTAAGAGAAAAAGTGTTCGGTTTACTTGGTCTATGTCTCCAGCTTTTACCAGCTTTTACACTACCAAGTTTACCAATGAATGAATTGATTGTTTTGGCAAAACTAAAAAAGAAAAAAACAATCATCAGAAGTCAGAAGAAAGTTTTGTTAAGTATATAAGGATTTGGCTTCTAATTCTGGTTTCTGGATATTGGCTCCTAGATTCTTAAGTTTTTACTTTTTGCTTCCCAAAGAGAAAAGCCTTTACCTTTGGCTTAGTCTCCTATGAGGACAGGGTAGGGTTTATACCTACGACGATATCAGTCAAATTCGTTACCCTGGATTCACGATCGCTCACAAGAAGTGAAATTGCTTTTAAGCAGTATCAACCAGCTTATTGCCGGAATCCAGTTTGGAATTTGTCTGCGCGTATCCTAACACAAAAGAGACGCTTTCATCTCAATTTTCAGCTTCCAGTGAGGTAATAGCTAAAAATTTGGCTTTTTTAATTTTGACCCATACCTTGTCAAAGGAATAAGTATTACTTTATCGATTTTATAATATTCAGGCCAAATCTGCGAACTGCCAGACTCTATTTTTTGTCTAAATTTACACTTTACCCAAGCGGCTGCGCCAAAAACTTCAGCCTCACAAAATATCATAACGGCAAAGTCCCTATTTGAGGGTCTTGCCGTTAGTCACCACTATAAACTAGAACACCGATTTAGTATTAGAGAGGGGGGGATGAGAAACCGGGATTCTTTGGTTGTCAAGGTCGATATTGCGTTGGTATAACGCACATATTCCCGGTTTGTGGCATTACTAAATTGGTGTTCTAGGCCAAGCTTACGCCAGTGGGAGTGTATTTAAGAATACAGAAAATTGTCTTAGCAAGGTACGGCAGTCGGTTGTATGGATCTTAAATAAACTTGGCCGTACTCTACTAGGCTTCGTGTCACATCTCCGCGTCCCTCTCGTTCAATTTGACCTGAGTGGAGGGCTCTGTATAGCGTGACAACGGCGTCTAAATCCGCTGACTGGTAGCCTTTATTAGCCAGTACCTGGCCAATCAGACCTTCAGAAGCAACACTTAAACACCCTGTTTGAAAAGCAGACTTTACCAGTGAGCGAATCATAACGTCTCAGCGAATCCTAGATGCGTTAATCGTTAATTATCAGTATCAAACATCTCTCTGATTAAGTAAATGACGGAGATCCGCAGTAGCCTGTGATAAATTTCCTCATTGTGCTGTGATTTAGGTCACTGAGGCTCAAAGTTGTTGATTTAGGCTACGGAAAGTCTAGTAGTGCTGTGTATGGTGGGCGTAAGACTACAACAGAGAGATTCGACTTATGTAATAGCTTAGATGGATTAATGTAAAGAATGTGTAAAGAATACAGGGGTATATGTAGAAAAGTTCGTGAAGATTCGGAAAATAGGTTCACCGAAGGCCAGATGCAACCTATGTAAGCGGCACTATCGTCAGAGACTCACTTCACCCATTGATGGCTTTGACTATTCTTTTTGGAGACCGATCGCTTGTAAAGTAGTGGGATTACCACAATTCTTGTTAAACAGGAACAGCACCAGTGTTGGCGATCGCAATTAAAGAGCAGCAATATAAAACCTACATTCTCTCGGACGAAACAGCCCAATCCGAGGTAGAAGTCGTTCCAGAGCGAGGCGGTATCATTACCAGATGGCGCGTACAAGGTCAAGAAATTCTCTACCTAGACGCAGAGCGATTGACCGATCCAAACTTGAGCGTCCGAGGCGGCATTCCTATTCTGTTTCCCATCTGCGGCAACTTACCCGACAACACCTACACCCATCAAACTAAACAGTACAGCCTCAAACAACACGGTTTTGCTCGCGACCTTCCCTGGGAAGTGACTGACCAAGTTACACAAGACGTGGCAAGTATTACTCTAGTTCTGGAAAGCAACGACGAGACCCGGAAAGTTTACCCATTTGACTTCAAAGTCGCCTTCACCTACATTCTCAGGGGTAACACACTCCAAATTCGTCAGCGCTACACCAATCTCTCGGATGAACAGATGCCCTTTTCCACAGGTCTGCATCCTTACTTTTATATGCCAGATAAGACCCAGGTGGAGTTCAAGATTCCCGCTAGCGAGTACCAAGATAAGCTAACTAAGACAAACCGTTCCTTTACAGGTAACTTTGACTTCGACAGCGATGAAATTGATGTGGCATTTCGGGATATCAGGAGTCCATTTGCCAGCGTCACCGACAACAACCGCAAGTTGCGGCTAAATCTGAGTTACGACGAAGCTTACTCTACGCTGGTTTTCTGGACGGTTAAAGGTAAAGATTTTTACTGTCTCGAACCTTGGACTGCGCCTCGAAACGCCCTGAATACGGGAGAAAATCTGATCCGCTTAGAACCAGAAGCCACTTTTGAAACCCTAGTTAGTCTGAGTGCAAATTTTTTCTAGGGGCTAAGAGTGCTAGGGGCTACCCTTTTCCTGTTGTCGATCTTTTTCGGGAAAACGCTTGACAAACTCTTTTTATCTGTGTTAAGTTGATGAACGTTGTCTAAAAAACAATTTTCTGGGTCGCTAACTCAATGGTAGAGTACTCGGCTTTTAACCGAATAGTTCCGGGTTCGAGTCCCGGGCGACCCATTTTTAATAAAATCTCTAGAAAAGCTCGATCGCTCAATCTATAGATATATTCCCTGATAGGTTGTAAACTATCTTAAGATTATTGTAAGAATTTCGCTCGTCTAAGACTAACCAGCTGACCAAAAACCATTAGGAGGACAATTTATGGCGCTTGTACCAATGAGGCTGCTGTTGGATCACGCGGCTGAGAACGGCTACGGTATTCCAGCTTACAACGTCAACAACATGGAGCAAATCCAAGCCATCATGCAGGCTGCCCATGAGACAAATAGCCCCGTTATTTTGCAAGCTTCTCGCGGAGCCCGCAAGTATGCTGGAGAAAATTTCCTGCGCCATCTGATTTTGGCCGCAGTGGAAACCTATCCCCACATCCCCATTGTCATGCACCAAGATCATGGCAATGAACCAGCCACCTGCTACTCTGCCATTCGCAACGGTTTCACCAGCGTGATGATGGATGGCTCCTTAGAAGCCGATGCCAAAACTCCAGCTAGCTTCGAGTACAACGTCAATGTCACTCGTGAAGTGGTGAAAGTTGCTCACTCTATCGGTGCCAGCGTTGAAGGCGAACTGGGTTGCCTGGGTTCTCTGGAAACCGGCATGGGTGAAGCGGAAGACGGTCACGGTGCAGAAGGCGTTCTTTCTCACGACCAGCTGCTGACCGATCCAGACGAAGCCGTTTCCTTCGTGGAGCAAACCCAAGTAGATGCTTTGGCAGTTGCAATTGGCACTAGCCACGGCGCTTACAAGTTCACCCGCAAGCCGACTGGGGAAATCCTCGCCATCAGCCGCATTGAGGAAATTCACCGCCGCCTGCCAAACACCCACTTGGTTATGCACGGTTCCTCCTCTGTGCCCGAAGATTTGCTCGCGATCATTAACCAGAATGGCGGTGCAATTCCTGAAACCTACGGCGTGCCTGTGGAAGAAATCCAAAAGGGGATCAAGAGCGGTGTCCGTAAAGTAAATATTGATACCGACAACCGTTTGGCTATTACCGCTGCGGTACGGGAAGCGCTATTCAAAGATCCCAAGGAATTTGACCCCCGTCACTTCTTGAAGCCTTCTATCAAGTATATGCAGAAGGTTTGTGCCGATCGCTATAACCAGTTTGGCACTGCTGGTAATGCTACCAAGATCAAGCAAATGTCTCTGGATGAGTATGCCGCTAAGTATGCCAAGGGCGAGTTGAACGCTGTGGCTAAGAAGGCTGTGACTGTCTAAATAGCTGAGCCTCTAGTAATAGGTTGTTAAATTTTGTGGGTAGCTTTTAAGCTACCCTTTTTTTAATCGCCAATCACCGATTAAACAAAAACGCGGTGTTGTAAGGAAGGCATTTGGCGGCGGACTTGGATAAGTCGATCGGGATTAATTTCGGCGATCGCAACTCCGGGCCTATCCCCAGCATCGGCTAAAATCACACCCCAAGGGTCAACAACGATCGCGTGTCCGTGCGTGTGACGCATGGCATAGTGGTTTCCAGTTTGAGCCGGTGCAATGACGTAACAGGTGTTTTCGATCGCTCTGGCTTGGATTAGCACCTGCCAATGATCCTTGCCAGTGTAAGCAGTGAACGCTGCTGGCACAAATAATACATCGGCTCCCATTTGGGATAGGTGGCGGTAAAGTTCCGGGAAGCGGACATCGTAGCACACTGATAGTCCCAAGTTACCCAATTCTTTAGTAGCAGCAACCGGCGGAATGCTCGTCCCAGCCATCACCGTGCTAGATTCTTGATAGGTGTTGCCATCAGGGACATTAACATCAAATAAGTGCACTTTCTGATAGCGGGCGAGTTCTTGACCGCTGGGGTCAAACAGCAGCGCAGTGTTGTATACTTTATCACTGGTGACGGGAACTGGAAAGCCGCCGCCTAAGATGGTGACTTGGAAGCGTTGAGCCATTGTTTTGAGGAATTTTTCGCTCTGTTGGGCGATCGCTTCTGCTTGGCCAATTTTATCCTTCTCTTCCCCCATAAAGGAGAAGTTTTCGGGCAAGCATACTAACTCGGCACCCCGCCCTTTGGCAAGTTCTATCAGTTCTTCCGCCTGAAGCAGGTTTTTTTGCAAGTCAGGCACACTGGTCATTTGGATGGCGGCGGCGAGATAAGACTTCATCGGTAAAGCTAAAAATTTTGCAGGACAGCCTATTCAGAATATATCTTTCTCTGGGTAGCTGTGGCATATCAATTGAACCACTGCTCAAGGCAACAGATCGCCGCTGGAATGTAAATAGGTAATAACACCATCTGTTTTGCTTGGTGAGGACGCGGCGAGCGGCTTAAATCGCACTGCTACATCAAATATATAATATTTCCGGATGTAATATTCCTATAGGCGTATATTTTATAGCTTTTGTTTACAGATATCTATAGAAATATGAAGCGATTCACAAGGCTGCCTTTCTATCTGATTTTCTTACAGGGGATATTGTTCCCACCCATCTGTCAGGGAACGGGACTGGAATCTCTACAGAGGAGACCACCTTTGTCCTTGCACCCGCAACAGTTAGGAAATCCATCAGGTAAAGCAGCAACTTTAGATATTCCGCATCCCTCAAGTCAGTTAGTTACCCAGCTAGAGGAATACCCCGAACAACCAGAACTACAATCATTTAACGAAATAATCGAAGCTACACAAAAATCAGCAGGACTATTCACGCTTTACCGTCAGAAAGAAACCGGCAAAATCTATCTGGAAATTAAGCCAGAACAATTGAATAAAAATTACTTTGCCACAATTACAATGGAATCGGGTATCGGTGAACAGGGCATTTACAATGCTACCTCTCTAAAGGATTTTATCTTCTATTTTCGGCGAATTAATAACAATTTACTGTTCACCGTTCGCAATGTTCGCTTTCGCACTCGTCCCGGAGATCCGCAACAAAATGCGGTTCGTCGGGCATTTTCTGATTCTGTTTTAGTTTCCGTTCCCATTAGAAGTATTCATCCTCAAAGTCAAACAATTTTAATCGATTTGGGTGATTTACTATTGCGGGATTTGCCAGATCTAAGCTCAATGTTAGCAGCATCTTTAAAGGCTCAATATTCAGTAGATCCGACAAAATCTTATTTTGGCAATGCCAAAGTTTTTCCTCTCAACATGGAAATTGAATCAGTATATGGATTTTCTCTCATAAATGAGAATAGGAATCATACCTCTTTACCTACTCTACCCGATCGCAGATCTTTAACCATTCGCACTCACTATAGTTTTTCCGAATTACCGGAAAATAATGGGTATAATCCCCGTTTAGCTGACGATCGCGTTGGCTATTATACCACAGTTTTTCAGGATTTTTCTAATTTGAACAGTAATTCCCGGTTTGTGCGTTATATTAATCGGTGGCATTTAGAAAAACAAGACCCTAACGCCGCTTTATCTCTGCCTAAAAAACCGATTGTTTTCTGGATCGAAAATACGGTGCCCTTAGAATATCGAGATGCGATTAAAGAAGGGGTGCTAATGTGGAATAAAGCTTTTGAAAAAGCGGGATTTAAAAATGCGATCGAAGTGAAGCAAATGCCCGATAATGCTACTTGGGACCCGGCAGATATACGCTACAATACGATCCGTTGGTTTGTTTCTACGGATCAAGCATTTGCAGAGGGGCCATCACGGGCAAATCCGCTGACGGGAGAAATTTTAGATGCTGATATTCGTATAGATGCCAACATGATCCAATTAGTCAGAGAAGAGGATCGAATTTTCTTCTTGCCTAACTCAGCAAATACTGCCTACCAAGACAATTTATGTGGCTTATTTACCGCACGAAAAGCAAAAGTTGATAGGCATTCAATGCCGGTTTACCATCGCTCTTTGTTAGCAAATTTAGCAAAGAATAGCGATATTTGTTATAGCAGAGCAATGGCTAATCAATTCTCTCTTGGTGCGATGTCATTATCGTTGTTGCAGAATCAGAAACCTAACAGTAATGAGATGAAAGAATACTTAGATCAATATGTGCGATCGCTCGTTGCCCACGAAGTAGGACATACTTTAGGATTAAAACATAATTTTCGTGGTAGCATTTTCCTCAAACCAGAAGAATTAAACAATACCGACATCACCCGCACCAGAGGAATGGTCAGTTCGGTAATGGATTATGCACCAGTAAATTTAGCACCTGCTGGTACTAAACAGGGAGATTATTTTACTAGCATGGTTGGCCCTTATGATGAATGGGCAATTGAATATGGTTACAAACCGAATAGTGCGGGAGTTGCTCTTACAATGGCAAACAACCAAACTGAAAAGCAATTTTTGCAACAAATTGCCGAAAAACAAGTTAATAGTCCAGAGTTATCTTATGCGCCAGATGAGGATAGTGCCGATCTCGATCCGACAGCTAATAAAGAAGATCTAAGTAGCGACCCTTTGCTTTACTCCCAATGGCAGTTAGATAATTCGCGTATAATGTGGGAAAACCTGAATAAGAATTATTCAGTTAGCAGTAATAATTTAGGTGATTTGACAAGAATGTTCGATCGGGTTTTCTTCTACTATTTGCGAAATTTGCATATTATAAGTAAGTATGTTGGTGGGCAATCTTTTTATCGCGATCGCGTCAGTAGTGCAAATGGAAAACAACCACTAGAAGTAGTATCTGTGGCGAAGCAGCGATCAGCTTTGACAATGCTACAAAAGTATTTGTTTGCGCCAGATGCTTTTAATTTCCCACCTGACTTATTGAATAAATTAGTATCTCCATCACCAAACGAATGGGATGATGATGACTTGATAAAGAGACGTCTTGATTATCCAATTTACAATCGAATTTTGTTATCGCAAAGTTCTATTTTGGCACGATTACTGTCTGCGGAACGTTTGACAAGATTGCGGGATATTGAATTGAAAACGCCGCCGGGACAAGCGCTGACTATGCCGGAATTGTTTAATAGTTTGCAGGATGGGATTTGGACGGAGGTGTTGCAAAAGGAGAATAAATCACTGAAAATATCGAGTTTACGTCGCGCTTTGCAGCGACAATATTTGGAAATATTAATAGATATGGTATTGCGGAATGATGATGTACCGTCAGATGCGCGATCGCTTGCTTGGGAAAAATTACGGCAATTGCGAGAAAGTCTGAATCATACCTTGAGAAAACAGGGTAAAAATTTGGATGATTATACTAAGGCGCATTTGGAGGAAACGCGGGAGAGGATTACTAAGGTTTTGGATGCACAGTTGCGATCAAAGTCAAATCGCAAGACGTAATTGTGGGTCCGATCGGCTCTAACTTTTCCCTACTCCGTTCCCGCCGCAAGATTATGTAGGGGCGTTCGCGTAGCGTGCCGGAGGCATTAGCATTGCGGAATTAACGTTTCGGTTTTGAATTAAGATTAATCCCGCAATGCTTCGCCCTCCCACTATACTAAGGAAGAGAGAAAAAGAGCGATCGCACCTACTTATTATACAAATTTGTATAAAGTTGCCAAGAAAAAAGAAATATGATATCTAGAATCGCTACTGTTATGCGAATAAAATTGTCCAATTTCTAATAACAGTTGTTCTCTAAATCTCTCTGCTGGAGAACTGTAATCAGTGGGAGGGTGAATTTTATTCCAGTAATCCTTAGCTTTTTTAATTGTCAGCAAAGCAAGAATTAACTCATTTTTCTCTATATCATTTTGGGTGTTGTCAAACTCTGCTTTCCATGAATCGCGCAATTTATCTGTGTCACTACAATCTAAACTAGACAAATAATTAATCCGATTGGCTATTGTTGGTAAGTTATTCTTTAAATCTACATCGTCAACTATTGCATCTGCCATAGTTAAGTAAATATTTTCAAGTACCAAAGAATTGCTATTATAAAGCGGAGAAGCAAAAATATTATCAAATACTTCTTGCAGATCGGGTATTAAAAAATAAGCTTCTTTATGAACTAACCCTGTCACCCATATACGATGATTATTTGCATTTATTTCATTGACTTTGCATTGTCCGTAAAGATCGCAGAAAATAGCTTCTGTATCGGAAAAAGTATAATTATCAATCTTTTGTAATTGCAAATCCAAATCTACAATGGCAAAAAGTTTCTCTGGGATTAAATATGAGTTATTATTGTCTTGTGTATGAATTTCTAAAAGGTTAAAATAGGTATCGATTACATCTTTGCGATCGCCACAATTAAAAAACTCTGGTTTATACTGACTCCACCATCTTGGAACACACGCTTTGTAAAAGTTTGCATCTGGCATTTGTTCCATTCTTGCATAAGATTGAGGTGATAATCTATCCTTAGTATCCTTGATACCCCTTTCTCCTTCACATAACACAACTATTTTATTTTTAATTCTCCGAGATAGAATAATATTATCACAGTGTTGCTTTAACTGCTCAGGATTGAGACTCATAATTAATTGGAAGGGTTTTGCTTAAGAAGTTTTGGTTCTAGTTCCTTAACATGAGCAGGTGTAAGTGCTTGACATAGCTCATAAGAATGAGTTGCCAAAATATATTGATTACTCGGTGCCCATTCTTTGAGGTCTGAAATTATTTGATATTGCCAATCAGGATGAAATGCAATTTCTATTTCATCCATGAGGACGATCGCATTTTCTATATTATAGTATTTCAGCCACATATAAATACTGAGTCTCTTTAATTCGCCATGACTTAAATCTTCTGGATATAGTTCTACAGTTTCACCGTCTTTATCTAATTTAAAATTGACACCATAAAAATCAGGTTCCAAATTTATTTTTTTGTTACCTAAAATTAGATGTAAATCTTTAATTAGTTCTTTATAGCTATTTCCATATTTACCTGTTTCTGTGACTTCTCTCATATCTTCAGCTATAGCTGCTCTCAAGGATTTAGTCAGAAGCTCTACAGCTAGAAAATCATAAGTAAAAAAACCTGGTAATTTAGATTTGGCATCCTTTAAATGTGAATAGTAATCATTTTTTTTAGTTGGCTCTCTAAATAATAATTTTTTTGAATTGGTAGCAAGAAAAAGGAAAACTTGGGTAGCAGGAGCAGCCAGAAAAATTTTTTGTGCCAGATCCTTGAGAAAAGATTCTATTTGATTTATATCTATGTTATCTATACGAGAAACTAAAACATAATCTTCAATTTCATTTCGGCTTGCTGAATATTTGAATATATATCGCACTTTCCCTCCACCTGCACTGAATGGAAATCCTTCATTTTCACTTTCTATTTCTTCAGTATCAACTTTCCTTACAGCAAAAAAATTAAGGCGGACATTTTCTTCCATGTACCCAATGTCAATGATAGCTAATTCCCTCTCATTTCTTTCTACTTGAAAACCGTTAAGCAAATTTTTCAAAAAATCCACCCGATCGGGATTATAAGAACAATGTAGCAATCCAAAAATCAGTTGTAAAAGTGTACTTTTCCCACCTCCATTTTGACTGCCAAGCGGAAAAATATTAGGAAAAAAATCCTTTTCAAAGGTAATATCAACATTCTGTAATACGCGAAAGTCAGGAACTTGAACTCGTAGTAAACGCATAATAACTCTTCAGCATCGATTGATATTGAGTATTTTGAACTACTAAGTAGGGTTGGCACTGACTCTTATAACCTTTATATTATATGTTGAGTTTAACGAAATGAATCAAACTTTTTCTAGCAAAATTGAGCCTGACAATGGGGAAAAAGGTGCTGATCTTTTATTTCGGAGTAGTATTAGGGATTTTCTAGCGATCGCACTTGACAACCACCCACCAAATAACAGATGATAGGAGATTGTGTGTCTAATCCTGCTCGGATCAGGTCAACACATTCCAAAAGCTGTTAATTGGAAATTGAGAACAGGCAATAGTCTTGCCGTCCCATGCCCCAATCAGCTACCTGTACGGCAAACCTTTCGGACAATCTCATGACTTACGCAATTATTGAAACCGGCGGCAAACAACTGCGAGTAGAACCGGGCCGCTTCTACGATATCGAACTGCTGCACGTTGAACCAGAAGCACAAGTTACGATCGACAAAGTGTTCTTCATTCATAACGACGGCGATGTGAGTATCGGTCAGCCCTTAGTCGAAGGCGCTACCGTAGAAGGCACAGTGATGCGGCACTTTCGCGGGCGCAAAGTCATCGTCTACAAGATGAAGCCCAAGAAGAAAACCCGCAAAAAACGGGGGCATCGCCAGGAAATCACTCGTCTGATGATTAACTCTATCAGTTTGAACGGGGAAGCGATCGCAACTGCTGAAGCTGCATCATCCCAGCCTGAAGCCCCCCAAAAATCAGCTGCTCCCGAAGAAACCGCCGATAACGCAGCAGAATAGTTAGTAGTAGAAAAAATAGAGGAAATCATGGCTCACAAGAAAGGTACTGGTAGTACACGCAACGGTCGCGACTCAAATGCCCAGCGTCTCGGCGTCAAACGCTTCGGCGGTCAAGTTGTCAAAGCAGGCAACATTCTCATCCGTCAGCGCGGAACCAAGTTTCATCCCGGCAATAACGTCGGTATCGGCAGCGATGACACCCTGTTTGCCCTCACCGACGGCATCGTCACCTTTGAAAGAAAGGGTAAAACCCGCAAGAAAGTCAGCGTTTACCCCAAGGTAGTTGCTGAAATTGCAGCTGAACCCGTAGCAGTTGCGGTCTAAAATTGTAGGTTGGGTAGAGCGCGAGCCAAACCCAACAAAGCCTTGATTGAGGTTGGGTTTTCTGACCTCAACCCAACCTACTCTATAGCTTTATCAAACGCCATGTTCCCCATCAATCGCCCTCGCCGCCTCCGCACCTCACCTCAACTTCGCCGTATGGTGCGCGAAAATGCTTTAACAACAAGCGATCTAATATATCCGCTGTTTGCAGTACCCGGCGAAGCCATTGCTAAAGAAGTTAAATCCATGCCGGGAGTCTACCAACTATCGGTAGATAAAATAGTGGAAGAAGCCAAGGAAGTTTATGACCTGGGTATCCCGTCCATCATCCTGTTTGGCATTCCCACCGATAAAGATGCAGATGCTACCGGGGCTTGGCACGATTGCGGAATTGTTCAAAAAGCAGCCACGGCAGTAAAAGAAGCTGTGCCGGATTTGGTTGTAATAGCTGATACCTGCCTCTGCGAATATACCAGTCATGGCCACTGCGGCTATCTGGAAGTTGGCGACTTAAGCGGGCGCGTATTGAACGATCCAACATTGGAATTACTGAAGAAAACAGCCGTTTCTCAAGCTAAAGCCGGTGCGGATATCATCGCGCCTTCTGGAATGATGGACGGTTTTGTGCAGGCAATTCGGATCGGATTGGATGAAGCTGGGTATCAAGATACACCAATATTGTCCTACGCAGCTAAGTATGCTTCAGCCTACTACGGGCCGTTCCGAGATGCCGCTGAATCGACACCGC
Organism: Argonema antarcticum A004/B2; assembly: GCF_023333585.1. Lineage (GTDB taxonomy): Bacteria > Cyanobacteriota > Cyanobacteriia > Cyanobacteriales > Aerosakkonemataceae > Argonema > Argonema antarcticum. The sequence goes on from NZ_JAIQZN010000043.1 coordinate 25,651, forward strand.
AATTTGGCGATCGCAGAACCTATCAAATGGACCCAGGCAACGCCCGCGAAGCCCTTAAAGAAATCGAACTGGACATCGCCGAAGGAGCCGATATGCTGATGGTAAAACCGGCTCTTGCCTATATGGATGTGATCTGGCGTGTCAAAGAAGCTACCAACTTGCCGGTTGCCGCTTACAATGTTTCTGGCGAGTATTCCATGATTAAAGCAGCTGCTCTCAACGGCTGGATTGACGAGGAGCGGGTAGTGATGGAAACTTTGACCGGCTTCAAGCGGGCTGGAGCAGATCTGATTTTGACCTATCACGCCAAAGACGCCGCTCGTTGGTTGTAGGAAATGTCAATTATCGGAGGGGCAGAGGAGCAGAGGAGCAAAGGAGCAGAGGAGCAAAGGAGCAGAGGAGCAGTGAATAACTTTCCCTCTTCCCTCTTCCCTCTTCCCTAGCCCCTAGCCCCTAGCCCCTAGCCCCTAGCCCCTAGCTATAAGACAGAAATTAGAAAATTTCAGTGCGATTGGACACCAATTGACCGCTAGTAGATTAGTAAAATGACTCGGTAAAAGATTCTAGGTTATCGATAACGATGGATGGTCGTAATATTAAGTTCTGCGATTTGCGATCGCAAGTAGACCTCAATCAACTACAGGAACTGTTTAAACTGGCGGCTTTCTGGGCGCAAAACCGGAAAATTGAAGATTTGGCAGTTGCTATAGCCAACAGCGATCCTGTAATCAGTGTCTGGGACGAGAATCGGTTAATCGGGTTTTGTAGGGCAAACTCAGATTGCGTCTATCGGGCCACAATTTGGGATGTCGTGATTCACCCCGATTATCGCGGACTGAGCCTGGGACGCAAAATGATCGAAACACTCTTAAATCATCCGCGGATCAGCCGCGTAGAGAGAGTATATCTGATGACTACATATCAACAGGGCTTTTACCTGCGACTTGGATTTCAGTTTCCCAACCCCAGTACCACAATGGTGCTGTACAACAAACCCCAAGCTACTTCCCTTCCTGCCCCAGCAATGGCGTCTGGGGAATCGCTAAGGGGATAGAGCATTGGATGCGAGTCAGATTAGACTCCGCGCCCGGTGAGGGGACTGCCAAAACTTCCAAGCGTCCCTTCATCAGCTCCAAAAGAGTCTGACAGATTAGTAGAGTAAGTCCTGGTGAGAGTGTAAAATTCTCATCAATGGTTTTATCAATTTCAATAGATTTATTAGTTTCGGGAACAGACCGCAACAAATCTATTGAGTCACTCCAAGTACTCGCAGGACGTTGGTCTTCAATCCAGATGCGGACATACCCCGTTGCCGCATCTGGATGGACGGAAACGGTAATGCTACCTTCCTGCATCAGTTTCAGTGGCGTGTCCACCAAATTCATTAACACCTGCCGCAACCAGCGGTGGTCTGCCATGACATAAATTTCCGGGTCGGCTGGCATTATCTGAAGACGGATATTGCGATTTGCCGCTTGTAGGTGGGTCAAATCATAGACTTGCGCTAAAACCTGTGCTAGCTGCAATGGCTGTATTTCCAGCTGATTTGTGCCATATTCTGTTCTGGCAACTTTGAGAATTTCATCAAGTAACGCTACCATTTTCAAGGCAGAGGTATGGGCTTGCGCCACAAATTCTCGTTCTTCAGCTGGGTCTTCGCACAAATCGGACAGAATTATTTGATGCAGACCAATTAGACTATTGAGAGGCGATCGCAACTCGTGGGAAATTCGAGCCAAAAAACCTGCTTTAAATTGGCTCATCTCAGCTGCCATGTGGTAGGCTACTTCAGCCTGTTGCAATTTTTCTTTGAGCGCCAATACTTCTGGGTTAGAGTCCATAAGAATTAAAAATTAAAAATTAAAGCTTAAAAAAAGGGAATTACTCCCCGCCAATTTAGACTAACAGACTTCCAAGTTAACCGCTCCTTGTCTTAATATTTCCCAACCACTGTCCGTCCATTTAGCCACTGTGGAAGGAATACCGCCTGTATTCGTTGATTCTAATGGAGAAGGCACAAGAGTCAGAACGTCGGGAAACTGGGCTTCAATTTCTGACATTGTTTGCAAAGGGGGCTGACCTGATAAATTGGCGCTAGTGGTTGCCAGTGGGCCAGTTTGGGCTAGAATCTGGCGAGCGATCGCACAATTCGGCACTCGTAACCCTATTGTAGTCTGGTCAGTTGGGTTAACCGCTCTCGGAACCTTCTCCGATGCGGGTAACACAAAAGTTATAGCCCCCGGCCAGTACGATACAGCAAATCGCTGCCAAATCTTCAACTCTTCTGCGGTTCCCCTACAAAATGGCCACAACTGGGCCGCAGACGCCGCCATCAAAATCAGCGGTTTATCTTGCTGCCTTTGTTTCGCCTCAAAAATTAAATCTGCCTTCTCTGATAATACTGCCAATGCTGGCACCGTATCTGTAGGAAAGCTTACCAGATAGCCAGAACGTGCTTTATCTACCAGAATGTCGAGGGAGACTTGGGTCATCGGTCATTTTTTATTGGTTTAATAATCAATTGTTACACTGGGAGAGAAGATAATTTATCTCATTTTGACATAAAAACTGCGGCTTTTTGTAGGTGTAAAACAAGACAATTTCTACCAGAGCATAGATATGACAACCGTATCCAATGAACAAGCGGCGATTATTCGCACCGAACGCGGACTGACCATTGCAGGTACGCGCATCACTCTATATGACGTGATGGATTACTTAATAGCTCAATATTCACCCAACTCAATCCGCGAAAAACTTTGTTTGAGAGATGAACAAATTAATGCTGCCTTATCCTACATTGAGACAAATCGTGCTGAAGTCGAAGCGGAGTATCAAATCGTTTTAGAACAGGCAGAAGAAATTCGGCAATATTGGGAAGAAAGAAATCGCGATCGCCTTGCCCAGATTGCCGCAATGCCACCAAAACCAGGCCAAGAAGCTCTTTGGGCAAAGCTTCAAGCTCAGAAAGCCAAGCGGGAATTGAAAGAATGATTTTTTTGGTAGATCATAATCTGAGAGGACAACCAAATTAACAACGATAAGCTAAAGCAAATCGATCGATTCCCGCTAAATCGGAGAATATCTGAATTTCGATATAATTTCCGTTTAGTCGCAACAATTCTGCTACCATCTCTGCCTGTCCTGCCATCATCTCAATCAACCATAAGCCACCGGGAAGCAGATAATCTGGTGCTGTTTGTATTAAGTGCCGAATGCAGTCCAAACCATCGTTTCCACCATCTAAGGCGAGGTGCGGTTCGTGTTTGGTGACTTCCGGTTGCAGAGTCAGTACCATTTCGCTGGGAATGTAAGGTGGGTTCGACACCATAGCGCTCAGTTGGCCTTTAAGAGCCTGTAAAGGCTCAAACCACGAACCTTGATAAAATTTGATTTTGTCGGTAAATCCTAATCCTTGGGCGTTCTGCTGGGCAATGGATAGGGCAGCAGAGCTTTCGTCCACAGCATGAATTGTAGCTTTAGGAAAGGCATCTGCTAAACCGATCGCGATCGCGCCACTCCCAGTCCCCAAATCAGCCCAGTGGTGAGGGGTGCCGGGGGGCAGAGGGGCAGAGGAGACAGCTTCGACAGCTAAATCAATTAAACCCTCCGTTTCTGGACGGGGAATCAGCACTGCTGGTGAAACCGCCAATTTAAAATGCCGCCAGGGAGTTATTCCAGTTATATACTGTACTGGCAAGCGATCGCGAATACGCCTAGACCACAGTTGCTTCAACTCTGATAGTGACAGCTTTAGTTCAATCTGGGGCCAATTTTTAAACGACTCCAAACACAATGCCAAGCGATCGAGTCCAGCCACTTCTTGCAATATCCAGTCCACTTCCATCGGCGGGACATCAGCTGCCTTAGCGCTGACTAACGCACTCTGACGCCACTGCCAAAGTTCTAGACCGGAAACAATTTTGTCATTGGTCATTAGTCATTAGTCATTAGTCAGTGGTCAGTGGTCAGTGGTCAGTGGTCAGTGGTCAGTTGTCAGTTGTCAGTGGTTAGTGGTCAGTGGTCAGTTGTCAGTTGTCAGTTGTCAGTTGTCAGTTGTCAGTTGTCAGTTGTCATCAACCACCAATCCCCAATCCCCAATCCCCAATCCTCAATCCCCAATACCCAAAACCCAATCCCCAATCCCCAATCCCCAATCCCCAATCCCCAATCCCCAATCCCCAATCACCTATTTTGCGGTCTGTTAGCAGGGGGTGCGGCAGGTTGCGATCGATTATTGCGAGATGGGGGATTAGTTGTGCCAGTCCCAGGCGAATTCTGGTTTTGGCGATTAGATTGTTGGATCGATCGCAAAAATTCCCTCGCTTCTGGCGGCGGAATCAACATCAGTTGATTTAGCCACTGGTCATTTTTGCTCGTCAAAGTCTGAATTACCCCCTCAAAGTTCACCACCTCAATATCAGCGTTAGAAGCCTGTTGGGGATTTTGTTGCTTAAACTGATTCAACATATTCTGTGCATCTTCTCGACTGAAGAACACCGGAATAATCTGCTGATTGCCCATTTCGGGAACTTGCATAGTTATATATCCTTTTTCTGGCCCACCTCTGGGAATGAATAGAGGCACCCCATTAAATTCGTTTTCCCTTTGACCGTTCTGCCGCAGCATCGCCAATGCCGAATCAACCTGCTGCTTAACTGGCACCATGTCAAATACCAACCGCTCTGTCTGGTTTTTATTTTCTTGAGCCCGCTGGTATAATTCGCCCAGAGATCTTGGTATTACCTGCATATTTCTGCCGATCTCCGGTCTTTCAGTTTTCAGCTTATCCAAAAAAGCCTGAGCATCTTGTTGGCTGATAAAAATGCGAGCTACGGAAACATTGTTCTGTCCATTGGTAGCATTAGCGCCCTGTGCATTATTTACACGACCGACCAGTAATTCACCAGATTGCGGATTAGCAACAATAAATACTGGTATCGGTCTTAGCTTTTGTACAATCTCTTCTTGTGTGAGAGCAAGCGCCCTCAGATTTCCGACAAACAGATTGGTTAGTAAGGTACTGCCAATCAGACCTAATGTTGCACCCCAGCGAACTATCGATTTCATAACCTCTCCTTGAATAATCCCGGACTAGAAAAATTAGAACCTGTTTAACTTAGGTAGTGTATCGGATCGTTTTTTAATGCAATCGGCTGCTAGTTTATTCACCGCGCAATTTTGAGTAATCAGTTTTCCGTTTGCTTTATCCTAGCGCGATCGCTTGACAAACAGAGACAGGTTTTTTGGGCAATTTTACTGGTGAGATTTGCGATGCGACATTTTTCAGTAGCATCCCTAAATTTAGTTGAGATAGAGTAGAGCCAGACTCAGTAAAAACTCAAATTCCGGCGGATTCTAGGATATCCACACCTGTTTGACTCTCCTGTCGGAGCAACAGTTCCAATTGTGACATATGCTGAAATATCAACAATCTATCACCACAAAAGCAAGCCGACTACGCCACGGGGCGTTAGCCAAACTCGTCGCAGGTATTAGCCTACTGTTACTGCCCACAGCCTGTCAGACTAGCACCAGTGCGCTCAAAATTGGCACTCTCCTACCCATCACCGGGGATTTGTCTCAATTCGGCTCATCCATGCAGGATAGTGCCAGTTTACTTGTAAAAACTGTTAATGACTGTGGGGGCGTTTTGGGTAAGCCGGTGGAACTAATCTCTGAAGACGATCAAACTCAGCCTGCTGCCGGTGCCACAGCTATGAGTAAGCTAGCTGAAGTGAATCGGGTGGGCGGTGTCGTCGGGGCAGCTGGAAGCGCCGTTTCTAGTGCCGCCGTGGATATTGCCGTTCGCAATCAAGTCGTGCAAATTTCTCCCTCCAGTACCAGCCCCATTTTCACAGAAAGAGCAAAAAAAGGAGATTTCAAGGGATTTTGGTTCCGCACCGCCCCGCCCGACACATTTCAGGGTCAAGCACTCGCGAAACTGGCAAAAGCAAAAGGCTATAAGTCTGTAGCGGTTCTGGCTATTAATAACGATTATGGCAACGGTTTAGTGCAATCTTTTATCCCCGCCTTTGAAGCTTTGGGCGGCAAAGTCGTGAATCGGGATAAACCCACTCGTTACGCGCCTAATGCTTCCACCTTTGAATCGGAAGTGGGGGCTGCTTTTGGGGGCAAACCAAACGCTGTCCTCCTGATTGCCTACCCAGAAACGGGTAGTTTAATCCTCAAAGCGGCTTACCAACAAGGATTACTCGGTAAGCAAACTCAAGTCCTGGTTACGGAGGGGATGAAAGAAGCCAAAGTGGCGCAGCTGGTGGGGAAAAATACTGCTGGGCAATACATCGCTGCTGGCATTATTGGGACAGCCCCGAATGCAACCGGCCCAGCTTTAGCCGCATTTCGCGATCGCTACCAAACCACCTACAAGCGTCAGCCTGGAGTCTATGACCCCAACAGCTGGGATGCGGCGGCTGTCTTGGTTCTCGCCGCTGAAGCTGCCAAATCCCCCACAGGTGCTGCCATCCAAGAAAAAATACTATCCGTCGCCAATCAACCAGGACAAGAAGTCGGCGATGTTTGTCAGGCTCTCTCTCTCATCCGCGAAGGCAAAGATATTAACTACCAGGGAGCCAGCGGCAATGTAGACTTCGATGTCCAAGGAGATGTCACTGGCAGCTACGATGTTTGGACTATTGACACCGCTGGCAACCTCAAAGTGACGGATATCATCACTGTCGGCGGTTCGCAGTAAATCGGGATGACAGGATTTGAACCTGCGACATCCTGCTCCCAAAGCAGGCGCGCTACCAAGCTGCGCTACATCCCGACGGTCAGTTTTAACTATAACCTGTTTTTGAGAAACTGGGCACAATCGATCGTTATTTCTTCAAAATTTGAGTAAGAGTAATACCGAAAAATGTTGTCATAGACGAGAGACCGGCTTTCCTTGGTCGATCCCAACCTTTGGTTGATTGACTCTCCCCTGACCAGAAACCCAGTTTGGACTAGACTTCCTGGTATTTTTCGGTATTTCTCTTAGTTAGGATACCAAAACATCCCCTTAATACCTTCCGGGTCAGAAACAAATCCTAGACCGTGATAGAAATCTAGGACATGGGGGTCAGCGAATAAGGTAATGTTGCTAATATCCTCACTGCGGAGTTTCTTGATCGTATACTTCATCAACGCCTTTCCCAACCCCTTACTTTGGAAGTCCGGGTGAACGACCACATCCCAAATGGTGGCGTTAAACGCATGGTCGGAAGTAGCGCGGGCAAAGCCAATCAGCCGACGACGGTTTCCTCTCACCTCCCACATGGAACTGACGAGGAAACTATGCTGAATAGCTTTTTTGACCTTACGCAGCGGTCGGCGGGACCAACCCACTGCATCGCATAGTTCTTCTAGTTCGTAGAGGTCTATGTCCCGGTCAGTACTGAAAAAGATGCGACTGTTCCGGGTGGCCCGATCGCCCGTTCCTGGAATCACATCTTCTTCCATTTGCATCGCGCTAGTTGTCGAGGCAGCATCAGAGTCGCTAAACCAGCTTTTCCAAAAACCCATGCAGGCTTGATTATTGTATTAATAGAAGGAAGTTGGATGGCCGTACTAGATAGTATATCTCTCGCACTCCCCTCAGTGTTCGGCTGACTTTACCGAGTCAGTCGTTGGCAGTGGGTATTCCCCTGCCCCCAACACGAAATCACCTGACAAATCGATTAAATGTTAAGATTCATCTTTTTGCCAGCCTTTGACCTGGTAGGCGAGTTTGACCCCAAATGATGGCCCAGGGTTTGAAATCATCTACGCTGGAACTCCTGAAACGCTTTAATCGGTCGTTTCCTCAGTTTTATGAGCAATTTGTCAGCAGTGAGAGCCAACTGCAAAACTTGAGACTAGCCTACCGGCTCTATAGAAGTAGGCGAGCTGTGATCGAGATAAAACCGGAAGGCAACAAAACGGCCTTGTATTTTGCTTACCGGAATCAGTCATTTCTGCTGAGCGACATTTTTGGCGTGCTTGCTGCCTATGGGCTGACTATTCACAGTCTTAGCCTGTACGGTCAGATCCGCCCACCCATGTTGGTATTTATCAAACTGGTGGTTTCCCGTGGCAGCAAAGCCTTGACGGAAAAAACTTCGGAAAATGTCTGCCGCGCCATTCGAGAGGCACTGGCAGGGCGCTTTGAGGTGGAAGAAATGCTGGCGGTGGAATTCAATCTGGATGCTGGCTTAGAGCAGGTAGAAACTGACTTCCACATCGATCAAGTTTTCCATCTTCCCGCTCTGTTGATTGAGGCCGACAACCAGCCCGGTCTGTTCTATAAAGTAATGTACGCAATTTGGCAAGAGGATCTGCTAGTAATCAGTGCCAATTTGCTGGTCTGGCGCGGGCGAACCCGCCTGATTTTATACCTGCTTGGCCCCAACGAGAACATCATTCCCGAATATCTGGGCCAAAAAATTGCCGAAGGCGTTCGCCAGAGGTTGATGGGCCGGGGCTAGGAAAGTCAAAAGTCAAGAAAAAGAAGGGGAACTTGGGCATGGGGAAGGGGCAAAGGGGCTAGTAAGTGAGAAGCTTTTAGGACTTACGTTTTTCGCCCCCCTAGCCCCCCAGATTTGGGGGGAACAGGACTTTTCTCCACCCAAATTTGGGGAGGAGAAGACTCTTTTCCTCCCAGATTTGGGGGGCTGGGGGGCAAAACCAAGGTTAGTGCGTAAGTCCTGGTTCTTTTGACTTTTGATCGCTATGGCAGAACTTCGGGATAGGATCGAAATATGGCAAGCATCAATATCCTGGGTGTGCCCCACGCCTACGAGTTAACGCCTCCCACCGCCTCTGGCCATGTTTTAGTCTTTATTCACGGTTGGCTCTTAAGCCGCCGTTACTGGCAACCGCTGATTGAGCGGTTGGCACCGACTTACCAATGCTTATCTTATGACTTACGCGGATTTGGCTATTCCCAAATCACCTCCCAGTCTCGGTTTAACGGTCAAGGAACTTGGGTAAACTCGGATTCAAGCTCTACGACCTCCCGCTATACTCCAGCGGTCTACGCTCGCGATCTGGGCATTTTGCTGCAAGAATTGAATATCTCCAGTGCGTGGCTAATTGGGCACTCTCTAGGGGGTACGATCGCTCTCTGGGGAGCCGAACAGCTACCTGAGTACGTCAAGGGCGTCGTCTGTATCAACGCCGGTGGCGGTATTTACCTTAAGGAAGCCTTCGAGCGATTTCGGTCTGTAGGTCAGCAATTAATTAAATTCCGCCCCCGTCTGCTCTGTCATCTGCCTTGGATAGATTTAGTATTTACTCGCGATAGTGTGGCTCGCCCTTTAGCACGCGCTTGGGGCCGTCAGCGGATCGTCGATTTTGTCATGGCTCACCCGGAAGCGGCGCTAGGGACTTTGCTGGACTCTACAACAGAAGCAGAGGTGAATCGCTTACCGCAGGTTGTCTCCCGCCTGAAGCAGCCTGTTTATTTCATTGCCGGTGCCAATGACACGATTATGGAACCTAAATATGTTCGTCATTTGGCTAGCTTTCATCCCCTATTTCAATGCTGTGGGGATAATGTGATTGAAATTCCTGATTGCGGACATTTGGCAATGGTGGAACAACCTGATGTGGTGGCAAAAGAAATTAGTATTATTCTCGATCGATCTAGTTCTAAAATTTAAGGTCATCTCAATCGGCTGTAGAGACGTTTCATGAAACGTCTCTACAAACTGTAATCCAACCTTAATCAGAAGTTAGGTATTCTAGTACACAGTCTGTATCGTGTCTTTAGAGTCATAATTGGCTTGCAGATTGAGATTTAATTGGCCATCTGTAAATTTGAATATCGACAAACCGTCAACAACCCACCGTTAAATCGGAGTACCGACTATAACGGGGGCTTGAAAGATAGCCCTAGTTGACCAGACTCAGGTGGCAACACCTACGTTAGTGGTAAGAGTTAAAGACCTACCTGCGGATGCGACGCCAGTCCGTAGCTCTAGAACCGAGTGGTTAAACAGGTATAGAGGGTTAAGCCAGTGCTGCTTGGATAGTACCGACCACTAACATTGTCGAGGCGAACATTTACCCCTGCCCCAGTAATGGGAGAGGGAGAAATCCCCTTTCTTAAACGCCCCACCGAGGCGGGTCTTTCCAGAACAATCTCGGTAGCCTCAATCCTGTAATGCCAGCAGGGGATGCCAGAAAGAACTACCGCTTTTGGGGCGCAAAGGTTTTCTACTCTCTACAAGAAATATGTTATGCAGCATAGACCATGCCCCCCGTTTCCTCCGACCACCAAGCTGAATACAGCTATGGTGGGGGTCTCCACGGGGGAAGAAAGATGAATTATTGCAGTATTGCGGATATATTACACAATAACCAAGCGTGGGTTGCTCAACAGCAGCAAGTTGACCCCAATTACTTCGAGAAGCTATCGACTGGACAAAAGCCACCCTATCTCTATATTGGGTGTTCAGACAGCCGCTTGCCCCTGACAAGATTTACGCAAACCGAACCGGGTGAAATGTTTGTCCACCGGAATATCGCCAATCAAGTCTGTTTAACTGATATTAACTTTTTGTCTGTGCTGGAATATGCGATCGTCCACCTTCATGTTCAGCACGTTATTGTCTGCGGTCATTACTATTGCGGTGGGATTCAAGCAGCCTTTGAAGGAACTGCGACAGGACTTGTAGATACTTGGGTCAACCCCATTCGCGAACTGTACCTGCAAAAGAAAGAGGAAATTGACAAACTGCCTAGCCGCCAAGCCAAACTGAATCGCCTAGCGGAGTTGAATGTTGAGGTTCAAGTCAAAAATCTCTACCAAACCTCAATTATGCGAAATGCCTTGCGAGAAGAATGCGCTCCCCAAGTTCATGGCTGGGTACTCGACCTGTATTCAGGTCTGATTAAAGATCTAAAAGTTTCAACCGAAGGCTGGTACTTCTACCCCAGTTGCCCTGCGCCTCATACTTTGTTGCTAAAGTAACTGTCAGATTTGTAGGTTGGGTTTCGTATCACTATAATTTTATTGAAATTCCTGATTGCGGACATCTGGCAATGAAAGAACAACCAGATGTAGTAGCAAAAGAAATCAGGAGTATCCTTACTCGGTATGAAAGCGAGTGAAGTTTTGCAGCGCTATGGAGAGGGGAGGCGAGATTTTCGGCGTGAAAATCTCCGATGTTTGTCTTTTAAGGGTAAAGATTTATCCGGTGCAGATTTTTCGGAAGCTGATATTAGGGGGACTAATTTTACTAAGGCTAACCTGAGCGGTGCTAAGTTTGTGGCGGCGAAAGCTGGATTACCGAAGCGATGGGTAATTACGCTGTTGTTTGTTTGCTTGGTGTTGTTAGTAATATCAAGTTTCTTGACAGTATTATTAGGCATTTTCGTGTCATACATAACTCAGCCAAAACTGGAAAACGCTATTATTATCGGCTGGGTAAGTCTAATTGTGTTTTTAGCTTTTAATTTCCTCTTAATTTATCGAGGAATTAACGCCAGCGCCATCGCCTTCGCCTTCGCCAGCGCCATCGCCAGCGCCATCGCCATCGCCAGCGCCAGCGCCTTCGCCTTCGCCAGCGCCATCGCCATCGCCAGCGCCAGCGCCACCGCCATCGCCATCGCCAGCGCCTTCGCCAGCGCCTTCGCCTTCGCCTTCGCCAGCGCCTTCGCCAGCGCCTTCGCCATCGCCTTCGCCAGCGCCTTCGCCATCGCCTTCGCCTTCGCCAGCGCCATCGCCTTCGCCATCGCCTTCGCCAGCGCCATCACCATCGCCATCGCCTTCGCCATCACCAGCGCCTTCGCCATCACCAGCGCCTTCGCCATCACCATCGCCTTCGCCATCACCATCGTATCGATAGTGTTGTATAGTTATCTCGGCTGGCGTGCGATTAAAGGAGATCCCAGAGATGCTGTGATTCGCATAATTGCTGTAGCTTTTGCTGCTACGGGAGGCACTAATTTTCAATATGCCAATTTAACCGATACTGATTTCACCAAAGCCACTCTTAAAAATACTGACTTCAGAGATGCTATTCTTACTCGTACCTGTTTTAAAAATGTTGAAAAATTAGATTTTGCTCGACCTGGAGAAAGTTATTTAAAAATCCCCCAAGTGCGAGATGTTGTGATAAAAGGACAAGGACAAGATAAAAATTTTGAGCGTTTGAACTTGCAAGGAATTAACTTAAAAGGAGCTAACTTAAAAGGAGCGAGTTTTATTGAAGCAAACCTCCAAGAAGCTTGCTTGCAGGATGCTAACCTTTCCGATGCTAAATTAGTACATACTCTTTTAGACTTAACAGATTTAACTGGTGCTAATCTCACTGGCGCTTATATTGAAGGATGGAATATCACTACCGAAACAAAAATTGATGGCGTGAAATGCGATTTTGTCTTCATGCGTTTACCACCAGATAAGCGCCCGGATTTTATCACTCTACCACCCGAAGAAAGACGCGACCCGAACCCGCGCCGTCAGCCTGCAAATTGGGATCAATTCTTTAAAGACGGTAATTTTGCAGATTTTATTGCGCCAATGCGCCAAACGCTTAACCTTTACCACAATAAACCTACTGACCCTCGATTGATAGCTCTAGCTTTTCAACAACTAATTGATGAGCATTCTGATGCAGATATAGAATTAGTAGCAATCGAGAAAAAAGGCAAAAATAAGGATAAAATAATTCTGAAAGCAGAAACCGCAGCCCAAGCTGACCATGCTGCTTTAAGTGTTAGTTACTCAGATAATTTAGGTTATCTTCAATCTTTACCACCAGAAACGATTAGAGCATTATTAATTGAAAGAGAATCAACGATTAGATTGCTAAGTACATTCATAGAAGGAAAGCAGAAAACATCGGAACCGACTATTACTATTTCACCTAATTTTTCTACTCATCAAAATCAAGGAGATACTACCATGTCAGATAAAAGCAGTAATTTCAAATTTGGCGACGTTGGTCGCGATGTTGCAGGTATCGTAGGCGGCGACAATAGCGGTGTCGCCGGTAAAGAAATGACCGGAGTTGCAGGGGGTGAAATTAGCGGTAATGTCACTGTTAGCATCGGTGAACCTGAAAATTCAAACACCCCAGAAGCGCCAAAGTTGGCAGACTTGTTAAAGCAGTTACAATCAGCAATTGAATCTGACACCAATTTATCAGATAAGGACAAAGCTAAGGTATTAAAACAGGTGAAAGCCTTAGCAGAAGCAGGTCAAAATCCCAAAGATGAGGATAAGAAAGATATCGCAGATAATGCAATTACGATGCTAAAAGGAATAGTTACCGGACTACCTCTTGCTGCAACTTTTGTGGAATCTTGGAATAAGTTGTTGCCATTAATTACATCGGTTTTTGGTTTATAAAAAAAATCTGAAAACCTCTATAAATAGAGGTATAGCAACCGCCAAGGCGGTTAGAGCAACTCCAACTCTTACCTCTGGTTCATAATCCCTTACGGAGTAAGCTTTTCCCTCTTCCCTAGCCCCTAGCCCCTAGCTATATGTTGTTGCGATTTAGCGATAAAGCGCAACAACGTACTTCAATACATCCCAGAAACCGGGTTTTTTTTCCAAATCCCATGACAAGGCTATTAACGAGGCAAAATATCATCAAGGCGAATTTGTAAGTTTTTTAGCAGAGGCGAAATTATCGGTTGACCGAGGCGAAATTGTTGCTGACTATAATCTTCTTCAATTAATTGGCAAACGGTAACAGTTGGTTGTTTGGGTTTACCGATAAAAGCCACACCTCCCAAGCCTAGATAATCGACAATCCAATATTCAGGAATTCCCAAAAGAGCATATTCTTCCACTTTTCGAGCGTAATCTGTTTCCCAGTTGGTGCTAACGACTTCTACTACCAATTTGATCGATCGCCCCAACGTAATCACAGGTTCTCTTTGCCATAAAGGTTCGCTAGCGAGAGTGGTTTCATCTAAAACGATAATATCGGGACGACGGGCAGTAGCTGCATCTGCCAAGGGACGGATTAAACAAGTGCGAGGAATAAACCAAGGGAGTTGTTCAGATGCGATCGCAATCCCAATTTGAGTTGCTAGTTTACCACTGACTGTTTCGTGTGGCCCAGTGGGTTCCATCTCAACTAATTCTCCGTCAGCAAGTTCATAGCGCGGATTATCACCATATTGAGCGATAAATGTTTCAAAGGTTAGGAGTTTTGGCGTGGTGTAAACCATTGTTGATTCCTATGAATCACGAATATTGTCATAAAGCGGTTTGCAGTTGGATGAAGTAGACCTCAGAAACCCGGTTTCTTGAAGAAACCGGGTTTCTAGATGTAAAGCTGCATCACATCGGTAATCGCAAGGCGCGATCGCACTCCCAAAGTCAAAGACGATGTATGGCCCCGATCCAGGTGATCCGCAGCAGCACAAGCAATCATCGCCGCGTTATCAGTACAAAATTTAAGACTGGGGAAGATTACCCGCAAATTATGAGATTCTGCGGCTGTTTGCAAGTGTTGGCGCAGTCCGCTATTAGCTGCTACCCCACCGCCAACTGCGATCGTACTTAGTCCATAATCGAGGGCGCACGAAATTGCTCTGCGAGTTAGCGATCGGGCCACCGTATCCTGGAAACTCGCCGCGATATCATTCACAGGCAAAGGCTCTACGCCCTCCCTTGCCAGCTTTTGCACTAACCGCAGCACAGCAGTCTTTAAACCGCTAAAACTCGAATCATAGGGATGATAGCCGCCACTGGGAAGCGAAATTTTACCTTCTGGGAGGGGAAAGACTTTGGGATTGCCCAAAAGCGCCAGCTTGTCGATCTCTGGGCCACCGGGATAACCTAGCTGCAACAACCGCGCCACCTTATCGAAGGCTTCACCGGCAGCGTCATCGCGGGTTTCTCCTAAAGTTTCGTATTTACCACAATCTTTCACATAAATCAAACTTGTGTGACCGCCCGAAACTAGCAGACAGAGGAAGGGTGGCACTAAATCGGGGGCGCTGAGATAAGAAGCGTAAATATGTCCTTCCAGGTGATGAACGCCCACCAAAGGTTTATTGTGAAGTATAGCCAGCGTTTTGGCGGCAGTTAATCCTACTAACAAAGCTCCCACCAAGCCAGGGGCACAGGTGGCTGCAATGCCATCAATCTCTGCTATCCCTATATCAGCGTCTTTGAGGGCTTGGGCTATGCGATCGTTAATCGTCTCCAAGTGTTGGCGCGAAGCTACCTCCGGCACAACACCGCCATACTGTCGGTGGACAGGAATTTGAGAAACGATGATGCTACTTAAAACTTCACGGTTCTTAACAATTGCTACCGCAGTTTCGTCACAACTTGTTTCAATTGCTAAAACTGTCGCCATTCACTGGTACTTTAAAAAATCAATGTGCTTTCCCTGCAAGAGAGGCTGTTTTATAGTTCAGCCACCTTGACTGTACAAATAACTTCAACTTCTTGTAGGGAAAAGTTATTGTTTTGTAACAAAAGGAAACAATCCATGCGACGATTGTTCGCTCTGATTCTTGTAATCGGTCTCTGGTTTACATTTGTCCCCGCAGGGTCAGCCGACGCTGCTATGCTTGTACCTTGCAAAGACTCCCCCGCTTTCCAGCAACGGATCGAAAGTGCGCGTAATACCACTGACGATCCCCAATCAGGCGTAAAACGATTTCAGCGTTATTCCAAGGAACTCTGCGGCCCAGAGGGATTACCCCATTTGCTCGTAGATGGCAGTTTAAAGCTTGCTGGGGACTTTCTGATTCCTAGCATTCTGTTCCTGTATATCGCTGGTTGGATTGGCTGGGTCGGTCGTTCCTACCTGCAAGCCATCAAGCAAGACAAATCCCCAGAAGAAAAAGAAATCATCATCGATGTTCCTCTGGCTGTTTCCAAGATGCTGACTGGGCCGATGTGGCCTCTCTTAGCCTTGAAAGAATTCACCACTGGTGAAATGTTTGCCAAGGAAGAAGAAATCCCAGTTTCACCGCGCTAGGTTATTTACACCTTAATTTTTGGAGAATCTTCGCTCATGCAATACTTCCTCAAGTATCTTTCCACCGCACCAGTTATTGCCGCTGTTTGGATGACCATCACAGCTGGAATTTTGATCGAATTCAACCGCTTTTTCCCCGACCTGCTGTTTCACCCGATGCCGTAAGAATCTATCTTTAGGCTTACTCATTTGAAGAGTGGGTTCTATCCAAAGGGATATGCTAGTTTTGGCTTTTTGCGGTAGCTTCTTCCGAAACTAGCAATTGTAGAGACGGTTCATGAACCGTCTCTACAGCAGGTCAAGATAAGACGGGTAATCGTTGCGGATTCCGTATCAGGTGGCATAAAAAGTTTCAATGTATAGCTAGGGACTAGGGGCTAGGGGCTAGGGGCTAGGGAAGAGGGAAGAGGGAAGAGGGAAGAGGGAAGAGGGAAAAGGTTACTCCGTAAGGGATTATGAACCAGAGGTAAGAGATGGAGTTGTCTTAACCGCCAAGGCGGTTGCTATAATATAATAAAAAATTAGAATTTACGGGTCTTTCGGAATCATTATGCTAATGTTCGTTATAAACATTTTTGTAGGGACATGGCATCATAAATATGTCTACTTATAACCAATAAATTATTATTTTAAGAGCCAGCCCGATTCATCCCTGGGGTCAATCCAAAATCCAAAATCCAAAATCCAAAATCGAATGACTCTAAGTATCGAGCCCCAAACAGTAATAACAGCATTACCAGACCATACTCAACTACCAGAATCAGACGGTACTTTCGTGAAGAATTTTCAGGAGCATCCCCAAAGCATTCTGTTAACTGATTCTCT
>NZ_JAIQZN010000043.1:42519-56957 GCF_023333585.1 Argonema antarcticum A004/B2
ATCAGTTATTGCCAGCAAATGAGCGGGGTCATTACCCAATTTCACCTTTGGGTGTTGAGTTGGGAATTTGGCAAGGTAGGTATCAGAATGTGGAATTACCTTGGTTGAGATGGTGGGATGAGCGGGGAAATTTATTGTTGACGGGATGGGAGACAACTGAACAGGAAAGTCAACGCGCAGAACGAGCAGAATTACAGCTACAAGAGGAAAGTCAAAGAGCAGAACGAGCAGAATTACAGGTAGAACAGGAACGCCAAAGAGCGGAACGGTTGGCGGCGCAGTTGAGAGCGATGGGAATTGAACCGGAAGGGTGAGCTATGGGGATATTTTTGGGAGATAGACTGTTTAGGGGCGAAGCACGATCGCATTAATACAAAATCTGGGTTGATTACCCCCTATTTAATTTTGCGCTAGAACATTGTAGAGACGTTTCATGAAACGTCTCTACAGCAGGTCAAGATAAGAGGGGTAATCGTTGCAGATTCCGTAACATCCGAAATTAGCACGGGACGAAAAGTGCTGCTTCGAGATTTTTGAGAGCAGATTCCAAATCGTCATTGACAATTTGAATATCAAATTCATTAGCTGCTTCTATTTCTTCTTTTGCACGACGGAGGCGACGAGTAATTGAGTCCTCCGACTCTGTACCCCGATTGCGAATTCGATGCTCTAATTCGCATAGGGAAGGGGGCAAAATAAATAGACGCAGCGCGGTGGGAAATGTCTCTCGAATTTGTCTGGCTCCTTCGAGTTCGATTTCTAATATGATGCACTTACCCTGAGAAATTAACTTTTCTACCGCTAGTCGGGGCGTACCGTAATAGTTACCGGCAAATTCAGCCCATTCTAGCAGTTCCCCATCCTTCGCCATTTGCTCGAACTCTTCGATGCTGACAAAATAATAATGCTGGCCGTGAATTTCTCCCGTCCGGGGGGCGCGGGTTGTCACGGAGACAGAAAGCTCCAGTTCTGGATGGTGCTGGAGGAGCGATCGCAATAAAGTACCCTTACCGACCCCACTAGGCCCTGTAAAAACGATGAGTCTGCCTGTCTGCATATTATTCATTCTAGATTTTAGATTTTAGATTTTAGATTGGTTTAAGTCCAAAATCCCAAATCCTAAATGAACGGGTTCAATGGTCGCTGGCAGATCCCTCTTTACTAATCATGAAGCGATTGGCAACCGTTTCCGGCTGAATCGCTGAGAGAATTACGTGGCTAGAATCGGTAATGATGACGGCTCTCGTGCGACGCCCGTAAGTTGCGTCAACCAGCTGGCCCCTATCCCTCGCGTCGGTAATTATACGCTTGATGGGGGCAGACTCCGGGCTGACAATAGCAATCACCCGACTTGCAGAAACGATGTTGCCAAAACCAATGTTGATTAATTGAATGTCCATGACAAACTGACGGCTTAGCAATATGAGGAGCTAGTAATATATTTTCAATGGTAATTCTAAAAATTCGGACTTACAAGGCTAAAATCCACGATTGCTCTTATTTTTGGTGAATATTTTCTGTTTTTAACCTTTTTTTGAATTTGACATCAATCAAAAGATATAAAAGTGAGGAGATTTGGCTACCGAAAAAGACAGAACAGCTAAATCTAGGGCCAGCAGCCGGGAATAGGCAAAGGGGAACCCACAGCATAGATTTTGGTCGGAACTTTAATTAACATAGCCATAACATAAAGATTCAGTAAAATTGGCTAGTCCTTTATAGACGGAGCCATAATGACTGGTTTACTCTGGAACAAGAGGGAAAGGGGAATGAGTCAGGGATAAAAATTCCGTAACGGATGCGCCTTACTTAACCCAGAGTCAGTAGACATTCAGCAAATAGTTAATAGAGAGTTTAGGAGGAAAAAGTATGAGCCATATACGCAAAGCATTATTTGCACTAGCAGCAGTAGGACTGGGAACTTTATCTGTACCCACAGCAGCCAACGCTTTCAACCTCGTGGATCGCACGGGTTTTACCGATACGCAATTTAACCAAATGCGTACTGATGGGTTATTTACAGAACTGTTCGTTGCGGAGAGTCGAATTGGCAACAACAGTACAAGCACCGCAGAGCGAGAGTTAGGTATCAATACAGATACAGGTGCGCCTGTAGCAATAGGCGATCGTACTTGGGGAAATGGTGGGCTAGTTGATTTCGTCCTGGAATATACGGGAAGTTTGGTAAAATACACCGTTGGCGGTCAGCTTCTCAGCAGTACGGCTTTTAGTGGCCTCGCAACTGACATTTTCCTCCGCACTCGTGCTGCTGACAAGAGTACTATGACAATGAGCGACCTGGTTTTTAACGGAGTGGGAATTAGCAGTCTGTCTTCTTCAGGTGTAGGTGGTAACAGTGATGTAGACTATCTCCAGCTTAGCGGTATATCCACTCCCTTCACACTTACAGGTAAATCAATGATGAGCTGGACGGGAACTCAACCGATGCGTTCTAATCTCGCCTATCAAATTAAGGTTGGCACAACACCACAGACTCAAAGTGTACCTGAGCCTGGTACTGTGGGTGCGATCGCGCTGACTGGTTTGTTAGCGCTTGGTTCCAAAAAACAGCAAAAAGCAGTCAAGGAATAGCTTTTGACTCATGGTTAATCTTCGATAGGGTGGCTAATACCACCCTATTTTTTATAGATTGATAAAGATAGAAGTACACTAAGGATCTAGATTTAACTCAAAAAAAGCTTTAGTTCGTGCAACCTGTTGATTTCACTACACTGACAGCTACTTGCTGTGACTTGCGAGCAAACTGGCTTCCATCGCGCCTCGAACAGGTTTATCAGCGCGATCGCTTTACGATTGCGATCGCGCTACGAACAATGAACAAACGGGGTTGGCTGACCATTTCCTGGCATCCCCAAGCTGCACGCCTTGGGATCGCAGATCCTCCACCCAAAGCCCCAGATACATTTACCTTTAGTCAACAGCTGCGGCACCAATTGGGCGGTTTGGCGTTAATATCAATAGAAGCGATCGCACCTTGGGAGCGCGTTCTTGACCTCCAGTTTGGCAGGCGTCCCGGAGAAACCCCCCTCTGGCATCTTTACGTCGAGATCATGGGCAAATACAGCAACGTCATCTTAGCTGATGCCAACAACCTCATTATTACTGCCGCCCATCAAGTCAGCCAGCAACAATCTAGTGTCCGTCCCATCCAAACCGGACAACCTTACGAAATTCCTCCAGTCCTCACCGATCCAATTCCCAGTCTCAGCGAATCCCAACAGCGCTGGCAAGAACGAGTTAGTCTCGTACCGGGGAAAATAGGGCGCTGTCTGCTCAAAAATTATCGCGGTCTAAGTTCGGCACTCGTACAATCGATCGTACAAGCAGCGGATCTTGACCCCGATCGATCTACCGAAACTTTGACAGAATCAGATTGGCAGAAGTTATTTAGCCGATGGCAAGAATGGTTGCAAGCTTTAGAGAATTACCAATTTCAACCGGGTTGGACATCAGAAGGATATACTGTACTGGGTTGGGGTGCGATCGGGCCTGCTAAAGATATCCATACTTTGCTCGATCTTTACTACACCCAACAACTAAATCAACAAGTATTCTCCCAACTACGCCATCAACTGAGTCAGAAACTCAACAGTATTCTAGGAAAATTGCGGCTTAAGGCTAACACCTTTGAGCAAAAGTTACAGCAATCTGATGATGCAGATAAACACCGACAACAAGCAGACTTGCTGATGGCGAATCTCCAGTTATGGTCACCGGGGATGAAATCAATTATCCTCGCCGACTTTGAGAATGGCAATCCTATTACTATTGCCTTAAACCCAGAAAAAAATGCTGTACTAAATGCCCAAGCTCTTTACAAACGGCATCAAAAACTCAAACGCGCTCGGAATGCGGTTGAGCCACTACTAGCGGAAGTAAAAGCGGAAATTTACTATTTAGAGCAGGTAGAAGCAACAGTATCCCAACTAGAAATATATACCAATTCAGAAGATTTACAAACCCTAGAAGAAATACGCGAAGAACTTATTGGACAGCGATATCTTGAAGCCGGTTATGTGGCGTCTGTGGGGCAGGGGTCGAGAGGGGGCAAGCAAGATTCCCACCCTACAAAACAGGAAGCATCAAGTATAAATTTCTATCGTTTCCGCACTCCCAGCGGTTTTGAATTACTGATTGGTCGCAATAATCGGCAAAACGACCAGCTGACTTTTCGGATTGCTGGAGATTACGACCTTTGGTTCCACACCCAAGAAATTCCTGGCTCTCATGTACTATTGCGTTTAGAACCTGGGGCTGTACCTGATGAAGTCGATTTGCAGTTCACGGCTGACCTTGCTGCCTACTATAGCCGATCGCGACAGAGCGATCGAGTTCCCGTTGTTTACACCGAACCCAAGCACGTCTATAAGCCCAAGGGCGCAAAACCTGGTGTAGCCATCTACAAGCAAGAGCGCATTGTTTGGGGGCGTCCTCAGCACGCAAATAAGTATATCACGCAACGTGACCAAAATTAATATCAGATTTACGTATTGTTACGGTGGAATTGCGCCGTAGTCGCGTAGACTATATAAATAGAGGGACACAGAAAGAACCTCTACCTAAAGAAGTAAATTCTTTAAAGTAAACTTTTGTAAAGTTCTCTCTCATGTTACAATAAGTTTACAGAGCTTTACCCCCTGTGAGCTTGGGAACGCACAGTTAGGGTTTCCTCTAATTCAAGCGACAACACAACGTATTTAATTTATCAAACCAGTCTTTGAAGAGGCTGGTATTTTTTTATCCTTAAATAGCAGTTCTGGATGTGTTGAGCGCAAAGTGCTATTGTTGATTGAGTTAATAAACTCCAGAAGAGAGTTATGGACGCTGAAGAATTGCTTAGACGGTATGCTACAGGAGAACGGGATTTTACTGGAGTAAAGTTGCCAGGAGTCCGTTCGATTGATAAAAATCTCCGAGGGGCTATTTTTAGGGAAGCCGACCTTAGTAACGCTTGTTTGGATTGGACTAATCTCAGTTATGCCGACTTGAGCTATGCCAACTTGAAAGGGGCGCGTCTTGGTGAAGCTGCGTTGCAAGGAGCTAATTTAGAGTATGCTGACTTGAGTAATGCTGTATTCGGACAAACTTCTTTTAGCGATGCCAACCTCAGTCATGCCAATTTGAGGTATGCTATTTTGACTGAAGCTTCTTTCTTCGATGGTAATCTCAGCTATGCCGATTTGAGCGGAGCTTCTGGTTTTAGTATTAATAGATGCCAGGGAGCTACTTTTTGTGAAACCATCATGCCCGACGGAAGTATCAGAACCGATAGCGTTTGAGGTAAAAATACCCGACAAGATAACTATTTCAGTGTTCTATCCTCCTCAAAACTATCTCTTTGCTCTAATATATCCCTCTTCTGTCACTTTCCGAGCTAACCCTTACGCAGAGGGGATTTCAGCTATCGCTCCCAACGAGCTTATTCGAGTATAAAAAAATCGTAGACCGCTTTCTCTGAAAAGGCTTGAGGATTGGGAAATCGGAAAAGTTCTCGGAGAGTGACAGAAGAGGGATAGTATTTATTTCTAATCAAAAAGCGTCCAGATTTTCAAGTCGGCATAATGTCATCGAGGCGCAGTTGAAGGTATATAGCGTTTTCAAATGAGTCGTGAACACATATTTAATAGTGAATGTTGGGTTACGACGCGGGAAAAAACGTATCTGTGAGCATTATTAAGTTAATTACCGCGTCTAACCCAACCTACCATTGTTTACACCTCAAATGGAAACACTATAGTCAATGGTCATTAGCCATTGGTTCTTTGCCAATGACTAATGACTATTGACCAATGACTACTGACTAGAAACTAAACGTTGTTCGGATCGTACCGATGACAATATCATCGTTGTTCTTGTTGTGGTCTGGAGCAGTGAGCCAGATAACCCCAGGCGTAATAGAGATATTATCGCTCACTTGGATTTGGTAAAATGCCTCGACGTGGTATGAAGGGTCGTCATCGTCGCCACCTAAACCAGCATTAAATAAATCGTTGGATAGATTAGCACTGGCATCAGCGATCGGCTCAATACCCACGATGATACCGCCAAGGTTACCTTTCTTACCCAGGTCTGGAAAACCAAGGGTAACGGCACCATTAAAGATATCGATATTGCCACGGTTAATTTGTCCGCCCAGCGTAGAAAGAGTGCGAGTATTCGTGTAGCCAGCCCAACCGCCGATCACAAAATTACGGGCTAGTTGCCACGATAGCTCGACACCGTAGGAGTTGCTGGAAATGGGCAAATTGTTATCACCAGCAAACGGCTGGAAAGCATCTAAAGTCGATCGCAAATTAGCAACCCGACTGCCAGTTCCCATGTCTCTGTTGTAGGAGTGAACGTAAGTCAAACCGAGTTGTAAACCAGCACCGGGCTTAAACACAACCTGTGCCAGGGCACCGTAAGGCCCACCAAACAAACCGCTGCCATCACTCGGATCGTTGACCGAGGTGCCTTGATAGCCCAAACTGATTTCAATATTATCGTTGAACTCGTGCTTGAGTCCTATGCCAGCGCCATCCGCCAGATAATAAATCCCGTGGCGCGTCCCAAAGCGAGACAAAGCACCGCTGCCACCATCTCCATCCAGGACGTTTAAGGTATTGGCAAAGCTATCCGACCCGGTAGCATTTGCGCCGATCACGACCTCAGTGCGTTTGCCTAAAGGGAAAGTGTAGGACAATTCATCCAGGACGATATCATTATTGCCCGATTCCTCAAAAGGGCCACCACCAAAGGATAAATCGCCTTCTGGGGTGAAGGTGGAAGTCGCAGAAAAGGCAGCCAGATTACTTGCTTGCAGTCGCGTTCTCAACCTGTCTCTGCCGGTAAAGCTGGTTTCAAAGTTGAGGCGAACGCGATCGGCAAAAATAGGTTGGTTGTCTATCTCGCGGCCAAAAGCATCATCTCCTTTGACGATACCTGCCACCGCAAAAATTGCTTCTCCTTGAAGTTTGGTAGTAGTCGAGAATTGCTGTGCTTCCAGTCGTGCTGCGCGTGCTTCCAGTGCATCCACGCGACCGCGCAGGGTAGTGAGTTCAGCCCTAAATTCTTCTTGCAATCGCCGGAGGGTGGCTATTTCCTCTGCACTTATGCCTCCACCACCTGCTGCGGCAATCAATTCTTGTATGCGGTTTAAGCAAGAATTTAAGCCTGCGGCAAATTCATAGCGGGTCAAGGCGCGGTTGCCGCGATAAGTGCGATCGGGATAACCTTCAATACAACCGTAGCGCTCCACAAGAGATTGTAGGGCTTGAAATGCCCAGTCTGTCGGTTGAACGTCCCGCAGTTGCGAAACCGAGGTGACTTGAGATAGAGAGTTTTTAGGTTTTTCGTTGTTGTAGCGGTTGATTTGATTTAAAGTGCTTGTCGCATCGGGGGAGGCGGTAACCCCCACTTGAGGTGTCGCTGGGATTTCGTCTGCGTAGGACGCTGGCATTGTTGCTGCTGCGATCGCTAGTGTCGCACCCAGTACGGCTGGGCTCAATAGCAGATAATTGCACAAAAGTTTTAACATATTGAACCTTTTACTCCTCACACCGATTCCAGATTATCAGCATTCCTTTGAAAACGCCCTTAAGGGCGATCGTATCGCCGTATCCAGACAAAAGGTCTTTTTGGTAAGACTCAATGATATCTGATTTCCATAGCCTAGTGCCAATACGAGGCTAGGGCAGTCCTTGGCGAAGCAGAACCCTGTAGTAGAATGAGATTTATTCTCGTATCTAGTTTAGAATTTAGATTGATTCTCATTACATCTCTGCCAAGGTCAATCCAAAATCCTAGAATCCAAAATCGATTGACCTCTGGCTCGCCTTCCCAGGAGAAAAACCGTGATTCGTCCTAATTTGCAAGGATTGCTAATGGCCTTGCTGCTGCCTGTGTTAGCCGCCACTGGCTGTAATCAATCTAATTCGGCACCCGTGTCTCCCACAACCGAGTCTTCGCCACAGTCGCGACAACTCAAAGTTGTGGCGACATTTTTGCCCATGTACTGGTTCACCAAGGCAGTTGCTGGGGATTTGGCCAACGTAGAAGTTTTGGTGCCACCAGGTACGGAGGTGCATGAGTACCAGGCAACGCCAAAGGATGTGAAAGCTCTAGCGCAAGCTGATGTGCTGGTCAAAAATGGCTTCGGTTTGGAAGAATTTCTCGACAATACCGTCAAAAACGCCCAAAACACCAAGATAAAAGAGATTGAAGCGTCGAATGGCATTAAACCTTTGCAGGAAATCTCGCCCGTCGTTAAACCAACCGAAAAAGCAGACGCAGATGAGAAGCACGACGAAGTTGGCAATCCTCATGTTTGGCTAGATCCGGTATTGGCAATCAAACAGGTGGAAAATATTCGCGATGGTTTAATGGCAGCCGATCCAGCCAATAAAGGAGCCTATCAAGCTAATGCTACCGCCTATATCCAGCAACTGCAAGAGATCGATCGCCAGTTTAAGCAGAGTTTGCAGCGATATCCCAATTGCACCTTTGTTACCTTCCACGATGCTTATCCTTACTTGGCACAGCGATATCAACTCAAACAGGTTGCTGTAGTTGAAATTCCCGAAGATCAACTTTCACCAACGGATATACAAAAGACGATCGCCGCCGTAAAACAGTACAAAGTTAAGGCTTTGTTTGGGGAACCTGGAGTAGACAACAAATTGCTCAAAAGTCTTTCTCAAGATTTGAATTTGACCCTCCGCCCGCTGGATTCTCTGGAATTTGGGTCACTAGATCCGCAGCATTACTTCACTGCGATGAAAATTAATCTGCAAAATCTTGAATCTGCTTGTCGGTAGATTAAAAAGTTTTGAGTTTTTAATTGATAAAGTTAAATTGGATGAAATGAATTTTGAGTCACTCCCCGTTTTGAAGGTAGAAGGCTTAACGGTGTACCGGGGAACCTACCAAGCTGTTCGTGATGTCTCTTTTGAACTGCTACCTGGAACGGATACGGCTGTAATTGGCCCGAACGGTTCTGGTAAAAGTACGCTTGTGCAAGCAATTCTAGACCTGATGCCTTACACTGCTGGGAAAGTAGAGATTTTTGGTCGGCCAGTCAAACAGCTAGGGCGTCGGCAGCGTCAGATTGGTTACATTCCTCAACATTTTATCTTCGATCGCAGTTTTCCCATTTCTGTTGCTGAATTGGTAGGACTGGGATGGGAGAATAAAACGCAAAAGTCAAAAGGCGATCCCCCCCTTAAAAAAGGGGGGAGAAAGAAAGGTTTTTCCTTTTTCCCCTTTTATTTGTGGTGGCAAAATCCAGAAAAGGAGGAAGCGATCGCACAAGCATTGCACCGTGTCAATGCCTATCACCTACGCAAACAAGCGATCGGCACTCTCAGCGGTGGCGAACTAAAGCGGGTATTATTGGCTTACTGCTTGGTGAGTCCCCGGCGGCTATTGGTACTGGATGAGGCGTTTGCGGGATTGGACGTTTCAGGGGAAGCTGATTTTTACACTTTGTTGAATGAACTGAAGAACGAACAACGTTGGACTGTTCTACAAATTTCTCACGATTTAGATATGGTGAACCGCCACTGCGATCGCGTCCTCTGTCTCAACCAAACATTAGTTTGTTCTGGATCGCCAGATACTATTCTTTCCCCTGAAAACCTATTAGCCACCTACGGCCCAGCCTTCAGTCGCTATCAACACCGACATTAATTTTAGATTTTAGATGGCTACCAACCATTACCAGAAGAAACCTCACCCCCCTAACCCCCCTCTCCTCCAGAGGAGAGGGGGGAGAAATACTCCCCTCCCTGTTGCGGGGTGGGGTTGGGGGTGGGGTTCCACTGTCCTGGCGAATGACTGGTAGCCTTTTAGATTTTAGATTTAAAATCCAAAATACAAAATTTAAGCAGTTTCATCCAAATGTTCTGCAACCGATCGATAAAGTTCTAATACATGATGATCTAGAAGGCGATAAAAAACATTTCGTCCTTGTTTTCGGTAACTCACTAATCGCATTGTCCGTAAGACGCGCATTTGATGGGAAACTGCTGATTCACTCATCTCTAGCGCTACTGCCAAATCGCAAACGCAGAGTTCTTTTACTGCTAAAATTGAGACAATTCTCAGGCGATTGGCATCACCCAATAAACTAAAAAACTCTGCCATGCGTTGAGCTTTGTCGGTATTAATGATTTCCTGCTGAAGATCTTGAACATCTTCAATCTCAACGGCGTGTGGCGGATGACAGGTGAGGCTTTCTTGCTGTTGAACGAGATTAGTTACGACACCATTAAAGCTTGGCTGAATTGACATATTAAAGTTACAAGTGAAATTAATTTTTATGTCTTTTGTATTGGAATGGGTGTTTCGATAATGATTTCCCTGAACGAACTTGCTCACTATCATGCTAGCTTATTGGCCGTGACTGATGGCGGTAACTTGATGGAACTGCTACAGTTTCCTTTTATGCAGCGTGCGATCGCAGGCGGCGTCTTGATGGGATTGCTGGGAGGCTTACTAGGTTGCTTCGTCACCCTGCGACAATTGTCTTTTTTCAGCCATGCGGTCGGTCACTCAGCTTTGGTGGGAATTGTTTTAGGTGTCTTGCTACAATTAAACCCCACCTGGATGCTGCTGCCCTTCACTCTCGCTTTTGGTTTAGCGGTACTCTATTTAATCGACCAAACGGATTTAGCCAGCGACAACATCCTCAACGTTGTACTATCGGGAACTTTGGCAGTCGGTATTATCCTCAGTGGCTTGATTAAAGGTTATCGCGGCGGCTTGATGAATGTCCTGTTCGGGGATATTTTGGCGATCGACCAGATTGACATAGTACTCACGCTGATGTTAGTCCTGAGTGCTGCAATCTATCTGCTATCAACGCTACAGCAGCAAATCCTGTTGACGCTTAATCCCTCTGTAGCCAAAGTTCAAGGCATCCCAGTCCAGTTACACCGCTACTTGTTTGTCGTACTGCTGTCTCTAACAGTCGCCTTGGCAACCAAAGCGATCGGCATTTTATTGGTGAATGCTTTTCTAGTAATTCCAGCCTCTGCTGCCAAATTACTGAGTAATCAATTTAACCGCTTTCTCGCACTCTCTGCGATTATAGGTGTCCTCAGCAGCATTGTCGGCATACTGTTGTCTGGTATTTTCAACTGGGCTTCTGGCCCCAGTATTGTTTTAGTTCAGTTTTTCGTGTTTTTAGCCGTTACTGGCTTGATTAAGCTCAAAATATGGGCTACCTGAAACTGCTTAGTAGGGTGGACAATGCCCACCCTACATTCCTTTAGCAGCCACAACCGTGATGACCGCAGCCTGTGCGATCGGTGTGACCGTTTGCACAAGCGTCGCTGCAATAGTACTTGCCATCTTTTTGCACTGCGTCGCTGATTGAGATATTGCAAAGGCAAGGCTCACAAGCACATTTCATTGAGGTTACGGTAGTCATAGTTCTTTCTCGATCGATTCTGCTTTAACTATAACGTATGAACAGATATTCAGATATCTTTTAATAAATCTTCAAGAATTGCTTTGGAAGTCCAAGCGCAAACCGCTATAAAATTATTTTGGCAATCTTCCTCATAAGGGCTTGCCAAAACCAGGATAAGTTTGTTATATTGCTAAAGCGCTGAAAAAACAGCTGGCCGGGATAGCTCAGTTGGTAGAGCAGAGGACTGAAAATCCTCGTGTCCGGAGTTCAAATCTCCGTCCTGGCATTAAACTTATACAAACACAAATACCTTAACTTGCCTTTCAACCCATCCCTAGTTGGGATGGTGGTTGAAACTTGCCCTTTCTACTCGTGTGATACTATATTCTATTTTTTTGGGTAAATTAGAGATTAAGGAGTTGCGATCGCACTGTAGGGTGTGTTAGCGATAGCGTAACGCACCAACCAATATGACAATACAATAAATAATTTAAGAATAATTTAATTTCACCCTGACTAGCTCCCTATGCCTAATTATCGAAGACCTAATGTTTCTGGAGGTACATATTTCATCACACAAGTCACTTATCAAAGAGATTCTTGGCTTTGTAGTGACATAGGGAGAAAAGCTCTCCGAGAAGCAATAAAAAAAGTAAAGGAAAAATATCCTTTTTGTATTGATGCTTTTGTTTTATTACCCGATCATTTCCATTGTTTGTGGACTTTACCCCCTGATGATAAGGATTTGTCGGTGAGATTGCGCTTAATTAAAACTTATGTTACCAAACATTATGGACAAGCATTAGGGGTTAATCGAGCCGTTTCTCAATCACGACAAAAGCGAGGAGAAAGTAATCTTTGGCAACGTCGGTTTTGGGAGCATTTAATTCGGGATGAACGGGATTTTGAGCTTCATTGCGATTATATTCATGATAATCCGGTTCGACATGGATTGTGTGAAAATCCCCAAGATTGGCAGTATTCCAGTATTCATCGGTTTATTGCTCAGGGAATTTATCCGCCAGATTGGGGTAAAGATGGCAGAAAGGAAAAACCTCAAGGATCTTGGGATGATTAGCAGTCGTAGGGTGTGTTAGCGACAGCGTAACACACCTTAAATTAACATAAAGATGGTGCGTTACATTTGTATATATTTGATGGTGCGTTACACTCCGTTAACGCACCCTACAAGATCGGCGATCGCACTCAATTCTTAACTTTTGCGATCGCCAATAACCTCTCCCAACTCAACAACGAAGCCAACCATTTTTGCTTGCCCAATCTCGAATGAAATCAGATAACCTCAACGGGACTCATCGGTTTGGCATAACGACTAAGCTCACCGGATTCACTTAACTTTTGCAACTCAACCGATAGAATTTCAGCATTCCGGTGCAGCGATTTGTTATGCAGCGACGATCATCTCAGCCAAGAACGTGAATAAAGAACAATGAATCCGTTTCAAGATGGCCTCCATTCATTTTGGTAAGCTCTACTTCGCTTCACAAGAGCTTCAATAGAATCATTCTTGAGATTAAGTTCTATCACTAGGCAAATTCGTAAAATAACAGTTAGTGTATAGAAAAGTTGCAATAATTCTTGTCCTTTTGCTGCTTGCTTCCGTTTTTCTTTATCATGATGTGTCAACGCATTTCGTGTATCAGCAGATCTACGAGCAAACTCCGCCTTGTCGCTATCACTTCCTATAAAATCATTAGGCAAAAAAGGAGAAATCTCACCCAAAAGTTCTTTCAGTCTTGTTTCTAAAGTAAACCTTGTTTGAGCCTTCAGCTTTCCTTTTAGAGCGTTTCTAAACTCGTCACTGATTCCGCTTTCTTGATCTTCGCTTTCACTTGGGAAATTATTTAAAACCTCTTCAAACTTTTTGTACAGTCCTTTTTCGTAAACTTTTCTGTCTTGATATATGCCTTCATACTTGTTTGTATGATAAGCCTCCAAAGCCTGAACTATATTTAGAAAGCCATAATGCAAGTAAAGATTTGAAGTGTATATTGTAGACATCAATAAATCAAAGACAGGCTCATATACTTTTCTTTTGTCAATCCATGCCTCAAAGACTTGCCCCAGATTATCTTCTACATCACTAAACAGAAACAACATTTCATGGGTTGATATTTTTATCTCGGAAGTCTTTGCCGAGTTCCATAAACCAAATAGTATAGTAACCTGAGCTTCTTGTAGTTCTTCCTCTAAAGTGATGTCCCCATTTGGTTGCTGAACAGGTTTTATATGGATAACATCCGTATTTGCATTAACTTCTATTACTGAAGTCGCTTTTGTCATAGCAAAACTAAGTAGATCACGAAAATTTATTAATAGGTCAATACATTCATCCAATGGTTGATTGGATGTATTTTGTATGGTTAAGTAAGTTTTTTGTTCGACATTTGCTTTGTAATAAATCGCACCAAAATAAAAGTCAAACGGATTTACATATATTTTAGAAAAAGTAATATCTAAATCTAGCTCACCAATTCTCGTCAAATGAATATTTGTCGGTGGTTGATAACTTATCCATAATTTATTTTCATCCCGCACCACGAAAGCTTGTATTCCAGACTTGCCAATCCATTCTTTCAGATGAGAATATTGAACATAAATAGATTTGAGTTTTATATCTTGCTCGTTTTCAAAATGGATTTTCCTAAAGATGTACTCAGCATTGAAAGATAGAGTAGGTCTTCCTTTTACAAACTCAAAGTTCTTAATTCGTCCAGAGCATCTGAATAAACTAATTTCTTCATTGTTATCCAACAAGCCAAGAATAATAGTTTCTTTCGGTTTAATGAAGTCAAGAGCTATGCCGGATGCTGCATTTGAAATCTCGGCTGCATTTGAAATCTCGGCTGCACGAAAGAGTTCGCTTGGAAAATTGATGTTTTCTATTTCACCTATCTCCTCAAACTGGGAGCTATAGAATGGCTCTTCCGTACCTATGGTGATAAGTGAAACTTATTTAAATAAGCAAGCTAATAGCTTCTCTCGTAAAGATTGAAAGCTCTTA
>NZ_JAIQZN010000201.1 GCF_023333585.1 Argonema antarcticum A004/B2
CCCACTTTTTTTCTCCAAAATCTTTACAACTCCTCTTGGGGTGGTGCGCCGCAGGCGCACCCCCTGAACGGTTACAAAAACTGTAGCCATTCGCCTGTGCTGAGAGCGATCGGGCGAACTAAGCTGTATTACAAATACCTGAAAATCGTTAGCTATAACTTGGAAAATGGAGAAATAGCCATGACTTTAAGACAAGCAGAGGTAGCAGTCAAAAAACCTCCTTTGAAAGTAAAGAGTTTCTTGAGAGAGATAGGAGAAACCTTCCGGGAAGTGGAGATGCAAAATCGTTGCGTAACTAACATGATTACCCTGTCGGCAGTAGCTCAATACTGGCAGTATCTGAACCAATGTAAAAAAGGTAATTTGATGACTCAATTTTGGGAGGAATTGCTAGCAGATTACTTACCCAAACCTGGGCATGACTCCCGATGAAATGGGCTGCCTAATACTTGTAGTTCACTAAGGCAATCATAACATGATAGTCTCAGACAGCTTACAATTCCAATTGTTGATGTGTGACTTGTTTTAGTTGGCTATAGTTTTCTTGTTGATTCAAAAAAGCTTGTTTTTCCGCATCACTGAAATTACAAACCTGATGCTGACATCCCTTTTTAGCAGCATACCGAATTCGGCAATATGCAAGTGAAAATGATTGCGATCGCTATGTGTGGCGGCGAAGTACAGGTTTTTATCAAAACC
This sequence comes from Argonema antarcticum A004/B2, assembly GCF_023333585.1. GTDB lineage: Bacteria > Cyanobacteriota > Cyanobacteriia > Cyanobacteriales > Aerosakkonemataceae > Argonema > Argonema antarcticum. Next base: position 700 of record NZ_JAIQZN010000201.1, read on the forward strand.
CATTCCCGTCAGCGTACCTTCTACAATCTGCTTTAACTGTTCATTGGCAGGTTTTTCATCGGGTGCAAAACTAATGCTGATGTGTGATACGGGAGATTGCACTCTCTTATTAAGTTGGCCAGTGGCAGATAATTGCCTGTAGAAATCTTGCGGTGTTTCGCCAGCTAAGTTAGTGCAAAGCAGTTCGGCCTCTTCTTTTTCTAGAATGTACTTAGTTAACCCGGCGAAACCTTTACCTTTACCAATTTTCCCAATCATCACTTTCTTCTATCAAATCATCTTCAGAAGGTTCATTATCTGCACCTAAAATTAAATGCAAGCGCAAGCGGTCGATTTGTCGAAGCAAGCGTTCAAAAGGGATGGAGTCGATTGGAGGTGGAATCGTTCCATCTGCTAGTGCAGTATTCTGTGCTTTGGCAATTTGATTGATATTTGTGCCAATTTTCAATAGTTGCCAATAGCACTGCCAGTTGGCTTCTGGAACGGTACGAATCCGACAGCCTGCCATTCGTCGCCTTACTAATTCGGAAATGTCTAAGCCAGCTTTTGAGGCAATAGCTGACCATGCTTCCTTTTCTTGTGAAGTAAGCATTAGTTTAAATTGGATGGTGCGTTGTTTGGTTTTTTGGTTGAGTTTGGCTGTCATCGAGAGTGTCAAGAGAAACGTCCTTATAGTTTGCCCCTTGACTGAAAAGATGAGCCTCTAACAAAAGCGATGTGCGGTTCTATCGCTTTAGCAATACCTTCTGAATATGCAACAAATTTATTTGCTATTCATGATTCGCGAATATAGAATGAGACTAGAGCGATCGCTTTAACCAAAACTAAATGCTCAAACCCCAAGATATAGTCGTTTTACTCAAAGTTCACAGCCTGCATTCGGAAGAATGGACGTACACCACGCTAGCTTCCAGTGTATGGATGAGTGGATCGGAAGTTCATGCCGCATTGAAAAGATGCTCAGTCAGCCGTCTTTACGATGCTGAAAACCGTCAAGTTTTCAAGCACGCCTTGCTGGAGTTTCTCATTCACGGACTAAAATACGTCTACCCCGGACAACCTGGCCCCATATCGCGGGGACTGCCTACCGCACATTCGGCTGAACCGTTGAAAAGCTTGTTGGTAGTTGACCCCTCTGATGCCTACGTTTGGCCTGACCCAACTGGAGAGGTAAGGGGACAGGCAATTGAGCCGTTGTACCGTTCTGTGCCGATAGCAGCTAAAAATGACCGGGAACTTTATGTATTGCTGAGTCTAATTGATGCAATTCGGGTGGGGCGAGTAAGAGAACAACGTTTGGCGCAACAGGAATTAGAACGAAGGGTAACGGCATCATGAATCAACTTGCTTTATATGCTCCAAAAGGTAGCAGCAGTTCTGGCTGCTGTGCCGCAGACGGTTGTGTTTACTGGAGGTGCGACGATATCACTTTACTTGGACGATGTTTCCGCTCCTGATATTCGACCTACAGATGATGTAGACTGCGTGGTAGAAATTTCCTCTCGTACTGAATATTATCAATTTTCAGAATTACTGCGATCGCTTGGACTGGAAGAAAGTACAGACCCAGGTGCGCCATTGTGTCGCTGGCGATATGAGGATATTACAGTTGATGTGATGCCTTGTGATGAGTCGGTGTTAGGATTTTCTAATCGTTGGTATACACCGGGGATAGCAAATTCTATTCCTTACGAACTTTCAAACGGAAGAGTTATTCAAATATTTTCGGTGCCTTATTTGCTGGCATCAAAGATAGAAGCTTTTATCGGGAGAGGGCAGAGAAGTTTTTATTTTAGTGCAGATATTGAAGACATCGTAGCACTATTAGACGGGTGTGACCGTTTAGAAGTGGAAGTGCAACAAGCTGATGCTGAGGTAAGGAAGTTTTTATCAGCATGGTTTAGAAATGAACGAGAAGCCATTTGGGAAGTTATACCAGCTTTTCTTTCGCCTGCGGCTAGAAATGCAGGCCGGGGTAGATTGGTTCGGGAGCGAATTGAAAGGCTGATTCAGTTAGCATAAAACTTTATTACCAATACACAGACGGGGGTTTGGGGGTATCCCCCAACAAGCTGTGGCGGCAATTGATTATTCTACGAAGGGAGAGATGTACATACCGCCACTGCTTGCTCCCCTCTCTCACGGCAAAAAACGAGAGTGTCGGCATAAGGAAAACTAAGGAAAAAAGCGAACAACAATGGCCAATCAATCCTTAGTTTACCTTGATAATCCTGGATTTTCCTTGGGTTTACTTATAGATAGAAATACTTAGATGCACTCAAAAATAGAATTTAGCAATGGGACAAATTTAATTGAGGTAAATTTAGAATTTTCATAAAAATTTAACAAAATCTAGTTTACGCCAAAAGCGATAGAAGAAAAGAATACTCAGGGTATAGTCAGGTGCGATGTAGGGCTTGATAAGTTTTTTAACAAAGGTATTTAACGATGAAATATGAGCAGAACTAGCAACAAAACGGGCTTGACCCTAGATTTGGGGGGTAGCAGTACCAGAGTGGTAGTCCATTAGACATCTCCAAAAACTACCAAAGCCTCTCTAATATTGGTTTTTGACTACCTGCCCTTTAAGGGGCAGGTAGTCAAAAACCAACGGTTAAATAAGGCTTTGGCGGTGTTGCAGTCAAAATGTGGTAGATTTTTTAGGTA
>NZ_JAIQZN010000044.1:0-34280 GCF_023333585.1 Argonema antarcticum A004/B2
ACCCCAACAACATACCCGCAAAGCAAGTAACTAGCAACTTGAGTTAGATAATCCTTTGCCATTCACTACACGCTGTATGCAGTGAGCCACCCTCGCGCTATAAGCTCCGAAATGGGAAGCCCTGTATCATTATCGCTGCCGATTCGTTTCACCCGAACTGGGGTATTACTCTGACGATCGAACCAATAGCCTACAGGTGATGCCAAAAGATAATTAATTAATTCTGGATGATGTGAAATAAGCAAAGCCTGTGTTTTTCGATCGCTACAAAGGTCATAAAGTTTAATCAGCCAAGGTTGGATTTCTGCTAAAGCCAAAAAATTTTCAGGTTCGTCAATACATAAAGTATAATCCTCAGACTGAGTACAGTATATTAGCGTGTATAAGGCGATCAGCATTCTTTGACCTTCCGATAGCTCCCCAAATCTATATTCTAGATAGTTTCTATTATCACTTTCTCCTGAAAAATACAATTTGAGGAGGCGGTTTTGTTCACCCGCCTCGGCAAACTTGAAATAGGCGAATCCGTCCAAAATTTCTCTTAAAGCATTGGTGAGTTCAAAAATTTTACCTTGATCCTGAGACAGGTAACGATACCAAGAAACAAAGTTTTCCATTTTGGCAGACAAGCGCGTTTCTTCGCGATCGCTGCTATCAGCCATCATAGTAGGAATAATTTGAACGATGATGAACCGTTCCATGCGCTGTTTGAACCAAGTAAGTTTTGTGTTGTCAGACCTGCCCATAATTAATGGCAGAATTGATTGGAACCAATCAGACGAGTAATTCGGCCCTTCTGAGTAGTTATCTCGGTATAATTGAACCTCTCCTAATTCAAATTTTATTAATGTTTGGCTATCGAACCATAGGCGTTCATGTTGTACGCGGGCACGAATTCCCTCTCTATCTTTATGATGATTGATAGCAAGTTCATATTTATACTTTCCCCCATTACCTTCAATCTCCAACTCGAAGATCTGGATTGGAGATGTCTGCCATCGCGTACAATCAACCGACTTGAAAATAGCATCAGCCTTGCTGTCACCACTCACAAAAGCTTGTATTTTTCGCAGAACATCGAAAACAGTAGATTTTCCCGCACCATTAGGGCCGAGAAATAAATTAATCGCGTCAACAGAAAGATCGAAATTTACAAGACATCGGAAATTATCGATATAGATTCGTTTAAGCATAAAGGTTTTCCTTGTTTGAGTAGTTGAGGTTTTTAAAACATTTCGCGATTTAGTAACGCCCTTAATTAGTAAATTTATTCTTCTTGATGAGTGATGATAGTGCAGTCTGATTTTGTCAAAGCTACAGAGTGGAAATGGTGCGTTACTGGTAGCGTAACACACCCGACAATTACTCAGGATTCAGAACTCGAATTTTGCCTCTGGCGCATATCTTGAAGAAAAGCTTTTTGATACTTCAAGAAAGAACTATGCGACTCACGAAAACGCAGTTCTCCATCCCGATCGAGGATTTGGCGATATTATTCAGAGGTAATGTATCGCTTCTGAGAATTCAAGTTTTTTTCCATAGTTAAAACAGCTTGACAAATTTCCTAGTTTAAGTGCTAACTTACCCCATCAAAATCACGGTGTCAATCACATGAATAACACCGTTATCGGCTTCGATATCTGGTGCTAGAACCGTGGCATTTTTTACCTCAAAACCATCAGCGCAATCAATCTTGATAGGTGAACCTTCAACGGAAATGACAGAATCAACTTTAGCTAGATCTGTTTTCATCAATTTACCAGAAACGACATGATAGGTTAAAATCCTTGCGAGCTGGGGGATATTCTGCAATAGCGTTTGTATAGTTCCCGGTGGCAGCTTGGCAAAGGCGTCGTCATTCGGAGCAAAGACGGTGAATGGGCCAGGACTTTTGAGCGTATCCACTAAACCAGCGGCTTGGACAGCTGCGACCAAAGTCTTGAAAGAACCAGCATCGACCGCAATATCAACAATGTCAGGCATATATCTTAGTTGATTTTTTGGGAAATTGAGTATCGGGGTAGTGTTTCCATATACTATACGCGATCGCTACCCCTATTTGTCATATAATAAGAAGTACGCAAACTACAGCTTATCCTGGCTTTGTTAACTTATATAACAAAGTTAAAGGGTTAAAAATATCCCGGCAAACTCTAAAATTGTTCGCGCTCGATATCATGCCTAGTTTCTATATGTTTACCAAAATACATAAATTGTGTTTTGCTTGCACTAGATAGACTGAAACATTTTAATACAAAAGAAACCAAAGGAGAACAAGTTAATGAAAAAGTTATTGTCAAGCAATAAAGTGAAAGAAGTTACGGCCCAAGAGGAGAAAGTACAGGACACAATGCTATTGCGTCCATCTGAGCGAGATAATGCGCGATCGCACCTATTGACTATGGGCGCAGAAGTCGCAGTAGCCTTGGTAAAAGGCGGGACTTTAGCCGATATTCTCCAAGTTTGTGCCCAGACTATAGCACACTACTTGGATACAAATAATGTGTGTATTTGGACTTTTGACGAAAGGACAAATCTGCTCACAATGGGGGCATTTGCAGGACAGGATATTTATAGGGCTAGCTTGCCTAAGTGTATATTTTGGCAGCAAGATGAAGTAGAAAGTATGAAAATTAAATTAATACCTTTTCCGTTCAGAAATGCGCCTTTTAGCTGCCGAATATATACTCTAATTGTAGAAGAAAATTTAGTCGGGGTGATGGAAGTATTCGGCTGTAAATCTTTCACAGAAACAGATGACCTTATATTTGGTTGGATTGCAAATAATATGGCCTTGGGAATCGAGCGTATTTTGACGCGGGAAGCACTGAAAAACCGTCGAGAATCTCTGCTGCTTCATCTAGCAAGCCAACTGCGGAATACTCTCGATTTAAATAGTATATTGGAAATTGCTGTTAATGAAGTACGTAACTTATTACAAATTGATAGATGCCATTTTTTATGGTGTTTTCCGCATCTCCCGAATCCAAGGTTTACTATTACTCATGAAGCGCAAGAGCATAACCTGCCGAGTTTATTAGGCGATTTTCCAGCAGATAGGAGTAATGCCTTGGTAAACAAAATATGTAATTTGGAAATCATTCGTATACAGGACGTAGCTAAGGAATCTCGCTTAGATATTGAAACGCAAGAGATGTTAACCAACTGGGGTATTACTGCTCAACTTGTGCTACCAGTTGAGACTCATTCCCGTCAGTTCGGAGCGATCGTCTGTAGCCATTGTAATGGTTCTCGTTTTTGGAGCGATAGTGAAGTTGAACTGCTGCAAGCTGTGTGCGACCAAGTGGCGAGTGCGATCGATCAAGCTGAATTTTATGCCCAAAATCGCGCTAGTACCTTAGCTGCACAAGCTCAAGCTCAACAGTTGAGTGCAGCTTTACATAAGTTACAGCACACGCAAGCTCAACTTGTGCAACAAGAAAAAATGTCTAGCTTAGGGCAAATGGTGGCAGGAATTGCTCATGAAATCAACAACCCAGTTAACTTTATCAATGGCAATCTAATCCACACTAGCGACTACATAGAAGAGTTGCTGGAGTTATTACATCTCTATGAGGAATCTTATCCCAATCCAGTGCCCGCCATTCGAGATAAGATGGAAACAACTGACTGGGAATTTATAGCCTCGGATTTGCCCAAAGTCTTGTCTTCGATGAAGATAGGGGCCGATCGCATTAGTCAAATTGTGTTATCGCTGCGGAATTTTTCTCGCCTCGATCAAGCCGAAATGAAGGCAGTGGACATTCATGAGGGAATTGATAACACCCTGATGATTTTAGCAAGTCGCTTAAAAGGTAGCGGTAAAAAACTCCCTGTTAAAGTGATTAAAAAATACGGTAACTTGCCTCGTGTGGAGTGTTATGCCGGACAGCTAAATCAGGTATTTATGAATATACTCGCCAATGCGATCGATGCTTTTTCAGAGCCAGAGGGCCAGAGTGGCAGAGGGGCAGAGGAAAAATCTCTAATCCAAAATCCACAAATTCGTATTTGCACTGAAATGGTGGACGGCGATAAGCTGGCGATCCGAATTAAAGATAATGGATCGGGAATGACGGAAGAGGTGAAAAAGCGGTTGTTCGATCCGTTCTTTACTACAAAACCAGTGGGTAAAGGAACGGGACTGGGGCTATCGATTAGCTATCAAATTGTAGTAGAGAAGCATGGGGGAACGATCGAGTGTGTGTCAGAACTGGGAAAAGGATCTGAATTTTTGCTTCAAATACCCATCAAGGCTATTCAAAATAAATTTTATAGCAACCGCCAAGGCGGTTAGGGCAACTCCAACTCTTACTTCTGGTTCATAATCCCTTACTTCGTCAAGCTTTTCCCTCTTCCCTAGCCCCTAGCCCCTAGCCCCTAGCCCCTAGCCCCTAGCTATAAATCTAAAATCTAAAATTTTAAATTTTTTGATGCCCAATTAAAAAGACATCCCACGTCTTTAGGGGTGGGATGTCTTTTGCAGAGCCTTTGAGAGCTTAGTAGCGCCGCCCGCCGCCGCCGCCGCCGCCGCCGCCCTTATTTCCCCAGCTTCCTCCACCAGAAGAACCTCTTTCCTCACGAGGTTTTGCCTTATTCACCTTCAGGTCGCGACCCATCCATTCAGCACCGTCAAGGGCTTCAATGGCAGCAGTTTCTTCCGCTTCTGTACCCATTTCGATAAAGGCAAATCCACGCAGACGACCTGTTTCGCGGTCTGTAGGCAACTGAACTCGCTTGACCGTACCGTACTCCGCAAAGGTTGTATTCAGGTCATCCTGGGTGACCTCGTAGGATAGATTGCCGACATAGATTGACATGAAATAGTCTCCGAGAATCATAGAGTGTAGAGAGTTAGATTCGGAGAAACGCTTGACAAACGAATTACACAGCCGAAAATAATCCTTAATAGACATACTAGCATAATATTATGGAAAATACCTTAAAAATAATCAATTCGCTCAAAAGCTTATGGCAGAACGCTCATAGCTGTATGCCGATCGACAAATAACGATATTGATTGACTCTCAAGGCACAACATTTTTGTTCATCGTCCATAATGAAAGTACCTATTCAGCCAACCAGTTCAGTAGGTTAAGCTGAATCTTCAAACCTTCAGCCCTTACAGTTTAGTACACTTTTCAAAGAAAATGAAGAGAATTATGGTACTCAAACATATTTATTCGTTCTGTACTCATACTTCACGGCCCAGGCGGCGATCGCAAAGTCAACCCTAATCAATCTTGACGATTCGAGGCAGGAGCCACCCATTTCAACGCATTCAATACTAAATTTATGTCTATTTCTGCAACTTCAATACACCGGGCTCAACCCAACTTCAGTACGGATATGGTGCGAACCTACCTACTCGAAATTGGTCGAATCCCCTTATTGACCAAGGAGCAAGAAGTCATATATGGCAAGCAAGTTCAGCAGATGATGGCTCTATATGACGGTAAAAAAGCGCTCGCACAGAGCTTAGGTTGCGAGCCAAGTGTTGAAGAGTGGGCACTGCAAGCCGATCTGGAGCAGGCCGAGATGAACTCTGTTTTGGCGAAGGGGCAACAAGCAAAGCAAAAGATGATTGAGGCCAACTTACGTCTGGTGGTTTCCATCGCAAAGAAATATCAGAAGCGCGGCGTTGAATTTTTGGACTTGATTCAGGAAGGAACCCTTGGTCTGGAGCGCGGTGTAGAGAAATTTGACCCCAAACAAGGCTACAAGTTGTCCACCTATGTTTACTGGTGGATTCGCCAAGGGATGACCAGAGCGATTTCCCAGCAAGGTCGCACCATTCGTCTCCCCAGTCACATTTATGAAAGCATCGCTAAAATCAAGAAGATTCAAAGGCAACTTTTTCATCAATTGGGTCGTAATGGGACCCCAGCAGAGATTGCACAAGTCTTGGAGTTAGAAACCTCCGAAGTTAGGAAATTATTGCTGCTAGCCCGACGACCTTTTTCTTTAGATTTACGAGTGGGAGAAAATCAGGACACAGAATTTATTGATATGCTGCAAGATGAGAGTCCTTCGCCAGAGGAGTATATGATGGGCGAAGCGTTGCGTCATGATGTTCAGAAATTGTTAGCAGAATTGTCTTCTCGACAGCGGGAAGTTATGATCCTACGCTTCGGGTTGGAAAACAACCAAGCGCAAAGTTTGCAAGAAATTGGCGAACTGCTTGGTCTGAGTCGCGAACGGGTTCGTCAGATTGAGATACAAGCCTTAGCTAATCTGCGTCGCCATAGGAATAAGGTGCGCGAGTACCTTGTAATTTGATCTTTACCGCTGAATAATGATTCTAAAGTTTCAACAGCAGATGTTGCTGCTGATAACGGTGTCATCCACATCATTGACACAGTATTGATTCCTGCGTAAGCAAACACTTAGATAGCTAATACTAAGTAGGTGGACTTAAATAAACTGAACACCCAGAAACCGGGTTTCTCCAAGAAACCCGGTTTCTAAGGGCCTGCCCTTTTATGTTTAATTATGCCCACCTTGGTATAGCAACCGCCCTGGCGGTTAAGACATTCTTAATTCCACCAAACCCTTGATTCTCAACCCTTCTTCCCTAGCCCCTAGCCCCTAGCTATATCACCCAGTTTTTCACTAGCGCGTGCAGAATTTGCTGTCTGTTGAGCAGCTTTTAAAAGGTATTTATATTGATAGATGGAAAGATTTTCAAATTTAAATATATTTGATTCAGTAGGCTAATTTTTTTATAAATACTAAATAAGCCAACAATGCCTCGTCTTTAACTTCTCTTGGCTACGAGAAGCTAGAGATGCCGGACGCAGTTTGTTTAACTACCTTTGAATAAGGAGAAAGTGTATGCCAAGACTTATTGGAAAACGTTCTAATGCTAACCCAGTTATAGCTCTAGTGTTTATGTTCGCGATCGGTACAGGTGTGTCGCTGGAGTATTTTGGCTATATGAATTTGGTTCCAGGCTTTGGTCGAGACGTTCAATATACCAGTCAGCAAGGTCATTTCTGGAAAAAGTAGGATTGGCGGATTTATTCAAAAAAATTGATTTAAGAGGCAGACATGAGAAAAGGTACTGACTTGATCGATAAAGCTATTATTGCTTACGATACAGGGAGAAGAATTGCACGGGTTCAAGACTTGGTTTTTGACCAGGGTGATAATCAGTTGCTTGGCTTTCTAGTGAAGGAAAGTGGGCTGTTTCGTAGTGCAAAAGTGATTCCACTGGGAGCAGTGAAAGCGATCGGGCCTAACGCGATCGTTGTGGCTGACGGTAATGCGATCGTTTCCGCAACCGAAGTTCCTCAAATGGAAAAGGTTCTCGATCGCAACTTGGTTCTGCGCGGGACTCGCGTTTTGACTACAGATGGTCGCTACCTGGGTTCGGTTGTCGATCTGTATTTTGATGACCAGACCGGCAGAATTGAGGGCTATGAAGCATCGGGTGGGCTGTTTGCAGATGCTTATTCTGGACGCTCCTTTATCCCTGCTCCTTATGATGTCAAAATTGGGGAAGAAATTACCTTTGTGCCGCCTGAAATCGCTGATTTAATGGCAGAACAAGTGGGTGGAGTTCTAGGTGCGGTACAAACTGCTGGTAGCAGAATACAAGAGTCCAGCGAAGCGGCTAACCAAAGGATACAAGAAGCGGCTGTGGCAACAAATGCCAAAATTCAGCAAGGTGTAGAATCTGCAAATATTATGCTGCAAGAAGCTGGTGTGGCAACGAATGCGAAAATCCAGCAAGGTGTAGAATCTGCAAATATTATGCTGCAAGAAGCGGCAAACGGTACTGGCGATCGCATTGCACAAGGTAGTCGCAGTGCAGTTACGGCTGTTACGAACGGATTGATTAGTCCAGAAGAACAGTTGGGATATGTAGTCGGGAAACAACTCGATCGCGATGTAGCCGCCAAAGACGGCACTATGTTCGCGCTCAAAGACCAACTGGTTACATTGTCACTAGCTGACGAGGCGCAGCGACTCGGCATCTTGGATCGGCTCTATCGTGCGACGGGCGGAAGTCTGACGGCTGGAATCGATCGACGTTTCCAAGACACGACGACTCAAGCCGAAACTCATCTGCAAGGAACAACTCGTAGTGCTAACATTGCACTATCAGACACACTGGCTCGAATGGGAGTCGATCAAGCCAAAGGTCGCCGCGCTCAGCGATTGCTTCGCGATGCAAATGGCATGATTATCGCCGCTCCCGGTCAGATTGTCACGGATATCGTGATTGAAAGAGCGAAAATGCGCGGGCGTGAAGCTGCCCTACTTGATGCGGTTGGCTTGCAGCCTTCTGAAGCGGCTCGATACAGTACTAAAGATGCCTTTTCTCGAACTGGGACGAAATTTCAGGAAGAGGCTGCGATCGCCCAAGAAAACGCCAGTGTATTGTGGCAAAACCTGAAAGAGAAGTTTAGCGAAGTTCAGGGTCGGGGTACTAAAGCTTTTCATCAGAAGCGAATCGAGCAAGCGTTGGGGCGTCCTGTCACTCGCGTCATTTTAGATCCCCAGGACAACATCATCCTCAACGTGGGCGAGTTGATCACTCATCGAGCAATTCAGCAGGCAGAACGAGGCGGAGTGCTGAATATTCTACTTAACTCAGTCTACATGAAACAGCCAAACATCTCTGAGACAGAGCTTCGGGCCTCAGAGCAGGGTATGGCTTCGCTTGAGCGCGAACATAGAATTGAGTTACAGCAGAGAGTTCTTTTGGAAAACTCCCATCTGTAGTGGTTTTGGGAGATTCGTGTGACTTGCGCGATAATATGGCGAAAAAAGCCAATTTATACTTCACTACTGCACTTTGAGTCCAAGGAATTGTGGAAACGTTCTTGTGAGAATAAAAATCATTCTGAGGGAGTGGGGTCAAAGGCCAGCGTCGCTGGCCTTTGACCCCACTGAACTTGATTCTCACGATCGCAGGGAACCTTCTATGGCTTCAGGGAAGTAGTAGAGCCATCGCCCACAGAATCTCGCTTGGGTTTCCGTTGCAAGGGCAGAACAGGAAGACTTTTTGTTGGGAACTGCTGCTTGCTTCTTCTGTTGGCATTTCCTTCTCTGCTACTGCCGCCACAATGGGTGGCTGTGCAACAGATTCTACTGGTGCAGCTTCTTTGGTCTTTTTAGGAGTCCGCTTCTTCTTAGGGATTGCTTCAGAGGATATTTCTGTTGGTTGAGGTGAAGCAAAAGTCTGCGGGGTTGTTTTTGACGAGCGCCTTTTCCTCTTTGAGTAGATCAGATTGAACGAGCAGTCTCCCTAGCCGCTTCTCGCAGCCGCTCCACATCGCGCATAGGTGGGGCACCAAAGAGCCGCTTGTACTCTCGGTTGAAGTGCGAGGCATCTTCGTACCCCACTCGATAAGCAGCACTGGTAGCATCAAGGCTTTCCCCCAGCATCAGACGGCGAGCCTCTTGGAGCCGCAATTGCTTCTGGAACTGCAAGGGACTCATTGCAGTGACAGATTTGAAGTGATGGTGAAACCCGGAGACACTCATTCCTAACTCTTGGGCGATGTTTTCAATCTTGATCGGTTCGTTAAAGTCTTTACGAAGTCGCTCGACGGCTCTAGCGATGTGGTAAGTGTAGCCACCCAAAACTGCAATATGACGGAGCCGATTACCTTGCTCTCCCATCAAGAGTCGGTAAATGATTTCCCGCTTAATCAGTGGTGCGAGAACATGAGCTTCCGCAGGGGAATCTAAAAGCCTGACAAGCCGCACCACAGCGTCCAACAGATTTGCATTCAACGGACTGACGTCGATCGCTTTCACATCACCACGGCTATGCGATGAGGGATACCCTGCCTCGACCATCACTGAGCCAACGAGGGTGGGGTCAAGATCGAGGCGAAGATTAAGGCACGGTTGCGCCTTTGATGCTTCCAGAATTTGGCTGGTGATCGGCAGTTCAACCGTAGCCAGCAGATAATGCATCGGGTCGTACTGATAGCGATCGCTACCCAGAAGAACTTCTTTGCTGCCCTGAGCGATCGCACAAAAGGCAGGGATAGAGACACTATGAAGGCATTCCGAAGGTGAGGAGGCGCGGTTGAAGTGCAAACCTTTGAGCGGCTCAATCGTCCCATCCTGACGAATAGCCTGGGCAATCCGCTCTTTCAGTTCGTCTCTGTTGGCTTGCGCTCTGTCTACCTCGCGCTTTGCCTGCGGGTCATTCATTAAATTAATATCGGACTTTTCACTCGTTTTGGCAGCGTTCATTTCTAAGTTTGCAGGATTGTACAACGATCTTAGACGATCGTTTTATTGCTTGCCCTTGAGAATCCTTAGAATGAGGCTAAAGCAACGAAAAATGATTTCGACTTCTTGTGGGCTTTCTGGACTTTTATACAAGAGAAAAACTCGGTTTTGATTGGGCAAAAGACTTGCCTGTTACCACCCGAAATGGCATCAAGTGAAGGAATTAAGAATATGGACATTAAAAGAAGTGGCTCCCAGCCTTCCGCCAAAGGACTGTCCGAGTATTTTACCGGCACTGTCCGCGTTGACCCCCTGTTCGAGGCACACGATCCAGCACGCACGTCTGGTGCCAGTGTCACATTTGAACCTGGCGCTCGGACAGCATGGCACACCCACCCGTTAGGACAAACCCTAATCGTGACGGCGGGCTGCGGACTTGTACAGCGATGGGGCGGCGCGATCGAGGAAATTCGACCGGGGGACGCGATCTGGATCTCGCCCGGTGAGAAGCATTGGCACGGTGCCACAGCAACCACAGCGATGACGCACATTGCCATTCAGGAATGGCTCGACGGCAAGCCCGTGGACTGGATGGAACAGGTCAGCGACGAACAGTATGGAGGAATATCTTAGTGCTTTTGAGATGGTTTCCCATCAAAGGGAAAAACTGCCAGCAGAGAACGCTGATTTTGGTTCTCGCCCTAGCGATCTCCCTGAGTTACTCAGCCTGCCGTGCCGACAACAGTATGAGTAGCAGTGCCTCGTTGAAGATACCGACTGAAATATCAACCAAGCAGGCAGACAGTATGAAAATAAACATCAAGGCCAAAGATAAAGTAGTTACAGCCACTTTGATTGACAGCAAAACCACTCAGGATTTTATTTCCCTGCTGCCATTGACGCTGACGTTAGAAGATTACGCCAGAACCGAAAAAGTCAGCGATCTGCCAAAAAGATTATCTACAGAAGATGCACCCCCAGGCAGCGATCCTGCTGTTGGAGATATTGCTTATTACGCTCCTTGGGGGAATTTGGTGATATATTATCGAGATTTTGGATACTCAAACGGACTCGCGATCCTCGGAAAAATAGACGGTGGCATCGAGGCCTTGAATGTGCCTGGCTCTGTAGAAGTGACAATCGAGCTTGTTCAATCGCAGTAAAGAAGATGATTTGCCTGTCGCCCTCTTGAGGCGATGGGTCATGGAACTGGGAACATTTTGCCTTCCAATGCAAGTGATATCCAGGTCAGTCCATCTTCCCTAGAGATTGTTTAGTAAAACCTGAAAGTTGGAGACGGAAATGAAATTGCTTGCGACAACTATCGTGTCATTTTTCCTGCTTACTTTGGCGTTCGATCGTGCGGCTCAGACACAAGTCTCATCAGACAATAGCACACGGACAGTGGAGATTACTCGGAAAGGTTCGCAGCCTTCTACTAGAGGATCAACCGAATATTTCACAGGTTCCGTCCGCATCGATTCCCTGTTTTCAGCACGCGACCCGTCACGCACGGCTGGTGCTAGTGTAACCTTCGAGCCTGGTGCTAGGACAGCATGGCACACCCATCCATTAGGACAGACCCTGATTGTGACTGCTGGGTCTGGTTATGTCCAGCAATGGGGCGGACAAATTCAGGAAATCAGACCAGGTGATGTTGTCCGAATTGCGCCCGGACTGAAACACTGGCACGGAGCTACAGCCACCACAGCCATGACGCACATTGCCATTCACGAAGAACTCAATGGCAAACCTGTGGACTGGCTGGAGCAGGTCAGCGACGAGCAATATCCCAACTGATCTCCGCATCTAGTGGTTTTAAGACCTTAAGTAGTTGTGCAAAATTAATTACACAGGATTTCGCCTGAAACCCTTACAAGCGTAAAGAGTCTTTATGTAATTAATTTTGTTCGGTTACTTATTAGGTAAAGAATTAAAGGAAAAAAATCATGACGACGAACGAAAATGGAAAGTACACAGGAAAAGTTGCGTTTGTGACCGGAGCCGCCAACGGCATCGGTCGAGCTACGGCGATCGCGTTTGCCCGTGAAGGCGCTCATGTGGTAGTCGCTGACATTTCAGAACAGGGCAATCAAGAAACGGTACGCACGATCGAGGAACTCGGCGGACAGGCGATCGCTGTCCGGTGTGACGTAACGCGAACCGAGGATGTGAAAGCAGCACTGGACAAGACCATTGAGGCCTTTGGGCGGCTGGACTACGCCTTCAACAACGCGGGCATCGAACCGAGGAAGCCCGCTCCGACTGCGGAGTACGAGGAGGAGGAGTGGAACCGGATCGTAGACACCAACCTCCGGGGTGTTTTCCTGTGCATGAAGTACGAGATCCCGCTGATCCTCAAGCAGGGAGGCGGCGCGATCGTCAACACCTCATCGGGCGCGGGAATTATCGGCATCAAGAATAGCCCCGCGTACACCGCCGCCAAGCACGGCGTGATCGGTCTCACCAAGTCGGCGGCCCTCGACTATGCCGCGCAGAACATCAGCATCAACGCCGTCTGCCCTGGCTACATCGACACCCCGATGATGGATCGCTTCACTGGCGGCACGGATGAAGGGCGCGCAAAGGTGATTGCAGAGGAGCCGATCGGACGGATGGGCAAGCCCGAAGAGATCGCCTCGGCCGTTCTCTGGCTGTGCTCGGACGCGGCTGCCTTCGTTGTTGGGCACGCCCTGGTCATCGATGGCGGTCAAACGGTGTGAAGCTAACTCGCTAGATCAACCCACAGATACGGAGAAGTCCATGAAACACCTCGTTCTACTACCAACCCTCTTGGTTGGTGCAATCTACGCAACGGTGGCATTTGCGATCGACAAAACACCCGTTTCGCGTAAGAGTCCCCAAGCAGCCGTGCAGCAGTCCGCTGCGATCGAGGGGGCGGACAACTTCTACAAGAGCGATAAGGTGACTATGCAGAAGGTTACGTTCAAAAACCAATACAACATACAGGTTGCCGGGAATCTCTTCATTCCCAAAACCTTGGATCGGAACGCCAAGAATCCGGCAATCATTGTGGGGCACCCAATGGGCGCAGTCAAAGAACAAAGCGCAAATCTGTATGCCCAAAAGCTGGCTGACCAGGGATTCGTCACCTTGTCCCTCGATTTGTCCTTCTGGGGCGAGAGTGAGGGGCAGCCCCGCAACACTGTTTCGCCGGATATTTATGCCGAGGATTTTAGTGCTGCGGTGGATTTTTTGGGCACCCGGCCATTTGTTGACAGGGAACGAATTGGCGTTCTTGGGATTTGCGGCAGCGGGAGCTTCGTCATCAGCGCCGCCAAGATTGACCCGCGCATGAAGGCCATTGCGACGGTAAGCATGTATGACATGGGTGCGGCTAACCGTAACGGGCTTAGGCATTCTACGACCCTCGAACAGAGAAAGAAAGCGATCGCAGAGGCGGCTGAACAACGCTATGCCCAGTTCACGGGCGGCGAGACCAAATACACCGGCGGGACGGTGCATGAACTGAACGAGAACTCCACCACCATTGAGCGTGAGTTTTACGACTTCTACCGCACTCCCAGAGGCGAACACACCCCCAAAGGTTCGTCGCCAAAGCTGACAACGCACCCGACGCTTACCAGCAACGTCAAATTCATGAACTTTTACCCGTTCGATGATATTGAGACGATTTCGCCTCGTCCCATGCTGTTCATCACGGGGGCAGATGCACACTCCAGGGAGTTCAGCGAAGATGCCTACAAGCGCGCAGCCGAGCCAAAGGATCTCTACATCGTTGCGAACGCGGGACATGTCGATTTGTATGACCGGGTGAACCTTATCCCCTGGGACAAGCTTCAGTCCTTTTTTAATCAGCATCTCAATCGGTAAGCGAGTAACTGGTAGGAGAAAACATGCTACCCAACTCGAATGGAAACTTCACAGGCAAGATAGCCTTTGTCACCGGAGCGGCATTGACCGCCCGACGACGCTGGTGTTTGCACGCGAGGGCACGAGCGTGGTGAGCGGCCATTCAGAACATAACATCCAGGAAACGGCACGCTATGGTCATCGACGGAGGCCAAACGGTGTAGTGATGTTCGGGGCGATCGCCTTCGCCATGAGCCAGCCAGAGGACGTGGACGTGAACGAGATTCTGTTCCGACCCACGCGCCAAGTGCTCTAAGATCCCCCTGGCTTAGTACAGTTCCAGAAGTAAACAAATTAGGAGCATCAATATTATGTACAACACGAAAGCTTATTCCGCAGCCAGTGCCACATCACCCCTGTCCTCCGACACGATCGCACGGCGCGATCCAACCGAACATGACGTACAGATCGAAATCCTCTTCTGCGGCATCTGCCACTCCGACCTCCATTCAGTGCGTAACGAGTGGAGCGACTTCATGTCTACTACCTATCCCATTGTCCCCGGCCATGAAATCGTCGGGCGCGCCAACTTGGAAACAGTAATCTGGAAGTCTCGGCGCGCGGGCTTGGCTGTATGGGAATGAGCTTTTCCTATGGCCCACCCAAAGACATACAGGAGATGACCGCTCTGCTTCGATCTGCCGTCGATCGCGGCATTACATTCTTTGACACCGCCGAGGTCTATGGCCCCTTCTTGAACGAAGAACTGGTGGGCGAAGCCCTCGCTCCCTTTCGCGAACAAGTGGTCATTGCCACCAAATTCGGGTTCGACATTAGCCCTTCCGTAGCTCGTTAACTGGAGTTTAGACGATCGCACCCCAGGTGCGATCGTCTAAACTCCGAAATTTAGCGAATAATTTCCAGTTTTTGAAGATTATAGAATTGCTTCCTTCTGAAGATTAGGCATACTACTGCTTCCCATCCTCATTCTTTTGTGGTTCTTGCAACTTCTATACTTTTCAGTGAGGTTACCTCGACTGATTACAAAAAGCCCACGATGGCTTTGACCCATAGTTAGCTGTCACCCCGTCAGGGGGTCAATCCTTTCTTCCCTCTTCCCCTCTTCCCTAGCCCCTAGCTTATAGCCCCTCCTTTGCGTAGCAGATAGGGGGCGATTTCGCCGATCGGCAGAATATACTGAGCTGCACCAAGAGCGATCGCTTCTTTGGGCATCCCAAACACCACACTACTCGCCTCATCCTGTGCAATAGTCATACCACCAGCTTGTGCTAGAGCTAGCATACCGTCCGCACCATCGCGCCCCATACCCGTCAGCAGAATACCCACAGCTGCCTTTCCATAGAACTTCGCCACCGAATTAAATGTTACCGTTACCGAAGGGCGATGACCGGACAGGGGTGGAGATGACGAATAAACAAACCTACCTTGAGAATTCAACTCTAAATGTTGCCTCTCCGCCGGGAAATAAACTGTACCCGCTTGGGGAAAATCGCCCATCTTGGCAATTTTGACTGACAACTTGCAGTCCGATCCCAACCAATTTACTAATCCCTGCAAAAATCCCTCGCTGATGTGCTGGACGCAAATAACGGGCAGTGCGAAATTCCTCGGCAGTTGGGCAAGAATCGTCTGCAAAGCTTGTGGGCCACCAGTAGAAGCACCGATCGCGACTATTTTGTATTTTGTATTTGCTGATGGTGGATGAATTATCGGTAATTGGTAATTGGTAATTGATAATTCTTCCCTGCTTTTCTGCTCCAGAGTTCCACCAGGAACCTGCAACCCTGTAACTTTGTTCCGCCGACGGTGGGTAAAAACGGCGACACCAGACAAAACTTTTATTTTACCGATGAGATCCTGCTTGAGCAACTCATAATCTTGAGGAGACTGGATGCTGGGCTTAGGAAAAACATCGATCGCTCCTGCTTCGAGCAACTGAAATACATTGTAGGTATCTTCTGGCCGAACTGAGGCACTGATTACCAAAATCGGTCGCGGATATTTGCTCATTACCTCTCTAGTAAATTCTAGGCCATTCATTCGCGCCATCTGGAGGTCAGTACAAATCACATCTGGCTGAACTTTGGGAATCAGTTCCAATCCCTCTAAACCGTTTTGAGCGGTTCCCACCACTTCCATTTCCGGTGAGGAAGCAAAAATACGTTTCAATATTAGCGTTACTACTGGTGAGTCCTCAACTATTAAAACTTTGATATTTTTTTTGTTCATAACTGTAGGTAGTAGGTTCTTGCGGAAAAAGTATGCTAAAATCTAAGATAATTAGTTCCTACTTTAATATTCTAGTAGCATCAGTTACCTAAAAATTCGCGTTTTCATATCGGCGTTAATCTGCGTTAATACCTCTTAATCTGCGGTCAAAATTTAACCAACGATGACAACAGACAATTTCAGAATATCGCTCATGTACTGACGATGCAACCGAAGAGGATATATAGCCAGAGTAAGATATGTTAGGACAGTATAGAGCTATTCCCTGCAAGGAAGCCACTGTGTTTGTACTGAGCATTTTGCTATACCAATGACTAATGACTAATGACCACTGACTGAAAACTAAACAAGCCTTCTCAAAGTATCTAGCAGAATCTCTTTATTAAAAGTGCCCTTAGTAATGTAAGCATTTGCACCAGCTTCGGCTCCTCTTCTTTTATCTTCGTCGCTAGCCAGAGATGTCACCAAAATAATTGGCAATTCGGTATATTCTTTATGCTGGCGAATTTTCGCAGCTAGCCCCAGTCCATCCAAATTAGGCATTTGAATATCAGACACCACCGCATCAAAGGAGCGCGTCTTCAATTTGTTGAAGCCGTCTAATCCGTCTACGGCTGTCACCACTTCATAGCCTGCCCCCTCCAAGATGCGCTTTTCTTGGGTGCGAATGGAGATGGAATCTTCCACCAACAGAATTACCTGCTTGCGACTTTGCGCTTGAGCAATTTGTTTAGCTTTTGGAGATATGATTTGCTTACGCACAGATTTAATCAAATCTTGGGGATTTAAAATTATGCAAACTTCACCAGTACCCAAAATAGTTGCACCAGAAACATTACGCACTCGCTTTAGCAGCTGACTTTGGGGTTTGAGCATGACATCTTGTTCATCCACCAAGGCATCCACGAGCAATCCCAATCGCTGATCTGCGACTTTGAGGATGAGGCAGGGAATTTGTTCTTTGTCATTTGTGTTGCCAATGACTGCTGACTGCTGACTGCTGACTACTGACAATTCTAGTAAATCGGCTAGGCGTTCTACCGAGACAGGTTGATTGTCTAAGATAATTGTGTCTCGACCTTCGATGGTAAAAATGTCATCTTCTGAGATGAAGCGAGCTGTTTGCACAAATTCTACGGGGATGGCATAGCTAATTCCCATGACTGAGACAATTAATACTTGGGCTGTTGCTAGGGTTGTGGGTAATTGGACTCTGATGGTGCATCCTATGCCGGGTTTAGATTCCACCTGAATTGTGCCTTTGAGTAGCTCGACGTTGGTGCGGACTACATCCAAACCGACGCCTCTGCCAGATATTTCGGTGACAAATGTGCGGGTTGAGAATCCTGGCTCAAAGATGAGGGACTGAATTTGAGATGGGTTCATGGTGGCAAGTTCTTCTGGGCGACAGACCCCGCGTTTTAGTGCTGTGTGCTTGATTTTCTCGGTATCCAATCCTCGTCCGTCGTCTGCAACTTCTATGACAACGTTGGTGGCTGTTTGTTTGGCTTTTAGTTGAATTTTGCCTTGGGGAGGTTTGCCAAGACGCTGGCGTTCTTTTGGGGTTTCGATGCCGTGATCTAGAGCATTCCGAATCATGTGCATCAAGGGGTCTTTCATTTCTTCTAAGATGCGTTTGTCTGCTTTGGTTTCTGCACCTTCTAGAGCTAAATCGACTTCTTTGCCTTCCTGCTTGGCGAGGTCGCGAACCATGCGGGGAAATAAGTTAAAAATGGTGGAAAGCGGCAGCAGGCGCATGGTGCGAATTCCATCGGACAATTCATCCGCAACAACTTCCAGTCTGGCGTTGTCTTCGTACATCGCATTTCTCAAGCGGGTGACGATCGATCCGAGCTGCTCTAAACGTTCCTGAACGCGATGATGGAAATGCTGCAACTGCTTGCGTGCAATCCCCTCAGTACTCCCACTCGCCTGGGTTACTCCGTTTCTCAGATAAAATAAGGAAGAATTTCGATTGTTACTCGCACCTATACCAAGGGAAACGCCTTTTCGCAAATCGACTTCTTCGAGAACAAAGCGATTACCACTGGCTTCCCGGCTCCACTCTTCGTACAAGTTTACAAGTTGCTCGATCTCGGCTAGCCGATGAGTAATCCGTATTTTGGTGACTGTTAGTTCGCCTGCTTGGGTCATCAAGGTGTCTAGATGGCGCGTTTCGACACGCACGCTTTCGATCGCGAAGCGGGACGCGCTAGAGCCTTTGCGGTAGCTTTGTTGAGGCTCTTGAATCTTGACTTTTGACAAGGGTAGAGGTAGAGACGTTGTATGCAAGGTCTCTAGATTGTCTTCCGCCTTGCCATTTTTCTGCTCGGCAAAGTTGTTTGGCTCTTGTGATGAGGCTAGTGCTGGTTGTAACGGCGGTGCTTCATCAAGGTACGCAGGATAATGGGCAGGAGTGAGGTCATCAGTAGTTGCTTGTTCCTCTTTGTCCCCCCTGTCCTCTTTGTCGCTTTTTTCTTTTGACTTTTGACTTTCGACCTCCTCCTCGTCGCTTTTTTCTTTTGACTTTTGACTTTTGACTTTTGACTTTTGACTTTCGACCTCCTCCTTGTCGCTTTCGACTTTTGACTTTTGACTTTCGACCTCGTTTTTGGGTGGTGCTGGAGTTTCAGCTCCCATCATGTGAGCCAAGACATAAAAAGTATTGACTTGTGGAGCAATGCCTGTGACTGCTTCGTGTACCAGTTGGCGGATGGCATCTAAACCGCGATATATGCGATCGCTGACGATCTCATTGAGGGTTGTCTCGCCTCGTTTCACGCTTCCCAATATATGCTCTATCTGATGGGCCAAAGTTGCCACATCTTTGACCCCCAACATCCCCGCATCGCCTTTGAGGCTATGAGCTTCCCGCAGTAACTCTTCTAATTTTTCTTGGTCATCTGGATGTTTTTCTAGGTACAGAAAACCATCATCAAGTTTCTGCAAATGGTCTTCACTCGCCGTTTTAAAAATATCCCGTAGTTCTTCATCTTCGATCTGCATTTTTGGTTTGTCCTTTGTTCTTAATCATTAGTCATTGTAAAATTTAAAATTTTAAATCTAATATTTTAAATATTATCGATGCCCTATTTGACTTTTGACTTTTGACTTTTGACTTTTGACTTTTGACTTTTGACTTTTGACTTTTGACTTTTGACTTTTGACTACACCTCTTTTTTGAGACTCTGAGCGGCATCGTTAAGTTTTTGAGTGCCGATTCTGGTTTGACTGATGCCGCTAGCTGTTTGGGCCGCTGCATGGTTAAGTAAATTCATCGCATCAACGACTTGCTGAATAGCAATAGCTTGCTGTTTAGCACTCAAGGAAATTTGTTGGCTGCTCAATACAACATTGTTAATTGCTTGGGTCACGCCTGTGAAGGCTTCTGCTGTTTTTTGGGCAATTTTGACGCTTTCTTCAACTGTTTTGGTGCCCTCATCTGTAACCGTGACGGTGGAATTGATGGCTTTTTGGATATCGGCGACGAGATTGTTAATTTTTTCGGCGGATTTCTTGCTTTGGTCTGCGAGTTTGCGAATTTCGCTGGCGACGACGCCAAAACCTTTGCCGTGTTCGCCAGCTCGCACTGCTTCTACGGCGGCATTTAGGGCTAGCATATTGGTTTGGTTGGCGAGGTCGCTTACCAAGCTGGAGATGTGGCGGATTTGATTGGTTTGGTCGCTTAAGCGGTAAATTTCCTGGGCGATCGCACCTACTTTCTGCCTCAGCACCGACATCCCCTCCAGAGAGTCTTCGACTGCTTCGGTTCCAGAAGCCGTGAGGACTAATACCTGCTGGGCGGCGGCGGCGACGGCTTGGGCTTGTCCGGCGGCTTGCTGGGAGGAGGCACCCAGCTCATCCATTGTGGTGGTGGTTTGATTGACAGAAGCGGCTTGCTGGGAGGCGTTGCGTTCCTGTTCTTCTACTGTCGCGGCTATTTCGTTTGAGGAAGAAGCGATCGCACTAGCCGCCTGGTCGATCGTATTAGTAATACCTGAAGAGATCCAATAAGCAGCGAGTAAGGAAAACGCTAAACATAACAAGGCCCCCACTGCCACTGCAGCGATCAGACTGTTGAGCAAAGTTTTCGCTTCAGCGGTTGCCGCATTAAGAATCCCCTTTTCGGCTGTATTGAATTCCGCACTTAGGTTTCTAAACTTATCGACAAATTTTTGCCCTTGTCCTGTTCGGAATATTGATAGCGCCTGGGCTGTCTTGCCTTGCTTCACTAAGTTGATTAGGTTTTCCGAATAGCGATTGTATTCTATTGTCAACCGAATTATTTCTTTGAGTCGCTGTTTCTGTTGTTCATTTCTAATCGTACTTCCCCCACGTTTAATACTATCATTAAAGTAATTTAATTCCTCTTGATATTTTCTTAAAAATTGATTGTTTTTTGTCAACAAATAACCTCGAAAATTGATAATCATCCTACTTTGAGAAAGGGTCATTGCATTGAATATTTCAACATTTTCTTGAGAAAGTTCTACTTGCCTAAATACGCTTGCCAGTTTATTAGCGTTGGAGTATACTATTCCAGCTAGACCTATGAATAAAAGAATAGGGACTGAATATCCCAGTAACATTCGATTCCGCAATTTCCAATTTGCAAACATAAGCATTTGTTAGTTTTATGTGGTAGTAAAAGGGGCAGTTTAGGGAGTTGAATACTATGCGGGAATCCTCCGTAGAAGTAGAGTTAGCTCACCCTTACACAACAGACTTGAGGTTCATAGCAGCTTCATTGAGTTTTTGGGTACTAACTTTGGTTTGGCTGATGCCACTGGCAGTCTGGGACGCCCCTTGCTTAAGGCTATTCATCGCCTCAACCACTTGTTGAACGGCAACAGCTTGCTGCTTGGCATTGAGGGAAATTTGTTGACTGCTAAGAACTACGTCGTCGATCGCACTGACAATCTTCTCCAAAGTTGCTTGGCCCTCCTGGGTTGCCATAACGGTGGAATTGCTCGCTGTTTGGATATCGAAGACGATAGAATTGATTCGCTCTGCCGATTCTTTGCTTCGATCGGCCAGTTTGCGAATCTCGCTAGCCACAACAGCAAAACCTTTGCCATATTCTCCAGCGCGAACCGCCTCGACTGCGGCGTTGAGCGCCAGCATATTCGTCTGGTTGGCTAGTTCGCTGACTATATTTGATATTTTGCCGATTTGATGCGTCTGTTCGCTTAAGCGAGAAATTTCAGTAGCGATCGTCAGGATCTTCTGTTTGAGGGTCTTTTCTTCCATGACGATCGAATGCTGGTCGTACCTTCCATTCACAAGAGTTAGTATCAGGTGTGCCCCCGCTGCTGCGGCTTCCGCCTGCTGTGACGACCCTTGGGAGGAGGCATTTAACTCATCCATAGTGGTGGTGGTTTGATTGACGGCACTTGCCTGCTGTGCCGCCGTGCGTTCTTGCTGGTCAACTGTCGCGGCGATTTCGGTTGCGGAAGAGGCGATCGCAGCGATCGCCTCATATATTCTGTTAGCAATACCTGACGAGATGAAAAAGGCAGCAATCAAGGCAAAAGCAATGCCTAACACTACACTAAACACAACAAATTGGCTCAGAAAGTTGATATTTTCTTCTGCTTTTACAGTCGCGCTACTAAGAATTTCATGTTCTTTATCGTTAAATTTTTGATTTAAATCATCGAAATCATTAACCAGAGCCTCTCCTTCTTTGCTGCCAAACAATTTTATTGCTTGTGGTTTGTTTTTTTGTTTTAAAAAATACGATATCTTCTTCACAAATACGTCATGTCGCTGCTTTAACTCTACCATCTCCTTTAATCGCTGCTTTTGCTCCGCATTTTGAATTATGGTAGCTGTGTTTTGTGAAATTTCCATAAATTTTTTTGAATCTTCCTCGTAGTCTTTTAAAAAAGCTTCATCCTGAATAATTAAATAACCACGGATATCCCCTATCATCTTGCCAAAATAAAATCCCATCTGGTCTGTTTTTTCGATCACATCCGTTGAAATATTTGTTTTTTTAAATGCCTCGGCAACCTTATTTGCACTCGTAAAAATAGGTACGGCTAGGCCAACCAATAATAGCATAGGTACTGAATATCCAAGTAACATCTGGTTTCTAAGCTTCAATTTTTTAAACACATCTTCATCTCCTTTATCATTGTTATATTGATGATTGAGAATGCAATCTATGAGATTGCCATACCACTAGATCTCTTCATTTACAATCATATCTCCCTTGTTAAACATTTTTTGCAAATCCAAAAGGCTCATCATTTTTCCTCCGTAGGGAGCGGTGCCTTGCAGGTATTCATCATTGATAGAATGAACAGCCGCCGGAACAGGCGAAATCTGCGCTGGGTGCAAGTACATGACATCAAACACTTCATCAACTTTGATTCCTGCAACCAAATCATCGACACAAACAACCATCACTTTAGCAGTAGTTTCTGCACCCAAAATTGGCATATTCAACAGCCTGCGTACATCAACTAAAGTTACAATTTCACCCCGCAAATTCATGTTACCGATGATATGCGGCGGACAGCAGGGAACAGGAGTAACTTTGCGGATATCGGTAAATTCACGGATAAGCTTTAAATCAAGCCCAAAGTATTCTCCACTCAAACCAATAACAGCCAGCGGTATTAATCCTGTTAAGTCTTCCTTTTCACTTGAACGCATCAAGTTTTGCGATCGCTCTCGGAAAATAGCTCGCTCTTCCGGTGTAGCCTGCGGACAGAATATGCGCTCTTTTGTGTATTTAACTGTCTCTAATGCTAAATTATATTTATTTTTATCTCCGTCTAAAGGTTCAACCGACTTTGAGTAGGAAAGCAAATTTTCAATGTTTAGCAGCATCACTATATCTGCTGCAACTTTGGCCATATCGCAGACAAAAGAGCGGGACCGATCGGGAACCTCTCGATCGTAGAAAAGTTCCTTTGTCATGTCCTCTGGGGAAAGATTATAAACCTCATTGACTTGATTGACAATCATGCCAACCCGCAGTTTTTGCCACTCCACGACAATTACACTATCGGTCAGACAATACTCCAGCTGGTTATACCCAAAACGGAGATTGAGATCCATGACTGGTAGGATATCTCCCCGCAGATTAACAACACCAATAATTTCAGGGGGTGCTTCTGGTAGAAAAGTCAACTCCGGAAAAGAAAAAATCTCCACCACAGACTCGGCTTCCACACCGTATAGGGAACCATTAACGCTAAAGATAAGATAAGCTTTATGAGCAATTGTTAACATAATTAAATTGTTAAGCGAAAATAAATTAAAAAAAGTCTTCTGGATTTAGTTCTGATACTTATGAACACCTACAGATGTAGAGTCAATTCATGAATTGACTCTACATCTGTAGCAAACATTTAGGTAATCCATATTAGAGGTGATCGCGCTCTAAATCGTAAATTACCTTTTCCCAGTACCAGTCCTCCGAACGACCTGGATTGTTCTCCCTCGCCTGGTGAAGCAGGCGTTCAGCTAGATCCCAATCCCCTTTAACCAGAACAAAAAGCCTCTGCCGCAGTTCTTCTCTAGGTCGGATCGAAGGATTTTGCTGTTCGCTATACCATTCGTTGAACTTAGCTTCACCCTCTTTAATCATTTCATCTACTACAATTGGGGCTTGCTCTCCAAGTTCTTGGAGCGTTTTACCAATATTTTCGCAGGTAAGGCTGATTCCGCCAATCACAAGGTAAAAAGCTTTTTTAGTAAACGTTTCTAGATCGTCCATGATAGTTAATCCAAAGGTGAAGTTTTTCTTAGTTTACTACCAAATAGGGAAAACCGCTACTACCGCATCCCCTTGGCGTCCACGCTTGACTCCTCATCTATGTTCTTTTAAGATTTTATCAACATAAATAAGCAATTCACCAGCCGTTACCTCACCCTGTTGCTCGATAGTAGCCGATGGTGCTAAATCTTTTAGCAGTTCCACCGCCGCCGCCAACATTTTTCCAGCCCTGGTAGCATTCCCTTCTCTCTTATAAAGAAAACCGAGTTCAAGATAGGCCGAAATAGACGATGGTGCCAGATAAATAATTCTTTTCAAATAAAATTTTGCTTTTTCAATATCTCCCTTTTCTTCAGCAATATGTGCCAAAAGGTAGCAAGGTAGGACGGAGAAAGAATCTAGTTCAAGTGCTAGAGAGCCGTAGTAAGCTGCTTTGTTATGTTCCCCTAAATTCGCATAGGCTTGAGCTAGTAAGTAATAAGCACCAAAATTACTGGGCTGTAACAAAATCAATTGTTCTGCTTGTTTAATCGCATCAACATAAGCTTTCCTGTCGAAGAGTTTTTCTGCCCGAATCAGGATGTCATGTTCTGTTTTTTTATCAAAAAGCGGTTCTGTTTCCACCCGTGTTAATTGTTTACCAAAATGGGGGAGATTGCTAGCAAGCGATGGGGGCTCTGTATTACTGGGATTAGAGGTTGGCAATGAAGTTAACTGCAAAGGTGATTTTTTTTGCTGAATCTTTGGTGTTACTGCAATATCTTGCTTGGCGACATATTGCATAGCTTGCTCTATGGAATTAGCCTGCTCAGAATCAACCTTTTGGCGATAATCTTGCCTAGACTCCCTTGGGAGAGATTCGCTAAGATTAAGATCGGCTTGTACAGAGTCAAAAGCTTCAAACTGCGAAGTTTTGCTGCGTTCGTATAGCACTGATTCCGGCCAAGATTTCACCTGAAAGCGACCAATATCTTGACCGTAAAGTTCGGTATGTCCCGTAATAAGGCAGCCCCCCGGTGCCAGGGTGTTGTAAAATTTTTTCACTACAATTGAAATAGCTTTGAATTGAAAATATACAAAAACGTTACGACAGACAATAAGATCCATATTATTGATGTCGGAACTGGGGTTAGGAAAGTTATCTTTGACTAAATTTCCATAACTAAACCTTACCATCTTGCGAATATTTTCATCAACTTTCCATTCTGTTTGACGCTCGGAGAAATACTGCATTTTTAAATGAGGATCTACTAAGCGAAATGACCAAGGACTGTAAATTCCATGTTTGGCTTTTTCAATGGCTTTTTGATTTAGATCTGTTCCTAAAATTAATATCTTCCAATTATCTAAATCTGGCAGCAATTCGTAGAGAAGGATAGCCAAAGAATAAGGTTCTTCGCCCGTTGAGCATCCGGCACTCCAAAGACGCAGGGTTTTCTTCTCGCCTCCTTTGATGTTGGTTTCTTTGTTTTTTGATTCTATTAATTGCGGCAGAATCCTATTTCTCAGGAGCGCAAACTGACCTTTATCGCGAAAAAAATAACTTTCCCCAGTCGTTAATAGGCGTGTCAGTTCTCTCCATTCCCGTTCGCGTGGGGTGTCCTCAAAAGATTCGTTCTGTTCGGGATGAGGCTTTAGAAGTTGATAATAATCCTCTGGACTTGATAATCTAAGTAATTTGAGCCGCGCCCAAATTGTTTTAGCTAAACTTTCCCTATCCTGCTCCCTGACGTGCAAACCTGTGTTAATTGAAATCAGCCCGATAAAACGCTGTATTAAAGCCTCATTCATCAAAATAGTCCTTTGCACGAGATGTAGCTATCCTTTTACTTATAACTTATAAAACGCCGGAATCATAAAAAAATACAGTTTATTGTCTGATTCTTTACGATAAGTTAGTATATTTTATCCGCAAAAAAAGGCTCTTCCGTGCTTACTATGCTATGGCGACCGGGGCGACCGGGGCGACCGGAGAAAAGAAATAAAAATGGGCTCTTCCGTACTTACTATGCTATTTGAGTAGAGGGGGAGAGGGGGAGAGTGGGAGAGGGGGAGAGTGGGAGAAGGGGAGAGTGGCAGAGTGGCAGAGTGGGAGAGGCGAAAAGAAATAAAAATGTTCTTAGGTGAACAAAAGCATAGCAACTCCGAAAGAGCCCAAAACAAGGAAGCCACTGTGTTTTTACTCAGCACTAAAGCCGAAGCACTCAGCACTTTGCTATACGTGCTGGTGGGGCGATTTAGTATTCGCTCTAGAGGCATGATAAACCGGGTTTTTTGGGTTTTCAAGGTCGATATTTCGTTGATTATAGCGAAAATAAACCTGTTTATGGCATTAATGAATCGGTGTTCTAGCACACGCAAAGCTCTTGAAAGTTGTGCGTTATAAAGTCTACAATTATATTTAAAGGATAGGGTAAAAAAAATATGCCCAGTAATCGTCAACAGCCAATTATCATCACAGGTGCAGTATTAGCAATTTTAATACAGCCGATCGCTTGGAGCAACGTTTCTCTCGATCGCACATCCAGCCGACTGTCAATTAAGCTACACTTCAACTCAAAAGCCTTAACCGATCCCCCAACACCTGGGACAGATATTCAGTATACGCCGCCCAACCGGGGGGCTCCTGAAATCACCGCATCGGGTGGGACTCGTCTTCTTCCTACCACTGAAATTGAAGATGGAGGCAACCGCACGGAGACTATACCGCCGTCCTGTTCCCAGTCTCAGGTTGTATTGCTTGTTCCTCAAAATCACGTAGGACTGACTGTATCCGCTCGTCCCAGGTTTTTCTGGTACGTTTCCGATGCAAAATTGGTTCCCATAAAGTTTGAGTTAAAGCAAGTTGGGTCAGATAGGACAGTTTGGAAAGACGATACACTTAGGATACCAGCGGCTGGCATAATTGAGCTAAAAATGCCTGAAAACGAGCCGGAACTGACGGAAGGGCAAAATTACTTCTGGTCAGTATCCGTCGCCTGTAAAGCTGATTCTGGTGAAGTGAAAACAAAGGTTGTCAAGGCTGCGATTAGGCGCGTTGCTCTCACGGAGGAGCTGACAAGACGCCTTGCATCTGCTCCCTCAGACCGCGATCGCGCCAAAATCTATGCTCAAAATGGATTGTGGTATGACGCTTTGGAACAACTCTATACAGCTTCCAAATCTAAGCCCAACGAGGAATCAATCCATAACGCTTTTTTCTCACTTCTAGAGCAAGCTGGGCTGAAACAGGTGACAGAGCTAGTGCGGCAAAACTAACAGAGATCAACTGTCGTACACTAAGTACAAGCGATCGCTATTTTGGCAACCAATTGACACCTCGATCTTTTGAGAGCCTAAAAGTATTTGCTTTACGCATTGTAAAGATTTACTAATAATAGCGACTGCTGACTGTTTAAACTTACTAGGTATAGCTATCCTTACCAGTAAGTGCATTTATCCTGAGTTTTGACTCGAACGTAGATTTCGGTTGACTTCTTTCGGAGTAGTCTATGTCAGCACCAATATCGACAATTACGATCGCCCAAAAGAGTCCAAAGCAATCAGTTGTTAGAAAAACTTGCCTGTGGTTAGCAGCAATTCCTATTGCGGGAGTAATTGGTGTTAATCGGGTGCAAGCACAACCAATTGTTCCCGCAGCTGACGGGACTGGCACCGTTGTCACGCCTCAAGGTAACCTTTTTGACATTACAGGTGGAACTAAGTCTGGGGATGGTGCTAACTTATTTCACAGTTTTACCGAATTTGGCCTCAATCCTGGGCAAATTGCTAATTTTCTATCTCGACCGGATATTCTCAATATTCTGGCGCGGATAAACGGCGGAAACGTTTCTTTTATTAATGGCCTTATTCAAGTTACAGGCGGCAATTCTAATTTATTTTTAATGAACCCGTCTGGGATTGTATTTGGTGCTAATGCCAATTTAAATGTTCCGGCTGCCTTTATGGCAACTACAGCTAACGGTATCGGCTTTGGGAATGTTAATTGGTTTAATGCAACTGGCAACAATAATTATGCAGCACTGGTAGGAAAACCGAATGCTTTTGCTTTCACTATGAGTCAACCCGGAAACATCATTAACTCCGGGAACTTAGCAGTGGGATTGGGGCAAGATTTAACTTTATTGGGCGGCACGGTTATCAATACCGGGCAATTATCAGCACCAGCGGGTAACATTACTATAACGGCGGTGCCGGGAGAAAGTTTGGTGCGTTTGAGTCAGCCAGGATATTTGCTGAATTTGGAAGTTAAACCCATAGTAAATACTAGCATTCTACCCAACAATTGGACATTGCCAATTTCCTCATTGCCGCAAATGTTAACCGGAGGAAGTGGGGGTAATGCCACGGGAGTTACTCTTAACAAAGATGGCAGTGTACAACTAACTGGTTCTGGGATTCAGATACCAACAGAAGGGAATACTGCGATCGCATCTGGCACTATTAATGCTGCTGGCGAAACAGGCGGTCAAGTTAACATTTTCGGCGACAAAGTTGGCGTAATAAGCGCCAATATTGATGTTTCTGGCACTAATGGGGGTGGCAGCGTTCGGATTGGCGGTGACTATCAGGGTAAGGGAACGGTGC
Source organism: Argonema antarcticum A004/B2 (assembly GCF_023333585.1). Classification (GTDB taxonomy): domain Bacteria; phylum Cyanobacteriota; class Cyanobacteriia; order Cyanobacteriales; family Aerosakkonemataceae; genus Argonema; species Argonema antarcticum. The sequence continues at coordinate 28,601 of NZ_JAIQZN010000044.1, forward strand.
CGAATGCGTCGCGAACTTTTGTGAGCAAAGATTCTATTATTAGTGCAGATAGTTTGCTTAATGGTAATGGCGGTCGCGTAATTGTTTGGTCTGACGATACTACCCGTTTCTACGGAAATATTACAGCGCGTGGTGGAAGTCAAAAAGGTGATGGTGGGTTTGTCGAAACATCTGGTAAAAATAGCTTAGATATAGAGGGTGCTAGAGTTGATGCTAGTGCTGTTGAGGGAGAAGCGGGTACGTGGTTGCTCGATCCTAGAAACGTTTTAATTGGGGATTTTTCTACTGAGGGTGGCGATTTTAGTGGGGGTAATCCTGATATTTTCACTCCATCGGCTGACGATGCAAAAATTCTTCCAACCGATATTGAAAATGCGCTTAATGCTGGAACTAGCGTCACTATTACGACAGGAACTACAGGTAGTCAGGAGGGTAATATTACGGTAGATCTTCCTATTAATAGAACATCTGGTAGCAATGCAACTCTAAAGTTAGATGCGGCCAATAAAATTGTAGTAAACTCAGATATAATTAATGACTCTTCTAATCCTCTAAATGTTGTTTTGTTAGCTGGTGGCGATATTTCTGTTAGGGGTAGCGCATCGATTAGCACAAAGGGTGGCGATATAAAGTTTACTAGCACTAATGGAGCGATCGGTAGTTTTGGTACTTTAAATTCTTCAAACGATAGTGGTACTGGCGGTAATATTATTCTCAATGCTGCTACCAAGGTTGTGGCAAGTACGATCGACGCAAAAGGAGCTTCAGGTAGTGGGGAAATTCGTATTTCTGGTAGCGAAATTGACTTTGTTAATACCGTTAGTGGTGGTGCAGTTACGCTTGAGCCTGTCAAAGCCGACCAAAATATTATATTTACTGGCGATAATGAAATCGACACTGCTGCGCTGGATATCTCGTCAAGCGATATTGGTAATTTGCAGAATATTAAATCTATCACCATCGGACGAACTGATGGTAATGGGATTGTTACTGTCGATCCAACTGGGGTAAATTTTACTGTTCCGGTGACAATTCAAGCTGGAGGAGCAATTACAGCCAATGGTAATATTACAACGACGGGGAAAGATATCACTATTATTAGCAAAAATGGCTCGATTAACACGAGTGCAGTTACGGTAGACTCTAGCAGTAGTTTTGTAAATGGGGGATCGATCGCACTTGATGCCAAAGGCGATATTATCACAGGTGACATCAAATCTAATGCGCTTGGTAGCGGTAATGGTGGGGAAATTAAACTCACCAGCGGCAGTATAATTGATACAAGTAACGGTAGTCTAAATTCCAGTAGTGCTAGTGGAAATGGTGGTGCTATGACTATGACTGCGCCTACTAGCATTACTATCGGGCCGATCGACTCCAGAGGGACACCCGGTAGCGGCAATATTAACCTTACTAACGATGAAATTAATTTCACTGGTGGATCTAATTCAGTACAAAGTAAAGGTGCAATTAAGCTAGAGCCTTTTACCCCAAATCAAAATCTAGCAATAGGCGAACCGGAGGATACTGGTTCTACCACTTTAGATATTACGGCAACGGATATTGCTGCTTTGGATAAAACTGGTTTCACCTCCATTACTATCGGACAAGGAATTAGCGGCAATGGTTTAGTTACGATAGAGAAAACAGGAAATATAAATGTTGTTGATGATGTCAAAGCTAGGATCGATTTAACTCTAAATGCAGGCACTGCCGATATCACATTTAAGGGTGCGATTGGTAACAGTCAACCGCTAGGTAATCTCACTATTAATAATACCAATAAGGTGACGCTTAATGGCAATATCACTACAACTAACAACCGCACTATTAGCTTTGGAAATTCAAATGCAGTTAGTTTAAATGGCGATACGGCGCTAACAGCAGATGAGATTAACTTTAACCAAAAAGCTAATTCTGTCAGCGGTACTGGTAAACTAATTCTTCAACCAACCACTGCTAGTCAAGGAATTGCGATCGGGGGTAGTGGTGATACGGGATCTAGTACTTTGGATCTGACATCAACAGATATTGCTGCTTTGAATGATGGTTTTAGTTCGATCGCAATTGGACGTGAGAATAGCACTGGTGTAATTAATATTGCTGGGGATGTCACTTTCCAAGATTCTGTATTAATTCAATCTCCTGTAGATGCAGGAACGATCGTAAATAATGGTGGTGCGATCGCAGGTACAGATAATGCTTCAATTACCCTAAAAGCAAATCAAAATATCACTCTTGGTAATATTACTTCACCCGCCGGAATTACTATTACCAGCAATAACGGGATAATTGATACTAAAGCTGGAATTTTAGACTCTTCTGCAAGCGGTACTGGAGGCCCGATCGCACTGACAGCTAAAAGCAATATTGCCACTAAAGATATTTTATCTTTCTCCTCAGAGACAGGTTCTGGTGGTAAGATTACCCTCAACAGCAGTGAGGGAACAATTGATACTTCCTTGGGAATATTAGACTCATCCTCTAACAACAGTAATGGCGGCAATATTGACATTAATGCTCCCACCAGCATCACCGCATTTGGCATCAACTCCACAGGAAATATCGGCGGAAATATTAACCTAACTAGCAATAAAATTAACTTTACTGGAGCAACTGATTCAGTAAAGAGCAAAGGCAATATTCTGCTTCAACCATTTACACCCAGCCAAAATTTAGAGATAGGCACTCTAAACTTCAACGCCTTAGTAGATGGTTTTCAATCCATCACAATTGGACGAAATGATGGCAGCGGTGTGATTACATTTAATAGCGCTTTTACATTCAGCGATCCAGTAATTATTCAATCTCCATTAGGATCGATTGTGACGTTTGCTCCAATTACAGGAGTTGATGACGCCTCTATTACTATAACTGGAAACACAACCCTTAAAGGAAATATTACTACTGATAAGCAAAATATTAATATTAATGGCAATATTTTAGTCGATAATAATATCGCAGTTACTACAGGCGCTACGTTTGGTGGTAATATTATCATCAATGGAAAGATTGATGGCGATAGAGATATCACTTTAGAAGCAGGCACTGGTGATATTACCGTTAGCGGTGATATAGGTAGCACTACGCGACTTGGAAATGTGTCGATAGATAATGCTAACAATGTCACAATAGGAGCAATTACTGCTGCTAGCATCACTCAAAAAGTAGGTACAGGCAATACAACTTGGGGAGCTTTAAATACAAATACTTCGGCTGGAATTAACCTAAAAGGCAATAATTTTAACTTGGATGGTGCAGTTACAACTACTAACTCTGGCGGTTTTACTATTGATAACGAAAGTCCGCTCAATATTGCCATTACGACTGACTTTAACTTAGATGGAGCGTTCAACCAAATTGGCAAAGGTGAGGTTTCGACAGCAGGCGATATCACTACTACGAATGACGATATCAGTTTTAGCAGTCCCGTTATTCTCAGAGGAAATGTTGCTCTCAATACTGGCAAAGGTGTTGGCGATATTAATTTTGGCAAAACTGTTGATGGCAATTTTGATTTTAACCTAAGTGCTGGAGAAGGGAATATTAATTTTGCTGGTGGAGTCGGTAATCAAACAAGAATAGGAAATCTGATTATTGATAATGCTAAGAATGTGAAAGCAGGCGAAATTACTGCTGCTAGTATTACTCAAAATGCGGGTACAGGCACTACTATCCTGGAAACTTTGGATACCAATACTACTCAAGGTATTAACTTAAGTAGTAATAATTTTAAATTTGATGGAACAATTGCAACGAGCAACAATGGTGGTGTTACCATCAATAACAGCGGAGAGGTGAATATTGCCGATGCTGCTGATATGAAGTTGGAAGGAACTTTTAAGCAAATCGGAAAAGGTGCAGTTTTCACTGCCGGAGATATATTTACCAACAATAATGATATCCGTTTCGGTGGCGCAGTAATACTGAATGGAAATGTAATATTTAATCCCGGTATAGCTACGATCGCATTTGGTTCCAGTTTGACTGCTGGCAACAACCCGTTAACCTTAACAGCAGGCGAAATCGACTTTGGTGGCCCAGTTAGCGGTAGCAGCACTATACTGCTTCAGCCAGCAACTAAGGATAGTAATGTAGCAATTGGCTCATCTATACCTGGTGCTTTTAACCTGACAGTTGCAGAAATAGCCAATCTACAAGATGGTTTCAGCAATATAACTGTTGGACGCGAGGATGGTACTGGTACAACTACAGTTAAAGATGTTACATTCTCCGATCCTGTGACAATTCGATCGCAGTCAGGCGCGATCGCAGTCAATGGGCCAATTATAGGCACCGATAACGCCTCAATTACCCTCGACAGCGACACCACAACCCTCAACGCAGGCATTAGCACAACTGGCGAAAATATCACCGTTGGACGTAGCGTGTTACTGGGCAATGATGTCACTTTAAGCACAGGTAAGGGAGACATCACCTTTAATGGCACAGTCAACGGCAACAATCAATTGACCCTGAATGTTGGCAATGGCAATGTCAGGTTTAACGCTGCCGTTGGCGCACAAACACCTCTCAGCAACCTCGATATTATCAGCGCACAAAATGTTTTTGTAGCTGGCGGTGTTAATATCACCAACAATCTCTTATTTAATGTACCGATAATTCTCACAGATAATGCCACTTTCAGCGGCGGTGCAGGTAAAGATATTACTTTCAATAACCTGAATAGTGAAGCGGGTAAAGCTAATAACCTCACACTGAATCCGGGGACTGGTAACATTACTTTCAACGGCGCGGTTAGCGGCATTGGCGACATCTTGATTCTCAGTGCCAATAATTTGACAGCAGCTTCGACTATAGATGCAGCAAGTCTACAGCACTCAGCCGGAACTGGTGAGATCGGCTTGCTAGGAAATGTTAGCACTACGGGTGTTGGTGGAGTAGATTTACGGACAAACGGCAGTATTCGCGCTGGAAATATTACCAGCAATGGTCATAATATTAACGCGATCGCCAACAACAGTACGATCGAAACTGGCAACTTAGATGCTTCTAAGATCGGAACTGGTGGAAATATTTATGTTTCTAGTCCAAAAGCAGCTGTTACCACTGGTGATTTGACAGCTAGAGGAGAAACGCAAGGCGGTGCTGTTACTGTGGTGTCTGGCGATCGCATTACCACCGCCAATATCGATGTTAGCGCTACTGTTGGCAAAGGCGGCTCAGTCTTGCTCGACCCTCCCAACGATATTCGCGTCGGCACTATCAATGCACAAGGGGGAAATAGCGGTGATGGCGGCAACGTTGATATTACCACAGCGCGGTTCTTCCGGGCGACTGGCACTTTGCCAGACGGTAGCAGCATTTCCACCGCAGGCGGCACAGGTAATGGTGCGATAATTATCCGCCACGGAGGAGGAGATTTGAACACGCCGTTTGTTGTCGGTGATGCGTCAACTAACGGCACTTTGGGTGCGTTGACAACTGGTGCTGATACGATTTCGCCTACCCAGTCTTTTCCTGGCCCATTCACTTTGGGCAATATTCAAATCATTACCTCAGCACCACCACCCCAACCGGAACCACCCCAACCGGAACCACCCCAACCACCACAACCGGAACCACCCCAACCGGAACCACCCCAACCACCACAACCGGAACCACCCCAACCGGAACCACCCCAACCACCACAACCGGAACCACCCCAACCGGAACCACC
>NZ_JAIQZN010000044.1:34380-55398 GCF_023333585.1 Argonema antarcticum A004/B2
CCACCTCAACCTGAGCCACCTCAACCTGAGCCACCTCAACCTGAGCCACCTCAACCTGAGCCACCTCAACCTGAGCCACCTCAACCTGAGCCACCTCAACCGGAACCAGCGCTGCCGCTTTCACTGCTTCTGTCGCCACAGAGAAATCCAGTATCGCGATTACCAGTTGTGCGATCGCTACCCACAACCAGTTTTCCCCTTAGACTCGTGAAGGAGCCTTTACCGCAGTCGCCTTTGGTAACACAATTTGCGATCGTCAGAGGAGCTTTGCCAGAATCACTATATTTAATTGCTTCCCCTGCCGATCCCGATACTGCCTGTTCCACTCCCGGTATCCCTAACGTGGTGGGAGCAAAGCTGGGGACAAAATGCCTGACAATTTCTTCAGCACAATCAGGTAATTCTGGACAATTGATCGCATACGATGATGATTCCTCATCAACTAACCTTGGAATCACAAATCCAGGAGGTCAGTCGCCAAAACCAGCAGGTGATGGCGCGGGTAATAGCGGACTATCGATCTCATCCGGCGATAATGGTAATGTATTGCCTTCAACCAATCAGCCTTCAAACACATTTGAGGCAAATCCCACGCTTGGGAAGCCTACAGATGGTGGCTCGAATGGTTCATCAACAAATGGAACGGATAATGGCGGACAATCGATCTCATCCGGCGATGATGGTAACGTATTGCCTTCAACCAATCAGCCTTCAAACACATCTGAGGTAACCCCAACGCTCGATCGGCCTACAGATGTTGGCTCGAATGGTTCATCAACAAATGGAACGGATAATAGCGGACTATCGATCGCATCCGGCGATGATGGTGAAGTATCGCATTCAACCAATCAGCCTTCAAACACATTTGAGGCAACCCCAACGCTTGAGAAGCCTACAGATGGTGGCTCGAATAATCCCGACACTCCCCCTCCCACAAGTCCCAGCATTTCCATTACGCCAAATGTGCCTGAGCCGACCAACGAGCTTAACACGCCATCAGATGGTGGCTCAAATGATTCCTCAATAGCTCAAGGTACTCAGCCCTCGACATTAGGAGAGCAAAATAATCCTAACAATTCCATTACTACTTCAACAGAGCAAGCAAGTCAGCCTTCAGCATCGCCAACACCATCAAATCAAAATACTGCTACTTCAACAGGCACTTCTCAAACCACAACATCGCCAACACCATCAAATCAAAATACCGCTACTTCAACAGGCACTTCTCAAACCACAACATCGCCAACACCATCAAATCCAAATACCGCTACTTCAATAGGTACTGCTCAAACCACAACATCGCCAACACCATCAAATCAAAATACCGCTACTTCAACAGGCACTTCTCAAACCACAACATCGCCAACACCATCAAATCAAAATACCGCTACTTCAACAGGCACTTCTCAAACCACAACATCGCCAACACCATCAAATCAAAATACCGCTACTTCAACAGGCACTTCTCAAACCACAACATCGCCAACACCATCAAATCAAAGCAGTACAAATTCTGCCGGAGGTCAACAAAATCAGCCCACAGAATCAGCAGGACAAACTAATCAAAACAGTACTGCTTCTAATTCAAGAATTCAACAAAATCGACCATCAATATCGCCAGGAAGAAATAATCAAACCGATCCCAAAATCGCACAAAAAATGCAAGAGTGCGAACAACAAGTGGATTCTCTCAAAGGGGCGAATCCGGGTAATCGTACTCAGGTAACCTATGAAAAACTAATTCTGTGTTACGAGCAAAATTTAGCGATCGCTAAACAACACAATAATCGACAGTGGGAACAGTACGCGGTGAATAATTTGGCGGTAACTTACTTTGTCATAGGAGATTACGCTAACTCCATTAAATACCATAAAGAACATTTAGAATTAGCGCGTAAAATGGAAAATCGCCTGGGAGAAGCCCTAGCTTTAGGAGGTTTAGGAGCGGCTTATGGAGCAATTGGAAATTATACTGAAGCGATTAAATATTATAACGAAAGTTTAGCAATTACGGAAGCAATACCCGCCCGTGAGTGGGAGGGGCCAACAAAGAGAAATCTGGGTAATGCTTACCTTGCCCAAGGGGACTATAACAAAGCGATCGAATATCAGGAGCAGAGTTTAGCCCTGGTGCGACAAAATAAAGACCGCTACGGAGAGGCACAGGCGCTGGGAAATTTGGGCAATGTCTACACTGCTTTGGGTAACTTTCCACGTGCGATCGAATACCACCAGCAGAGTTTGGTTATCGCCAGAGAAATAGGCGATCGCCTACAGGAAGCACAAGCACTGTTGAATATAGGCACTACCTACTCTTCTGCGGGTGAATATGACAAAGCGCTTGAATACCATAAACAAAGTTTGGCTCTAGTTCAGGAACTCCGCGCCCGTTTAGGAGAAGGAATTGCTCTGACTAATTTGGGAGATGCTTTGTTTCACTTGCGCCAACTGATCGAATCGGAAAAAAACCTATTTGCTGGCGTGGAAGTTTGGGAATCTCTGCGGTCTGAATTAGGAATTAGTAATGATTCTGATGCTAACAAAGTATCAATTTTTGAAATCCAATCTACCACATATCGCAATCTTCAAGAAGTACTGAGCGACCAGAGTAAAATCGATGCAGCGCTGGAAGTGTCCGAACAGGGACGAGCCCGCGCCTACGCTGATTTATTAGCCATAAGGCTAGGATATACTTCAGGCGATCGCACAACCATCGAACCACCAAACATTGAGAAAATCAAACAAATTGCTAAAGCTCAAAATGCAACACTTGTTGAATATTCGATTACTTATAGTGTTTTTGACGTTCAAGGAAAGCGACAAGCCAAGGAATCCGAACTCTTTATCTGGGTAATCAAACCAACAGGTGAAGTCGCCTTTCGTCGCATCGACCTAAAACCTTTGTGGCAGCAACAAAATATTTCTTTAGCAGACTTAGTTTCGACTAGCCGCGAATCGATCGGTGTGCGGGGTCGCGGCTTATTTATATCGGCAACAGTAGCAGATAAACCTACTAACCAAGCGCAACAACTTAAACAACTTCATCAACTATTAATCCAGCCAATTGCTGACCTGCTACCAGAAAATCCAGAAGATCGCGTCATTTTCGTACCACAAGAATCTCTATTTCTCGTTCCCTTTGCCGCTTTGCAAGATGCTTCTGGTAAATACTTGATCGAAAAACATACTATTTCGATCGCTCCAGCAATTCAAGTACTAGATTTAACTCATAAGCAACGGCAACAAGTCTCAGAAAATGATGTACTTGTGGTTGGCAATCCTACCATGCCAAAAATTCCTGGCAATCCTGGAGAACCACCGCAGCAGTTGCCGAGTTTACCGGGTGCAGAGCGAGAAGCTACAACTATTGCTACTCTGTTAAATACCCAAGCCATCACTGGCGATCGGGCCACCAAAGTATCTATAGTCCAAAAGATGTCCAACGCCAGAATTATTCATCTGGCTACACACGGATTGCTCGATGATTTTAGACAATTGGGTATGCCCGGTGCGATCGCGCTAGCACCATCCGGTAAAGATGACGGTCTGCTCACCTCCACCGAAATACTAAAATTGAAGCTAAACGCCGAATTAGTTGTCCTGAGTGCCTGTGACACTGGCCGAGGCAAAATTACCGGCGATGGCGTTATCGGCCTATCACGCGCCTTAATTGCCGCAGGCGTTCCCACTGTCATCGTCTCCCTGTGGTCTGTGCCAGATGCCCCCACCGCAGAATTAATGACCGAATTTTATCGCCAGCTGCAAAAGAATCCCGATAAAGTCCAAGCTTTGCGACAAGCGATGCTGGCAACAATCAAAAACCACCCCGATCCGAAGAATTGGGCAGCATTTACCCTCATTGGTTCCCCTGATTAAAATCATGTACGGTGGCATCGCTTGTCTAAAAAATTCCCACTCTTATCTGTGTTCATCTGTGTTCATCTGTCTTCATCTGTGGTAAAAATTTAACCACCGATGGCAACAAACAATTTGACGATATCACTCTTACACTAACGATGCGTAAGGACATGATATAAAGAGAATTTCCAACTAGGATTACTGGCACAAAACAGCAGCGTGGTGGCGGACGTGATCTTCCATAAAAGTCGCGATAAAGTAATAACTGTGATCGTAACCTTCTTGCATCCGTAAGATCAGCGGCACTCCAGCTTTGGCACAAGCTTGTGCAAACACTTCTGGTAGCAATTGTTGCTTGGCGAGAAACACATCGGCAGTGCCTTGATCGATGAGAATGGGACGATCGCACTTAGCCGTCAGTACCAATTCGCTGGCATCGTAGGCACGCCAAGTTTCCCTGTCAGTTCCCAGGTAGTGAGTGAAGGCTTTTTGTCCCCAAGGACAGCGCATTGGTGCGCTGATGGGGGCGAAGGCGGAAACGGACAGGTAGCGATCGCGATTTTTCAAAGCGCAAATCAGCGCCCCGTGACCCCCCATCGAATGACCGAAAATGCCTTGTCGTTCCGGTATAGCTGGGAAATTTTGTGCGATCGCAGCTGGTAGTTCATCCACCACATAACTGTACATCCGATAGTGCGACTTCCAAGGCCCGATCGTGGCATCAACGTAAAAACCCGCACCCGTACCCAAATCCCAATCATCATCCTCACCCGCAATTCCCGTATGGCGAGGGCTAGTATCTGGCGCTACCAGCATCAACCCGTATTCAGCCGCAAATCGCTGCGCCCCCGCCTTCGCCATAAAGTTTTCTTCAGTGCAGGTTAAACCAGAGAGAAAGTAGAGAACAGGGACCGATCGTAATCTAGCTTGCGGTGGTTGGTATACAGCGAATTTCATTTCGCTATTGCAAGCTTGGGAGTGATGACTGTAAAAGCCAATTATACCGCCAAAGCAAGCCGATTCACTGACAAGGTGGAGAGATACAGACATAAATTTTATTTTAGATTTTACAGGACTTCCGCACCCATTTTTGGCGTAGGGGCGGGTTTAGCCGATAAATTAAGCATTTCACAGATATCCCTAGTACAAAACCCGCCCGACAATGCTTGATTTTTCGTGATTTTGTGTAAGACCTGTTTTAGAAACAATAGCTAAAACGTCAAAACAGTGCGAATTGACTTCCCTTGTTGCATCAACTCAAAAGCCTCATTAATCTGCGCGATCGGCATAACGTGAGTTACTTGGTTATCAATATTAATCAAACCATTCATGTACCAGTCCACAATTTGAGGCACATCAGTGCGACCTCTTGCACCTCCAAAAGCAGTACCTTTCCAAACTCGTCCGGTTACTAATTGAAATGGACGAGTACTAATTTCTTGTCCCGCACCAGCCACACCAATAATGACACTTACACCCCAACCTTTGTGACAGCACTCCAAGGCTTGTCGCATCACATTAATATTGCCAATACATTCAAAGCTGTAATCTGCACCACCGCCCGTTAACTCTACCAGATAAGATACCAAATCGCCATCAATTTCTTGAGGATTGACAAAGTGAGTCATGCCAAATTTCTCGGCTAAAATTCGCTTGGCAGGATTGAGATCGACGCCGACAATCATGTTCGCCCCCACCATCCGTGCGCCTTGAATGACATTTAAACCCACACCACCCAAACCAAAAACAACAACATTTGCTCCAGGCTCAACTTTGGCAGTATTAATAACTGCACCGATGCCTGTTGTAACGCCACAACCTATTAAACAAACTTTATCAAAAGGGGCATCTTCGCGAATTTTGGCTACCGCAATTTCTGGCAACACGGTATAGTTGGCAAAGGTAGATGTACCCATATAGTGATGGAGTGGTTGCCCATCGATCGAGAAGCGACTCGTACCATCTGGCATCACGCCACGCCCTTGAGTTGTGCGAATTGCTTGACAAAGATTAGTTTTTCTGCTAAGACAGTATTTACAATTGCGGCATTCTGGGATGTAAAGGGGAATAATGCGATCGCCCGGTTTAACGCTTGTCACACCAGACCCCACTTCAACGACAACCCCTGCACCTTCATGACCTAAAATGGCGGGAAATAAGCCTTCAGGATCGGCCCCAGAGAGAGTGTAAGCATCGGTATGGCAGACTCCGGTGGCTTTGATTTCGACGAGGACTTCTCCCTCTTTTGGCCCTTCTAATTGTACAGTTTCGATGCTTAACGGTTTACCAGCCTCAAAAGCAACAGCAGCTTTTACGTCCACAGCAATACTCCTAAAAGTTTGGGTTGTAAGATGATTTTATAATCGAATAATATATAGCAATCCTAAATGAGATGTAAACAAATGGTAGGTTGGGTTAGACGCGGTAATTAACTTATAATGCTCACAGATAGGTCTTTTCCCGCGTCGTCACCCAACATTCACTATTACAGGGGTTCCCGCTGTTATAGGTACAGGAAGTAAGGGCGAAGCATTCCGGTAATTAACCTCTGCATATAACCAATAAGTTATTTGCCGGAATGCTTCGCCCCTACGCCCTTATTAAAATGTACTCTATTACAGCGGGAACTGCTATAAATATGTGTTCACGACTCATTTAGGATTGCTATAGGTAATTCAGACTTAGGATGGTAAAAGTAAAAACTTTAGCTTGCAAACCTTACTGGGCAAGGCTTTTAGCTAAAAATTACTTTCTCAACCAAATCGTTGCTTAGTCAGGCTGCCAACAAATTTAGCACAGTAAGTACGGAAGAACCTCGATTGCTTAACTACCTCGGTGGTTGGATGTTAGTCTGCCCTAGATTAGGCAAGTTAGTAATGTGGGTATAAGTAAGGGTGAGCTTTGTTGGAAAGTTAATATTTTAAGGTAAGAAAGTGATATGGATATACTGTTAGGAATTTGCATAGGCGTTAGTTTGAGCGCCGCAAGCGGATTTCGGGTATTTGTGCCGCCTTTGGTGATGAGTATGGCGGCGCTTTCGGGATATTTGACCCTAGCGCCCGGTTTTGAGTGGATTGGCACTTATGAGGCCCTGACGGCGTTTGCGATCGCAACTGCGATCGAAGTTATGGGATACTACATCCCCTGGCTAGATCATATATTGGATTTGCTGGCTACACCGATCGCAGTAGTAACTGGCACCATCATCACCGCTTCCATGTTTTCTCATCCAGATCCCCTGCTTCAGTGGACTGTAGCGGTAATAGCAGGCGGTGGTTCTGCTGGAATTTTTAAATCATTAACGAGTCTCACCCGCTTTGTTTCAACGGGAACAACTGGAGGAATTGCTAACCCCATATTTTCCACGATTGAATTGGGAAGTTCGTTTGTTTTGTCGGTATTGGGGATAGTATTGCCGACATTGACTACTCTTTTATTGGCTATCTTGGTGGCGTTTGGGATCGCAAAAATATGGCAGCGTCGGGCGACTAAACAGCAAGAGCAATTCTGAAAAATTGAGAAAATTAGGCTATTTCGGAGTTGTCATGCTTTTGTTCATAAAAAAAGCGAAAACCTTTATCAGTGCTGGTTGCTAGCGGTATTGTAGCAGTTTGCACGACGATTTTCATCGTAGAGGGAGTCATGATTTTTGATTCGATTTAACCGACTGCTCCACTAACCAATACAACAGATAACTAAAGGGAGCGGCGCTAAAAGATATCAAAGCAATTATAGCATCTCGCGGTAAAATACCATCTAACCAACTAGCTTGGATAGTCGCAACTGGAAAGCGAGAATCTAACCCTATTTGCAGGCGGTTTGTTTGCCCGGAAATGCGTACTTCTAAGCCTTGGGGAGATTGGGGGTGAAGTTGTATATTTCGCAGCAGTTTAACGCCTGGTTCTTCAGTTATCAAAAACTGATTTTGTTCGATATTGCGTTCCTGACCTGCCATGCGAAGTTTGCCTTCCAGTATAGTAGAATTAGATAATTCATCTTTCACATCAATACCAGTTTGCTCAATTTGGTAAAATTGCACATCTTTTACTTCTAAGTTACCCCGCAACCATTGGCTTGGTTCAGTTTTTTTGGGGTCGGGTAAGTCTATAAATAAATCTGTGGTTTGTGACAGTAGCAACCTTAGTTGTTGAATATCAGGTTTAAAAATAACTTCCAATTCAAAAGGATTAGGATTATTAAGACTGGTTTTCAGTTTAGGTAAGCGGTAATCTTCTAGCTGAAGTTTCAGAGGTTTATCGCCGAGTGCAAGCTGTAATAAATTGGCAGGAGTTTTTTCTGCTTGGTTTACAGATGGTTGCAGTGATAGGGAAAGTTGATTTACGTTGGTATAAGAGTTATAACTCAGTCGTTTAACAGTTGTGTCTGGTTGCAGCCGCAGTTCCAAGAGATCAATTTGGCTGCTTTCTTGAGGATTTACTGGGGAAAGGCTCCATTTGCTCGTTTCCTTGGGTAATTCAATTGTCAGCGTGTTTAATTTATTTAGTTGCGGATAAGATTTACTTTCAAATTTTCCGGTTAAGGTCATGGTTTGAATGCCGCTAGCCGAGATTTGGTTGAGGTGGCGAATTGAATTGAGAAACAGCTTATTTGAGTTATCGCCTGCATAGATAAAGCTCATTTCTTGCACGATTAGCTGTCCCTCAAAATTGTGGGTGGTGGGTAAGATTGCTGCTAGGGTGAATGCAGTAAAAAACAAAATTAGCAGCATGACAAATGTTTTGGTATTTGCGAATATCAATTTAAACGAATCTATGAGTTTATAGCCTAGCCATAAAAATGAGATAATTGCAAACCAGATACACAAACAAATGCCGTACAGTATCCATGTTAAGGGCTGGACTAGGAGGTTGAGAATTTTTTTTCCGTTTTTATGCCAATGTGTCATAGCTTTAATTAGTTTAGGAAATATAGACCAGAGAATTTTATTACCGGCCTGAAAATTAACGAGTTGACAAATCAGTGGATGTGTCGTCCGCACCCGCCAGGGAATCAATTCCCTGGCTAATAGCGAAAGTCGGTTAAAACCGACTGAAGAAAGTTGCTATTTCTAACAGTCCTCTTCAGAGGACTTTCGCTATTAGCAAGGGGTTTGAACCCCATGCGGGTGAGGGCTGAAGAAAGTTGCTATTTCTTTCTAACAGTCCTCTTCAGAGGACTTTCGCTATTAGCATGGGGTTTGAACCCCATGCGGGTGAGGGCTGAAGAAAGTTGCTATTTCTAACAGTCCTCTTCAGAGGACTTTCGCTATTAGCAAGGGGTTTGAACCCCATGCGGGTGAGGGGGATAGGTGCAAGAGTGGTAGCACAGGTGATTAACCTTATTCCCCTAGCCCAAAATATCCCGAACGCCTTGCCCTACAAATCTCATTATCTCAGCCAATTGGGATTATGCTCAAAAGTAATTTGCCGATTTACTTGTTCTGGCGGTCTACCATATTGCTCTAATTCGGCAACAACGCGCAACTGATAGCGACCCGCAGGCGCATTGCGTCCATCCCAGTTAAAGACGACTTCGCCGCGCTGGGGAGAATTGCGAGAGTTGCGATAGACTACTTGACTGTTGCGGCTAATTTCAAAAGTGGGAATTTTGACGAGTTTGGATGAATAAAGCACGATTTCATATTGACCGGAAGGTTGCCCTAAAATTACTGGTACGTAGACAACCTGAGAACCTAAATTGACAGAAGCTAAGGCGCGTAAGCTGTTAGTTGGAATATTGGCTGCTTTTAAAATCCGGGTAGACCAGTTGAAGGTAAAGTTAGTTTGATTTGGTACAAGGGGAAAGTCATCTAATTGATAGTTTTTGCCCAAAGAACGCACGCTGATATCTGGGGAAGTGTTGCCAATGCGGGGAATTTGCAAACTGAGGTTGTCGCCGAATGTGGGAATGTTGCGGGTGACGAAGGAAATTAGACTAAAAGAACCGCCAACGTTGATGCCAGCAATGCCTTCGCAGCGGTTGTTGTCGCGGCGCATATAGGCAAGGGTTTGGGGGTTGCCGTTGGGACAAGCTTGGGCGGGAAGGCTGTGGAAATTTAAGATTAATAGACTTGTTAGTAGGAATTTGTAGTTCATCGGGTTTTTACTTTTCATTTCAAGATTCCCCAATTACGCAATTTTTCTATCACAACATCGATACGATAAGCGAAACCAAAACCGCCTGTGGTTGGGGCTTGGGTGCGATTGGTGTCAGCAGCATCTTTCGGTGGTTGATTACCATCGGCTATTTGCACCATCATGGCAACCACAACTTGGTTTTGCCTATCGATGACGGGGCCACCCGAATTGCCTTCAGCTAGGTTAGCGTCTATTTGTATTCTTGGGTCACTGCGGCTAACGTTGCTAATTTCTCCAGATACGGCACTCCAAGCACCGCCGTTGCTGGGATGTCCGATGACGCGCACGGGGGTAGTGCGACCGACCCTGCTAGAAGAGATGGGCAAGGGCTTGATATCATCGGGAATGCCCGTAACTTCCAAGACGGCTAAATCTAAGGCGTCATCGGGATTGGTGATTTGCAAGATGCGGGCTGTGTAGCGGGGAGGGAATTGACCCGAAGGCGGTTCGCTGTAAAATTCTACTTCGATTTTTTCACTGGGACTGCGCGTACCTTGGTCGTCGCTGATGACATGGCGATTGGTGACTATCCAAACTGTTTTGCCTTCCCGTTTCACCACCCAGCCAGCACCAATATTATTGCCTCTGGGAGTTTGGGCGATAATTCGGGCGACGGAACGCAAGACATCTACTAAGCGTTCATCTCTCCGACTGGGCAACCATTGTCTGTCGTCTATATTTGGTGGCGGGGGATTTCGCCGTAATGCTAGGAGTCGTTCTGCTTCTTTGAGATTGTTTTGGGCATATACGAAGTTGGGGTCTAAGGCAATTGATTGTTTAAATTCTTCGATTGCTTCTTGTAATTTGCCTTGTTGCTGAAATACAAATCCTAAATTATTGTACGCCAACGTATGAGTGCTGGCTGGAGATCCAGTTGTATCTTCTGGTAATTTCAGTACTTGGCGATAGATAGCGATTGCTTCATCTAGTTTCCCCTGGTTACTAAGTGTAAGACCTAGATTGTTGTAAGTACCAGCATAATTGGGGTCAATTTGAATAGCACGGTAATAGTTGGCGATCGCTTCTTCGAGTTTCTTCTGGTCACTCAGCGCAATGCCCAGATTGTTGTAAGCATTAGCATAGTTGGGGTCGAGTTGGATGGCGCGGCGATAGGATGCGATCGCTTCTTCCAGTTTCTTCTGGTAGTACAGCGCAAGGCCCTGATTGTTGTAAGCAAGAGCAGAGTTGGGGTCGAGTTGGATGGCGCGGCGATAGTTCTCTACTGCTTCATCGAGTTTCTTTTGGTCACTCAGCGCATTCCCCAGATTGTTGTAAGCAATAGCATAGTTGGGGTCGAGTTGGATGGCGCGGCGATAGTTGTTGATCGCTTCTTCCAGTTTCTTCTGGTCTCTCAGCGCAAGGCCCAGATTGTTGTATGCAATAGCTAAGTTAGGGTTTAGTTGGATAGCGCGGCGATAGTTGGCTACTGCTTCTTCCAGTTTCTTCTGGTCTCTCAGCGCAATGCCCAGATTGTTGTATGCAATAGCTAAATTAGGGTCAAGTTGGATAGCGCGGCGATAGTTGGCTACTGCTTCTTCCAGTTTCTTCTGGTCTCTCAGCGCAAGGCCCAGATTGTTGTATGCAATAGCTAAATTAGGGTCAAGTTGGATAGCGTGGCGATAGTTGTTGATCGCTTCATCGAGTTTCTTCTGGTCATACAGTGCAAGGCCCAGATTGATGTAAGCAGCAGCTAAGTTAGGGTCAAGTTGGATAGCGCGGCGCAAAACAGTTACTGCTTCATCGAGTTTTTTCTGGTTTCTCAGATCAAAGCCGAGATTGTTATATGCACCAGCTAAGTTAGGGTCGATTTGGATGGCGCGGCGATAGTTCTCTACTGCTTCATCCAGTTTCTTTTGGTCACTCAGCGCATTGCCCAGATTGTAGTAAGCAAGAGCATAATTGGGGTCGATTTGGATGGCGCGGCGATAGTTCTCTACTGCTTCTTCGAGTTTCTTCTGGTCACTCAGCGCAAGGCCCAGATTGTTGTAAGCAGGAGCTAAGTTGGGGTCGATTTGGATGGCGCGGCGATAGGATGCGATCGCTTCATCGAGTTTCTTCTGGTCATACAGCGCAAGGCCCAGATTGTTGTAAGCACCTGCATTATTTGGGTAAAGTTGAATAGCTTGGCGATAAATACTTTCAGCCTGAGAATAGTTCTTAGACTCTATGGCAACCTTACCTTGCTGAAACAACTCATCAATCGTCTGTCCAACAGCCAACAGAGGTATCGTTACCAGAGATAAACTCAACAGGAGAGGAAATAACCAACGTTTCCGCACGATTACCTGCCATTTCAGACTTTAGGTAGAAGCAATTACTCTTAGTTTACCAAAAAAAACTACCTCAGCAATAAGTCGGCTGGGCGGCGATGGTTGAGTATTTATCTGCAAATTTGGCATTTGTAGCAATATCTACTTGCCAATCGATCCAATTATGTCAGAATTTCAGATATCAGAAACCCGGTTTCTTAAACAAACCGGGCTTCTCCTAAACTAACGCCTCTACTAAAGTTAAGCAATTGAGGTTTCACAATGATTTTCATCAACCCGAAAACAGATTTTGCCTTCAAGAAAATCTTTGGTTCCGAACAAAGCAAAGATATCCTGATCAGTTTCTTAAACGCCATTCTTTATGATGGCAATCCCACTATCGAAGATTTAGAAATCCTCAATCCTTATTTAGCACCTAAGATAAGAGGAATCAAAGATACCTACCTGGATGTCAAAGCCAAAATAACTGGCAACAAAACTGTGATTATCGAGATGCAAGTTTTGAATATTGAAGGTTTTGAGAAGCGAATTTTATATAATGCTGCGAAAGCATATTCGATTCAATTGGATTCAGGGGAAGATTATACCCTGTTGAATCCAGTGATTGCCTTAACAATAACAGATTTTGAAATGTTTCCCAATTTGGATAAAGTAATTTCGCGCTTTGTCCTGAAAGAACAAGATTACTTGGTTGATTATCTGATTTATGATATTGAATTAGTCTTTGTGGAATTACCCAAATTTAACAAAGAACTAGATGATTTAGAGACACTTACTGATAAGTGGATCTATTTTCTCAAAAGTGCTAGAAGTTTGCAAACAGTACCGGAAACGATGGGGGAAGTGCCGGAAATTTATAAGGCTTTTGAAATTGCCAATCAAGCTAACTTGAATCGTGAAGAATTGGAAGATTTACAAAAGCGGGAAATCTTTATTCAAGATCAGCGTAATGCAGTAAAAAAGGCCGTGAAACAAAATGCTGCTGAAATCGCCAAGCGACTTTTTGATATAGGATTAAACGAAGAAACTATTAGTCAAACAACTGGACTTAGCTTGGAAGAAGTGCAAAGTTTGAAGCCGGGTAACTAATATAGCTAGGGACTAGGGACTAGGGGCTAGGGGCTAGGGGAAGAAGGGTTTAGAATCCGCCAACGTTTCAGGAATTCAGAATGTCTTAACCGCCTTGGCGGTTGCTATATCAAAATTCAGAAACCCGGTTTCTTTAAGAAACCGGGTTTCTCTTAAACCATCGCTGCTACCGCTACTTTCAACAATCCTTCAAACAACTTTAACCCATCCGTACCACCCAACATCGCATCCGACGCCCTCTCAGGGTGCGGCATCATCCCTAGCACATTTCCTTTAATATTGCAAATAGCTGCAATATTATTTAATGAACCGTTAGGATTTTCACCTTCGTAGCGGAACAGGACTTGATCGCTATCTTCCAACTCTGCCAAAGTATCGGCATCGGCGTAGTAATTACCCTCGCCGTGGGCGATCGGCAAAGTAATCACTTCCCCTTTTTGATATAATTGCGTCCAAGGTAAGTTAGTCCGTTCTACGCGCAGGGGAATGCGATCGCAAACAAAATGCAAATCCCGATTCCGCACCAACGCCCCAGGTAACAAACCCGCCTCCGTCAGCACCTGGAAACCATTGCAAATCCCCAAAACCAACTTCCCCTTGTTTGCGTGTTCCACTGTAGCCTGCATCACAGGAGAGAAACGTGCGATCGCACCGCAGCGCAAATAATCCCCGTAGCTGAAACCACCCGGAATTACCACCACATCAAGATCCGAAATATCCGTTTCCTCATGCCAAACCATGCGCGTTGGCTGTTTCAAGATATCGCGGGTCACATAAGCGACATCGCGATCGCAATTTGAACCCGGAAAAACCAGCACCCCAAACTTCATACCTTCGCCTCCGCCGGTGCAGACACCTCAGCCAACTCAAAGCGATAATTTTCAATCACCACATTCGCCAACAACTGGTCGCAAATCACATCCAGTTGCTTTGTCGCCGCATCAAGAGACTCAGCAGTCAGCGTTAGTTCGACATACTTCCCTATTCTCACTTGTTCCACATTTTCATAACCCATGTGCTTCAGTCCAGACTGCACAGCCGTACCAGCCGGGTCTAAAACTGAAGGCCGCAGAGTAACATAGATTCGAGCCTGATATTTCAACACAACCATTTTCCCAATAAACGATACTTTAGAGGTTGCAGCTTCCTTATTTTAATGTCGTACCGGGCTATGGTTGTGTGACCAACTGAGTTAGCTTAGAGAAAGGCACGGGTTCTAATCGTAACCAAATTTCAGGATGAAAGCACAACAACACACTCGCAGTCAAAGACGCATTTTGAACTTGCTCAAGAACCTGAACCAAGGGATTTCAGCTCAGGAAATCTATGTTGAACTGCGTAGCCAAAACCAAGGTCTGGGTTTAGCGACAGTCTATCGTGCTTTAGAAGCCTTAAAACGAGAAGGCGCGGTACAGGTAAGAATGTTACCCAATGGCGAGTCTCTTTATAGCTCAGTACATGAAGACAAACATCACATGACTTGTCTAGAGTGCGGTAAATCGATTTCCCTCAATGAATGTCCCGTCCACGAACTAGAAAGCCAGCTGCATCGATCGCACCAGTTCACAATTTTCTATCACACACTGGAATTTTTTGGCCTCTGCAACCAATGTCAGGCGGTTCATCAAGATTAGGGCAGAGGAGCAGAGGGGCAGAGGGGCAGAGGAGAAAATCAATAAAAATGTTCTTTTATGAACAAAAGCATCACAACTCCGAAAGAGCCGAAAAAAGTCAAAAGTCAAAAGTCAAAAGAAAGAATTTTTGACTTTTGGCTTTTAACTTTCCCTACTTGTACTCTTTATTACCAACCTCTCCCACGATCGATCGCATTCCCTCCAAAGTTGCTGGGATACTGCGCGGGTCCATGAACATCACCTTGCTGCTGTCGCTGCTGCCAATCTTTTGACCCATTTCCAGATAATTCTGCGCTAGTAAAAACTGTAGCGCTTCGTGAGCGTGGGGATCTGTGGCGAGAGTTTTGGCAACAATTTGGATCGCCTCAGCGGTAGCTTGCGCCTTCAGAACTTGCTGCTGGCGTTCCGCTTGCGCTTTCAGAACGATCGTCTTTTGTTGACCTTCCGCCTCCAAAATTGCCGCCTTCTGACGAGATTCTGCTTCCAGCACTTGCGCTTCTGCCTTACCTTTGGCAGAGTTAACAGCAGATTCCCGTTCCCCTTCAGAAGTCAGAATAGCCGCCCGCTTTTTACGTTCGGCGGACATTTGCAATTCCATCGCATCCTGTACCGCCTTAGCGGGAATAATATCCCGCAGTTCCACCCGCGTTACCTTCACACCCCAAGGATCGGTAGCGATATCCAAATCATGTAACAAGAGTTCGCTGATTTGAGAACGGGCGGTAAAAGTTTCATCTAACTCCAGTTTGCCGATTTCAGAGCGAATCTGAGTCAGCACCAAGTTTACCATCGCCGACTGGAGATTTTGGACTTTGTAATAAGCTTTCGCCATATCCATGATGCGCCAGTAAACTACCGCATCAACCGTGATAGATACGTTGTCGCGGGTGATACTGGGTTGAGGGGGAATGTCTAAAACTTTTTCGCGAATAGTTTCTTGATAGGCGATGCGATCGATAAACGGAGTCACGAAATTCAGACCGGGTTCCAGTTTCCTACCGTTATACTTGCCCAAACTTTCCACCAAAGCTTCATTGCCTTGGTTAATGATTTTGACCGATCCGGCAATGGTAGAACCACCAAGCGCTAAAAAAATTAACAGAAATAATTGTTCCATATTGAAACTCGCGATTTTTATCTTATTGGGGGTTGAATTTAACTAATCTGAAAGGTTTTCTGGCATCACAATCAGCGTGATACCTTGTCGTCCCACAACGTAAACTTTCTGGTTGGGAGACAAGCTGATTTTTTCATCGCTACAACGGGCCCGCCAAGAATTGCCTTCGTACAGTACCCGCCCCGTCTCTCCTGGCGGAATCTCAGTCATTGTCTCCCCCTCGGTGGCATCCTGAATAGAGAATACCTTACGCTTGGGTAGCAAGCGACGGGATAGGAAAATCAAAGTCGTAGAAAGTAAGAGCCAAATCAGCACCTGCAATTGAGGACTTCGCACTACAGTAGAAAGCAAACCTACCATCAGAGCGCTCAGTCCCATCGTGAATGCCGTAAAAGCAGTTGGCAAAAATAGCTCCACCGAGCAAAGCACCGCCCCTAGCACCAACCAGAACATGATGGGGCTAATTCCCAAGAGGGTTGGTGCGGTAGAAACTTTACCTGCCGCCCCCGCCAAAAACCAGATGATCGTAAGACTTAATAACATAATTGATGTTCCGGTCACTAGATTGACACAAGATAGGATGAACTACCTCACCCTAGCCAGGTACGATGGAGAGGGTGTTCTACATTGCGTTCACTACAACAGTTAATACCTAAATTTCCCTGACTGTGAGTGCAATTTTTTCCATTCCCACTCCGATTTAAGATTTTTTTTATAAATTTTGCCGATTATGAGCAGTTCCGAACCGCCAATTAATCGCTACCTTTGGGCTGCTGACCCAGCATCAGCGCAGATCCCAGCAGGAGAGCTAGTAGAAGGCAGATATCAGGTTGTTGCACCCCAAATTTGGCTGGATACACAACCAGAACTGCCACCTCATGTTCCCCAGGAATTACCTGACCAGGCGATTCCTTACCTACGCCTATTCCCTTTGCGTCTCCATATACCCGAAGTCTACGGTTTGGCTGTGCTGGACGAGGAACTAGAAACCGCTGAGGTAATGCTTCTAGAAAACGTGCCGATCGACGAAGAGGGAAACCTTTACCCCTCCATTGTAGAGGCTTGGCATCAGGCGAGGCCAGTACGACAGGTATATTGGCTGTGGCAAATGCTCGAATTGTGGACACCTTTAGCGGAACTGGGGGTAGCTTCGACGCTGCTGGTGCCAGAAAATGTCCGAGTTCAAGGTTGGCGGGTATGGCTGTTGGAATTGTATGCCGATGCAGCAGAGTTACAAGAAAATGTGTCTTTAAAGGATCTGGGCGAGTGCTGGATGGATTGGACAGGGACAGCAAAAGACCCTGTAGCCCAGCGACTGCGAGAGATTGGTCAGCAAATGCGTAGTGGCGAGGTGGAGTTGGAGGCTGTAGCCACTCAGCTCAACCAGCTATTGTTAGAGCAAGCCGCTCAACTTCCCTTACGGTTGCAAGTGTCAGGGGCAAGCGATCCCGGACCGATGCGCCAAAGCAACGAAGATACCTGCTATCCCACAAATCTGGATATCTACAATCGCGATGAGCCGCCTAACGACGAGCTTTTCCCCTACTTAACCATAGTTTGCGATGGGATTGGCGGTCATGAAGGAGGTGAGGTAGCCAGCGAAATCGCACTGCAAACCCTCAAACTCCAGCTGCGGGCGTTGCGAATGGAAGTGACCGCACAAACGCAAATCGTACCGCCGAAGTTAGTTATAGACCAACTGACGGCAATTATCCGGGTGGTCAATAACATGATTTCCAACCAGAATGACGCCCAAGGCAGGGAATTCCGCCAGCGAATGGGTACAACTCTGGTTATGGGCCTCCAGTTGCCCCAAAAGATCCAGACAGCAAATGGGGAAGTGTTGGGGAATGCCCACGAACTCTATATTGCTAGCGTTGGAGATAGCCGCATCTACTGGATAACCGCTGATTACTGCCAGCAACTGACTGTGGATGATGATGTGGCAACCCGCGAAGTTCGGATGGGACGCAGCTTGCACCGGGAGGCGCTACGCCGATCGGATGGCGGTGCGTTGACTCAGGCGCTGGGGACGCGAGATGCCGAACTCCTCCGTCCGACGATTCAGCGCTTTATTGTGGAAGAAGATGGTCTGCTGCTGTTATGTTCGGACGGGCTTTCCGATCGCGGTTGGGTGGAGAAGTCCTGGAAGGATTACGCCAAGCCGGTTCTTAAAGGTAAGCTTTCCGTTGAAGCAGCTGTTAACTCTTGGATCGACCTGGCTAACGAAAAGAATGGTCACGATAATACGTCGATCGTACTCAGCTGCTGTCTCCTCTCTCCAGAACCCCCAGTGCTGTTCGATCCCAAGAGTGTAGAACCAGATACAGAAGTGCCTACCGCTCCTATGGAATCGGAACTTACAGATGCTTCCAGAGCGTTGCTTTATGATGAATCAACCGCGCCAGATCGGCAAGCAGCTGGCGTTGGCACTCAGCAAAGCGATCGCAGCACAACAGTGCTGGGGGTGCTGGCATTGCTGCTGATCCTCGTTTTTGCTGGGTATGGGCTTTGGCGGACGTTCTATTCTCAAAGTTCTCAGTCGCCAACACCGACACCGCAAGAATCTCCTAACTAGCTTTGGGCCTAGGGGCCTCAAAAGTCAAAAGTCAAAAGTCAAAAGTCAAAAAGGGCTAGGGGAGGAGTAGGAGAGCGGAAAAGTGGGAGAGAGAATGACCACTGACAACTGACCACTGACAACTGACCACTGACAACTGACCACTGACGACTGACCACTCCATCCAAGTTCATGCCAAAACGGTATAAGTTTTGATGCCGTTCTATGCAAAGATAAAAAGGTTGTCTGGAGCAGTCCTGAAGGTGCCCCAAAAGGAAATTCTAAAATTTATGAAAGTTGGCGATCGCGTCCGCATCAAAGAGTCTGTTATTGTTTACCATCATCCCGAACATCGCGGCCAACCCTTTGATGCTAAAGATTTGGAAGGAGATGTCGTGGCCATTATTCATGAGTGGAAAGGTAGACCTGTGAGCGCTAACCTTCCTGTACAAGTCAAATTTGACAAAAAATTTCGAGGACACTTCCGCGAAAATGAGCTAGAAGTCTTATCCTAGCGACTTCCCCAGCGAAACCAACTAAAAATGTTGACCTCGGTCTTCATCTTCTTCAGGTCTTGCCGGTGGCGTTCCGCTGTCATGTAATACCACCGGCAATAACGCTCAAATTCTTGACGATAGCTAATTTCTTGATAAAACTCGCTGGTTGCTTGGTAGGCAGCAAAAGTTTCATCAGCTGCTGGCGACTTTGGGATAATTTGTCTTAATTCGTCTGACATTAGACTAGGTTAGGGGCTAGGGGCTAGGGGCTAGGGGCTAGGGGCTAGAAAAGTTAAAAGTCAAAAGTCAAAAGTCAAAAGGAGCATGGGGCATGGGATCGTTTCCCAGGGGTAGCCCAAAATCCAAAATCTAAAATTGCTTAGAGCCAACCCCGGAGGCGATAGATTCCTATACCAATGTATTCTTTTAGAGCGCGGGTTGTGTCCCCCAGTCTGCCGGTGTCGGGCAGGAGATTCAGCAGTTTTCCTTGCCAAGTGTCTTGCTCTTTGAGATTTCCTTCTGTAACTAGAAAGTCAGTGGGTGCGGGGATTGCTTCAATTCCCTGACGCTTGAAGATTGCGATCGATCTCGGCATATGCAGTGCAGAGGTTACCAGCAGGACACGACGTTCTATATTCTTAGTGTCTAGGATTTTCTTGACATTGACGGCATTTTCGTAAGTGTTGAGGGAAGTGGGGTCTTGCAAAATAGCTGACTTGGGAACGCCCATTGCTTCGACAATTTCTGCCATATCTTGAGATTCTGATGGCCCACCGTTTTTCCAATCGATCCGACCGCCGCTGAGAATGATGGTGGGAGCTTTGCCTTCTCGGTATAACTTGGCACCGTAGAGGACGCGATCGCCTTCTTGGGCTACTTCTACCCAAGGTCGCGGCGGATTCTTCGGTAGCACTCCACCTCCCAACACGACGATAGCTGGTGCTTGTGGGAGTTCTGCGGCTGGGATATTTTGCCATTCTAGCGATCGCACTACAGCGTTAGACACCCACCCATTACTTGCCAAAAGCAAGACTAGCAAAGCCAAGAAAATTGCGATCGCCGACCATCTGGGCCGTTTCCACAGCGTCACCAAAGCCACAATCATCAGTATGCAGGCTAGCCCCAAAGGGTAAAGGAAAACAGGCAGTAGTTTAGATAAAAATAAAAACATCTGTATTTTGGATTTTGGATTTTAGATTTCAAATTGAAGTTAAATTTTAATTTGAAATCTCCAGAGGCTTGCAGTTGCGTGAAGTAACCTCAGAAACCAGATTTCTTTGTACCTTATATCATATCTTACGCATCGGTTACCTAAAAAATTCTGGCGATCATTCTTATCTGCGTTAATCTGCGTGTATCTGCCTTCATCTGCGGTAAAAATTTAACCCAGATGACAACAGACAATTTGACGATATCACTACTTATGCTAACGATGCAACCGGACACGATAGTATAATCATCACTTTTTGCGGGGGTTTTTCCAGAAAAACCAGCTATAACGATGTGGGTGTCGTTGTTTCTTTTGTCGCTGCTTGAAATCTTCTTTAGTCTGGATAAGGCGACCTTCTCTGTTCAGTTCAGAAGTCGTTTCTTGCGGAAGATTGGGTAATTCTGTGCTTTTCCACCCAGCGACTATCCAGCTAGTAGATAATGTGCCCAGCATTGCCAAAAATAAGCTCAAAGCGACTGACTGTCGAAGCAACAAAAAGCCCAGTAGAAAAAACAAACCCACCCAAAGCCCAGCTGAAACGCCCTCAGATATAGAGTCAAATTTTGGCATTAGTCAGTTGTCAGTTGTCAGTTGTCAGTTGTCAGTTGTCAGTTGTCAGTTGTCAGTTGTCAGTTGTCAGTTGTCAGTT